>NZ_BCTL01000029.1 GCF_001571265.1 Cedecea neteri NBRC 105707 = ATCC 33855 | reverse complement strand
ATGGTGGTTCAGGCAAAAGCGTTACTTCCCACCGCCAGGTTCGGTGATTAATCCGTTATTGTCGATGAAAAAACCATATCGATAGACTTTGCGATTCAGCGTATACGACGTTTGATAGATGTAGCCGTGGGTAAGCGGAACCTTTATACAGGTATCTGGATAAGTGAGGTGTTTGAACTCAACGGTGGCAAGATCTTTATCGTAACCATCCTGAAAAGATGAAATCGAATAACGGCTTAACACATCGGATTTATCAACAGTAAAGCAGATCTAGCAGCGTCGATTTCTGCAGATCATAAGTGTACGGCCGAGGAGAAAGCCCCGCGAGTGCGCCCCCAGATCCCTCGCTGATGCTGCCAGACATGTATCATTTCATACGTGAAAAAATTATTCGGAAATTTTGCACGAGAGAAATCAGTCCATTGAGTTAGATTTTTACGTCTGAATAGGGTTATGCTTTGCGTGAATGAAATAAAGACACCGAATAGCAATGTATAATATTGCCATTCGGATAAAAGAAGATATTTAGTGGTTACTCAAAAAATGCTTGCGCTACAAAACTATAGGAATATGTTCCTGGCGGGGGAGTATAATCACTGATTGCTTTAAAGATAAGGGTGGTATCACCATCAACAATAATAGCACTTGAGCCCGCCGCTCTATTGGCGCGTGATGGAAGGTACTCTGCTTCCTTTATTACATAGCTTGCGGTGGTATTATCAAGCGAGGCCACGATGCCTCCCGTCTCGGTTTCGACGGTAACAGTAGAACCATTTCTGGATATAGGGGTTCTTTCTCCCGCTATAGCGACCTTGATACCTTCCGGTGCGCCCGGCAGTTTAACATTCAGCGTCGCGACCACATCCCCGCTATTTATATGCCCCGAAAATACTTTCGGGTCATCCGCATAGAATTCAAGGGCTGAATACTGATTGACCGTGAGATCGGTTGTGGCGGTCACTATTGTCCCGGAACCCCCTTCGGGCTGGGTGGCCAACGCGCCTGATGCTAAAAACAAGGCTGAGAACATACTTAGCGTAAAGCGTTTATTTTCCATACCTAACCTCTCTGAAATGGCGGAGATTAGCAAAATGCGCCGCAACCCTATAACTTTAAGATGTGAATTAAGATGATTAAGGCCCACTGTTCACTATCAGACCTTTTAGACGTCTGGTGCTTAAGATTAATTAAAAACTCCGTCTGGCATTGCCAGACGGACAAACGGAAGATTTTCCAGCGGTTACTCGGTAAATGCCTGTGCAATAAAGGTATAATTGTATTTACCCGGCATAGGTGATAGATTATCCCTAAAAGCGACGAATGGAATATTAATATCAGCGCCAGTCCCGTCGACAACAGCAGCATTTGCATTTGTTGTGGTGACACCACTCGGAACATAATCGATCCCTTTTAGGGTTATCATACTTTTATCTTTAATAATGCCTATTACTTCAGTTTGAGAAGTTACTCCATCATCATTGACGATAGTTCCGGCACTCCCTAATCCCGAGTACACACCAGCTATAGCTACTTGCATACCTTGCGGCGCATTCACCGTAAGATCAAATAACGGCTCACCAGCCTTGATAAGTCCGTCAAATTTATTCGCGGTGCTTGAGCTAAATTTTAACTCTGAAAACTTATTTACCGTAAACGAGGCTGTAGCCTGAGTGCTACCACCAATCCACTCTGGCGCAGCCAGGGCGCCTGAGGCTAAAAACATACCTGACAGTACGCCTAATGCGATAAGTTTATTTTTCATGCGTATATCCTTTATCCAATTATCCTATCCAATTATCCAGTATCCAGAACTACAGCAGAAAGATTAGAATCTGAGACGAGGCAAAGAATAGCCAGATCCCCTGCAATGAAAAGCTTAAGCGTATGAATTAAGTTTTTATTAATCCTGTTAATAAATTTAACAACGCAAAATCCGCAGGGTTGGCCCACAATAATTTTCCACGCCTCTTTATTTCTATATTGCTTTATTTTTTGGGGGAAGGACTTCAGCTATTGGCGGTTAAATTTGCTGAATTAAGAATAAGAGAGAGGTAATTCAGGTGTTTGCCACGCGAGTTTTCAACGGATACCTGCCGGGGTAATGCAGCCCCGAGCCACAAGGCTGCATTATCTGAATAAGCTATAACGTTATAAATTCAGCTCCCACTCCTCTCCCCCAAGCACCTTGCCGTTGACCTGGATCTCGATCCGCTGCACGCCGGAGTAATACTGGCGGGTGGTGATTTTCTTCACCGCGTGCTTTTTCTCTATGGTGACTATGCCTCCGGCCGGGAGTTCGAACGCGCGGAGCTTGAAGACCTTCGGGGCGGTGCTGCCGTTGGCTTTCATAAAGTGCAGCACGTAATCCACCACGATATTTTGCGGGGCATCGCTGGTTGAGCGCAGGCTGACTTTAAATTCCAGATTTTCGCCGAGGGCGATCGATTTTTGCTTGATGAGGAAGGCATCCAGCACGACGTCCGCGCCGTGCTGCACGCCGATTAGCGCCAGCGCATCCGGATGACCATTCTTAATTAAGGTACGCAGCGAGTGGCGGGTTATCCACGCGACTTTTTTTACGTCTTCACTGCCGGACTGTTTCGCCTGCTGCTGCCAGCTTTGCAGGAGCTGAATTACGTAGTCCGGGTGATCTTTGGTGATGTCGTTCAGGTGGTTGGCCACGCTCTTTCGGACGTACAGCTCTGGGTCGAACTTCAGGGCGTCCAGAATCGCTCTTGTTCCCGCCGGGTCTTTGATAAACAGATGCAGCTTTTCGCCCCACGGCACGCGCGGGCGTGTGCCTTCCGAAGCCCAGCGGCGGAGGTCCACACTTTCGTCCTGCGCACATTTGAGCAGAAAGCGCATGGTCGCATCGGGATCCAGCTTGATAAAAGGCCTTACGGCCCATTCGGCGGTAAAACAAACGGTGACCACTTTCAGGGCTTCGAGGGAGATTTCCGGGTGGTTCAGGCCATAAACCTGAATAAACTCTGCAAACGGCCAGACGGCAAAGCCGCGCAGCTTATGCTCTTTTAGCACGGAGACCACTACGCCCAATGCAGCCGGGTAGTCCTGCGGCAGTTCCGCCGCCAGCGCATCGCGGATTGACTGGACCCTGGCCTTCATTTCCAGCTTATCCAGCTTCTCTGCTTTTTTTAGAAAGACATCGACGTTAAAGGCGGGATAGCGCTGCGCGATTAAGTTGGCGATTTCCTGCAAAAGTGCATGATTAAAAGCATGCTTAAACGCGTTCTGGTTTTCGACTAACTCACTCACTGCTCTGCTCCACGGTGGATAACGTATTGCCGGAGTCTATCATCGTTTTTTCCCGGCTTTTTAGCCGTTTGCTACATAAATTTTGCTAGGCAATGCGCCCTGGATGGGTCAGCACCTGACGGAATTTCTCTATGTCGCAAATCACGAACTCATGCGCCACTTTCTGAATGTAGTGCTCTTCTATCAGCTGGTTTATCACCCGGCGGTAGGTTCTTTCGGAGCAGCCAAAGCGTTCGGCCTCGCGGGACACCTGCGAGAAGTCCACCAGCGGTTTGTTCTGCTGATGGCGCTCATACAGGTCGGCCACAATGTTAAACACCAACGGCTGCAGGAAACGTTCCATGGTTCTCGCCATTCCGCGCTGGTAGCTGGTAGAAAGCAACTGGCTGAGCCAGACGCCGACTTCCGCGTGGCTGGTCAGGATGGTGTCCATCATCGCCAGCGGGATGACTTTTACCGTCATGCTATCGTGGGCCACGACGGAGAACTGGCTCGGCGTGTGGGTAAGATATTCAATTTCGCCGATGATGGTATCACTGACAAAGCGCTGTCCCAGGCTGAACGCTTTCCCGTTTTCGGCGTTATAGTGCATGGTGTACTCGCCGAGCGTTATCCAGTAGAGCGCTTTGATCTCCTCACCCTGGCGCAGAATAAATTCGTCGGGGCCGATCTCTTTGCTTTTAAGCGGCGCGGCGTACACGGCATCGCGCAGGATCTGGTGCCCGCGCTGAGCGAATTGCTGAATAATATTCATGGTGTTGTCGCTCTCCGGCAGGGCTGCCACGCAGCTCAATAAGGTCACTAACTCGTCAAGTATTGCCTGTTTCGCCAGACTCTGCGGCGAAAAAGGCGGCTGAGATTAACTATCGTCCCTCGGTATTGTCAATACTCCGCGTTTTACTCATCCCTTGCCAGCCCTGGCGTTTCTCTTTTCTTTCCGGAGCAAAAATCAATTTTGTGATCGCCGTCGGCCCGGTCGGACATTTGCCTTTTTCTGCAAGCGACGGGGTTTCTATCTTAGCTGCATGAAACCAGCCAGGAGATCGTCAGATGACGCCACATATTAACGCCAACCCCGGCGACTTTGCCGAAACCGTGATCATGCCCGGCGACCCGCTGCGCGCGCAGTACATCGCGCAGACGTATTTAACCGATGCAAAGCGCGTGTGCGATACCCGCAATATGTTCGGCTTTACCGGCTATTACAAAGGCAAGCGCCTTTCCGTGATGGCGCACGGGATGGGCATTCCGTCCGTATCGATTTACGTCCATGAGCTGATTAACGCGTTTGGGGTTAAGCAGCTTATTCGCATCGGCACCTGTGGCGCGGTGGATGAAAGCGTCGATATGCGCAACGTGATTGTCGCCACCGGCGCGGGCACCTCTTCTTCGGTCAACCGAGACCGCTTTGGCGGTTACGACTACGCGGCCGTACCGGACTTTGACCTGCTGCGCCGCTGCTGGATGGCAGCTGAGAAACACAATATTCCGACCCAGTTCGGCAACACCTTCACCAACGACCTGCTGTACGACAAACCCGAAGGCATGCTCCCTGCCCTCAAAAAGATGAACATCCTTGCGGTGGAAATGGAAACCTCGGCGCTGTTCACCATCGCCGCGCAGTACCGCGCCAAAGCCCTGAGCCTGCTGACAGCCTGCGTAAGCAGCGTTACGGGTGAAGAGCCAACGGCAGAAGAACTACAAAACACGTTAGACAAAATGATTGAGCTCGCTTTAGAAACCGCAATTCTCTGCGATTGATTTCTCCCATAAGGGTTCTCCGATGACAAACTCTACACACCAGCCGGCCTCTGGCGGCATAAAAGTTGAAGCAAACGGCGTCAATGCCGTGCCCGAAGCTGAACGTTACGGCAAACCATCGGGGCTGTTCCCGATTTGGTTCTCCTGGAACGTCTCCATTCTGGGGATGACCTACGGCATTTACGTTTACTCATTGGGCCTAAGCGTCTGGCAGTCGATCACCGCCGGGATCATCGGCTACCTGCTTTCCTGCTGCCTGGTGGGCGTGCTGGCCGTCGGCGGGCCAAGAACCGGCCTGCCGACGCTGACCCAAACCCGTTTCTGCTTTGGCTATCACGGCAATAAATTCCCGACGCTGTTTGCCTATATTTCCAATATGGGCTGGAAAATCACCATTATTACCCTCGCATCGTCCACCGGCGCGGCGCTGTTTGCCAAACTTTGGCCCGCGGCATTTGCGCTGGCGGACGGCAAACCTACGCTGGTTTGCATTCTCGGCTGGTTCATCGTCAGCCTGGTACTGACCATGTCGGTCGCCATTTATGGCCACCAGTTGATCATGAAGGTGGAGAAATACATCGCCTGGCTGACCGGGTTTATGAGCATCATCTTTATCTTCCTGATGCTGCCGCATATTCACTGGGAAAAGCTGGGACAAAGCGCGGCCCACGGCGACCTGCTGACTTACATCGGCGGCGTAGTGATGGCGATGACCATGGTGGGCCTGGGCTTCCTGAACTACGGCGGCGACTTCGCGCGGTATTTGCCGAAGAAAACGCAGGCCTCAAAAGTTATTTTCTGGACAACGACGGGCATTTCCCTACCGGTAAGCATTCTGCTGGTGCTGGGTGCGTTTCTGGCCGACAGCAACCCGGACCTGAGCACCGCGGCGGCACAGTCACCTATCGCCTCGCTGACTAACCTGTTGCCGTTCTGGTTCTACGTGCCGTTCTCCATCGTGATTATCGTTTCTCTGTTGGCTGCGGCAATCACCGGCGTTTACAGCTCCGGCCTCGCATTGCTGGCACTGGGCATTCCGGCCAGCCGCGCCACAACCACCACGCTAAACGCGGCCATCATCGGCTTCGGCGCGTTTTACCTGATGTTTATTTCCGATTCATTCCTCGCGACCTTCCAGTCGTTCCTGGCCTCGATTTCGGTAGTGATTGGCTCCGCCGGGGCGATTCAGCTGATCGACTTCCTGCGACAGAAGCGCCTGGGCTGGGATGTATTGATGGCGAATAAAGCTGGATTTGGTGGCCGTGACGGCCGCTGGACGGCGCTGCTGTCGCTGGGGATTGCAACGATTGTGGGGCTGGGCACCATTACTTCCGGCGATCCTTACATCGCGCACGTGGTTGGCTTCCTGCTGACGGAAGAAACCCGCCACAGCGTCTTCGCGACGGCGAACCTGGGCGTTATCGTCTCGATGCTGACCGGGGGCGTATTGTATTCGCTGCTGACCTTCGGCCTGAAGATTGAGCTGCCGGGGATTTCTTCTGCGCCAGCGGCTGTAACCTTGCAGGGCAAGGCTCAAAAAGCTTTGTAAGCCTAAAAATGGACCCGCTAAGCGGGTCTGTTACTTTCCCACTCCTGCAAAAAGTCTATCAGCGCACGCACTTTCGCCGGAACATGCCGCGTGTTCGGGTAAACCGCATAAATTCCCTGCGACGGGAAACGGTATTCCGGCAGCACGGATTGAAGCTCGCCGCGTTCTATCGCTTTTCGCACCAGCCATTCTGGCAGTAAACCTACGCCGCAACCCTGAACTACAAAAGCCATCAGCGCCGCTGCTGTGTCGGTCATGAAGCGAGCTGGCCCGGTTATCGTTAGGTCTCGCGTTTCCCGATCTCGCCCAATAACCTGCCATTCTCGCGGCGTTGACAGCCGACGATGAATAACCCATTCCGCTTCGGCCAGCGCCTCGAGGCTGCCGATCGGGTTACGCTCAAGCCACTGCGGCGCGGCAACCGCCACAATATCAAAACGCTCTATCAGCGCCGCGCGATAAGACGAATCCATCAGCTTGCCGAGGCGAATGGCAACGTCAAACTGCCCGGAAATAAGGTTAACCGGCGCAGATGAAGACTCGTGCCGGATAGTCAACCCCGGATGCAGCCGCCCAAACGCGCTCAGCGCCGGGATAACTTTTGCCTGGCCGTATTCCGGCGTTGTCGAAATGCTCAGCTCGCCAGAAAACCCGCCGTGATGGCCCTGAACGTCTTCCACCAGCGCTTCGCTTTCTCTTAAGAGTTGTAAAGCACGTTGGTAAAACACCTCGCCCGCCTGGGTTAACGCCACGCGGCGCGTGGAGCGTACGAGGAGCGAAACGCCAAGCTCCGCCTCAAGCTGGCGAACGTTAAAGCTAATCACCGCTTTAGTTTGCTGCGCTGATTGCGCCGCTGCGGTAAATCCCCCGGCCTCCACCACGGCCACAAACTGTGCCACCCGCTGCAAGTTAAGCATGCTAATTCGCCTGATTATCAAATTATTTTTGACAGTGTATCAGCCGGAGCGGGATTTATCCGCCCCGCCAAAGCTGCTGAAATCGCCTTTTCTTTTTTACGAGAGCCGCCATGCCTTACCGCTACAGGGTCGCCGCCGTTTATCTGCTCGGCTTTTTTCTCGACTTAATCAATATGTTTATCTCCAACGTCGCCTGGCCAGAAATGGGGAGAGAGCTGCATGCGCCGGTCAGCGAACTGGCGTGGATAAGCCACGGCTATCTTTGCGGCCTGACGCTGGTTATCCCGTGCAGCGCATGGCTGACCCAGTGGCTGGGTGCCAAACGCCTGTTTATGCTTTCACTTGCGCTCTTTACGTTGGGTACGCTGGCATCCGGCCTCGCCCCTGGCCTGAACGCGCTGGTCGCCGCTCGTATTTTGCAGGGCGTGGGCGGCGGGCTGCTTATCCCCGTCGGCCAGGCGCTGACCTGGCAGCTATTCGCGGTGCATGAACGGGCAAAACTTTCATCAGCCATTATGCTTGTCGCGCTGCTGGCTCCGGCGTTTTCGCCAACGCTGGGCGGATTGCTTGTGGAGTCTTTCGGCTGGCGCTGGATATTTCTCTCGAGTCTGCCGCTGGCGCTGCTGACGCTGGCTCTCGCGGGACTTTGGCTAAAATCCGCAGAGAAACAGGCTGCCCGTCAGCCGCTGGACGTTAAAGGACTGATGCTGGGATCTGCGGGGCTGTTCGCTATTTTGCTGGGCGTCACCCAGGCCGGAAACCCGGCGGCGCATGCATCAGCATTTATGTGGCTCGTCGGCGGTACATTCATTTTGTGGCAGTTCATTCGCCGCAACGGCAGACAGCCGGCCCCGCTGTTCAGCCTGCCGCTGCTGGCGGACCCTCTGCTGCGCTATGCGATGTTTGTTTACCAGTGCATTCCTGGCGTTTTTATGGGCACCAGCCTGGTCAGCATTGTTTATCTGCAAACGCAGCTGGGCCTGTCTGCCACCCAAACGGGGATGTTGATGCTGCCGTGGGCGATGGCTTCTTTTGTAGCGATTTCGTTTACCGGCAAGATGTTTAACCGCCTAGGCCCTCGCCCGCTGATTACTGCCGGAGGCTTGTTTCAGGCCGCGGGAATTTTGCTACTGACACAAATCAACTCCGGCGAGCAAGCCTCGTGGCTGGTAGCCGCTTACGCCCTGATGGGCCTGGGCGGGAGCCTTTCCAGCAGCACGGCGCAGAGCACCGCTTTTATCTCTATTCCCTCGGAGGCGATGCCGGAAGCCAGCGCGCTGTGGAACATTAATCGCCAACTGAGCTTTTGCTTTGGCGTGGCGCTGCTGAGCCTGCTGCTGACCGTATTACAGGATGTGATGCCCGCGCCTCAAGCTTATCTTTTTACTTTTAGCTTTGCCGCCGCCGGGACGCTGGCCCCGCTGGTTTACTCTTTGTGGCTGAATAATCAGCAGATTAAAAATCAACTGATCCAAAAGGAATACTGAGCAATGAATATCTGGTTTAAGGAAGTGATTGAGGCCCACGTTGCTATCGAGCAATGGCTTGGCGCGGGCCAGGGAGAACTGGAGGCGCTTTTGACACGCTTTTCTGACGATTATTCGATGATTGCGCTGAGCGGTGCACGGCTGGATTATCCTGCACTTTGCGGTTTTTTCAGTACCAGCGGCGGCAGCCGTGAAGGACTGGCCATTGAGGTTGATAACCTTACTCTGCTAGACGAATGGCAGCACGGTGCCGCCGTGCTTTACCGCGAAACGCAGACCCTGAACGACTCAACCACCGAGCGCTGGTCTACCGTGGTTTTCCGCCGCGAGGGCGAGAAAGTGTTGTGGCGGCATTTGCAGGAAACCGGGCAGGCATAGATTATCCGGCGGAGACGGCATAGGCCGTCTTCCTGCCCGAATACTCTTTAGAGCGCAATTTTAAAATGGGAGCCGTCCGGCAGTTCAACATCCAGCTGAACCTTGCCGCCCGCCGCTTCAACATAGCGTTTGAGCGAAGATAGCTTGATATCACGGCCTTTTTTTTCCATTTCGGCAACGGTCGGCTGCTTCACACCCAGCTTTTGCGCCATCTCGTTCTGCGTTTTCCTTACCCGATCGCGCAATTCAGCGAGGTGGATATTCAGCAGCATCTCATCGGCCATGGCCTGCGCTGCGGCCACCACTTCGGGTTTCTCCTGAGCCATCCATTGTTCTAGCGTTCGACCCATTCTATTTGCTCCTTTTCCGATAATTGCTTTAAGTGTGCTCGAAATTCGTTGTCCGCTAAGGGCACCATAACGTCATAAAATCGCTTCTCATTGCCCACTTTATTCCCCGCACAGAGCAGGATGGCGCAGCGCCTGATATCAAAAGCAAAAAAGATCCTGAGTGGATCACCTTTGCGCTGGATACGCAGTTCTTTCATATTTGCGTATTGTGACCCTTTCACCGTGTCAGCATAAGGTCTACCGAGCAAAGGACCTCTCTCTTTCAGTAATACTACCGCCGCCATAACACAGGCTTTAGTGATGTCATCTGATGCCATGATCCACGCATCAAACGTATCCGTCATTTTTATCGACCACATACGACATCCTTTTCAATATAGGTTAAATACTATATAGGCACAAGGCTATATCGTGGATTATCTGTGTAAAAATGAAGCGGAACATGGCTCTGATTCAGAATGGTCGAGCGGTCTTCAGGTGTTTTTTGACATATACGGGATGTTGCAAAGCGGATGGGAACTAACTCGCAGATAAAAAAAATGGGCGAGATAACCTCGCCCATTTTGAGTACAGCTTATGCTTTTACGCGGCTGGCGATAATGTCGTCGGCCACGTTGCGCGGCGCTTCAGCATAGTGATGGAACTCCATGCTGTAGGTCGCCCTGCCCTGAGACATAGACCGCAGCGTGGTGGAATAACCAAACATTTCTGCCAGCGGGACGTCGGCCCGGATTATCTGGCTGCCAAAACGCTCTTCCATGCCCTGCACCATGCCGCGGCGGGAAGAGAGATCGCCCATGATACTACCGGCGTACTCTTCCGGTGTTTCCACTTCGACGTGCATGATCGGCTCCAGAATAACCGGATTCGCCTTGCGCACGGCGTCCTTAAAGCCAAAGATCGCCGCCATTCTGAACGCCATTTCCGAAGAGTCGACGTCGTGGTAAGAGCCGAAGGTCAGCGTGGCTTTGATGTCCACCACCGGGTAGCCGGCCAGCACGCCGGTGTTCATGGCTTCGCGCAGGCCTTTCTCCACCGAAGGAATGTACTCGCGCGGAACCACGCCCCCTTTGGTCGCATCTTCAAACACAAAGCCTTTACCCGGCTCCTGCGGCTCAAGCGTCAGCACCACATGTCCATACTGGCCTTTGCCGCCGGACTGCCGCACAAATTTCCCTTCCACGTCTTTCACCTGCTTGCGGATCGTTTCGCGGTAGGTCACCTGTGGCCGGCCAATGTTCGCTTCCACGCCAAACTCACGTTTCATGCGGTCAACGATAATTTCCAGATGAAGCTCGCCCATGCCGGAGATAATCGTCTGGCCGGATTCCTCGTCCGTATGCAGTCGGAAAGAGGGATCTTCTGCCGCCAGCCGCTGCAGTGCGATACCCATTTTTTCCTGATCGGCCTTGGTCTTCGGCTCGATAGCGAGTGAAATTACCGGTTCGGGAAACTCCATCCGCTCAAGGGTGATCACCGCATTCGGGTCGGTTAGCGTATCGCCCGTAGTAACGTCTTTCAGACCTACGCAGGCCGCGATATCACCGGCGCGAAGTTCGTCTACCTCATGTCTGTCGTTCGCGTGCATTTGCACGATGCGGCCAATACGCTCTTTTTTGCCTTTTACCGGGTTATAAACCGAATCGCCTTTACGCAGCACGCCGGAATAAACACGGATAAAGGTCAGCTGGCCAACGTACGGATCGGTCATCAACTTGAAAGCCAGCGCCGAGAATGGTTCGTCGTCGTTGGCATGGCGCTCAATCGTCTGGCCTTTTTCGTCCACGCCCTGAATAGAAGGAATGTCGAGCGGAGAAGGCATCAGCTCAACGACCGCATCCAGCATGCGCTGCACGCCTTTGTTTTTAAACGCACTGCCGCATAGCATCGGCTGGATTTCGCCGGAGATGGTACGGGCACGCAGACCGGTAACGATCTCCGTCTCGCTCAGCTCGCCTGTTTCCAGGTATTTATCCATTAGCTCATCGTTAGCCTCAGCCGCAGCGGACACCATTTTTTCCCGCCATTGTTGCGCGGTTTGCAGCAGCTCTTCAGGCACCGGCGCATAGCTGAACGTCATCCCCTGGGTCGCATCGTCCCACAAAATGGCGCGCATTTTGATGAGATCCACCACGCCGGTGAAGTGCTCCTCCGCACCAACGGGGATCACAATCGGCACCGGGTTAGCCTTCAGGCGGTCAATCATCATCTGCACCACGCGGAAGAAATCGGCTCCCGGACGGTCCATTTTGTTGACGAAGGCCAGCCGCGGAACGCGGTATTTATTCGCCTGTCGCCACACGGTTTCGGACTGCGGCTGCACGCCGCCCACGGAGTCGTAAACCATTACGGCGCCGTCCAGTACGCGCATGGAGCGCTCCACCTCAATGGTGAAGTCCACGTGTCCCGGCGTGTCGATGATGTTGATACGGTGCGGTTCAAAACCGCGATCCATACCCGGCCAGAAGCAGCTCACCGCGGCGGACGTAATGGTAATGCCGCGCTCTTGCTCCTGGGCCATCCAGTCTGTCGTTGCTGCGCCATCGTGAACTTCACCCAGTTTGTGACTCATGCCGGTATAAAACAAAATACGTTCAGTCGTCGTTGTTTTACCGGCATCAATATGAGCAGAAATACCAATGTTGCGATAGCGTTCGAGAGGGATGGGTCGGGGCATGATATGTCCTTAGTCTTGTTGACTGTTTAGCAACGGCCACTATGGCCGCCAGATTTGTTCGCCATCAGAATAGTACAATTGTACGAGTATATTCGAACAATTTGAGCTATCGTTAATATCGATACATTCGAAGGGCATCAAGTTTGTTATAGTAGCCGGCCGCAGCGCCGCTACCGCCTACAGGAAGAGTATGATTGCCAACCACCCTGAACGAGAACAAATCCGCCTTGAAAATGTGCTTTTTGCGCTGGGGAACCCTCTGCGGCTGGAGATCGTCAGACAGCTTGCCGGAGGCGTTGAGTTGACCTGCGGGGCTTTGCGTCAGGATGTGGCGAAGTCGACCATGACCCACCACTGGCGCGTTCTGCGCGATAGCGGCGTAATCTGGCAACGCCCTCAGGGACGTGAGAATCTGATTTCGTTGAGGCGTGAAGATCTGGATGCGCGGTTCCCCGGACTGCTGGAAACCTTATTGCGGGTTATGGTGAACGAGGCATAAAAAAACCGCCCATGAAGGCGGTTTTTTCTTCGCTGAAGTTATTCAGCTTTGGTATCGGCAACTTTCTGCTCGCCCATCACTTTCAGCTTCTTAGAGATCTCACGACGCTCTTTAGACAGCTCGGCGTTTTTGATGATGTAGTCATCCACGCGGTCTTCGTAGTCGGTTTTCATGCTGGCAATGATGCCCTGCACTGCTTCAATGCTCATACCTGGCTTGATGTAGTCGCTCAGGTTATCAAGCAGCAGCACACGCTTCTGGTTGTCACGGATCTTTTTCTCTACGTCCTGAATTTCACGCTGCAGTTTGTTTTTACGACGGAACAGACGAACAAACTCCAGAACGTCCTGGAAGGTAGGTTTGATATTTTCCATTTTTACACCCCTGCTAAATTGGTACTCGGATTCGTTAAAACAACCGCCATAACCTTAGTAGTAGCGGTTGACGATTACAATTTTTTGTCAGTCTTACTAACGGGCTTGTCCTATCTTAACCTCAATTTCTGCTGAATCGAAACAAGCATTGTCATTTCTGTGCTTTACGCGCGCTATTTGCGCAGCGCGCGGCAAATCAGATGCGACAGCAGCTCAAGCTGGCGGGCCAGTTCAAGGCTGAGCCAGACATAGCCGTGAATAGGCGTCTCCTGCAGCTGTCTGCCTTTGCCCTCTTCCATGAGTTGGCGCAGTTCAAAAACGATTTCGTTCAGTTTCTCGGTGTTGGCTGAAATAGGTGAAGGATTTCCTTCATACAGCGCCTTTGAAATGGCCGCCAGCGTCCGCTGCGTCATTTGCTGCGTGTCGCGCAGCGTATGGGCGTTGATCATCACGAAATGGCTTTCCCGCGTCGCCCAGTAAGCGTTGATCTGCAGCTCAAGTGTGCAAACCATATTGCGGTTGATGGTCTGAATCGCCTCGAAGACTGACTTCTGAATACGGGTTTCCTTGCCCGCGGGGCCAATCAGGGCACGCATCTTAACCACATCATTAAGGATTTTCTGCAGTGGCTTCTCCAGCCGCGGGCGTTCAACAAGGTTTGGCGAGAACCCCGCAGTATAAATTTTGCTGAACGCCTGCACGAAGGTTGCCATCTGGATACGCCAGTGAATAAACGCCCGCTGCGGATAAACGCTGGTGAATAACATGGCCAGAAGAGAGCCAAAGATAACGTCACCGCTGCGCCACAGCGCAATCTCCATGTCTCCCGGCGGCGCCCCGACAACCACGGAGAGCGTGATGCCGATAAGCAACGCCTGATAGGGACGTTTGCCCAGCGCCAGATAGCCGCACAGGAACATCGCCAGCCCGCACCAGACGATCATCAGCGGTAAGGAAATAAGCTCCAGCTTGAGGGCTATCAGCCCGATCGCCGCACCAAAAATAGTGCCACCGATGCGCTGAAAGGCGCGCGGAACCACATTTCCCCAGAAAGAGATTGGCCCCATCACCACCACCAGCGTGATCAACGGCCAGGTGCCTTCGGGGATATTCAGCAGGCGAACCAGAACAAAGGTCAGCACAAAAGCCAGGGCGATGCGTATACCGTGAGCAACGCGATAGTTGCGGTAAATACGGATTTCAAACGGGGTCAGTGATTTGTCGGGGCGCACACCCGGCTCTCCGGAAAGAAAAAAGAAATTGTACCCGTTTTTCTCGCAAAGGAATCATATCGCCGGGTGCTGCGGGGCTTTTACGCGGAATATTTCACATTTCTTTGCTGAATATCAGAAATGGGCGGCAGACTGCCGCCCGCATTTAATAAAGCTAACGCAGCCAGGGCGTAACGGTCACGCCAACCAGCAGCCCTTCAGGACTGAGCAAGCGTGACACTGTTTGCCCCCAGGGCTCTATACGGTTATCCACCAGCATCTGGTAACCAGCCTGCTTTAACACGTCTGTCGCTTGCCCGACATCTTCAACTTCGAACTCCACCCAGCTTTGTGGTGCGGCAATGTGCTCAGGCCAGCCGTCAACGCCGAAACAGGACTGCGCCGCCTGAGCGAGCGGCCAGAGCGCAAAATGCTTCACGCCATCCAGCGCGCCGTGTTCAGTTGCCAGATAGTCCTCATTGCCCTCCATCGCTTTCAGCGGCAGGCCCAGCACCTGCTTATAGAACCCGGTACTTGCTGCCACGTCTCGCGTAACAGGACCATATCCGGCGATGAATAACACGTTTAATCCTGCGATAGCTTCCTTCATGGTGAGCTCCTGTCAGACTTTCGCGACCGGGATGTACATATCAATTTCCCATACGCCGGACGCGGAGCCGTCATTGAGATAGATTTCGTAGCAGGATTTACCGGTTAACCGATAGCCACCGTCAGCCTCTACCTGGTCAAAGAAGGTTTCCCAGGCTTCCTGGAACGCTTCATTTTTTACGGTTGCATGCCCGATGGCGTAAGTATCTGCCTCAATAGCCGTGATGATAACGCCTTCACTGTTCGTCGGTAGCGTGAAATCATCTGGCACACCCAGCACCGTATCCACGCGAAGCTTTTCGGCCGGAACAACATCGGGATCATCATAGTAAACGGCCAGCCAGTCTCCGTTCACGCTGTGGGTTTTCGCCCACATTGCCAGTTGCCCAAAACCTTGAGGAACCGTGATTTCCCACGGCCCGACCAGATGAAAGCCGGCCAGTTTACGCGCCGGAACATGCTGAACTTTGAATGTCATACTGCCTCCACGCTGATGAATAAATACACTGTACATTTATACACTATATTTTTTAAGGGCGGGGCACAAGCTGCCAGATTTGGGAGCTACTTCGCAGGAAATAAAGGCAAAAAAAACCACGCTAGTCGCGTGGTTCACTAACAATACAAAGGGTTAAAGCTTGCGGCTGATGAAGTCACCGAGACGCGAAAACAGCCCGCCTTTCTCTACCGGTGTGAGGTTCACCAGCGGCCAGTGGGAGATAAGCTTGTCGCCATCAAACAGCTGAATCTCGCCGACCTGGGTATTGGCCGCCAGCGGTGCCTCCATGTCCTGTTTGCTCAGCACATACTTTGCCTTGATATTCGGCACTTCTGATTTAGGTAGCGCGAGGAAAACGTCCTGGTCCGGGCCGACATTGATATTGGCCTTGTCGCCGTACCAGATATGCTCGCTGCCGATAGGTTTGCCTTTTTGTAAGACCTGTACGGTGTCAAAGTTATCCTGCCCCCAGTGCAGCAGCTTGCGGGCCTGCTCTTCACGCCCTTTTGAGCTGAGCCCCCCCATGATCACCGCGATCAGACGGCGCTGGCCGAGAACGCTGGAGGCAATAATGTTGAATCCTGCCGTCTCGGTGTGCCCCGTTTTCAGTCCATCCACATTCAGAGATTTATCCCACAGCAGACCATTACGGTTTTGCTGGGTAATGCCGTTCCAGGTGAGGCTGCGCTCGCTGTACATATGGTAGAACTGTGGCTCGCCGTGGATGATAGCGCGGGACAGAACGGCCAGATCATAAGCTGAGCTGTGCTGCCCCGGTGCGTCCAGGCCGTGAACGGTTTCAAAATGGGTGTCATGCAGGCCAAGCTGCTCGACATAGTGGTTCATCATGGCGACAAACTGCTTTTGCCCGCCGGCGACATAATCTGCCAGCGCAACGCAGGCGTCGTTGCCGGAATCGATGATCAACCCACGGCTGAGATCGCGCACAGTCACCCGATCGCCAGGTTTAATAAACATCAACGATGAGCCATCAAAGACTGGGTTACCTTTTGCCCAGGCGTCTTTCCCCACCGTGACTACATCGTCCGGCGTAATGCGCTTGCTGTCGATCGCGCGGTCAACCACATAGCCGGTCATTAGCTTTGTCAGGCTGGCCGGATTACGCTGGACGTGCTCATTACCTGCGGTCAGCACCTGCCCGGTGGTGTAATCCATCAGCACCCATGCACCAGCCTCTACCTGAGGCGGCTGCGGCTGATGGGGGAAAATATCATCAGCAAAGGCGGTATTGACGGAAAGAGACAAAAAGCTCAGGGCAACAAGCAGGCGGGTTTTCAACGGCATTTCCTCAAAGACTTAATTTACAGCGGCTCGTTTTACGGGAGTTCTTGTTAATTTGCTTCTTTAAATTGCAAGAAAATATGACATTTCATACTTAGTAATAAATATGAATGATATTTGTACGAAATATATTCCCGACATACGTTTGGTGCGTTTATTCCGATATTCCAGGATTGTGCGACATTCTGATTGTGGCAGCGCTGATTCATTTTTACTCTGGCCGAAGAAAACACGAATAAAGGTCATCGTATGGTGGAAAGTAAACGCTGGTCTCCTGAGCTGGAAGGGCTGCGAGGGCTGGCCTCGCTTTGGGTTCTGCTCGGCCACATTTGCCTGCTGGTGCAGTGCCGCATTCCCCTTCTTTACGACCCTGGCATGGGGGTCGATTTATTTATTTTGCTGTCAGGGTATTTGATGGCCAAAAATTACCAGGAACGCCGGGAAAAAGAACCGTGGAATAGTCCGGAGACTTTTCGTAAATTCTGGCTACGCCGCTTCTTTCGCATCGCCCCGCTCTATTATCTGTTGTTGGCCGTTGCGCTGATTTTTGGCGGCTGGTTTGGCGAAATGCGCGATATTATCGCCAGCGCCTGGCCGACAGCCGCCACCGCAAGCAGTCGCTATGCTGACCATTCCGCACTGAATATTTTCAGCCATTTGACGTTTATTTTCGGCCTGTTACCGGCTTACTCTTTCCGCACCGTATTACCGGACTGGAGTATCGGGCTGGAGATGCAGTTTTACCTGCTGTTCCCTTTCATTATGCTGCTGGTGATGCGCTACGGTTTTGCGGTTAGCGCCACGCTGCTGATGGTCGTTTGCCTGGCGGCGCGCTGGCTCTTTCCGGACTACTTCAACGCATTTCCCATGCCGTCGATGATCCTGATAAAGCTGCCGCTGTTTATCGCCGGTATGCTGATATCCCATGCCGTGATGCAAAGAAACCTGCGCTATTGTGCGCTGGCGCTGCTCGCCCCCGTCATTGCCTGGCAGATGCATATTGCTGAAACCCACCTGCGGCTGATGGCAGAGTGCATAATGATCGCGGGAATGACGCTGCTGCTCTGGCAGTCTGAAAAGAAAAACAGCCTGCACCGGATAACAGAGGCACCGCGCAGGCTGCTCACCTGCCGGTTTAGCCTGTTCCTGGGGGACGTGTCTTATTCGGTGTACCTGCTGCACCTGATGATCGTCCTCCCTACGATCGGTCTGCTCGTCCGCTACACCGCTTTTGCCCATCAGCCCTCCGTGATTCGCTTCCTGATAGTCACGGCTATCGTGCTGCCGGTCGTCTGGATGATTGCCTTCGCGCTCTACCATAAGGTAGAAAAACGCGGTATCGCGCTGGGTAAACGCTTGCTGAGCAGGGAGAAAATGAAAACCGAAAGGTCAGTATCTTAAACGCGCTTTTCCTTCTGATGAGCCAGCAGATGGTTTACCATTGATCCAGAATTCAACTAGCTCAATGGTAACCTCTGTGTCTGATTCTGCTCCCCTTGCTACATTTCTGTTTCACGATTACGAAACCTTCGGCAAAAGCCCTTCGCTGGACCGACCGGCCCAGTTTGCCGCCATTCGCACCGACAGCGAATTTAACGTTATTGGCGATCCGGAAGTGTTTTATTGCAAGCCTGCGGATGACTACCTGCCCCAGCCTGAAGCCGTGATGATTACTGGTATAACGCCTCAGCAGGCGCTGGCGCGTGGCGAAAACGAAGCGGATTTTGCAAAGCGTATTCACGGTATTTTTACCGTGCCAAAGACCTGCGTGGTGGGCTACAACAACGTGCGCTTCGACGATGAAGTGACGCGTAATATCTTCTACCGCAACTTCTACGATCCCTACGCCTGGAGCTGGCAGAACGACAACTCCCGTTGGGATTTGCTCGACGTGATGCGGGCCTGCTACGCCCTGCGCCCCGAAGGCATTGTCTGGCCGGAAAATGAGGACGGGCTGCCAAGCTTCCGCCTTGAGCATCTGACCAAAGCTAACGGCATTGAGCACGCCAACGCGCACGATGCGATGTCAGACGTTTACGCCACCATCGCCATGGCTCAGCTGGTGAAAACTCGTCAGCCGCGCCTGTTTGACTATCTCTACAGCCACCGCTCGAAGCAGAAACTACAGACGCTGATTGATATCCCGCAGATGAAGCCGCTGGTTCACGTGTCCGGTATGTTTGGCGCCCAGCGCGGCAATACCAGTTGGATAGCGCCGCTGGCGTGGCACCCTGATAACCGTAATGCGGTGATTATGGTGGACCTGGCCGGAGATATTTCTCCGCTGCTGGAGCTGGACGCCAGCACCCTGCGTGAGCGCCTGTACACGCCCAAAGCCGAGCTGGGGGATAACGCCGCGGTGCCGATTAAGCTGGTGCATCTGAATAAGTGCCCGGTACTTGCCGTCGCCAACACGCTGCGCCCGGAAGATGCCGAACGCCTTGGTATTAACCGCCAGCAATGTCTAGATAATCTGAAAGTGCTGCGTGAGCATCCGGAGGTGCGTGAAAAAGTGGTGACGCTGTTTGCTGAAGCCGAGCCGTTTGTGCCTTCTGAAAACGTGGATGCTCAGCTGTACAACGGTTTCTTCAGCGATGCAGACCGCGCGGCAATGCGCATCGTGCTGGAAACTGACCCACAGAATCTGCCGGCGCTGGATATCACCTTTGCCGATAAGCGCATTGAGAAGCTGCTCTTCAACTATCGCGCGCGCAACTGGCCGGGCACATTAAGTGAAGAAGAGCAAAACCGCTGGCTGCAGCATCGTCGCGACGTGCTTTCCCAGGAAGCCCTGCAGGCTTACGCCCTTGAGCTTGAAGCGCTGTATAACCAGCATGAAGGCGATAAAGAGAAACTGGCGCTGCTTAAAGCGCTGTTTGAATACGCGCAATATCTGGTCGGTTAACGCTTTTTACAGACAAAAAAATGGCTCCTACCGGGAGCCATTCTTATTTCACCGAAGGCGATTAAGCAATGTCTTCGTTGTACTGCGGGACCGGGTTACGGAAGCTGCGGGTTACGCAGGCAACGTAAATCAGACCGATGGCACCCCAAATCAGGCCGAGGATCATCGAGCTTTGCTCCAGGTTAATCCACAGCGCGCCTACGGTCAGAGCGCCGATGGTCGGTAACACCAGGTAGTTGAAATGGTCTTTCAGTGACTTATTACGTTTTTCGCGGATCCAGAACTGCGAAATAACCGACAGGTTAACGAAGGTAAAGGCCACCAGCGCACCGAAGTTAATCAGGGCAGTTGCGGTTACCAGGTCAAAGTCGATAGCCATCAGCGCTACGGCACCTACCAGCAGCACGTTAAACGCCGGGGTACGCCATTTCGGATGAATGTAGCCAAAGAAGCGGTTCGGGAACACGCCGTCACGACCCATCACGTACATCAGGCGAGAAACGCCGGTGTGCGCCGCCATACCGGAAGCCAGCACGGTAATGGTGGAGAAGATAAGCGCGCCAACCTGGAAAGCTTTACCCGCAACGAACAGCATGATTTCAGGCTGAGACGCGTCCGGATCTTTAAAGCGAGAGATATCCGGGAAGTACAGCTGCAGGAAATAGGTCGAGACGATGAAGATCATGCCGCCAATCAGCGCGGTCAGGAAGATAGCCCGCGGAATAACACGCTCGGCGTCTTTGGTCTCTTCAGACAGGTTGCTGATGCCGTCAAATCCGGTGAACGAGAAGCACAGGATAGTCGCCCCGGTAATCATCGGTGCAATATGTGCATTTTCAGACCAGAAAGGTTTGCTGCTTGCGAGCGTGCCCGCACCTTCACCACCGGAAACGCCGTAAACCACCATGCCCATAATGACCGCAATCAGCACGATTTGCAGCAGCACGATGACGCTGTTGAAGTTGGCAACAGTTTTTACGCTGCGCAGGTTAGACACAGTCATAAAGCCAACCAGCACCACCACGAAGATCCACGAAGGGACGCCGGGCACCAGAGCTTCAAAATAGATTTTTGCCAGCAGGATGTTAATCATCGGCGCGAACAAGTAGTCCAGCAGCGACGACCAGCCCACCATAAAACCGACCAGCGGGTTAATGGATTTTTGGGCGTAGGTATAAGCGGAACCCGCAGACGGGAAACGACGCACCAGCTTGCCATAGCTCAGCGCGGTGAACAGAATCGCCACCAGAGCAAAGGCATAAGCCGTCGGCACATGGCCATCGGTCATCCCGGAAACAATACCGAAAGTATCAAACAAGGTCATCGGCTGCATGTAGGCAAGGCCCATCATAACTACCGGAACCAGCGTCAGGGTCTTACGCAGACCTGGGCGGGTGTTTGCACCTGCGGTGACGTTAAGCGACATGGTCATTTCCCTCAATGGCGAAAGCCTGCGCAAAAGCAAAAATCTGCCCCATCTTAATTTCCTCGGCGACACGACTGTCGTTTTTTAAAAGCTAGTATCTATCCGGTACGAAGCCCGGCCTCTTGGTTTTTTTGGCAAATGCCGTTTGTCTGACTTAATTGATTGCAAAAAAATAACCGACGTCTCTTAAACGTCGGTTAGTCTTCTATTTTTGCTGGCGCGTATTTTGCACCATACGGCGCCACAATGACAAGATGTTAAAGCCATCTTTGACAATTTCTTTTTCAGCATCTGGCGGAAGTAAAACCTCCCACATTCAGCGCTGCAGAAGAAGATAGGCCTGTTCCCGCGTATCACTGCCCTAACCTACTGCCGGGCTGACATTGAACATAGCCAGGTTCTCCCTACCCCGCCAGTCAAAAAGGCACTATTTTTCTACTGGCATATAGACTTGGGCAATATGCGAATCGGCAACGATTTTTTCGCGCCACCATTCGCTGGCAAGCCCGGCCGTTTGCTCATTCCAGCCTATCCAAACCGGCACATAAGGCACCTGCCCTGCGACCTGCTTTTCCACCAGCGCGCCGCTCTCAATAAAACGCTGAGCCATATAGCGCGGCATATACCCGCAGCCAATGCCGCTGATTTGCAGCTCAAGCTTGGTTTTGAAATCAAATACGGTGATCGCTTCCTGCTCTTCGAGTAAATGCAGCGCTCTGGCAGACTCGATTCTGGAGGTATCACCCACAACCACCGCCCGGGACTGCTTAACCAGCCGGCGTGGCAGCGGCTCCTCGGCTTTCGCCAGCGCATGATGTGGCGCCACGACAAAGACGATCTCCAGCCTGCCCAGCAGCGTAAAGCCAAAACCGCTCAGCGAAGGCGGTTCGCTCATCGCCCCGACAATAATGTCCGCTCGCCCTTCCGTTAGCGCCTCCCACGAGCCGCCAAGGACATCGTTGATAAACTTTAGTCGCGTCACGCTGTAGCTTTGATAGAACGCTTCGATTAACGGCGTCAGCAAAGAAAAAGGAAAGGCGTTGTCCACGCCGATGGTGAGTTCATGCTCCCAGCCCTGCTGGAGTTTGATCGCCTGTTTTTCCAGCTCGCGTACCGAATGCAGAATTTCTCGGCCTTTTTCCAGCAGAAGCTGGCCGGTTCGTGTAAAACGCGCCCGATGGCCGCTGCGGTCGAGGATTTGAATATTGAGGTCGCTTTCCAGCTTTTGCACGCTGTAGCTCAGCGCCGAAGGGGTTTTAAAGAGCTTTGCCGCCGCCGCAGCAAAGCTCCCTTCTTTATCCAGCGCATCGAGAATGATCAGTACGTCCAGCAAAGGTTTCATACTCACTCCCGGAGATGCAGCTGAACTTACTGCATCGGCATAAGCAGCGGATTAGGATATTGATATTCGAAGCCTAGCTCATTACAGATGCGGCTGCCGTCAATAAGCTTGCCCTGGCCAACTGCCTCGTCTTTACGAAACGACGGTGCCTCCAGGCCAATTTGCCGGGCCATACGCGTGTAAAACTCTTCCCGCGTTGGGTGGGCTGGGGCACAAAGATTATAGACTCGCCCGCCTTTTGGCGCCTGAAGCAGCAGCGTGATGGCCGAAACCACATCTTCCAGATGGACCAGGTTTACGCCGTGTTGCCCGTTTGCCACATCCGTTTTTCCCGCCAGAAAACGTCCGGGATGGCGTTCCGGCCCCACCAGGCCCGCCAGGCGCAGAATATCCACGGACGTCCCCGGCAGTTTGTGTAACCAGTCTTCCAGCTCTTTAAGTACTTTGCCGCTGGCCGTGACGGGTTTAAGCGGGGACGTCTCTTTTACGTTACCCTCGCCTTCGCCATACACGGAGGTCGAGCTGGTAAAGATAATACGCGGCACGGAATGCGCCAGCGCGCTGTCGACAATTTCCTGCACCGCCTGCAGATAAAAATCATCGCCTTCTCCGCTGCGCCGGGCGGGAAGCGTCACCACTAACGCGTCGACGTTTAGCAGCGCCTCCAGGTCCTCACTGTCGCAAATCAACTCCGGCTGCAGATGCAACTGATAACTTTCGATCCCGCACATCCGGGCAGCTTCTACGCCATCCAGCGTTGTTTTGCTGCCGGTGACCTGATAACCGCGCGCTGACAATGAGAGCGCCAGCGGCATTCCCAACCACCCCAACCCGACTATTGCGACCCTTTTCATGCCTTGTCTCCTGACCTTGCAGCATTATCTTCTGACGACTGAATTAAGCTCTCCGTTAAGGCTACGCCACCCGCGCAGAACTGACAATTCCCACAGCCAAACAGAATATTAATGAAGCGGGAAAAAACCCCTTGCACTCAACGCGTCATCTGGTTTACGTTAATTGGCACATAATGAATAGTCATTCATACGAGAATTTTATGACACGCGCTCAGTTTAAAAACCACCATCATCACCATCACCCTGACTAGTCTTTCAGGCGATTGGTGCTGGGAGACGAAAAGATCTTCCAGTGGTGCGTGAACGCGAGAAAAAGCCCCCGGAAGATATCTTCCGGGGGCTTTTTTATTGGGCGTCAGACAGGAATTGATAAGGGGTAACTACCGATGACCGACAACAACCGTTTACGCATAGCTATGCAGAAATCTGGCCGTCTTAGCGATGATTCACGCGAATTACTCGCCCGCTGCGGCATAAAAATCAACCTGCACACCCAACGCCTGATTGCGCTGGCCGAAAACATGCCTATCGACATCCTGCGCGTCCGTGATGACGACATTCCAGGACTTGTGATGGACGGCGTAGTTGACCTCGGTATTATCGGTGAAAACGTGCTCGAAGAAGAATTGCTGACGCGCCGTGCCCAGGGTGAAGATCCTCGCTATTACACGCTACGTCGTCTGGACTTCGGCGGCTGCCGTCTGTCGTTGGCCACCGCCGTGGACGAGCCGTGGGATGGCCCGGCCAGTCTGAACAACAAACGCATTGCAACCTCTTACCCGCACCTGCTGAAGCGCTACCTCGACCAGAAAGGCGTGCAGTTTAAGTCCTGCCTGCTGAACGGTTCGGTGGAAGTGGCGCCGCGCGCCGGTCTGGCCGATGCCATCTGTGACCTGGTATCTACCGGCGCAACGCTCGAAGCCAACGGCCTGCGTGAAGTCGAAGTTATCTACCGCTCCAAAGCCTGCCTGATCCAGCGCGATGGCGAAATGCCAGCGGCCAAGCAACAGCTGATCGATAAGTTGCTGACCCGTATCCAGGGCGTGATTCAGGCTCGCGAGTCCAAATACATCATGATGCACGCGCCAACCGAGCGTCTGGATGAAGTGATTGCCCTGCTGCCAGGTGCCGAGCGCCCAACCATTCTGCCGCTGGCCGGCGACCAGCAGCGCGTGGCGATGCATATGGTGAGTAGCGAAACGCTGTTCTGGGAAACCATGGAAAAACTGAAGGCGCTGGGTGCCAGCTCCATTCTGGTGCTGCCTATTGAGAAGATGATGGAGTGATGTGATGAGCAACTTCAACACGCTGATTAACTGGAACGACTGCGACGAAGACGCTCGTCGTGCGCTGCTGATGCGCCCGGCTATCTCCGCTTCGGACAGCATTACCCGCACCGTGGCGGAGATTCTGAATAACGTTAAAAACAATGGCGATGCCGCCCTGCGTGAATACAGCGCGAAGTTCGATAAAACGGAAGTAAAGCAGCTGCAGGTCACCCAGCAGCAAATTGATGAAGCCGTGGCCAGGCTGGGCAGCGAGATTAAAGAGGCGATGGCCGTGGCCGTCGCTAACATCGAGAAATTCCACCTCGCGCAGCAGCTTGCCCCGGTGGATGTCGAAACCATGCCCGGCGTGCGCTGCCAGCAGGTCACCCGCCCGGTGGCCTCCGTGGGCCTGTACATTCCCGGCGGCTCTGCCCCGCTCTTCTCTACCGTGCTGATGCTGGCAACGCCTGCCCGCATCGCGGGCTGCAAAAAAGTGGTGCTTTGCTCACCGCCGCCGATTGCCGACGAGATCCTTTATGCGGCCCAGCTTTGCGGCGTGCAGGAGGTGTTTCAGGTCGGCGGCGCGCAGGCTATTGCCGCCCTGGCGTTGGGCACGGAAAGCATTCCGAAAGTGGACAAGATTTTTGGCCCCGGCAACGCCTTCGTCACCGAAGCGAAGCGCCAGGTCAGCCAGCGTCTCGACGGCGCGGCTATTGATATGCCTGCCGGCCCTTCGGAAGTGCTGGTGATCGCCGACAGCGGCGCCACGCCTGACTTTGTGGCCTCAGATCTGCTTTCTCAGGCAGAACACGGCCCGGATTCTCAGGTGGTTCTGTTGACTCCGGACATCGCCGTGGCCCAGGCCGTTGCCGATGCCGTTGAGCGCCAGCTTGCAGCTCTGCCGCGCGCAGAAACCGCCCGCAAAGCGCTGGAAAGCAGCCGCTTAATTATTGCCCGCGATTTAGCGCAGTGCATTGAGATTTCAAACCAGTATGGCCCTGAGCATCTGATTATTCAGACCCGCAACGCCCGAGAACTGGTGGACGATATTACCAGCGCAGGCTCGGTATTTCTGGGCGACTGGTCGCCGGAATCCGCAGGGGATTATGCCTCCGGGACAAATCACGTGCTGCCGACCTACGGTTACACCTCCACCTGCTCAAGCCTCGGGCTAGCGGACTTCCAGAAGCGCATGACCGTGCAGGAGCTGTCTGCGCAAGGTTTTGCCTCGCTGGCGAAAACCATTGAAATTCTGGCTGCCGCCGAGCAGCTGACCGCCCACAAAAACGCCGTTACCCTACGCGTCGCCGCCCTGAAGGAGCAAGCATGAGCCTCGAAGAGTTAGCCCGCGCCAACGTCCGCGCCCTGACCCCTTATCAGTCCGCCCGCCGCCTGGGTGGGAACGGCGACGTGTGGCTGAACGCCAACGAATATCCGACGCCGGTAGAGTTCCAGTTAACCGCGCAGACGCTGAACCGCTACCCGGAGTGCCAGCCAAAGCAGGTGATCGCCAACTATGCCAGCTACGCGGGCGTGAAGCCTGAGCAGGTTTTGGTGAGCCGCGGCGCGGATGAAGGTATCGAGCTGCTGATTCGCGCGTTTTGCGAACCGGGCAAAGACGCCATTCTCTATTGCCCTCCGACGTACGGCATGTACACCGTCAGCGCCGAAACTTTTGGCGTGGAGTGCCGCACCGTTGCCACGCTTGATAACTGGCAGCTTGACCTGCCGGCGATTGCAGAAAACCTCGACGGCGTAAAAGTCGTTTATGTTTGCAGCCCGAATAACCCGACCGGCCAGCTGATTAATCCGCAGGATCTGCGCGTGCTGCTGGAAATGACCCGCGGCAAAGCGCTGGTGGTTGCCGACGAAGCGTATATCGAATTTTGCCCCCAGGCGACGCTGGCGGGCTGGCTGAAAGAATACCCAAATCTGGTCGTGCTGCGTACGCTCTCTAAAGCGTTTGCGCTGGCCGGCCTGCGCTGCGGCTTTACGCTGGCAAATGAAGAAGTCATTAATTTGCTGCTAAAAGTGATCGCCCCTTACCCGCTTTCTACACCAGTGGCCGACATCGCCGCCCAGGCGCTTAGCCCGCAGGGCATTAACGCCATGCGCGAGCGCGTTGCCGAAGTGCTGCTTAATCGCCAGTACCTGATCAATGAGCTAAAAAGTGTCCCTTGCGTTGAGCAGGTTTTCGACAGCGAAACTAACTACATCATCGCCAGAATTACCGCCTCCAGCGCAGTCTTTAAATCGCTGTGGGATCAGGGCATTATCTTACGTGACCAGAATAAACAACCGACGTTAAGCGGCTGCCTGCGCATCAGCATCGGCACGCGCGAAGAGTGCCAGCGCGCCATCGATGCGCTGCGTCAGCAACCCGGCCTGCAGGCCACGGAGAGCAAATGAGCCAGAAAGTACTTTTTATTGACCGCGACGGGACCCTGATTTCCGAACCGCCGAGTGATTACCAGGTCGACCGCATGGAGAAACTCGCCTTTGAGCCTGCGGTGATCCCGGCTCTGCTGCAGTTGCAAAAGGCGGGCTACCGCCTGGTGATGATCACCAACCAGGATGGCCTGGGTACCGCCAGCTTCCCGCAGGCCGATTTCGATGGTCCGCACAACCTGATGATGCAGGTGCTGACCTCGCAGGACATCATTTTTGATGAGGTGCTGATTTGCCCGCACCTGCCTGCAGACAACTGCGACTGCCGCAAACCTAAGCTGGCGCTGGTCACCGGCTACCTGCAGGAAGGCGCACTGGATAAAGCCAACAGCTACGTGATTGGCGACCGCGCCACGGACATCGAGCTGGCCGAAAATATGGGCATTCAGGGGCTGCGCTATAACAGCGACGGCCTGGACTGGAAGCAAATCGCCGAGAAACTCACAAAGCGCGATCGCTACGCGCACGTAGAACGCAACACCAAAGAAACGCAGATTGACGTCAAAGTCTGGCTGGATCGCGAAGGCGGCAGCAAAATTGCCACCGGCGTCGGTTTCTTTGACCACATGCTGGACCAGATCTGCACCCACGGCGGCTTCCGCATGGAGATTGCGGTTAAGGGCGATCTGTACATCGACGATCACCACACCGTGGAAGATACCGGCCTGGCGCTGGGCGAAGCACTTAAGCTGGCACTGGGCGATAAACGCGGCATCACTCGTTTTGGCTTTGTGCTGCCAATGGACGAATGCCTGGCCCGCTGCGCGCTGGATATTTCTGGCCGCCCGCACCTCGAATACAAAGCGGAGTTCAACTACCAGCGCGTGGGCGATCTTAGCACCGAGATGGTAGAGCACTTCTTCCGCTCGCTTTCTTACACCATGGGCGTGACGCTGCACCTGAAGACCAAAGGCAAGAACGATCACCACCGCGTAGAGAGCCTGTTCAAAGTCTTTGGCCGCACGCTGCGCCAGGCGATTCGCGTCGAGGGCGATACGCTTCCCTCCTCGAAAGGAGTGCTGTGATGAACGTGGTGATCCTCGATACGGGCTGTGCCAACCTGCATTCGGTGAAGTCGGCCATTCAGCGCCACGGCTATGAGCCGCTGGTCAGCCGTGACCCGGACGTGGTACTGCGCGCCGATAAGCTTTTTCTGCCGGGCGTAGGCACCGCTCAGGCGGCCATGAATCAAATCATCGAGCGCGATCTGGTGGATCTTATCAAAGCCTGTACTCAGCCCGTGCTGGGCATTTGCCTCGGGATGCAGCTCCTCGGCAGCCGCAGCGACGAAAGCCACGGCGTTGAGATGCTGGGCATTATCGAGCAGCCGGTGTTGCAGATGAAAGACTTTGGCCTGCCGCTGCCGCACATGGGCTGGAACAGGGTTTACCCGAAGGCAGGCGATCGCCTGTTCCGCGGCATTGAAGACGGGGCGTATTTCTACTTCGTTCACAGCTACGCGATGCCGGTCTGCGAAAACACTATCGCCCAGGCAAACTACGGTGAAGCCTTCACTGCGGCGGTGCAAAAAGATAATTTCTGGGGCGTTCAGTTCCACCCCGAACGTTCCGGTGCGGCTGGCGCTCAGCTGCTGAAAAACTTTCTGGAGATGTAGGCGATGATCATTCCGGCTCTTGATTTAATTGACGGCAAAGTGGTGCGTCTCCATCAGGGAGATTACGGCCAGCAGCGTGACTACGGCAGCGATCCGCTGCCACGTTTACAGGATTACCAGACCCAGGGC
Source organism: Cedecea neteri NBRC 105707 = ATCC 33855 (assembly GCF_001571265.1). GTDB lineage: Bacteria > Pseudomonadota > Gammaproteobacteria > Enterobacterales > Enterobacteriaceae > Cedecea > Cedecea neteri. The sequence goes on along the minus strand of NZ_BCTL01000029.1, from coordinate 79,218 downwards.
GCAGAAGTGCTGCACCTGGTTGACCTGACCGGGGCTAAAGATCCGGCAGCCCGACAAATTCCTCTGCTGCAAAAGCTGCTGGCTGGCGTGAACGTGCCGGTTCAGGTTGGCGGCGGCGTGCGTACAGAGCAGGATGTTGAAGCCCTGCTGGAAGCGGGTGCAGCTCGCGTAGTCGTCGGCTCCACCGCGGTGAAATCCCCTGAGCTGGTACAGGGCTGGTTTAAACGCTTTGGCGCCGATGCTTTGGTGCTGGCGCTGGACGTGCGTATTGATGCCGAAGGTAACAAACAGGTCGCGGTGAGCGGCTGGCAGGAAACCTCCGGCACCACGCTGGAGCAGCTCGTTGAGCAGTTTCTGCCGTTTGGCCTCAAGCATGTACTTTGCACCGATATCTCGCGCGACGGCACGCTGGCAGGCTCAAACGTTGAGCTTTATCAGGAAGTTTGTGCGCGCTTCCCGCAGGTCGCCTTTCAGGCCTCCGGCGGTATTGGCGGGCTGGATGATATTGCCGCCCTGCGCGGCAGCGGCGTGAAAGGCGTGATTGTTGGGCGCGCGCTTCTGGAAGGTAAATTTAACGTGAAGGAGGCGATTTCATGCTGGCAAAACGGATAATCCCTTGCCTGGACGTGCGTGACGGCCAGGTAGTGAAAGGCGTGCAGTTCCGCAATCACGAAATCATTGGTGACATCGTGCCGCTGGCGCAGCGCTATGCCCAGGAAGGCGCAGACGAACTGGTCTTTTACGATATCACCGCCTCGAGCGACGGCCGCGTGGTAGACAAAAGCTGGGTGACCCGCGTGGCGGAAGTGATCGATATTCCTTTCTGCGTGGCGGGCGGGATTAAATCCGTTGAGGATGCCGCACAGATCCTGTCGTTCGGGGCGGATAAGATTTCCATTAACTCCCCTGCTCTGGCCGATCCCGAGCTTATCACTCGCCTGGCGGAACGCTTTGGCGTGCAGTGCATCGTGGTCGGTATTGACACCTGGTTTGACGCTGAAACCGGCAAATACCACGTGAATCAGTACACCGGCGACGAAAGCCGTACCCGCGTAACAAAGTGGGAAACACTGGATTGGGTGCAGGAAGTGCAGAAGCGCGGCGCCGGGGAAATCGTCCTGAATATGATGAACCAGGATGGCGTGCGCAACGGCTACGACCTGACGCAGCTGAAGAAAGTGCGTGAAGTCTGCCATGTACCGCTTATCGCTTCCGGCGGAGCGGGCACCATGGAGCACTTCCATGAGGCTTTCCGCGATGCGGACGTTGATGGCGCTCTGGCGGCTTCCGTGTTCCATAAGCAAATTATCAATATTGGTGAACTGAAGGCGTTTCTGGTTCAGCAAGGCGTGGAGATTCGAGTGTGTTAACAGAACAACAGTTAGCCCAGCTGGACTGGGAAAAAACCGATGGCCTGATGCCGGTTATCGTTCAGCACGCGGTGTCCGGCGAAGTCCTGATGCTCGGCTATATGAACCAGGATGCGCTGGCAAAAACCCTTGAGAGCGGCAAAGTCACCTTCTTCTCGCGCACCAAACAGCGCCTGTGGACTAAAGGTGAAACGTCTGGCCATTTCCTGAACGTGGTGCGTATTGCGCCAGACTGCGATAACGACACGCTGCTGGTGCTGGTGAACCCTATCGGCCCAACCTGCCACCTCGGTACCTCAAGCTGCTTCGGTGAAGCGCACCACGACTGGCATTTCCTGTTTGAGCTGGAGCAACTGCTGGCCTCGCGCAAAACGGCCGATCCGGCAAGTTCTTACACCGCGAAACTGTATGCCAGCGGTACCAAGCGTATTGCGCAGAAAGTCGGGGAAGAAGGCGTGGAAACCGCGCTGGCGGCAACCGTGAACGATCGTCACGAGCTGACCAACGAAGCCTCTGATTTGATGTATCACCTGCTGGTGCTGCTGCAGGATCAGGATCTGGACTTGAGTACGGTGATTGAGAATTTACGGGCCCGGCACAAATAAGCCCGGGAAGTGATGTAAAAAAGGCCGCTAATGCGGCCTTTCGTTTATTAAGTTGGTTTACGCGGCTGGTTTATACTGCCGCAGCGCGTTACGTCCCAGAACATAACCTGAACCAATAATAATCCCCAGCAAGGCAGCCAATACGAGCGTCAGACCTTTTTTCGGGCCGTCTTTATGCACGGGTAAAGCCGGCTTCATGACATAACGGAACGCATACGTTGTTTCGGGGGTCGATTTCAAGTCACTGACCGCAAGCAACGCCTGGCGGACATTAAAGTACGAGTTATCCAACGGTAACGGACGAGAAGCCTCATTTTTTATCATCGAAGAAAGCGCCTCGCTGCCCAGCACAAACAGGGTGTCTTGAGACAGCGTTTCGGCCTGAGAAACCACTGGTTTAGTAATATTGGACTGTTCAGCAACAACCAGCGCCTGGTTGAGCTCATCCAGACGTTTTTGTTGCTTCTCTTTAGCTACTTTTTCTTTTGCTGCCAGCTCTTCTTTAAGATCGCCTATTTTGGCGTCAATAGAAATTCTGAGGTCACTATCCAGTTCGGTAACGATGCGCTTATTGCTCTGTTGAATATAAGTATTCAGAGTCTGCTGCGCCTGTTGAGCAGAACTAGCAACATAACTAATTTTAAGCGGCAACGGAGTCTCTTTGTTTGCGGCTTCAATCATCAATTTTTCAGGTTTGTCCTGATTCTCAAGCTGGCCAGCAAGTGCGTTCATCGCAGAGTTAAAACGGTCAAAGAAAGCCTGTTGAACAGCCTGATTGGAGGGAGTGTTAGCCGGTGTCTGACTGTAAAGCACTGCAAACGCGTTGGTGTAGTTTGCTACCTGCCCCGGGTCAGGCAGTGTGACTATCGCTTCAGAAGTCCATTTTTCTTTGGCAACAGTGAGATAAGCAACAGCGATTAAAATACTGACTAAGGTAATACTGATAATTACCACTTTCCCTCGCCATAACTGTAAAAATAATTTAACAACATCAATTGATTCACAAGTTTCCTGGCGGCCGTGGTTTACCACTTCATTGCTATGGTTCATTTTCACCCTAAAAAATCAAATCATACTATTATGGTTGTAATGATAGTTTAAAATATAAGAAAGAACATCGAAAAAAGATAGGATTAGACTGAAAAGAGAAATTAAATGCTTTAATTAACTATCTGTACAGATAGAAAAATTGTAACTGGAATGATAAATTCCCATCCCAAAATGGAATGGGAATCTTTTGGAACCCAGAGTGAAAGCCCAAAGGGTTTATACCAGCTGTTGGAGGTATTGACCATAAGAAGTCTTCCCCATCATTCTGGCATTATCAAGAACCTGTTCGGCAGACAACCACCCTCGGCGATACGCGATTTCTTCCAGGCAGGCTACTTTTAATCCTTGTCTTTTTTCAATTGTATGAACAAATTGCGAAGCCTCGATCAAACTGTCATGAGTGCCTGTATCAAGCCAGGCAAATCCACGCCCCAGAAGCTCAACATTCAACTCCCCCCTCTCCAGATATATTTGATTAATACTGGTAATCTCAAGCTCATTGCGAGGAGAAGGTTTAATCTGCTTTGCAAAATCTACAACATTGTTGTCGTAGAAGTAGAGTCCAGTCACCGCCCAATTTGACTTAGGTTTTTCTGGCTTCTCCTCAATGGAAATAGCTCGATATTGGGCATCAAATTCCACAACGCCAAAACGCTCTGGAGATATTACTTGATAGCCAAATACCGAGGCGCCAGACTGACGTTGGGCAACGGTTTCCAGCTTGCTGCCGAATCCCTGGCCAAAAAAGATATTATCTCCTAACACTAAAGCACAGTTATTACCACCAATGAATTCTTCACCAATGATAAATGCCTGAGCCAGTCCTTCAGGCCTGGCCTGAATTTCGTAACTGAGATTAATTCCTAAATGATGACCATCCCCTAGAAGTCGCTGGAAGGCGGGTAAATCTTCAAGAGTCGTGATCAATAAAATATCGCGAATCCCCGAAAGCATGAGCACCGAAATAGGATAATAGACCATCGGCTTATCATAAATGGGCAGTAACTGCTTTGATACACCTCGTGTTATAGGATACAAGCGAGTTCCTGAGCCACCGGCAAGAACAATTCCCTTCATAATAAAATCCTTACGTGATTAAAAATTTAATCCCAAGCGTTCTCTGGCATAAGCACCATTTTTTACTCGCTTCCACCAGGATTCATTTTCTAAATACCATGTCACTGTTTTCCTGATACCGCTTTCAAATGTTTCAGCAGGTGTCCAGCCGAGTTCTCGTTCAATTTTTGATGCATCAATAGCGTAACGAAGATCGTGCCCCGGTCGATCGGCGACAAAAGTAATTAATTCCTCAAACCTATTAATAGTGTCAGGTTTATCAACTACCATTTCATCTAAAAGCTGACATATTGATTGTACAACTTCAATATTTTTACGTTCGTTATGGCCACCAATATTATAAGTTTCACCAATTTTTCCTGCGGTGATAACTTTATAAAGAGCACGTGCATGATCATCAACATAAAGCCAATCGCGAATCTGGCAACCATCACCATATACAGGTAAAGGATTGCCTTCAAGCGCATTGAGAATGACTAAAGGAATCAATTTTTCAGGAAAATGGTACGGGCCATAGTTATTGGAACAATTTGTTACAAGCGTAGGCAAACCATATGTTCTCATCCATGCGCGCACCAAATGATCGCTAGAAGCTTTAGAGGCAGAATATGGGCTACTTGGTGCATAAGGCGTTTTTTCGGTAAATAGCGAGTCAGCATCATGCAAGTCTCCATACACTTCGTCCGTTGAAATATGGTGAAAGCGGAATACATCCTTTTTCTCTTGTTCTAGCTGATTCCAGTAGCATCGGGCTGACTCCAGCAACGTATAGGTTCCAATGATATTGGTTTCGATAAAAGTAGCCGATCCATCTATTGAACGATCAACATGGCTTTCAGCAGCCAGATGCATTATCGCATCTGGCTGAAATACCTGTATTGCCACATCAATTGCAGCCCTGTCGCAGATATCAATCTGTCGGAATGAATAGCGGTTGCTATGTGCGACAGGTAACAACGAATCAGTATTCCCGGCGTAGGTCAGTTTATCAATGACCATCACTTCATCGCTGGTGTCATTGATAATGTGACGGACTAGTGCAGAGCCGATAAATCCAGCACCACCTGTGACGATAATTTTCATAGCACTCCAAACGCTAATTTCTACTCATATCTTTTCGCTCGCATACCAAGCGAACCAGAAATTTTCGTCCTGAAAATAAGAAGAAAACCAGTGAAGATCCTCTTCACTGGTTTGTGTGAACCTCATAACTGACTAAAGAATATTACTTTTCCATCCACTCTGTATGGAACACGCCTTCTTTGTCTGTACGTTTATAGGTATGTGCGCCGAAGTAATCACGCTGAGCCTGAATCAGGTTAGCTGGCAGCACGGCTGCACGGTAGCTATCGTAATAGGCAATGGCAGCGGAGAAGGTTGGGGTTGGGATACCGTTCTGCACCGCGTAAGCAATTACATCGCGCAGAGCCTGCTGGTAATCATCGGCAATCTTCTTGAAGTAAGGTGCCAACAGCAGGTTCGCGATCGCTGGGGTTTCAGCATAAGCATCGGTGATTTTCTGCAGGAACTGCGCACGAATGATGCAGCCTGCACGGAAAATCTTCGCGATCTCACCGTAGTTCAGGTCCCAGTTGTTCTCTTCAGATGCGGCACGCAGCTGGGAGAAGCCTTGAGCATAAGAAACGATTTTACCCAGGTACAGCGCGCGGCGAACTTTCTCGCTGAACTCCGCTTTGTCACCGGAGAATGGCTTAGCCTGCGGGCCACTCAGAACCTTAGACGCCGCAACACGCTGCTCTTTCAGAGAAGAGATATAGCGAGCGAATACGGATTCCGTGATCAGGGACAGCGGTTCGCCGAGATCCAGAGAGCTTTGGCTGGTCCATTTACCGGTGCCTTTGTTGGCGGCTTCATCCAGAATGACATCAACCAGGTATTTCCCTTCTTCATCTTTCTTGGTGAAGATGTCTTTGGTGATGTCGATCAGGTAGCTGCTCAGCTCACCTTTGTTCCATTCGGTAAAGGTTTCTGCCAGCTCTTCGTTAGACAGATCCAGACCGTGCTTCAGCAAGGAATAAGCTTCTGCGATCAGCTGCATGTCACCGTATTCGATGCCGTTGTGAACCATTTTAACGTAGTGACCGGCACCGTCAGGCCCGATGTACGTTACGCATGGTTCGCCGTCTTCAGCAACCGCAGCAATTTTGGTCAGGATTGGGGCAACCAGCTCGTAAGCATCTTTCTGGCCGCCAGGCATGATGGATGGGCCTTTCAGGGCGCCCTCTTCACCGCCGGAAACACCGGTCCCGATGAAGTTGAAGCCTTCAGCCGATAGGTCGCGGTTACGGCGAATGGTGTCCTGGAAGAAGGTGTTACCGCCATCGATGATGATATCGCCTTTATCGAGATAAGGCTTCAGGGAGTCGATGGCCGCATCGGTGCCAGCGCCTGCCTGCACCATTAGCAGGATGCGACGTGGCGTTTCAAGGGACTCAACGAACTCTTTTACGGTGTAGTAAGGAACCAGTTTCTTACCCGGGTTCTCCGCGACGACTTCTTCAGTCTTCTCACGGGAGCGGTTGAATACGGAAACAGTATAACCACGGCTTTCGATGTTCAGCGCAAGGTTGCGCCCCATCACGGCCATACCAACAACGCCGATCTGCTGCTTGGACATTACATACTCCTGTCAGGTGTGCTCACCGCGCCCTACACGCGGCTTCAAATGTGGCTATGATGTTAACTTATGAGAGCGCAGTCTGGGTAGCATTTGATGGCCTTAAACCCAAACTCGCTAGCCGTGGTACCAGATAGGCGTGGCTTTTGCGTAATGAGGGTCAAATGGGCCTTCTTTGACTTCTACCATTAATGCTCTCTCTGATACGCATTCCACACTGTGAATATCCCCAGGAGCAAACTCAACGATCGAACTGTTCTCCAGAGGTCCGGCCAAAAATGAAGAATGCACTTCACCAGTGGCAGTGAAAAGAGAAATCCTTATGCTTCCTTCAGTGACAATAAACATTTCCCACTGATGGGATAACTCATGGTAGTGAGGTTCAACATAGCTTCCTTCGACTAACGCAATGATTAACCGTTGTACTTTCTCATGGTGTCCAGAATGCAAAAGCAAGTGAGACCTTTTGCGAACGGAATGCTTTGCTTCTTCAAAAAGGGTTTCTAATGTTGCTTTATCAATTAAACGCACCGCTCGCCTCCAGTCTATTTTCAATGGTCTGGGCCGCGGACTGAACGGAAAATTGATCGATTAACAATTTATAAGCACTTTTGCCAATCGATAAGCGTAGATTTTCATCGAGCAATAACCGCTCGGCTGAAGCAAGTAACTGCTCGTCCTGGCCATTTTCATGGATAAACCCAGCGGAATTTGCATTAACAATGTCCATCAAATCATTACCCGCATTGACACTACCGAGAATGGGTATTGACTGAACCATGTAACCTAAAAGTTTACCGGGAAAATTATGCGAAATATGATTAGCTGCTAGTGAAAACAATCCGATATCGATCTCACTCAATAACCGCTTGAATTCCACTTGGTTAATCGATGGAAGATACGAAAAATTTGACAAATTCCATTCACTGGCAAGCTGCTTAATCAGTTCGACTTCATCCCCCTGACCCACAAACAAAAAATGCGCGTTCTCATGCTTTTGCATGTTTTTTGCCAACCTCATGAGGTTGGTCATATCCTGCGCATGACCAATGTTACCGCCATAAAAGAAAATCGTCTTCTTATGCAGTCCAAGCTTATCCCGAAAAGATCCGTTTTCGTTTTCCCGAGAAGCATAAGCGCTAACATTTGCCCAGTTTTTCAAAACCTCACAGGGTAAATGACGATTATGCAACCTGAAAATTTCCAAATTTCGGTCCGACATCAACCCAATACTATTGGCTTGTTCGTAGGAATATTTTTCAAAAAAACGGAAATACTTTTCGAGCAGTGAACCACTGCGAAGCATACCCGCGTCAATGACCCATTGCGGGAACATATCCCGCAAAACTAAGTAAGCCGGGCAACCACATCTTTTTTTAATGTTACGAACCAACCTACCCCAGAAGATTGAGGGAGAGTAGTAAATAACACCATCAAAAGTATCTTTCTTAATATTTGACCGTACCGCAAGCCAGGCCCGACATGAAAGTAAAGTTTCGTTGATTGCGCGCTGGACTTTTGGCACATCTTTGATCGGACCGCTTTTAAAGCGCCAGATATTTACGCCGTCAAGATTATCGTAACTAAGACGCTGACAGCCGTTTATTTCAGGTGTAATAACAGTGACCTGATGCCCATGCCGAAGTAGCTCCACTGCGAGTTCATGGAACATTTTGGCACCCACTCGCGTGCTGTCAGGCAAGTAATCATCGATTATCAGAGCAAGTTTCATTAGTACTCTTTCCAGACCACTCTCTTAACGTAATCCGTATAGGAATGGATGATTCTGACCACTTTATCTGAAACGTTTGGCATGCTGTAATCAGCAACCTGCCGTAATAAGCGATCTTGATCACGAGGCTGCGTCTCAAGAATAGCTAACGCCTGTAAAACACGCTCAACCTCAAGTCCAACCATCATTACCGAGGCTTCTTCAAATCCTTCCGGTCTTTCATGCGCTTCGCGAATATTTACTGCGGGGAAGTTCATGATGGATGATTCTTCAGTAATTGTGCCACTATCGGACAATACGGCCATCGCGTTTTTCTGCAGATGGTTATAATCGTGAAAACCAAGTGGCTTCAGAAGCTGAATATTTTTGTGGAACGTTATACCCGCAGCTTCAATTCTGTTACGCGTTCTTGGATGCGTAGAAATGATAACCGGAAAATCATATTTTTCCGCTACGGTATTAAGTACCTGGGCCAGTTTTTCTAATTGTTTCGGCGAATCGACGTTTTCTTCCCGATGAGCACTGACGACAAAAAATTTATTTTTCTGAAGACCCAGACGCTTCAACACATCAGAACTATCAATCTGTTCCATATAATGTGAAAGCACTTCAAACATCGGGCTGCCGGTTTTAATAACGCGGTCTGGCGGGAGACCTTCGCTCAGTAAGTAATCACGTGCGATGGTGCTGTAAGTCAGATTGATATCTGCTGTGTGATCGACGATGCGGCGGTTAGTTTCCTCTGGGACACGTTGATCAAAGCAGCGATTTCCTGCTTCCATATGAAAAATTGGGATCTTCCGGCGTTTCGCCGGTAACGCAGAGATACAGGAGTTGGTATCGCCAAGGACCAACATGGCATCAGGTTTTACTTCTTCAAGAACTTCATCCACCTTAATAATGATCTGGCCAATGGTGGTGGCTGCATTTTTACCTGCAGCACTCAGAAAATAGTCTGGCTTACGCACGCCAAGGTCGTTGAAGAAAACTTCATTCAATTCAAAATCGTAGTTCTGTCCAGTGTGAACAATAATATGGTCGCAATATTGATCAAGTTTGGCCAAAACGCGTGACAGACGAATAATTTCCGGGCGAGTTCCCACCACAGACATAACTTTCAATTTTTTCATGCTAAAGGTCTCGCTATGGTATCCGGTGCATTTTTATCAAAAATTTCATTAGCCCAAAGCATTACGATTAATTCATTGCTTCCGGTATTAGTGATGTCATGAGTCCAACCGGGAACGGTCTCGACGATTTTATATTCACCAGAACTTACATGAAGTTCATATTTTTCACCGGTGATAACATGCTCAAATTTGAATGTGGCATCACCTTGAATAACCAGGAACTTTTCATTTTTAGTGTGATGGTAATGCCCACCACGCGTAATACCGGGATGGGCAGTGAAGAAGGAAAACTGCCCTGCGTCCTTAGTTTTCAGCATTTCACAAAAAACGCCGCGCTGATCGCCATAAGACGGCACGGAATAGCTAAACTGCTCAGGCTTTAAATAGCTCAGATAGGTTGAATAAAGAGCACGCGTCAGGCCTGTGCCAACGGCTTCAGAAATGAGATTTTGGCGACTATTTTTAAAGGAATGGAGGGTTTCAGCAACGTCACCAACGGTGGTCTGGTACTGCGTTTTAACCTCGCAGTAACCGCTTACGCGGTTATCAAGCAACGCGATCAGTTCAGAGCAGACATCATCAATATAGACCAGCGTAACTGCTGCCTTAGGATCATTGACTTGAATATCCTGACCGGAAGCAATGTTGTGGCAAAAGGTTGCAACAAAGGAGTTGTAATTAGGCCGACACCATTTACCAAAAACATTTGGAAAACGATAAATATAATATGCAGCTTTAGTTAGCTCAGCATATTTCAGAATCGTATCTTCGGCCGCTGCTTTACTGGCACCGTACAAATTATCCCGTGTAGCCTGTGTAGAAGAGCTAATCATCACCGGAGTGTTAAGTTTATTCTCGATCAGAATATCAACAATCTGCTGAGTTAACCCATGATTACCCGCACTGAATTCCTTATCATCTACAGGTCTGTTTACACCAGCAAGATGGTAAATAAAATCTGCCGTAATTACAGCATTTTTTAATTCATCTGTGCTGGCAGCACGGTCAATTTTTAGAATGTTATCGTACCCGGCCTCAGACAACTTCAGGCATAAGTTTTGACCAATGAAGCCTCCAGCCCCTGTCACCAAAATCTTCATATTATGCATCCAATTCGTATGCTTTTCCGGCGCGCAGTGCGTTGATGAATGGAAGCTTCAGCAGCAGCATTTTCATGCCCTCAACATCGAGACGCTCAGTATTATGGGAGTTATAGTCTTCCACTTCAGAGATACGCTTATCGCCCTGCTCAACATATTTTCCGTAGTTCAGGTCGCGAAGATCTGGTGGAACACGATAATAATCACCCATATCGACAGCAGCCACCATTTCCTCGCGGCTCAGCAAGGCCTCATACAGTTTTTCGCCATGACGAGTGCCAATGACATTAACCTGATGTTCCGGAACGTTAAGCAAATCTTTCAGCGCAATTGCAAGTGTTTCGATGGTAGCAGCAGGAGCTTTCTGAACAAAAATATCGCCATTATTTCCATGCGTAAAGGCATACAGGACCAGATCAACCGCATCTTCAAGGGTCATCATAAATCGTGTCATATTTGGATCAGTGATCGTCAAGGATTTGCCCTCACGAATCAAATCAACAAATAAAGGGATAACGGAACCACGGGAAGCCATGACATTGCCATAGCGAGTAGCGCAAATAACGGTATTATTTGGATCAACATTACGAGATTTGGCAACAATGACTTTTTCCATCATTGCTTTAGAAATACCCATTGCATTGATCGGATAAACAGCTTTATCCGTACTTAGGCAAACCACACGTTTAACACTATTGGCAATTGCGGCTTCGAGCACGTTCTCTGTTCCAAGAACATTAGTTTTAACCGCTTCCATCGGGTGAAATTCACATGAAGGAACTTGCTTCAATGCCGCAGCATGGTAAATAAAGTCGACACCACGAGAAGCATTCAGAATTGATTGATAGTCTCTTACATCACCAATATAAAACTTAAGCTTTTCACTGTTGTATTTTTTCCGCATATCATCTTGTTTTTTTTCGTCACGGCTAAAAATACGAATCTCTTTAATATCGGTTTTCAGAAAACGATTTAATACAGCATTACCAAAAGATCCTGTACCACCAGTGATCAGAAGTGTTTTATCTTTAAACATCAGAAATCCTTATTGATTACTATTCTGAAGATTAGAATAGATTAACTCTTTTTGCTCAGGAGTTGGATAACTAATCAGCACTGCACGGTACTTTCCTTTAAATACGAAAAGGCTGCCCGCTGCAGCTCCGACAATACCGCAGGTATTAATTAGTTCAGACAAATGCTCATAAGACCCTGCGCCACCTAAGAAAGTAATAGGGACGTTAACATTAGCACGAATAATGGAAGAATATTCAAGATCATACCCTTTCATAACCCCATCGTTATCAATAAAGTTGATAACAATTTCTCCGGCTCCTAATGCTGCCATCTTTTTAGCAAATACCAAAGGATCTATCTTATGATTATGAGTGTTATTTCTTGTAGATAATTCATATCCTTTGGCGAAAAATCCTTTTTTCTTGATAACGTCCAATACAACAACAACACTTTGCTTACCGATTGCTTCAGCCAGCTCAGTTACCAAGGCCGGATTTTCAACTGCAGCGGCCCCTATGGAAATTTTTTCAACCCCAAGAGAAATAATTTTTGCTGCCTGTTCTGCCGTTGTTATTCCTCCACCATAACATAGTGGCATTCGGCATTCGGCTGCAATTTTTTTAATTAATTGATAATCTGGCTCATGCCCTTTTACCGTGGCATCAATATCGATAACCATCAGCTCATCAGCTTCTTTTTCATTAAAAATTTTCACTGCATTAATTGGGTCACCGACATATTTAGGGTCTTTAAAATTGACGGTTTTAACCAAACCAGAATCGTGAATAAGTAAACAAGGAATAATTCTTGGCCTAAGCATAGTATCAAATCTCAGAAAAATTCTTCAGTAGTTGGTAACCTGAAGAATGACTTTTTTCAGGATGGCATTGAATCCCGTAGATATTATTTCGGCCAATGACACAGTTGAAATTGTGTCCATAACTGGCTGATGCAACTACATCATTATCATCCTCACATTCATAATAATATGAATGGAGAAAATAAAAACGTGGGTTACTGACAAAACCCTCCAATAATGGAGATTTTTTATTCTCAATAACGTCATTCCAACCCATATGGGGCATAGGAAGATTTGCTGAAGAATTATGGCTAGAGAAAGACCTGACTCGTCCAGGGATCCAACCTAATCCAGCCATAGTTCCTTCATCACTGGAATTAGCAAGCATCTGCATGCCAACACAGATACCAATAACAGGAATATTATCTTCTAGCACCCTGCATTCTACACTTTCACGCATGCCCGACTCGTTAAATAAAGTCATTGCTCTATCAAAAGCACCAACGCCGGGTAAAATCAAATGTGTGGAATCCTTGATATCTTCTTTAGACCGGGCGACATCGGCACTGATTCCCAATCTTTTATACACATTCAGAAAAGCCTGTATATTACCAATGCCATAATCAATGATTTTAATCATCTAAAGTACCTTTTCTCTAATCCCAGCACTCGGAGTACATTTGCCCCCAAACCGATAAGCCAGCGTTTATTTTTATAGTCGCGATAGGTTTTTTTAGGCATATCAAACAATTCTTGTAGCTGTGCCACTGTAATACCAAGTTTATGAGCGACATATTCGAACTCTTGCTCAAGAAAATGCTCATCCATCTCAGGTTTTGCAATTCTCTCTAAAGCCTGCTCACGGGTCATTTGTCCTGTCATTATCAAGCTCGAAAAATGCGCCCTGCGTTTTTCAAAACCGAACCGACGCGGCAACCAATAGTCCTCATAGAAACGTGTAAAACGAGACTCATGGTGTTTATGCTGGAAACGTTGCCAACCAAATTTTTCGTTCAACTCTTGCTCGGCTTTTTCCTTAATAAAAGGAACCAAATTTAATGGGTGATGAATTTTCATCCCCAGAATTTTCTGATAATACAGCTTATAAACTAATATATCCGTTAAAGGAAATGACTTTAAATCTCTGGTGCCAAACTGTTTATGGATATCATTGAAGAGTGTAGTATCTATCCCCAAATACCCCCCCCAAGCTTCAGGTTCACGACAGCATTCTGTTGAAAAATTGGAACCTGTAATCACATGTTTGATTTTATGCTGGCGCGCAAATTTATACAGACCTGAGAAAAAAGATGCATCCTGCACTAAATCTTGATCAGGAATACCTGATTTAAGGAAAGAGAGTTGGAGGTCTTTCATTTCCTCCCAGTTAACGACTTCGGTGTAAAGGTCTAACTCTAACCCTTCAATAAGCTTCTCAATATTACCAACGGCCTGATCTGTGTTCCATCCTGCATCAACATGAAAAAGCAAAGGTCGCAAGCCCATTTTTTCCTTTGCAATATAAGCAGCATAGGAGCTGTCAAGTCCACCGGATAAGCCAATGATACAGTCAAAATCTTGCCCTTTACTGTCGGCCTTGATTGTCTTTGCCATATCCATGAGTTTAGCTTCACCAATCTGATCGGTATGCCAGTTGGGTTTGATAGTCGCTTTAAAATTTTGGCAATATTCACACTCGCCATTTTCATTAAACACAATATGCGGATCTGTAGTATCCATGATGCAGGTGGTGCATATTTGATAATTGATTTTCACTTTAAACTCTCATAAAAATTATTTTGAAATATTTATAATATCATTCATTACGGCTAAATGCTTTTCAACCTTAAAGAAACGTCTTGCCTCATAAGCATTCAATACCGCATATTTTCTCAGTAAATCTTTATCTACGACAATTGATTTGAGTGCGGCGGTGATGGAATCAATATCAGCTGGCTTTACCTGAATTCCATTTCTATCTGGGGTGAAAATATCGAAGATACCACTATGATCGGTCGTCATGACTGCACACCCGGATGCATAAGCTTCTAAAATACTAATAGGCTGCCCTTCATATGGATAGTATGTAGGTAAACAAAATAAATGAGCATCCTCAAGCAATCTCTTTTTTTGCTCGCCCGCAACTACACCATGATAATGAAATTGTGGATAAGAAGAAATATCTTTAATAAATTCTTCTTTAGCCTGCTCATCTTCAAAACCACCGGCAAAATCCACTTGCAGGTTCTTTAGTGATTCTACTGGCAGTGCCTTAAGCGCACAGAGTAGTTCTTTATATCCTTTACCTGGCAGCAAATTACTTAGGAATAGAATTTTTATAGTATCAATTTTTTGATACTTGTTTTTTAATTCTATAGGTGATATAAAAAAGTCCGGCAAGCTGAAATTTTTAGCGATTTTTATTTTACTTTCAGAAATAAGCCCTTTGTATATATGACTTAATCTATCACCTAAGACAATGACACATTTCATTCTCTTAATAAAAAAACCATTAATATTTTTAAGAATAGGATGTTTAGAAGATAAAATCACCTTCATTCCTGCCCCACCGTGTAAATGTATAAATGTCACAGGTAGTTTGTTGAACAGGATTAAATAAATAAGTAAGTCCTTCAAATTACCAGCTACAGATTCAGCCGGTGTGAAGTACACATAATCAACATCTTTTTTCTTTTTAAAAACTAGCTTGAGTATCTTGAATATCTCGAGGACTCTAGAATAAGAATCAACTCCAGATACGAATGACTTTTTTGATAAGTTAACTAACTCAACGGCATGTCCCTGTCTAATGAAACTATCGTAGAGTGCTTTGCAGGCAATTGCCTGACCAGTCAAAGGAGGAGGTACTGGCGCGATAAATAAAATTTTTTTGGTGCTATTAGACATTATTTAAACCTTCCAAGATACACTTATCAATATCCAAAATTGAAAAACACTGCGAGATAAAACCAGAACAAAAAGACAAATTATAGCTATTTATCTACTCTAATATTTATGGTCTTCATCATGGTGAGGAAGAAAAAGATCAATAAATACGGAAATATGAGAACAAGCTCGCCAAAAAAATAATTCCCAAAAAACATAAATACAACTGCTTTCATGAGAGATGCAGTCAAGGTCAAATATTTTACATCCCGGCACATGCTGTTATATATTAGCTGAACAACAATACCTATTATCAATGGATAAATAATTATACCGACGTAAGACAAATCATTGTAAAAATAATAGATGAATGTTTTAGCATTAAAAAATCCGACTGAGTAATCGGAAAGGCCCACTTGGTTTGTATCATATTCATATGTAAAGAATGGTTTTAATAAAAATTTCAAACCTCCCCAAACATATGTCAACTCAGAATTAGAATTAATAAGAGCATTTAGATTTTGAAAATTAATTGCTATATATGTATATATTTGGCTTAATATTGAGTTAAGCACACCACTACCGAATTGAGTTGAGACTCTACTCTCATCTGACAACCGCATTGCACCAACAGCAAAAAAAAGCAGCACAAATACAAGTATAAATAGCATTTTTTTAAAATTAATTTTATTTCTTTTTGTAGCCAAATATATATATAGATAAGCCAACCCAAAAATCAAAAACTCACCTCGTGAAACTTTATATACAAGAGATGATATTATTGAAAATAATATATAGCAGAATAATATTACGAACCTTTTTTTGGAAAGATTTAATGAATATTTAATTTCTATTAGTGCAAGAATAGCTGCATAGGGTGTAAACAAATCGATATAATTTACACCAGGCAATGCATCAGGCACCGTACTTTTCAGATCATTTGATGCACCAGAAAAAAGTGCAGGTGCGAAAATAAGATGTTGAAATCGATACAGGAATGCGATAATAGATGCAATAACGATCAAATTGAAAAAAAAGTTATACGCCTTACCGTAATGGATTTTTTGATAACCGATTAGCGATAACGCGTTTTTTCTGTAGGAAAAGCAAATCGGTAGTACAAAGCACAGACCTGATAATAACATGCAAACATTAGTTTGAAGCGAGAGCTCTTCCTGCAGTTTGTAGTCGAACAACAAATCAAAATTAGCCAGGGAACATGCCAGATACCATAATAGAATACCAATACCTAAAGGATTTAGTAAGTCTTTACTTTTTAGATATGCAAAGCCATATAGAATTAGTGCCAAAATAAAATAAATGATTGATATCATATTCATCATTCTTAATGATTGATAGTATTTAATTTTTTATTGAAAGTTTTCTTGTATGCTTCCATATAAAAAAAGAATACCCAATAAAAACTAACCACCCGGTAGCAGCCTTGATCAATACATAATAATGCAGGGAATATTTCAGATTGTGGAATATAGGAATGACATATAACACACAAAGAATAATACACACTGCTGCGTTCACCATTATCATTTGTTTTCTGAGATCAAGGCCATTTGACACATGATAATAAATCGCAGTTAACGCGAAGGGTATAACAGCTAATGTCGCATAATGCATATCTCTTAGCAAATCACCATACTTTGTGAATTTAACAATGAAGAAACTCATTACAGGATTAGCGACCACAACACCAATAATTGTTATAGCAACTATTAGTAAAGCCTCTTTAATGAACAGAACCCGTCCTACTGTTGAACTCTGCTTTATTATCTTCACATATAAAAGCTCAGCGACGGTTGCAGGAATAATCATTAATGCACTGAATGCAAATGTAATTACGCTGTAGTCACCTAGCGCAGCTCGCCCTGAAGAATAATCGATAAAAAAACGGTCCATGACTAAATACAAAAAAATAAAAAGTGAGTTAATAAAAAGATAAAAAGATGGTAAAGAAATTTTTTTATAAACTCTAAGGAGAGATTTCAAGCTTCTATAATCTAACAACTGCCTTTTATTTATTAAGATGTATGTGACTGATAAAACATAACATATCAGTGTGGCAAACAAAAAATAAAAGAAATCTTTCGTATAGCAATAAATACCTAATGGAATTAAAATTGGCAGTAACTGACTCAAAAAAACTATCGCAAGCATATCATTTAGATTATTTGTCGCTCGCAAATAGGTTTTAAATACATTTCCTATTGCAATAAAAATACCAGACACCGTTAAAATAATGACAATATAATTGTATTCATTGAATAATAATGCTGCAACAATAACAAATAAACCACCGATTATTGTTGCAGCAAGTACCGTTGATAATAATCTCTGTCTTTCATCTTCCTCAGATGTAGGAACATAACGATCCAGTGCAAATCTTGCACCTAAATGAGAATAATCAACAAATTGTTGCCAGGTACGTGCCAAAGAAAGATCGCCAAGTAAACCAGAGCTTAAATAGCGCATTAAAAGCAAGCTTAAAATCATGTTCAGGCATTGTATTAGATAATTTAAAATTATATATAACACACCACGTTTAATCATTTGGTTTTTACCGCATCTTTCTTAACCATTTCATAATAATAATCTTTCATGACTTCCCCTTTTTTTATATTACCAATAACTTCTTTATATTTCTCCTGATACAGACTCTCATAGTCTTCATTAGGCATTATATGTTTATTTGGCAATATATGAGAATGATGTCTATTTTGCGAAACCATATAGAGTAAAACCAAAGCGCGTTTTTTTATGTCCTCTGATAATGGTTTTAAATCAGATATATTATCTAATAACTCATAATAATCTTTTATACTATCTGGTTCTGCAGCTATTCCAAAATTATAATAGAAGCCTTTCCCAGCTGTTATTGCAGGTATTCCTAAACAACTAAATTCTAATCCAGCAGTACCTTTAGCGGTAACAATATAATCAGCCAAACTACTAATTGAATTTGTATTTAGATCATTGGGCATGATATAAACATTACTGAGATTGTTTTTTTCGACTAATCCTTCAACACCGCCTTTTTCATCCCACATATATGAGCTTGGATGAGCTTTGACAAAACAGTTTATTGATGAATTTTCATTTAGCTTTATTAGCGTTTTCTCAAGGAAGTCATAATAGTCTTTGAATAACAGTCCCTCTCCGACATGTGGAGAATCAGAGAATGCATGCGACATCACTACCACATTTTTTTTACTGCAATCAATCCCAGGATAAAGCTGTTGTAAATCAGTAATGCTATACGCTAATTTATTTTGATATGCGTTCTTTACATCAATCTGGTCAACGTTACCAGACATTCGTTGATTGAAATATTCAACAGACTCTTCATAATAATTATTATCGGCTAGCTTGCTTATAAAAGCATCCATTGGCATTTTTAAAAAATGCTCTTGTATGTTTGTTTTTTGAGAATAACATTTGTAGGCGTATATGTCTTTGAGAAAAACAACACCATTCATTCTCTTTCGAATCTGACGAGGAAACATTCCAAATTCAGCGTACACATTATGACTTGTGATTAAATATTTAGGCTTGTATTTCTTTATTAGTTGTTCGTTTATATTGAAGGTTATAAAAGCCCTCAGAATAAGTCTAATGTAGGAAAAGTTTATTTTATGAACTGTATAACTGTTTGGCTTAAAGCGAATTAGCGTATCATATAATAAATCACCTATGTAAACGTCTTTGTAATGTAACTTAAGAAGTTCATCCCCTGTTTTCACAGATGTAAATATCTTCACTGTACTAATAATAGAAGGAATTAAAATGAGCGGATTAAAAAAAGCTCTCCACCAAAGATAAAAATCCTCAATGCCAAAGGATTTGTAAATATGAGCTACATTATTGCCCTTAATATTAAATCCTCTAACAAATACAACGGGCCTGGCATTGCATGCTTCTTCCACTGCTTTTGCCATTCTGGCTTTATCAATTACGCTCGCAGGACATTCCACATGTCCTTCAACTAAACAAACATCATCATAATATTTTTTATTGTTTCTTGACCAAAATTTTTTATTTAACAATACAAACTCTTCTTCAATTGCAGAAGGTTTGTATTTTTTTAAGTACTTTAATACATTTATTATTTTATTAAGCATGTCAACCTTATCTCCGACAATTTATAGATGGAAGCCATCATCGACTATAAGATTTTGTGCGGTAACATATTTCGATTCATCCGATAAGAAATATAACACTGCACCAATAACCCCACTTACCTCCAGCATGCCCTTACCGTTAGTATATGCCTTATAAGCCTCCAGAAACTCTTCCGGTTGATTATCAAAAATTCCTCCAGGACTAACGGCGTTTATGCGGAATCGTGTATCTTTTACATAAGCAACAACATACTTATTTAGATGCAACAAAGCTGACTTTATCGCTGCGTATTCCACAGGCATAGTCATTTTAGTGTTCTCATAAATTTCAAAACGAGGGGCAATTACACCGTACACAGAAGAAATGTTCACCACTGACAAAGGTTTTTCTTTTTGTTTAAAATACAAAGCACATTGCTGCATCAACAAAAATGTACTCCCAAGATGCAATGATAAATTGTCATTAAACCCATCAAGTGTTACATCAAAAAAATGTGCACCATAACTTTTGTTTCTAGGATAAGTGGCATTGACTACGCCATCTATGGCGCAAAGCTTAGAAAAGAACGCTTTCACATCACTATCATTTGTTACGTTAAGCGCTGCAATTTCAAGTTTATCACTACTGAGATCCACGCCAAGAGTTGCCAATCGCTGATTCATGCGCTCGATGTCTGAGTCAACGGCTATAACACTTCCACCTCGCTTTAAACATTCAGTGACCAGACAAGAACCGAGCAAGCCACCGGCCCCAAGTATAAGAATTTTTTTATTATTAATCATTTTTGGACTCATTCTTAAATTTAATTAAAGATTCTGCCATATAAAAATCATAAATATCATCAATATCTACAGCTCGTTCTTTTGGCACAACTATTGATGTGACCTTACCACTAAATATGCCATATTTATTAAGAATAAAATTAGGATCTGCGACATAAACAACCGTCGTAATATCATAAACTTCAGGTGAATCTTGACGACGAAAAACATCTCCCTCAGGCTTGATAACCAATTCAGTTATGTTCTGAGTAGAGAGTTTAACCATGTTGAAATATGGACTTCTGGATGCAGGAGTCACTGATATACAAATATCTGCTTCAACATCACTACGCATCGCTATTGCAGCCTCAACATCTTCTACAGAACGAAGTGGGCTAGTTGCCGGTAAGCTGATGAAATTATCAAATATCCCGTAATGTTCTTTGACCCATTCAATAGCATGTCGCCAGGCTAACCATTCCGGACTTTTATCGCCAGCGAGCTCAACGGGGCGGTCGATAACCGTAGCTCCAGCTGCAATTGCGCATGCTTTGATCTGATCATCGTCAGTAGAAACAAAAACATCACTCACTGAAGGAGAAGCTTTTGCTGTCTCGATTGAGTATTGTAATAAAGGCTTTCCGTCCAGATGTTTGATGTTTTTTCCTGGAAGTCCCTTTGAACCCCCACGGGCAAAAATAAATGCAATATTTTTCATATTAATCAGCAAGCCTTCTGATATTTTCAACTAACTGAAGGGTTTTTATGCCATCCTCCAGTTTTATACAAGTGTTCGGTTTGCCCTCGGTAAATCGAATAAAATCCTTTAGCATACTCATATACATTTCATTTTTATCATACTTAGGATCATTATAAAGAATTTCACTACCTTCACTGTTATGCAGTACTATCTTATTATTTATTAGGTCCCAACTAAGTCTCCCTTCAGAGCCTACCACTTCACATTCTCGAAAAGCCTGACGTTGAATAAAATCTAGATGTATATGGATTACAGCCTCATCTGAAGAGATCGCAACAATATCGGCAATATCTTCAACATCTATATCTAATATCCCTGAATTTCTAATTATTGCATGTTTTATTGTGAGTTCGCCAAACAGAAAACGCGAATAATCAATCTCATGACTCAACTCGAGAAGGGCACCGCCTCCTAATACTTTGCTTGCTGAAACGCTATTTTTATAATTTTTTGTAGGCCGCCAGTCTGGAAGGTATTGCCCAATTGTTATACGCGCATTGAGTACTTTACCAACTGTGTTCTTTTCCAGAAGCTCATGTAATTTTATTGTTGACGGCAAATACCGTAAGCAATAGCCAATACAGATTGGTGTTTTATTTCCCTCAATAAGCTTAGAAATAACTTCCGCATCATCTAAAGAAGCAAAAACAGGTTTTTCAATTAATGTTGGCACCCCAACCTTGATAAAAGGAATAGCATGTTCGAGGTGAGATGTTGCAGGGGAGGCAATTATAGCCATATCAACAATTTGACTGAGTTTTTGCAGATCATCCGATATATAATTACTGTCGCTGACTATACCTTCAATCTTACGGCCTGATGCAGATACTGCGTAAATTTCAGCTTCGGGAAATAGTGCACGTAAATTCCTTCGGTGTCTTGTTGCTATATTACCTAACCCAATAACTGCTATCCGTTTCATTAATCTAACCCTAGCGAATGGATATCTATCTGAGCTCGTTTAAAATCATCCATTCTTCCAATATCTAACCAATATTCATGAATTGGAAACATGAGCACATCTTCCCCACTCTGCATGTGTCGTTCCAACAACGATGGCATATCTATTTTAGTATTTTTAGGTACACTTTTGAATACACTAGGCGAGAGAACATAAATCCCGGCATTTACAAAAAAATGATGGACTGGTTTTTCTTCCATAGAAATAATTTTGTTTCCATCACCTTTTATTACGCCATACGGTATTTGATAGTCATATTCCCGAACACAAATTGTAGCATCCGCAGAGCTAGAATCATGAAAATTCAATAATTTTTCAAAATCTATATTTGTGAGGACATCAGCATTAATCATGATCAATGACAATTGATCCGATAATGTATCAGGTAATAATCCCAGTGCCCCTCCCGTACCCAGAGGAACGTCCTCGTATACATATTTAATATTTGCATTGAAATCATTGCCATTACCAAAATGCGCTTCAATAATTTCAGGCATATAATGCGTCGAAATATATAAATTTTTAAACCCAGCTTTGACGAAACTACGTACAACTGTTTCTAAAATTGGTCTATCTCCAATTTTCAGCATCGGTTTTGGACAATTATCAGTCAAAGGCTTCAGCCTTGTGCCAAATCCTCCGGCCATAATGAATACAGGATTCTCATAACTCCTTCTCCCATTCACCGTTTGCATCGTCTCAAGACCAACAACTTTTTCACCATCGAGGATAGGAATTGAAAATATGCTTTTGGAAATCATCAACTGATTGAGCTTTGCAAACGAATCGTGTCTACTTGCTGTGATAGGATTTTTATTCATTACTAAACTGACAGGAGCTGAAAGCTCTATATTATTTAATATACTCCTACGTATATCTCCATCGGTAATGACGCCAAGAAGGTTTTCAGCATCATCAACAACAAGCACAACTTTGAGTGCTTCTTTATTGATAATCTCTAATGCTTCGCGGATTGTGTTATCCGCTTTAATTAGCACATTTTTCCACTGCTGAGCCATTTGTCACCTTCTTTACAAAATCATTTAATATTCATTCTTGCTGGATAACACATCTGATCGGCGTTCAGATCATTTGTCAAAACAGCACCAGCACCTACAATAGCGTTAATCCCAAGCGTAATATTTGGAATAATCACTGCCCCTGCGCCAACAAAAACATCCTGTCCCGTAGACACCTGTCCACACAATACAGCACCGGGTGCAATAAAATTATTCTCGCCGAGAACACAGTCATGTTCAATTATGGCCGCAGTGTTTATCACGCTAAAGCTGCCAATTTTAGCACCAGGATGAATAACAGCCCGAGTCAAAATTTGAACACCTTTTTCAATATCAACATCTGTACTGACAATGGCGCTATCAGCTATTACTGATGCAAAATTGTACCCAAGTGCAAGGTAATTATTTGTTATAGTTTTTCTCAACGTGGAGTGAGGGCTTGCACCAATAGCATTAATGAGTTCAATTTCATCAACATTAAATTTCAAAATATCACTATCGTGGCTAAAGTGCTCGATACCTTCGAATATTTTTCTTTCAGTCGGTATACTATGGCTTATTATAGCTTTTATTTCCCGCTGTTGTTTTTTTAGGATGTCAACAAGAACACTCGCATGCCCTCCACTTCCTATGATTACAACTGGTAATTTACTCAAAAATGATATCCCCTTGCTTATAATCCCGCGACGATTCCCTTCCTAACATTTCCCAATAACTATAAGGTGACATTCCTGTGCCAGGACGTTTTATAGCAATATTATCTGCTGAGAAATATTCCCCTGCGATAATATTGGTCGCTGCAACCAGACTTTTACGCGCTACTTGTTTATTTTTAAGCTCAGAAACTGTTGGGGTTTTAATTTTATGACCTAATGCTTTTTCAATTTCCCGTATTGATTTAATCATCAATCTCAGTTCTTCTGGATCGAGTGATGCCTTATGATCTGGCCCCTCCATTTCCTTATCCAGAGTAAAGTGTTTTTCAATTATCACAGCACCTCTTGCCACCGCAGCGATAGGGATAGTTATTCCCTCGCTATGATCAGAATAACCGGAAGGCAAGTCGAAAGCAGCGTTCAAAGTATCCATTACCCGTAAATTAATTTCTTCTAACGGTGCAGGATATTCGGTTGTGCAATGCAATATGGTGACTTTTTCTTTTAATGCTTTTTGTCCTGATTCTGATGCATATGCAGCCTTGAAAGATTCAATTGAAGGTATCGATTCTTTCTCTCCAATATAGCCAAATGCTATAACACCTAATGCTGCTTCTATTTCCGATAAGGTTGCCATTCCAGTAGAAACAATAATGTCACACCCTGTTCTGGCATGTTCAAGAACTAAGGGTGCATTTGTTAATTCTCCGGATGGGATCTTAAGGCGCTTAATACCTAACTCGTTAACTAAAAAATCCAAACTTTCAGAGTCAAATGCTGTAGATAAAAATTCAATTCCTATCTCATTACAATATTTAACTAAGGCATGATGCGCATCCCATGATAATTCGAGTCTGCTAAGCATCTCAAACTGGGATTCTTGCTTTTTTGTGTTTGCTATTTGATACTCGGCCTGGGCTGCACTTTTGGTTACTAAATTTTTCGCTTTAAATGTCTGAAACTTGACAATATCAGCGCCAGCCTTATACGCCGCATCTACAAGTTTGAATGCTAACTCTTCGCTGCCATTATGGTTCACACCTGCTTCTGCAATTATTAATGTCATAGTCTTCACTTTAAGTCGTAAAATTTTTTACCAGGTACAAATTTAAGCGTTTTTATCATATCGATAACTTTACTGCTTGCATCGCCCTGCCCATAAGGATTTATTATGACTTCATCCTCTTTTTTATACGCACGCTGTAATGCACAATCTATAGCTCTGACTATGTCTTTCTCAACCGCAGACGTATGAAGCACACTTTTTGCCGCGAGACGACCTTTTTGCCTAACTCCGATATTCACGGTCGGCACATTAAATGCCGGAACCTCTATAATTCCACTAGATGAGTTACCAATGACTGCGGCCGCATGTTTAACGGCACTCAAATAACGTACCTGCCCTAGCGAAGGTATGGCATAAACTCTTTCAGCATTTTCGCTCGCATATTTTTCAAGTAGAGGAATGATCTGACGCCCTCCATCATCGGCATTTGGGTACGTCAGTATTATTTTATAGTCTTTGAATTTATCAAGCGCTGAAAGTAATTCTAAAAAACTTGTTGTAGCAGGTTCATCGCTCAGTGTTACAGGATGGTAAGTGACCAGAAAATATGGTTCGGTTAATGCAAACCCTAATGACTCACTTAATTCAGTAAGCGACATAAATGTTCCGCGCTTAAGATGATCAAGTCCTATTGCGCCAATATTTTTTACCCTTGCCGGATCCTCACCAAGCTGAATAACTCTATGCCGATATTCTTCTGTAGACGTACCATGCAAGTAACTTAATTTCGTAATCGCATGCCGAATCGCATCATCATACGCCCCCTCAGTGATCTCACCACCATGCAAATGAATAATCGGTATTCGTAATATCATTGCAGTCTGCGCGGCTGCCAGAGCTTCAAATCGGTCACCCAAAATAATGATGACATCTGGTTTAAGCCGCATAAAAGCTTCACTGAAGCTAATTACACCTAGCCCGATACTCTTTGCTGTTCCTACAGCACTGTCAGAAGAGAGCAGGATTTCGATTTTTTCGTCAATTGAAAACCCATCCTTTTCTATTTGCTGCCATGTTGATCCAAACTCAGGGGAGAGATGCATTCCACTGACAATAAGCTGCAGCTGCAGATCAGGATCATTTTCTATGTCCTTTATCAGCCAATACATTAAGCCATATTCAGCTCTTGTACCCGTAAAAACCGCAACTTTTTTCATTTTCTAATTCTTCATGGTAAGGAAACTGGTGAGCTTGGAATATTCACTAATCGAGACTCGATATATTCTGAGTTTTCCAATCCGTCACGCATTGCGTCAACAAACATAGGCAAACGATGCATTAATTTCCAGATAGGCCTGGCCATTACTTTTGCTTCGTTCATTTGGGTTAGAAGATTTTCACGAGAAGCTTCATTTTCACAAATGACGGCATTCAGCCAGTAATTTGAATGCGCGTATTCGGGCTCTTTAACGAAATGATATTCTGACCCAGCAAAGAATTCTTCATACCGTTCGGCAAGAATCCTTTTTTGCCTCAAGAACATATCAAGACTTTCCATCTGGCCGCAGCCCAAGGCTGCATTTAGATTTGGCATTCGGTAATTGAAACCTGGTTCATCATGATAGAATTCATATGCATGAGGCACCTTAGCTGTAGTCGTGATATGTTTTGCCCTGGCGCCATCCACTGCTGTCTTGCACATGATCATCCCACCACCACCTGTCGTGATGATTTTATTGCCGTTAAAACTAAGCGCAGCGTATTTTCCTAGAGTGCCAGTGTGCTTACCTTTGTAAAACGATCCCAAGCTCTCTGCGGCATCCTCAATCAATACAATATGCCATTTTTCGCATACGGCGATAATTTCATCTAATTCAACAGGATGCCCAAATGTATGCATTGGCACGACAGCGCGAACTCTCTGACGTGTTTTTTTGTTGACGCATCCTTGCTCATCCAATTCACAATTTTCGGTAAGCCAATTATCCATTGCGATCGGACACAGTCCCAAACTTGAACGCGAGACATCTACAAATACAGGGTCGGCACCTAAATGGTAAAGTGCATTACAAGTAGCAACAAAAGTCAGTGCTTGGGTAATCACTAAATCACCACGTTTCACTCCTGCCAGATACAATGCTGCACTGAGTGCTGCAGTGCCATTCATTGTGGCCACAGCTCTTGCCGTACCCGTGTAAGCTTCTATTTTTCGCTCAAACTCATCGACAAATTTCCCTACACTTGAGACGAACGTACTTTCCAGCGTATCTAATATATAAGCTTTCTCATTTCCCTGGAAAGTGGGTGCGTGCAACGGAATGAAGTCATTTGTTTTGTAGTTTTCGCGAACGAAGTTAATGATCGATTCAATTTTCATTCTGAAAGACCTTAATTACATTTTGCTATCCAGATATTTACCTGTTTCTTTATGTCCGAAGTCAGGAATCATCTTAAAGAAAAGTTCTACGATGTCATCTTTAGACCATTCAAGTGTTTCTTTATATTTCTTGATCTGCTCTTCAAAATGTTGTAGTAGCGCCTGATCGTACAAAGGTTCATTTTTAATGATCCCGAGATTTTCAAATCGGGCCATGTCTAAAACCTCTTTTTCAGTGAAAAACTCCTCGAAATCTTTTTCACCTGTTGTATCGCTGGTAGTGAATAGACAAGGCCATTTGCCTTTCGCTGGCAGTGTCTTAGCTAACTCTCGTGCCTCATCTTCAGTTTTACATAGATAAGGCTCGTAACCACGCAATTTAAGGTAGTGTATGGCAATATCAGCAAAGGTAATCAGGTGAAGACTCTCGCTCAACTTTGGAAAAAAGATGTCGCGATTCTCACCAAAAATGCACGACATTAAACATAATTCACCAGACTCTTGGGGAGTTACGAAATAACGTTTTATATCACTTGGTGCAACAAGCGGCTGTTGCTTGCGAATTCGCTGGTCAAATCCATGCAATAACGAGCCATCAGAAAATGCGACGTTAGCGAAACGTGCAGTGGAGATATTGATCTTGTCACTGCTTCGCATCAGAAACATCTCCATGATTCGTTTTGATGCGCCCATCATGTTTACAGGGTTAGCGGCTTTATCGGTCGATACACAGAAAAATTTTTTAACACCTGAAGCAATAGATTGTTCAATCGTTTTATTGGTATTAAGCACATTGACATCAATCATTCTCATCAAAGTGTAGGGATCTTTTTCGCTACGCACATGTTTTAGTGCTGATAAATTAAGTACGTAGTCATATTCACCGTCATTTTTGATAAAAGCATCATATTCTATAGAGCCAATATCCAGCGCAAATGTTTGGAAGTCACCTTCGATATATCCAAATGAGCTGCGTATATCACGCACCAATTCAACTACATTGTTTTCGCTAATATCAACAACATGTAACTTTTTAGGATGGCGTTTAAATATTTCTTTTGTTACAGCCTGACCAATAGAGCCAGCTCCTCCCAAAACTAGAAAACGCGATTCTGAAACGATTCGGGCCAGTTCTTTTTCATTTACTGATATATCCTGAGAGAATAGCTCTTTATTTCGCCCAATAAGCTGTAAAATATTATTCATTAGAAAGCTCTACGTTATGCGGTTCGTTTCTGAGGGAGTCACGGTGACTCTCTGGATCTTAGAGTGGCAGAGGAGTAGCAAATAAGACATGCTACCGCCCCAGGCTCAACAGCTACCTGTGCACTGTAAAAAAATTAGTGATAGCACACCTTCGGTACGCTATGTTGGAAATTGCTACAATTTTCATCCTTCATGCAGCAATTCTCAAGGAAAAATTTTGGTCTATACAGCAAACCTAAAACATGCTAACTCTTTGAAAGCATAGAATTTCATCGATTATTTATAAAGCAAAACGGCGGCCCATCGTTCAACCTCTACTTGAGACTGAACGCTATGCCACCGTTTACCGCGCTCTCCTCCCTGACAGCGACTTAAAACTGAACTTATGCCTTAGCTAGAAGCTTCTGAATACTTTCACGAAACTTCTGGCCTTCCTTATGGTTGCGCAGCCCATACTGGACGAACGCCTGCATATAGCCCATTTTTTTACCACAGTCGTAGCTCTCGCCGGTCATCTGCATCACTTCCACTGGCTGAGTTTCGTTCAGCACCGCGATAGCGTCGGTCAACTGAATGCGCCCCCATGCGCCAGGCTCGGTTTTTTCCAGCAGTGGCCAGATATCCGCGGACAATACATAACGCCCTACTGCGGCAAGATCGGAGTCCAGCGTTTGCGGCTGATCGGGTTTCTCAACAAACTCAACCACCCGGCTAACCTGCCCTTCATTCTGCAGCGGCTCTTTGGTGGTAATCACTGAATACGCCGCCAGATCTTCATTTGGCATATGTTTAGCCAAAACCTGAGTACGACCCGTTTCATTGAAGCGAGCCACCATTGCCGCCAGGTTATAGCGCAGCGGATCGGCAGTGGCACCATCAAGCACAACATCCGGCAGCACCACAACGAAGGGATTGTCACCAACGATCGGCTGTGCGCAGAGTATCGAGTGTCCGAGCCCAAGCGGTTGGGCCTGACGAACGTTCATGATGGTGACGCCAGGAGGGCAAATAGACTGGACTTCGGCCAGCAGCTGACGCTTAACGCGCTGCTCAAGCAGGGCTTCCAGCTCGTATGACGTGTCGAAGTGGTTTTCAACAGCATTCTTTGAAGAGTGGGTTACCAGCACGATTTCTTTGATACCAGCGGCAACAATTTCGTCGACGATGTACTGGATCATCGGCTTATCAACGATAGGCAGCATCTCTTTAGGAATCGCCTTCGTTGCAGGCAGCATATGCATGCCTAAACCGGCGACAGGGATAACTGCTTTTAAATTAGTCATTCTTAGTCCCACCTCTAAATGGTTGGAAGATTATAGTCTTTTCGTGCTCTGATGCCAGCATGAATTTATTAAACGAATGATTCATGCTACCGCCACAGAAGTACAAACGAAATATGCTGGCACCGCTATTTCGGCCCCTGTTGGCTCAGATTTGTCACAAAAGGGGTTGCATTTTTATTTACTTACTCTTGAGAGCGTAAAATTAAGGTTTTCACTATTGACGTGAAGTTGATCGATCCGGTCGATATCCACCGAGCTCTGCCCCTTTTCATTCACCGCGTGAATATTCGCCAGCGACAGCAGCGTGTCATCTTTAGCCATGAACTTGCCGCGCACGTCCTTACGGAGATCGAAGTTCAGCTTCAGCGCCGGCCCTGTCGTGGAAAGTTGCATCACATTGATATTACGCATGAAAAGATGCTGTGGTTTGTTATGAAACTCAAGCGTCGCACGCTTCATGGTGACGTTGGTCATTGCCACAAACGAGGTCGCATTGCCGGATGAAATCTGAATACCACGTAAAGGGCTACTCAGTTCGCTATTATCGAGCTTAATATCGCTAAGCTTAAAGTTTTGCGGAATAGACAGATAATTCCCCTTAATCACCCCATAACCAATCAACATCCCTGCACTGTTCACCATATCCACATCGTCAATCACAAAGTTATCGCAGCCATATATCGCCACGGTCGCGTTATCAATCCCGGCGGTGCGGCTGAAAGTCGGGTTAATATTGCGCGCTTTTACGTTACGAATAAGAAAATGCTTCCCATTCTCAACATGGACGAGTTGCCGACAGTTACTGCCGGTGATATTGGCCACGACGAAGTTTTTTACCGCCTGATCTTCGGGATAATTGTTGTTGTACGTGCTCCCCGCCAGCCCGATGCCTATCCCCCAGTTAATCTTTCCATTAGTACAGTTAATGTTGTCAATAACGTGGTCAGAAATCAGCAGGTCGTGATCGTTGATCGCCACGTTCCACTCAATAGCATCTCCCTGAAGATGGCTAAAATGGCCGTTAGTGATGCGCACATTCTCCATGCGATTGTGAAACCCCTGACGCAGGATGGCATAGTTGGCATCATGTACCGTGATATTGTCGATGGTCAGATTACGCATAGTGCGGTTATCTTTCCCACCGATGTAAATCTGCGCCACATTGACAAATCCGCTCATATCAATGCCCTTGATCGTACAGTCAGATCCCCGCACATCCAGCGTAATGTTGTTAAACCGCCCTTTTCCCTCCCCGACTATCTGGCAGCTATCCTGCAGTACAAATCGTCCTTTCCCGTTACCTTTCAGCCCGCCGGCCACATGAAGCGTTTTGCCCTGTGGCATAAAAATCGCGGTATTAATGCTGTCACAGACAACGTCCGCCGGGACTTCAACAACATCCGCTGCGGCAAATGCCTGCTTAAACGCGGCGATCCAGTCGGCTTGGTAGAAATCTTTGACGTTGACCTGTGTTCCCCGGCCAATAGCTTTTACCGTGCCGGGAATAAGGGATGTCGCCGCTAACACAGAGCCTGCGGCGATCAGTTTGCGGCGAGATGCAGAGAAAGAGGTGTGCTTCAGTGGCTTGCTTTTCAACATAAGTCCTCAGCATAAGATTCAATGAGTTATAGCGTCTGAAGCTGACGGGCAAGCTGCTGGTAGATAACCTGCTGATTAAACTGACTGGCGACTTTCTCTCTGGCCCGGTCCAGCATCAATTGCAGGTCGCTTTCTGATACGGAAGCGACGGCCTGTAGCGTGTCGGCAAGGGCAAACGCGTCCTTTTCCGGTACTAACCAACCCGATTCGTCAGCGTCGATAAGTTCAGGAATACCGCTATGCACGGTAGAGACTACGGGAATGCCAACCGCCATGGCCTCCATCAGCGCCACGGGTATGCCTTCCATGTCCCCATCCTCGCCGGTGACAGAAGGGAGCAAAAACAGGTCGGCCTGGTCCAGCATCGTTTTCACTTCATGGCTCGGCTTAAAACCCGGCATAAAGACTACGTCTTCCAGCTGCAGTTGCTCAATCAGCGTCCTCAGACGACGCTCCCAGGGGCCAATACCCAAGATGTTGTAGCGAAATGCCACGCCGCGCGCCTTGAGCAGGCGGCAGGCTTCAATGGCAAAATGTAACCCTTTTTTTTCCGTCAGACGCGCCACCGAGATAATCTCCAGCGGCGAGCCCGGCGTTTTCATGGGCCTTAAAGAAAACTTATCCATATCCACGCCCATCCGGGATACCGCAATTTTGCTCTCAGGACAGCCCATCTGCTTCAGACGGCTGGCCCAAAGGTTGCTGATGGGCAACATCAAATCCCCACGCTCAAACAGCTGCCTGTACTCCGGCGTATAGTGAGCCAGCGCATCCCGGTGCGAGATATCAATGCCGTGGAACACCGTGGCAATTTTGCCGTTGAGCACGCCAAGCTCCTTAAGCTTTGCGGCCGTAACACCTGCCGGACCAAAGTGAGCGATAAAAACATCGGCTTCTAGCGGCCTTTTCTGCTGGCCGCAAATTGAGGAGAGGATCAGATTTCGGGCTTCATCGCCGTACCTGGCACGACTCAAGGCTCGCCAGGTTCTACTCCGCAGGCCACCACGGAGCGTATTCAACGCACGGCTTTGCAGCTTGCCGACTTTACCTTCTGGTTCATCGAGCAACCAGACGGTTTTTTCCGAAAGTCCGTAGCTTTTAAACGCCGCATGGGTATTGGTCAGATCGCCTTTTTGCAGAGCAACAATCTCAACCTCGTAGCCCATGTCGATAAAAGCGGTGATCTGATTCAGCACGAAAGTCTCCGAAGCCAGCGGAAACTTCAGCAGGAAGAAACCAACCTTCATGTCCCCTCCTTGACTCGCTCAAGCACCGATTCCACCATTTTCATGCCGTTTGCGCGCTCGGCGCTCACCGCCGTCGCAAGCCGTGGGTTAATCGTCGGTAATTGCCCAAGCACATCAGCGACAACGCCCTGCAAAGAACCGTCCAGCAACTGGCGAATATCAATGGCCATTTCTGGCATCCCAAGCTGCTGCATGATGCCGGCAGATTTGTGCTCGTAGTTGATGGCGATAGCCGGCGTACCGAAGTTCATTGAAATAATGGCCGAATGAAGACGAGTCCCTACCGTGAGTTCGCAGGCGGCAAAAATCTTGCCCATTTCAAGGTCGTTAAGTTCGTCCATCACAACGTGATAATCGTCCGGCTGTTTAATGTACTGCCGGATATTGAGCGCCACCATGCGGTCATCTTTGTTATAGCTGTCAATGCCGGTGCAGGTGGAGAGCGCCAGCACCTGATAACCCTGTTCAATGGTGCGGTTCACCACTTCGGCAAAGGCCTTTTCGTAAGCTTCCTGGGTGGTGCCCAGCCGCTTATCAAACGGCGCCAGTTCGCGCAGCGTAATCGCCACGGTTTTCTTGCCCGCAATCACGCCAAGCCAGTGCTTAACCGCATAACCCGGCACAAAGTCCTCTTCATGCTGCGCCACCAGCCACGCCGTATCGACGCCTTGTTCAACCTTGCTGGTGTCGATTTGACTTTGTTTCATCAACTCGAGGCTCACGGTTTCGCGCAGAATAAGGGACTTAGCGTGCCCAAAGACGTAGTTCGCCAGTTGGTTAAACTGCGGATCCTGGAACGGACCAACGCTGTGCCCGACCATATAAACCGGTTTACGCGCCATAAAACTGCACAGCGCATGTTCAAACTGCGTGACGCCATAAAGATCGACAAAGAAAGATCCGCCCACCTGAATAATCGCGTCGTACTCCTGCAGGGATTTCACAAAATCAATGAACCCCTGCGGGATAGCGATATTACGCAGCCGACCGGTGTTGGTCGCTTTCGCCACCAGCACATGATGCTGATATCTCCGCCGCAGGACTTTTTTCACCCGCCCGACCAGACCGGCAGCGTTGTTGTGCTGTTTCATTTGCTTGTACAGCCCATCGCCCAGAACCGGACGCCCAAGCAGCCAGGCAGAACTCACCGGATAGCGACTCATCACATCGACATGAACGCTGTCATCAAGCGTGGTAATGGCATCAATCAATCCGCGCAAAATGGCGCTATCGCCGCGGTTGCCGCAAGTATGGTTGCCAAGAATAAGTAACTTCATATTGACCTCTAAATTTATGACGAAACGGGAAAAGCAGGTTTTTACCGCTTCGTTGTTCTTAGCCAGCGCGAAGCAACGCTTTCAAACGTTCGCTTCGGCAAAACTGCCGCTTCAGTTCAACAACCAGCGCATTGCGGGACAAAATAATCATCACAATAAAAGCCGCAGCCCCG
This sequence comes from Cedecea neteri NBRC 105707 = ATCC 33855, assembly GCF_001571265.1. Classification (GTDB taxonomy): domain Bacteria; phylum Pseudomonadota; class Gammaproteobacteria; order Enterobacterales; family Enterobacteriaceae; genus Cedecea; species Cedecea neteri. The sequence goes on along the minus strand of NZ_BCTL01000029.1, from coordinate 45,355 downwards.
GCCGCTACCTGCACGCCAAGCATGGCCGCCAGCGGCAGATGACCGTTCAGCGCCATGCCAAGCCCTGCGCTGACAATCAGCGTGGGGAGCGACAGATAAAAAGGCAGCCAGATGCTGAGGATGTATTCCCGGTAGCTGGAGCCCAGCACCGGCTTGATCATGATGAAATAGCTGAGGACGGTGTTAACCACCTGAACAAACAGAAAACCTAGCGTGACGCCGAGCGCCCCGCCTACCTGGCCGCCGACAATAATCGCCGGAATAAACAGGCAGGTTTTGAACACGTTGAACTTAAAGCTGATGTCCACGCGGGCCTTTGCCATCAGCAGCGAACCGATCGGGTTCCCGATGGAACGCAGCAGGCCAACAACACATAACAGCTGCAGGATAGGCGTGATGAACTGCCATTTTTCCCCAAACACCAGCGGGACGAAGTTATTGGAGACCACCATCAGCCCCAGCAGCGCCGGGAAGTTAATAATGCCCACAATCGACAGCAGCTTATAAAAATTCACCCGTAGCTTCGCGGTATCGTCCTGGATCTTGGCAAACGCGGGGAACAGCACGCGGGTGATGATCGGGTTGAGCTTCATCGGCGGCACGACGGCCACGTTATAAGCCAGGTTATAGCCACCGGCGACGCCGGCGCCGAGAATGCGCGCCAGCACCAGTGTGGAAAGGTTAGTGTTGACGTAGTTGATCACGCTGTCGGCGGTCAGCCAGGCACCAAACTTCAGGTTTGAATTCACCGACTTCAGGGAAAAATGGAAACCAGGGCGGTAAATCTTGCGCCCAAAGAAGCCAAACAGCGAGGTACGAACAACGGTATTCACCAGGTAACCGATGATGGCCGTGATGGCGAACGGGTAATACATTGCTGCCGCGACGGTCACGCTGAACCCCACCAGCACGGACACCGTCTCAATTGAGCCGATTTTCGAAAACTCCAGCTCCTTTTGCATCAGGGCGCGAAACTGCTGCCCGTGAGGAATAACGATAAAAGCAAAGGCCAGCGTTTTAATCAGCGGCGACAGATCCGGGTTATGCAGCACGCCTGCAATCACCCCACTCAGTAAAAACACCGCGATACACACCAGCACGCCCAGCCCGACATTCAGCCAGTAGAGCGTGGTCAGCTCCAGCTGGCTTATCTCTTTACGCTGAATAATCGAGTTGGCGATACCAAAATCAGACAGCGTGTCGGCCAGGGCGATGATCACCAGCGACACAGTCAGCAGGCCAAACTGGTGGTTATCGATGGTTCTGGCCAGAATCGTCATCTGTGCCAGCCCTAAACCAATAATGATCACCGTTGCAATCGCGGACCACTTTGCACCGCTGATGGTTTTTTCTCTCAGGCTCATGTTGGGTTCCGGTCAGTATGCCGCTTTGTTAACAAAGCCTTTGAAAACGGTCAGGAAAACGATCTTGATGTCGAACCACAGGCTCCATTCGCGAATGTATTCCAGGTCAAATTCGACGCGCTTCTCCATCTTGTCGAGCGTGTCCGTTTCCCCGCGCCAGCCGTTAATTTGCGCCCAGCCGGTGATGCCCGGTTTAACCTTGTGGCGCAGCATGTAGCCTTCGATTAATGCGCGATATTGCTCGTTATGGGCCACGGCATGGGGGCGAGGACCGACGATGGACATGCCGCCAAGCAGCACGTTGATAAACTGCGGCAGTTCGTCGAGAGAAGTGCGGCGCAGGAAACTTCCCACCGGCGTAATGCGCGAATCACCTTTCGTGGCCTGCACAACAACTGCGTCGTTTTCCATGACCTTCATGGAGCGGAATTTCCACACTTTGATTGGCTTGCCGTCCATGCCGTAGCGGGTCTGGCGGAAGATAACCGGCCCCGGCGAAGTCAGTTTCACCGCCAGGCTGATGCACAGCAGAACCGGGGAAATCAGCAGCAGAATAAAAGTGGACAGCACGATATCTTCCAGCCGTTTGAGCACGCTGTTAAAGCCGCTCAAAGGCGTTTCAAACAGCGGCACAACCGGCACGCCGTTGACCTCTTCGGTACGGGCATTAAGGATATTGAAGGTGAAAACATCGGGGATCAGCAGTACGGAGCAGGTGGTATCCGCCAGCTCGCTCACCAGTTTTTTAATTCGGGATTCGTGGCTCATCTCCATCGCAATGTAGACTTTATCTATCTGGCCGTTACGGGCATCGGTCACTAGCGTATTGAAGTTGCCAATGTAGCTAACCAGCGATCCCGCAGGCGGCTCGTCGTCATAAACCCCAAGTACGTTAAAGCCCAGCCACGGTTCATTCTTGAAGCTTTGCGCCAGCACCTGTCCGACGGGCAAAGAGCCGGCAATGGCAACGCGGCGCGTATTAAAGCCTTTGTTACGCAGCCAGCCTGCGGCAAAACGGATCCACGATCGGCAGATAACCATCCCCGCGCCGGTCAAACCGTACCAGGCCAGGTACACCCAGAAAGAACCATCAAAATCACTGTTAAAAGCCAGCAACCCAGCGCTGAAAACTATGCTCAGCGTCCAGTTCTGCAGCAGCAGGAAGAGCTCACTGGAGATTTTCACCCCACGCCATGAACGGTAAAAATCCGTCATCCCACCGATCATCTGAAATACAACGAGGGTTAATAAAGCCATCAGCAAATGCATGTAGAGAAAGGGCAAAGCATTAGCCTTGCAAACTATCCATAGCCCGGCAAACATGATGCTGATGTCAGAAAAACGTTGCACCATAGAGATCAACGATGCGTTGGTTTTTGGCAGCTCACGCTTTTTTAGATTTGTCATCGTTTTACCTTTGAAAGTTGTCGCATCGGTGTTTTCCCCCTCACCCCAACCCTCTCCCCAAGGGGGAGAGGGAGGAAATAACCTGGGCTTGGCTATTCCCTCTCCCCACATGGGAGAGCGGGTAATTACTGGAACCTTATCCCCTCGCCCTTCAGGAGAGAGTAGGAAGTTCTGGCTCCTGATTTTCCCCTCTCCCTTCCAGGGAGAGGGCCAGGGTGAGGGTTAAAACACACGGATGCGGCAGATTACTGGTTCAGCAAAGCCATAATTTCCTGCGTTCGCGCCTGCATCAGCGCCTCATCCCCGCGAGACTCCACGTTCAGGCGCACTACCGGCTCGGTATTAGAGCTGCGCAGGTTGAAGCGCCAGTCGCCAAACGCCATGCTGATGCCGTCCGTGTGGTCAATCTCTTCCGCGTGCGGGCCGAAATGCGCACGTACCCGCTCAATGGCCTCTGCCGGCGTTTCCAGCTTGCTGTTGATCTCCCCGCTGGCCGGCCACGCCGCCATGCGGTCCCGCACCAGTTCGCCCAGCGTTTTGCCCTTCAGGCAAAGCAGTTCGGTCACCAGTAGCCATGGGATCATCCCGCTGTCGCAGTAGGCAAAGTCGCGGAAGTAGTGGTGCGCGCTCATCTCGCCGCCGTAAATGGCGTCCTCTTCGCGCATGCGCTCTTTGATAAACGCATGCCCGGTTTTCGACATCACCGGTTTGCCCCCCGCACGCTCGACGATATCCACCGTGTTCCACGCCAGGCGCGGGTCGTGAATGATTTTCGCCCCGGGCTGTTTTTCGAGGAACGCCGCCGCCAGCAGGCCCACGATGTAGTAACCCTCGATAAATTGCCCTTTCTCGTCGAACAGGAAGCAGCGGTCAAAGTCACCGTCAAAGGCGATGCCCATATCTGCCCCGTGCTCAATCACCGCATGGCTTGTATCAGCGCGGCATTCCGGCAGCAGGGGGTTAGGGATCCCGTTCGGGAAATTGCCGTCCGGCGTGTTGTGCACCTTCACGAAGGTCAGCGGTACGTCAAGTGCTTTAAAACGGGCTTCGATGGCGTCGACAATCGGGCCCGCCGCGCCGTTGCCGGAGTTAACCACCAGCTTCAGCGGTTTGATGTGGCCGACGTTGATGTAGGAGAACAGATGGTCAAGGTAGGCTTCCACCACCGACACTCTCTGGTAGCTGCCGCGCGCCGCCTCATTCACCGGCGGGAAATCATTGGCTTCCGCCAGCCGCTGCACGTCCCGCAGGCCGGTGTCGCCGCTGATTGGGCGAGCGCCCTGACGCACCAGCTTCATGCCGTTGTAGTCCATCGGATTATGGCTGGCGGTCACTTCGATCCCGCCGTCCACGTTCAGGTGCCAGGTGGCAAAGTAAATCTCTTCGGTACCGGACAGGCCGATATCCAGCACGTCCACGCCCGCGTCCTGCAGGCCACGCGCCAGCGCCTGTTTCAGCGATTCGCTGGTCAGACGAACGTCGCCGCCGAGGACGATGGTTTTCGGCTTCAGGTACTCGCCGTAGGCGCGGCCGATGCGCCAGGCGATGTCTTCATTCAGTTCGTCGCCCAGGCGACCGCGGATGTCGTAGGCTTTAAAACAGGTCAGTTGCTGCATGATTTCGCTCCTTCGGGCAACAGTTACCCAACCCACGGGTTCTTGGCCCATGGAGTATGTTTTTTAGTCAGGAATTAAATGCGTCCGTAGCGGTCCTGGAAACGGACGATGTCGTCTTCTTCCAGATAGGTACCGGAGCGAACCTCAATCAGGTCGAGGGGGATTTTGCCGGGGTTTTCCAGGCAGTGAGTCACTCCGAGCGGAATATAGACCGACTCGTTTTCGCCCAGCAGCCTGACCTCATCCCCCAGCGTGACTTTGGCGGTGCCCGCCACCACAATCCAGTGCTCGGCGCGGTGATGGTGCATTTGCAGCGAAAGCCCCTCGCCCGGTTTAACGGTAATGCGCTTCACCTGGTAACGTTCACCGGCGTCGATGGAGTCATATTTCCCCCACGGGCGGTAAACTTCACGGTGGTTATGGTGCTCGTGGCGGCCGTCACCTTTAATACGCTCCACCACTTTCTTCACGTTCTGCACGTGGTCACGGTCGGCAATCAGCACCGCATCTTTGGTTTGCACCACGACAAGGTCTTTTACGCCAACGGTAGTCACCAGGCCTGATTCGGCATAGATGTAACTGTTTTCGGTTTCGTGACTGATGACGTCGCCGTGATGTACGTTCCCTTCCGGGCTCTTGGCGCTGATTTCCCACAGCGAAGACCACGAACCAACGTCGCTCCAGCCTGCATCCATCGGCACCACCACCGCATCGGCGGTTTTTTCCATTACCGCGTAGTCGATGGACTCATCCGGGCAATCCAGGAATGCCTGCTCGTCCACGCGAACAAAATCCAGATCCGGATCAACGCCCGCCATCGCTTTTTCACAGGCGGCCAGAATGTCGGGGCGGAACTTCGCCAACTCCTCCAGATAGCGTCCGGCACGGAACAGGAACATGCCGCTGTTCCAGTAGTATTCGCCGCTTGCAACATAGGCCTGCGCGGTAGAAAGGTCAGGTTTTTCGACGAACTGCGCCACGCCAAAGGCCAGCGCATCAACGCCGTTTTCCGGGTTAGACACGGCGCCACGGCGAATATAGCCGTAGCCCGTTTCCGGCAGGTCCGGAACGATACCGAAGGTCACCAGCTTGCCTGCTTCGGCATAAGGCATCGCGCAGCGCACCGCCTCCCGGAAAGCCTCTTCATTCTGGATAACGTGATCGGCGGCAAGGATCAGCATCAGCGGATCCTGCTGCGGCTGATTACGCAGCGCGGCCAGGGCGGCCAGCGCAATGGCGGGGGCCGTGTTGCGCCCGGCAGGTTCCAGCACGATATTTTCGGTCAGTTTATTTAGCTGGCGCAGCTGCTCGGCGACGATAAAGCGGTGTTCCTCATTGCAAATTACCACCGGACTTTCGCACTCTACCCCGTTCAGGCGATTGATGGTGGTTTGCAGCATGGTCAGATCCCCTTTCAGGCAGAGGAACTGCTTGGGGTACAGCACGCGGGACAGCGGCCAGAGGCGACTGCCGTTCCCGCCCGCCATGATCACCGGATAGAGTTGTGACTGACTCATCATTTATCCCCGTCTTTTATGAAGAAATAGCAGCAATAAATTGGCTTAACACGTTCTCTTTTTCGAGCGTGCGTTCGGCATATTCACGTGCCGTCGTGTTGTTTTGTGGCAGCTGCAGGCAGCGTTCAATGCCCGCCGCGAGCGCATCTGCGGACTCAGGCATTACGCAAACCGCAATCCCCGGATAAGCTTCGCAAAGCTGGCCCAGCTCGGTTTCCGGCTCGGCGGTAATCACCGCATTGCCGCCTACGGCCAGGATATTGGTCAGTTTTGAAGGCAGTACGGCGTCCGCTGCCCCGCGACGCTGGATGACCAGATGACAGTCGGCCAGGCCAAGCAGCGCCGGGAGCGCTTCGTAGGACTGTAGCGGGTGAAAAACCACATTGTTCAGCCCGTGAACATGCACCAGTTTTTCGAGCCTTTCTTTGCCGCCGCCCTGGCCAACAATCACAAACAGGTACGGGCTTTCAGAGAACCGGCCCGCCACTTCAATCACCGTTTCCAGGCCTTGTTTTTCACCGATGTTGCCGGAGTAGAGAATGATTTTTTTATCTTCCGGCAGGTTAAGTGCCTGGCGCACGGCCTGGATTTGCTCAGGATCAACATCACGGAAACGCGCCACTTCAGACCAGTTAGGGAAGAAAATCACCCGCTGTGGGTCGACGCCTTTCTCGGTGGCCTTATTCATCATTGAGCGAGAAATAGTTGAGACGTTATCGACGTTGTGCAGCCCGCTTTTTTCAAAGCGCTGAGCCAGACGAGCAATTTTTCCAGGCGTCTTCCCAGCCATACCCAAGCCGAGCATCGCGTCCACCTCATAGTCCTGAATGTGCAGCAACGTACGCGCCCCACTCAGTTTTGCCAGCAGGCGCATTCCCGGTACGCAAAACAGCGTCGGCACTACGCCAATCACGCGGTCTGGCTTCCAGCTACGTTGGGCCAGAAGCGGGAAAAATGAACTCAGCGCGAAGCTGCCTAAATGGATCAGGCGCTTCAGCGTCGAAGGCCGCTTCGGCACATACAGCGGGCAGCGCCAGACGGTCGCTTTCCCCTGCTCTTTTTTATATTTCCACGCCGAGTAGTCCGGGTGAACGCGCCAGACCGGATAATAAGGAGGCGCGGTGATCACCCGCACCTCATGGCCCCGGCTGGTCATCCACTCCACCATTTCACCGGTGTACTTGCCGATGCCGGTCAGCTCCGGTGAATAGTTAATGCCGTAGACCAGAATTTTCATAAGCCCGGTACCTTGCCTTTGCCCTGCCTGATGAAATAAGCGCGGCTGTTATCGTGCACGTCTTCCCGCTTGAGCAGCGCTTCCGGCGTCAGCCAGCAGTACGCTTTGTGCTGCTCGGCCGGCAGGTTCAGCTGCTTATCGTCCACCCGAAGGCGGAAGCCGAGCACCACGTAATGCGTCGTAAAATCTTTTCCGGAGAAGTTATCGCCGTAAAAATGCTGCCAGACGCCGTAAAACTCACCGTCTGCAAGGGTGAAGGCGGTACCCAGTTCCGCCTCCGTCAGGCGCATAAACGCATTAGCCAGGGTTTCATCCTTCTGCACGCGGCCGCCCGGCACAAACCAATAGCCCTTTGCAGGGCGATTGGTCCGCAAACCCAGCAGGAACTCACCCGCCTGGTTTTCGACGATAAGATCGATTGAGATAAGCGGGGTGGCGCTCACTACGGTGGCAAAATCTTCAGCGCTCAGAAACATGCTTACCCCCGGAACCGCTGCTGGTTTTCGAGGAACCACTGGTAGGTGCTGGCGAGACCAGCTTCCAAGGAAATCTCGTGATACCAGCCGAGGCGATGCAGGCGGGAAACGTCCAGCAGCTTACGCGGCGTGCCGTCAGGCTTAGTGGCGTCGAACACCACTCGCCCCCGGTAGCCGGTGACTTTCGCTAGCGTCTGCGCCAGCTCACGGATGGTGCAATCCACGCCGGTGCCGACATTAATGTGCGACAGCATCGGGTCGGTATTCTCCTGCCACACTTCCTGAGCCAGCTCCATCACGTGAATGCTGGCCGCGGCCATATCGTCCACGTGTAAAAACTCGCGCATCGGCGTGCCGCTGCCCCACACCACCACGTCCGGGGCATTCTCCTGCGTGGCTTCATGGAAACGGCGCAGCAGGGCCGGAATGACGTGGGAGTTGCTCGGATGGAAGTTGTCGTTCGGCCCGTACAGGTTAGTCGGCATTACCGAACGGTAATCCCGTCCGTATTGGCGATTGTAGGACTCGCACAGCTTGATACCGGCAATCTTGGCAATTGCATACGGCTCGTTCGTGGCTTCAAGCGTGCCCTGCAGCAGCTCGCTTTCGGCCATCGGCTGCTGCGCCATCTTCGGATAAATACAGGATGAGCCGAGGAACAACAGTTTGTTCACGCCGTGCGTGTGCGCGGCATGAATAATGTTGCTTTCGATCATCATGTTCTCGTAGATGAACTCCGCCGGGAACGTGTTATTGGCGACGATGCCGCCCACTTTTGCCGCCGCCAGGTAAACCTGATCGATTTTCTCACCGGCGAAAAAGGCATTCACCTCGCCGGTGTCCAGCAGGTTCAGCTCATCGCGCCCGCGCAGCACCAGCTCAACGTCATCGCGCTGCCCGAGCTGGCGGACGATGGCCGAGCCGACCATCCCACGGTGGCCGGCAACAAAGATACGTTTCTTATTCATACTCAGGACTCCAGCGCGATGGCGACCTCATAACCATGGGACTTCAGCAGGGAGTGTTTCTTCGCCGCTTCCAGGTCTTTGGCCACCATCTCGCCGACCATCTCCTGCAGGGTGATTTCCGGCTTCCAGCCCAGCGTTTCGTGCGCTTTGGTTGGATCGCCCAGCAGGGTTTCAACTTCCGCAGGACGGAAGTAACGCGGATCAACGGAGACGATAACGTCGCCTGGTTTCACGCCCGGTGCGTCGTGGCCCGTGACGGAAACCACAATGCCCTTCTCTTCCACGCCCTGGCCTTCAAAGCGCAGCTTGATGCCGAGCTGGGCGGCAGCCATTTCCACGAACTGACGCACGGAGTACTGCACGCCGGTGGCGATAACGAAGTCTTCCGGTTTTTCCTGCTGCAGCATCATCCACTGCATTTTCACGTAGTCTTTGGCGTGGCCCCAGTCGCGCAGGGAGCCCATGTTGCCGAGGTACAGGCATTTCTCCAGGCCCTGAGCAATGTTGGCAATAGCGCGGGTAATTTTACGGGTCACGAACGTCTCACCACGGCGTGGAGATTCGTGGTTGAACAGAATGCCGTTACAGGCGTACATGCCGTAGGATTCACGGTAGTTGACGGTGATCCAGTAGGCGTAAAGCTTGGCAACCGCATACGGGGAACGCGGGTAGAAAGGCGTGGTCTCTTTCTGTGGGATTTCCTGCACCAGGCCGTACAGCTCTGAGGTGGACGCCTGGTAGAAGCGGGTTTTCTTTTCGAGGCCCAGGAAGCGAATGGCTTCCAGCAGGCGCAGGGTGCCCATCGCATCCACGTCCGCGGTATATTCCGGTGACTCAAAGGAAACCGCTACGTGGCTCATCGCGCCCAGGTTGTAGACTTCGTCCGGTTGCACTTCAGACAAGATACGGGTCAGGTTGGAGGTGTCGGTCAGGTCGCCGTAGTGCAGATGGAATTTCGGGTTGCCCGCGTGAGGATCCTGATAAATGTGGTCCACGCGCTCGGTGTTAAAAGAAGAAGCGCGACGCTTGATACCGTGAACTTCATAGCCTTTTTCCAGCAGGAACTCCGCCAGGTAAGAGCCGTCTTGTCCGGTGACACCCGTAATGAGAGCTACTTTAGTCATGATAAATTATCCTCTGTGAACATTTTTATTGGCCCTTACCCCTCACTCCCTGTCTCTCCGCAGGAGAGATAACCGATAACAAACAGAGCAAGGGTGAAAGAATTACGCGCGGTCGCGTATTTTTACCGCCGGGTTCCCCCGGCAAACGGCATTCGCCGGTAATGATTTATAAACACTGCTCCGGGCTCCCACGACGCAGCCATTGCCTATCGTGACGCCAGGGGAAACAAACACATCCGTTGCCAGCCAGCATTTTTCGCCGATAACAATTGGTGACTGGGTAATATCAAAATGCTGGCTCATATAATCGTGACTGCCGGTGCACAAATAACATTTTTGCGACACCACGGAATTTGCGCCGATGGTAATTTCGCCGAGGGTATAAAGCACCGCGTCGTCGCCAACCCAGGCATAATCTCCGAGCGTTAACTTCCACGGATAGGTGACTTTCACCGACGGGCGAATAACAACTTTTTTGCCTACCTTCGCCCCAAACATGCGTAATAAAAAGGCACGCCACGGATATAAAACCTGCGGAGACCAGGCAAATAACGTGGCCTGTACCGCCCACCACAATTGCACTTTAATGCCGCTCGCGCCGCGAAATCCCCTCGGTACACTGAAGCCGCTTAAATCCTGCATAATATTTCCCGTGTGCTTTAGGTTTTGTTATAAAGCGCTTTGGCTTTGCCGGTTGTTTTTAACCGCAGTTGAAAAGAGAGTTCGGCAATGAAGCCCGGCACGCGTAAAATTTTACGCTGCACGTTTTTTGCATCCTGGCACAGCTCAACGTTATTAGAGGTAGAAACGCCACCCATTGAGAATTCAGACACCAGCCCTTTGATACGTTTGAAGGCATAGCCGCTTTTATACATTTTTGCCGCCAGCGCATAATCGGATGAGACTTTATATTGCAGATCGTAGGGATATTTTCGCAGGCCGGAGAGCGGGAAAAAGATCGCCTGATGGCTTGCCGGCAGGCTGTGATAGATATACCAGCCACGCTTAGCGCTGCGGCGAATTTTATTGCCGTCGCCAAAGTCCAGCAGCGCGTCGCCAATCACCATCGCATCATCACGCTCGCCTACGGCTGCCAGCTGATAAATCACCCCGGCAATCTCAGGGTGGAAAGCATCACCGGAGTTCAGAAAGAGCGCGTAGCGCCCCTGTGCCATAGCAATCCCTTTGTTCATCGCGTCGTAAATGCCGTTGTCTTTCTCGCTGACAAAGCGCAGGTTGTACTGCCCCTGCAGGCCGGCAAGAAACTCAGCCGTGCCGTCTGGAGAATTGCCGTCAACAACAATCCATTCAAACTCAATGTCTTTGGCCTGTGCCAAATACGCCAGTGATTGCCAGGTCTTCACTACCCCGTCATAGTTACGCCATGCGACTGTAATAATACTTAATAACATTATTGCGCACCTCCTGGCAGCGAACCCTTAATTGCTTTACGCAAAATAAATGGGCAAACAATTAAAAATGCATATTCCGGGCTAAAAATGGAACCCGTAAAGAACAAAGATACAGGCATAAACAACCAAAGCTGAACACGATAATTCTCATTATTGCCGAATGCATTACGCATCATTTTCATGACTCGCCACATATAGCCAGCGGTCATTAACACAGCAAACCATGAGAAATAAATAATCAGCAGATACAGTCCATTGTCCACGGTTTTCCCTACATCCGCACCGTTAAATATTCCGAATGATGCGACATATTCATAGAGAGAACCAAAACGTACTACACCATCAACGTTTGCCAGTGAATATCCGACCATCGCTAATGGACCAATAATACGGTAATACGATGATGACCCTTCCGTCCCCAAATCACCAACACGAGTAGCGATATAAGGGAAGGCAAATACCAAACCGATTAAAAAAACAGCCAGTGAAATAATCGCTAATGGCAACTTCTTTTTAATAGCACTTTTATTAAGGTATTGGAATGCCCACTCCAGCAGGTAGAACAAAATAAACGTCATTACCCCGGAGAAAGATCCTGACAGGATTATCCCTAAAAGAATCATAACATCAGTTTTCGGCGTTTTGATACCAAACTGTTTGATGCTGAGCCAAATTGAGATTAATGCCAGGGCGAAGAAAGCGGGTTCAAAATAGAGCGCCGTAGTACGCCGCCCGCCGAAGCTAATAAAATTGAGCACGTAACTGTTACTGTAAATGAGAAACTTCGAAATTTTCTCAATCAGGCTACTGCCGCCGGTCAGAATAATCTGAGCCATTTCCGCCGCCGCCAGCGCCACAATAATGCCCACTACGCCGTAGAAAAATCGTAATATTTTTCGGTGATTGCGCAGCGAAATAGTTTTAAAACGGCAGCTCCATGTCATTCCCAATATCAGCACAATATAGACAAACAGCATCATCGAGGTGACGTACTTTGCCGGATCGAGCGACTGACCGAAAATGTAGTTAAACGCCGTCAGCACCGCCCCCACGCCCAGTGCAATCATCAGTTTTTTAAGGTTGATGCGCTCGATATACAGAAACAAAATCGCCGGCAGGAAGGTCACGATGGTTATCGGGAAACTCTCCCCCAGAGAGGCAAGCTTAATGTTCACCACCAGATAGATGAACGGCAGCAGCAGATAGCTACAGACCCTGATAGAACGAGACATATTCCTCCAGCATCTGTTTACCACTGTAGGCCTGACGGCTGGCTGCGCGGAAGGTCGCTAAATCGGTGGCGAATACCTGTTCTGCCAGCTGCGCTTTTTTGAGCTGCACCAGCGCCAGAACCTGCTCGGGCGAGAAGGTCTTGCCGCCCACCTTGCGTAAAACTTCATCCGCGGCTTCACTGCTCGTCGCCAGCACCGGCACGCCGATAGACAGCGCCTCACACAGGATCAGCGGATAGTTATCCACGCGGGAACTGAACACCAGGCTGTCCATCGTGTTCAGCTCGCTCATCAGCGCGCGTTTATCGGTCATATAGCCGTGATTTACCACGTTAGCGCCTTCAAACGGCGAGAACTTGCCAAAGGTATGCAGCTCAATTTTGTCGCCCAGCGCCATCATTGCCTGAACCAGTTTCTGGTTGGTTTTGCCGTCATAGCGCAGATCGTGGGCCACAATGGCCACGCGGGGTTTCGCCGTCGCGACGCCGCTTTCAGGCAGCTCCGCCAGAATCGCCTCGGTGGCCACGTCGATACCGTTATTGATGATGCTGCAGCACCCGGCGCCATAGAGCTGATTAAAAGCCTCTGCGACGTGCTGGCTTGGGGAAATAAACTTGCAGCCCAGCGCCAACATCTCACGGAACAGCTGGCGTTTGCCCGCCACCTGCTGATGGGCTTTATCCACTTTGACCGGCGGATAATTATTCAGCGTAGGACATTTAGCGCAGCCTGTTTTCCAGCCTTCGCAGCCGTCCAGAAAGGCGCAGCGCCCGGTGATGCTCCAGTGGTCATGCAGCGTCCAGACAAAGGTGACATCCGGCTTGTGGGCCTTCACCCGCTGGCAAAACGACACCATTTCGTCCAGGTTCAACCAGTAGCTGTGCACCACGTGGAAGTGCAGCACAACCGGCTGCGGGCTGCGGGTGACCCGGCGGTAGAGTTTGTTCAGGTTGCCGAACGGATCGCGATTCAGGAAACGAAACAGCGCAATATTGGCGACGGACACCAGACGAGACGTGTGTTTTTCAACGTCGGGATAAATGTCGTGGCTGGCGCTTTTCTTGCCGCCCTTGCCGTAGCCGTAGATAAAACGTGAAGAGAGTCCGGCCAGGCGTGCACGCTGGTGAAGATCGAGCGCAACGCCCGCCGCACCGCCCTCTGCAAGGCGCACATTAAACTGCATGATGTTCATTGGATCACCTTCACCCGTGCTTTTTCCCCTACCACCAGCGCGTTGTCCGGCACGCTGTCCAGCACCACGCTGCCCGCGCCCACAGACACGTTATTGCCGAGAGTAATATCGCCCACGATGATCGCATTGGCCCCCAGCTCAACGCCGTTGCCAATCACCGGGCAGGCAAGACTGTTACCCCGGTTACCAATGGTGACGCCGTGGCGGATGGTGAAATCATCCCCGGCGACGACAAACTTATTGATAACCACCGCGTAGCCGTGATGAATAGTGAAACGGCGGCCAATGGTGGCCCCGGCCTGAATTTCATAGCCAAACAGGCATTCGGTAATAAATCGGTAGGCCAGCAGTACCGGCGCGGCCCAGAGATTATTAATGACGCTTTTCTTGCGCCACACCGAGCAGAAATGGGCGACACGGTAGGCCAGTACCATGCAGCACGGACGCAGGCTCCAGCTATTGGCACGAATATCTTCCAGCACGCTTACCTCCCCCTCAGGCTATCGGCAAGGCGTTTGCCGTTGCGCACCGTCAGCAGGGCTAACAGCGTGCGCCACGACATGCGCTTATTGCGGATTTGGTAGAGCGTATACAGCTGATATTTCTTGCTGGCCCGGTCGAACTTGGCTTTATGTTTGCGGTAGAAGTGGAAATAGCCGGCAAACTTTTTCGGGGATTTGGTTATCTGCATTTCGCCATGATTAACGTGCAGAATTTGGGTCGCCTCTTCCACCTTCCACGGCTGGCCGAACGCCACCACCATGCGCAGGAAGATGTCGTAGTCCTGCGCCGCTTTAAGCTCAGTATCAAACAGGCTGCTCTTAAAGCGCTCGGCGTAGGTAAAGACCTGATTGCCAATGATATTGCGCTTGTAGAATAACTTCAGGGAATACGGTGACTTCGGGTAAAGCGGCAGGCTGGTCGGCTGCGAGTAGACCTGCCCTTCGCACAGATAGTCGTTTGCATATAAAAACGCATGAGTCACCAGCTGATGCTGGTGGGACAAAAACACCGACAGGCGGTTCGGCGTCCATTCGTCATCATCATCAATGCCGGTGATGAACCGCCCCTGCGCCAGCCCAATGGCCTGGTTGCGTACCGCGCAGGCGCCGCTGTTCACGTCGTTGTGGATATAACGCACCCGGGGATCGCCGAGGTCGGCAACAAACTGCTGCAGCTGCTGGAAACTTGCCGAGCAGTCATCGACGATAATCATTTCCCAGTGGTCATAATCCTGACGCAGCACCGAGTTGATGGCGCGAATAGCCAGCTGCTGGCGGTTCCACGTCGGCATATAAATAGAGATAAGCGGGCGAGTTGCGCTGCTGTTCATGGCCATCACCTTATTTAGCATCCGACTTATATTCGTATTCGTAGTAGCCGTAATCCTGGTAGCCGGTGGCTCTGCGGAAAATCGAGTTAAGGATCACGCCGCGCACGGCAATGCCGTTTTGCTCAAACCGGCTCAGGCTGGTTTCCACTTCTTTCAGCGTGTTCACCGCGTAGCGCGCCACCATCAGCGTAGTGCCAGCATGGCGTCCCACAATCGCCGCGTCCGTAACGGCCAGAATCGGCGGCGTATCAATCAGCACCAGGTCATAATTTTCACTGGCCCACTTCACCAACTGAGAAAAGCGCTCGTTCATCAGCAGTTCGGACGGATTAGCCGGAACCTGCCCGCGAGGGATAAGATCAAAGTTCGGCACGGACGTTTTCTGCGCACAGCGGGTAATATCCCCCTGCCCTGACAGCACGTCGGACAGGCCGTTCACGTTGGTCGTCCCCAGCAGTTCGTGGGTATAGCCTTTGCGCATGTCGCAGTCCATCAGCAGCACGCGCTTGTTGGTCTGGCTAATCACCGCCGCAAGGTTGGCACACACAAAGGTTTTACCGATAGACGGGCTCACGCCGGTGAGCATCAGGACGTTGTTGGAGGCCTGCATCATGGCAAAATGCAGGCTGGTGCGCAGGCTGCGAATGGCTTCAATGGCCAGGTCAGTCGGGTTCCCCACCGCCAGCAATTGACTCTGTTTGAAACGCTTTGTCCCTTTGACGTTGCGCAGGTTGGCCTGGTCACGGGTTTTCTGCCACTCAGATAGTGGAATGCTCGCATAGACGCTGAGTCCCGCCTCTTCCAGTACGGTCGGGCTTTCGATTCCGCCGTTAAACAATGAACGCAGCAGCACGCCAATCACGGAGACGATCAGACCCAGAATGATGCTGCCCAATATCACCAGGGCGCGCTGCGGCTTCACCATGCCCGGCTGCGTAATCGCCGGGTCGACGATGCGCACATCCCCCACCGTACTGGCTTCGGTGATTTTCAGCTCTTGCTGCTTGTTCAACAGTTGCATGTAAACCTGTTGTCCGGACTCGACATCGCGGGTCAGACGCACGATTTCCTGCTGAGTTTTAGGCATCGCGCCGATGCTGTTGGTCAGGCGGGCTTTCTGATCTTCAAGCGTTTTGCGCTGTTCCAGCAACGTGCGGTATGACGGGTGCGCTTTGG
Source organism: Cedecea neteri NBRC 105707 = ATCC 33855 (assembly GCF_001571265.1). GTDB lineage: Bacteria > Pseudomonadota > Gammaproteobacteria > Enterobacterales > Enterobacteriaceae > Cedecea > Cedecea neteri. Next base: position 29,301 of record NZ_BCTL01000029.1, on the reverse strand, counting down.
TGTAGAGCTTGGAAATTTCGGCCTCTTTGAAGGTCAGTTGATTAAGCTGAGCGTCAATATTGACCACGGAATCCAGCAGCGATTTTGCTTCCAGAGAAAGATCCACCGAATCCTGGCGCTGGCGATAAGCGTTCAGTTTGTTCTCTGCGGTATCCAGGTTATGGCGCACCTCAGGCAACTGCTCGGCCAGAAACTTCAGACTTTTAGCGGCCTCTTCAGATTTACGCTGCACGTTCTGCGCCAGATAGTTGCGGGTAATACTGTCGAGAATGGTGCGGATCTGATCTTTATCTTCCCCGGTATAAGACAGGCTAAGCACGCCGGTATCTTTGCCGTTTTCGGTCACCGTCAGGTTGCCCAACAGCTGGTTGATCATGCCGAGCGTGGAGTACTTCACCACGGTGAAATTGTCACCCGGCTGGGCCTGAATGCCGTCAACCTGCATCGTAACGCCGCCTTGACTCAGCAGCTTGCCCACTTCACCTTTGGCGCTAAAACCGTTGTCACTGGTTAGCTGATACCGTTTGTCGTTCAGCACTTCTACGGTAAAGGTATCTTTGTTCATCCCCGCCGGGAGGGTGAAAGTGGTGACGTTAACCGTGTCGTTCTGGTGCCCCTGCAGGCGATCCCAGCCAGCGCCGAACAGCCAGAAGGTGTTCTTGGTTACCGAAATATCCAGGTTCAGATCGTCCACGGTCTTTCCCAGCACCAGACGAGATTGAATCAGCTGAATTTCTGCGGCAGACGCCGGGGGCTTATTGCTCAGCGCAGAGCTGATGTCGTTCACCAGCGTGTTACCGGCATTTTGTTCGATTTGTACCAGCGCGTCGGCCTTGTACACGGGCGTGGCAAACAGGGCATAAACCGCAGCCAGCAAGGCAAACATCCCCGTAATGCCGATAACCCACCAGCGAGCCTCCAGCACGGTGCCAAACAAACGGCCAATATCAATTTCGTCATTGCCCTCGGTCGGGGCGCTCGAACGGCGTACTTTCTCTGTCATTGTTATCCCTGATGAGCGTTGAGTGCGTTAGCCCACTTTTGGGCAGAAAGGTCGAGCATGCTGTAGACCGCTTCAAAGGCGTCGCGGCTTTTACGATAGGGATCGGGGATTTCTCTCTCTGCATCCCAATGGCCAAACAGCATCACTTTGCCGCGCATTTCAGGTGCCATTTCGCACAGCGTGGTGATGTGACGTTTTTCCATCGCCAGAATCAGGTCATGCTCCCGACACAGACGGCCGGAAACCTGCCGGGCTAAATGCCCCTCAAGCGAAAGGTTATGCCGCCCGGCGACTTCAACGGCACCGGCATCCGCGCCCTTCCCGACCAGCGCCCCCAGCCCAGCAGAGCTGACGCTAAGTTCTGGATGGTAACGTTTGAGCAACCGTTCAGCCGTGGGGGAACGGCAGATGTTCCCCACGCAAACCACAAGTATTTTGTTGAACATAGCGCGTTACCAGGTGTGGATATCTTTGGCGGTATCGGTCATGTAACGAACGCCGCTGATGGTTGGCAGTAGCTGGTTGATCAGGCGATTCCAGCGGGATACCGGAGCGGTGGTCACGTACACCACGTCATACGGCTGGAGCTGGAACTCGGTGCCCATCACCAGCGAGGTCGCATCGGACATATCGAGCTGATAAATATTGGCAATCTTGCCGTTTTGCTGCGTCTGGCCTTTGAGCGGACGAATCACGAAGATGCCGCTGGCGTTTGAAGAGGTGAGATCGATGCCTTCGGCCTGGCCAAGCGCTTCGGTGAGCGTCATGCCGCTGAAGTCCATTTTGAGGGTGGTTTGCTTCTTCACTTCGCCCATCACGAACACTTTCAGATCGTCATTACGCGGCACAAACAGAATGTCGCCTGGGTACAACAAATGGTTTTGGCTGAGGTCACCGTTTTGCATCAGCGCCTGCAGAGAAATGCGTTTTTCCTGCCCGTTATGAGTCAGAACGACGTTACGCCAGTCGGCCACTTCGGTTAAACCGCCTGCGGCATTGATAGCGTCAAGGATGGTCAGCGGCACGTTAGTGATGGGCTGTTGACCGGATTTATTGACCTGGCCGGAGATATAGGCTTTTTGCGAGCGGAAGGCAGCAATATTAACGTCCACCTGCGGTTGAGCGATGTACTGCGCAAGGCGGCTGGTAATATCGCTGCGAATTTCTGCGAGCGTTTTGCCGGTCACGCTGATTTTGCCCACGTACGGGTAGAACATGGTGCCATCGGGCTGTACCCAGTTACCGGTGTCGCTTGAGCTACGATACTGACCCGCTGGCGTGGTTAGCTCAGGGTGATCCCAAACCGTGACGTTTAATACATCTCCCGGCCCGACGCGGTACTGGTAATTAGCGATATCTTTATCCAGCCCGGCGTTCGGTTGAGCAACCACTGGACGAGGCCTCAGTTGCTCCACCAGTCGCGGCGTTAAAGGATAAACATTGACCATTCGGTCAAGGTCGAAATCAGCATCCTGTTGTTTGATGACGTCTTTTCCTGAAGCAGACATATTGCTGCCGGGAAATACCGTGCAGCCGCTCATCAGGGTGACTGACACCAATAAAGGCATCAACTTAAGTTTGTATTTTATCATTGAATATTTATCACTATGGCAGAGTAATTATCCTGAGCGAATAAAACAAGCAAGCAATTAGCCGTGAGGATGAAGTACAGAATTGAACATATTCAGAGAGTGAGATAACTGGCATTATTCCTAAAATAAGCTTATTTCCCGACATTCTGATGACTCCATGACTTGCTGTTATCTGGCCGCATCCGGGCACGCTACCGCCCCTGGCTCACAGTCACCAACCTACTGAAAACGGTAAATAATCCCAATAATCCAAGGTATTCAAATATCCAATAAGATATTGAAATCAGAGAATCAGGTTTTATGAAAATGCTGGGGCGAACTATTAACCAATGTATAAAAAACACATTCATTGCTAATCATCGATAAAGATTGTTGCAGCTTAAAACCCAGCAAGCAAGGAGACAAAAGGCGGTAACTGGACTTTTAAGATTAATATGAACCACACAATAATAACGTTTTAGGATTTTCTTTATATTGACACGGGCAATACCAGGATAATTACCCCGACAATATGCAGAACTATCTCATAGAGCTTAATGCCAATATAAAATATACAATCGAAATACTGCTTTAAATATTATCCATAACGACTTACCGGATATTCATTTAATGACGATAATTCTATAAGTCATTACGGATTAATCTCAGGCAAACATTGCTTTTTGTCCGACAATTATCCATCATTTCCGTGTGGCATTTGCCCGTAAGTTAAAGGTTATAAACCCCGTATGGAATGGATTGCCGACCCCTCAATCTGGGCCGGGTTAGTTACCCTGGTCGTTCTCGAATTGGTTTTGGGCATTGATAACCTTGTTTTTATTGCCATCCTCGCCGAAAAACTGCCTCCCAAACTGCGTGACCGCGCCCGCGTCACGGGCTTGCTGCTGGCGATGGTTATGCGTTTGCTGCTGTTGGCCTCAATTTCATGGCTGGTGACGCTTACCCGCCCCCTTTTCACAATCCATGACCTTCGCTTTAGCGCCCGGGATCTGATCATGCTGTTTGGCGGCATGTTCCTGCTGTTTAAGGCCACGATGGAGCTAAATGAACGGCTGGAAGGCAAAGACAGCGAGCACCACACGCAAAAACGGGGCGCCAGATTCTGGCCCGTTGTGGCACAAATCGTTATTCTTGACGCGGTGTTTTCCCTCGACTCCGTTGTTACCGCCGTCGGCATGGTCGACCATCTTGCGGTAATGATGACCGCGGTTATTATCGCCATCGGACTGATGGTGCTGGCCAGCAAGTCTTTAACCCGATTTGTGAACAGTCACCCGACCATCGTGATTCTGTGCCTGAGCTTCCTGCTGATGATCGGCTTTAGCCTGGTGGCCGACGGCTTTGGTTATCAAATCCCGAAAGGTTACCTCTACGCCGCTATCGGTTTCTCGGTGATGATTGAATCACTCAATCAGCTGGCGATTTTTAACCGCCGTCGCTTTCTTTCGGCGAATCAGTCGCTGCGTGAGCGCACAGCCGAAGCCGTATTGCGGCTGTTGAATGGCAAGAAAGAAGACGCAGAGCTGGATGCCAAAACCGCATCGCTGATTGCCGACAGCGGCATAAACACCGATGTTTTCAACCCGCAGGAAACGCGGATGATCGAGCGCGTGCTGCACCTGAATCAGCGCAGCGTCAGCAGCATCATGACTTCCCGTCACGACGTCGATCACCTGAACATCGCCGCGCCGGAAGAGCAGATCCGGGAGCTGCTGGATAAAAACAAGCACACGCGCATCGTGGTGACCGATGACGGGGAAGAGATCCTCGGCGTGGTGCACGTTATCGATTTGCTGCAGCAGTCGCTGCACGGTGAAGCTCTGGACATTGCGCCGCTGATTCGTCAGCCGCTGGTCTTCCCTGAGGCCCTGCAGCTGCTGCAGGCACTGGAACAGTTCCGCAACGCGCGGACCCATTTTGCTTTTGTTGTGGATGAATTTGGCTCGGTGGAAGGCATTGTGACGCTTAGCGACGTGATGGAAACCATCGCCGGCAATCTTCCCAACGAAGTGGAAGAGATAGATGCTCGTCATGATATCCAGAAAAATCAGGATGGCAGCTGGACGGCGAACGGCCACATGCCGCTGGACGACCTGGTGCAGTACGTCGCCCTTCCCCTGGATGAGAAGCGGGAATACCACACCATTGCCGGGCTGCTGATGGAGCATTTACAGCACATTCCTGCCGAAGGCGAGAGCGTTGAAGTAGGGAATTATTTGCTTAAGACGCTGGAGGTGGTGAACCACAGGGTGAACAAAGTGCAAATTATCCCGCGCGAGCAAGAGGATAATCTGCTTGATTATGAAGTATAAAAAAACCGGCTTTCGCCGGTTTTTATGGTCGTTAAAGCTTATTCAGTAATTGCTTAACTTCTTTCGATTTGTCGCTCTCTTTATGCTTATCCAGCCAGTCATTGAGCCGACGCTTAGCTTCATCCTGCAGCTGCTTGCGCAGCACCTGATCAACCTGAAGGGTATAATTCAGCTGCTGCCACGGGCCATAAACGCGGAGCGGAACGGCCGTAGTTTTTAACGCTTCGATCAGTTTGCTGTTGCTGCCCTGCCAGCCGCCGCTGACTTTGATCGCAAAGTTGGTGTCGCAGACCTCTTTCACCAGATCCATCGTGCCTTCGCCGGTCAGGGCCAGTACGCTGGACTCGCCGACCATTTTCGTCATCGTCAACAGCCCGTTATCCAGCGACGCCGACGTGGAGAAATGGTCAAGCTCGGTGACGTTCTGAACATTTTGCTGTGCATCCACGCCCTGGTTGTTCCGGCTGACCGCCTGCTGAATAAGCTGCTGGAAGTTCATCCCCTCAAGGCGGGAATGGGCCAGCTCAAGCTGGGCTTCTCCCTGCCAGTTACTGCGGAAATCCTCAGCATCCAGGCGTTCACCGCTGAAATCACCCGTCATGGAAAACTGCCCGGTCAGCGCAATCGGGTAATCAAAAGCGGTCAGAATTTTGCCTATTTCAATATTCTTGACCTGCGGCTGGAAGGCAAGTTCAGGCGTCTGGTCGCTGGCGTCGAGGTAGCCCGGCAGCGACAGCGTGCCCTGCCCCAGCTTACCGTTGAGCTGGTTAATACTGAGTTTGCCCTCCTGGTTCACCAGCGCGGTCTGTACATCACTGAACGCCAGGCCACGCCAGCGGACTTCACCAGCATTCATATTCACTACGGCATTAAAATTACGCAGGCTGTGGTAGTTGGTTTCACCCTGTTCTTCGGCAATCACCGGCCCCGGGCGAGGCTGCTGCTGAGCCTGCTGCGCCTGTTGGTTAATCGCGGTATCCGCGCCCGGCGGATTGGCCACCAGCTTGTCGAGATTAAGCAAACGAGAATGCAGATCTACCGTCCACTGTGGTTTATCCAGTAACGCCAAGCTGACGTTGCCCTGTAAATCACTGTCGTTAGCCGTGAGCTGCATGTTTGTGAGCGAAAGCTGGCTGCTCGTGTTTTTCCAGCCCAGCCGTAGCGTCCCCGAACCGCCGATCCCCCCAGCAGGAAGGTCGGCCCCCTTCAGCTGGTAGTCAATTTGGCTTAACGTGGCGTTTATCTGCTGCGGATAGTCGTTAAGATCGACATCTGCGGTGACCGAAAGCGCTAAATCCCGCTGGTCGCGGTTAATTTGGCTACTGAGTTCAATGTGCGCCTGCCGCTTATCATCCTGCGTCATTTGCAGGTTAATATTGCGGACCGTCACCTGTTCGTCATTGATATGCTGGAAGACCAGTACGCTATCAACCACCTTAAGCTTCGCGACATCAAAGGACCAGCCACGCCCGGTATCCGGTTCACTGACGGTGCCTTTTGGCCCCACCGGCGCGTTAGCCGAGCGCTTCGCTTCAGCCTCCGGCGTCAGCTGAATTACCGCGCCTTTCAGCATCACCTGGCGAACCTGGAGCTGATGAGAAAGCAGCGGGATCAGCGCCACATCAAGACGCATATTTTGCGCGCTGACCATCGGCTGAGTGGCACCGGGCGCCGTCAACGACATACGGCCAGACAAAATACTCAGTTGCGGCCAGACATGCCAGCGCAGCGGCCCGTCCAGCTCAAGATGATAACCGCTGCGGGCCTCAACCTGACGAACCATATAACCACGGAAGTCGTTAGGGTTAACCAACAACACAAGTGAGGTCAGGCCGGCTACCAGCACAACCAGCAGAATCATCAACGTGGTTAAAAGTCGTCTCATAACATTCTCCATATCATTCGCCAGACGGCGAACAACTCACTGCGATTCAGTCTTTATCGATACGGCTTGCTACCGCACCCTGCTGATCGCGGTACTTTGCGTCCTGGCGGCGGTTGTAAGGACGCGCGGCTGGCCCGGAGAGGGGTTCAAAGCTTAGCGCGCCAATCATCATGCCTGGACGCAGCGCCAGCGGCAGCTTCCCAGAATTGTAGAACTCAAGCACGATACAGCCATGCCAGCCCGGATCGATACGGTGCGCCGTGACGTGTACCATCAGGCCCAGGCGCGCTAACGAGGAACGTCCATCCAGCCAGCCCACCAGGTCGTCGGGCAGCGTAACTGACTCCAGCGTCACCGCCAGCGCCAGCTCTCCTGGGTGTAAAAAGAAGGCTTCGCCTTCATCCAGCACAATCTCGTCACTCATCACGCGCTCTAACGCTTCGGTGACTTCATCTTTAGGGCCGCTGAGATCGATAAAAGGTGCGGTATGACCGCTAAAAGTGCGGAATTTATTGCCGAGGCGAACATCCACGGTTGCACCGTTAATGCGTTCAACCGGAGGGCGGGGGGTAATCGCTAAACGGCCATCATCCAGCCAGGCTTCGATATCACGGTCGCAAAGGCGCATCGCAGATTCTCCTTATCAATCTCAGTTTTACACACACTGCCACAGAGCGCCGGCGATAGCCAATGGGCAATGGATGAGGGATTCAACGTAAAAGCGAGCGGCTTACGCGCGCTCGCAAAGGTCTTTATTCAAAGAACTGACTGATTTTGGCTTTCAGAATATCGATGGCGATGCGGTTCTTGCCCCCGCGCGGTACGATAATGTCGGCGTATTGTTTGGAAGGCTCAATAAATTGCAGGAACATTGGGCGTACTGTTTTTTGATACTGCGCCATTACGGAGTCCATTGAACGACCGCGCTCGTTAACGTCGCGCTTCATACGGCGCATCAGGCAGATGTCCAGCGGCGTATCAACGAAGATAGAAAAGTTCATTTCCTGGCGCAGACGCGCATCGGTCAGCAGCAGAATGCCTTCCAGAATGATCACCTTCTTCGGCACCAGATGAACCGTCTGGTCGGTGCGGGTATGCTCCACATAGCTGTAAACCGGTAGCTCAATAGCGTTACCTGATTTCAGCGTCTGCAGATGCTGGAAAAGCAGGTTGTGGTCCATTGCGCTGGGGTGATCGTAGTTGGTTTTTACACGCTCTTCCATCGACAGATGGCTTTGATCTTTGTAATAACTGTCTTCTGGAATGACACCAATGTGTTCATCGCCGACTTGCTCGCGCAGTTCACGATACAACGTGCTGGCAATGAGGCTTTTCCCTGAAGCCGATGCGCCGGCTATCCCGATGATGACGCATTGATGAGACTGATCGGTCATATTATTTACGGCCTGAATACGAAAAGTGTTGGAAGGAGGACGCGAAGGCGTCAAACGCGGCAATTATAGGGACAACCGCCGTTTGATACCAGTCTCTTACCCCGTGCAATCGCGAAATTACGCGGCAAGAAGGCGACAAAGTGACGGCGGCATGACAGCGCACCAGCGTCCGGCAACGGGTTAAAGTGGAATTATTTAATTACGTGATTTGGCTACGCAATTTCTGACGGTCTGTAGGTAAATTCTGACAAGCGAGCATAGGAATTGTAAATTGTTTGTACTAGCATAAACCGATTCTTTATTTATATGCGCCCAGGCATGGCTCCTGGCGGCAGTGTCCAAGCGGATTTGCGGTAATGATTATAAAAAACAGACAAACAGAAGCCGCCTCCTATTCCTTGATACTGCTGGCTGGCTTAGGGTTACTCAGCTTTATTTTCACCCTCTACTCTCTGGAGCTGACGGTAAAAGGCACCGATTTGGTGCCTATCTGGTTTACCACTTCGGTGATGATGGCGGCGTTTTTTCGCTCCCCTATCCGTCTGTGGCCGTTGATTGCCGTCGCCTGTGCCCTGGGCAGCATCGCGGCCAGTGCCGCCATTTTTCCCTTTAGCTGGCTGAATCTCTCGTTAACCGCGATAAACCTGGTTGAGGCGCTGCTAGGCGCCCTGTTGTTACGCCGTTTTTTGCCGCGAAAAAATCCCTTACAAAATCTCAATAACTGGGCACGGCTTGCCCTGTGCAGTGCGACAATCCCACCGCTGGTTGGCGGCCTGCTGGTTACGCTATTGCCGATACCGATTGACTCCTCCGCCCTAAAAACATTCTTTATTTGGGTGCTGTCCGAGTCTATCGGGGCGCTGGCGCTAATGCCGGCAGGGCTATTGTTTAAGCCTTATTATCTGCTTCGTCACCGCAAAACCGCTTTGCTGTTTGAAACCGTGGCAACCTTCTCCGTCACGCTGGCGCTCAGCTATTTTTCATTAATTTATCTGCCCTGGCCGTTCACTTTTATCATCGTCATTCTGATGTGGAGCGCCATCCGGCTGCCGCGCCTGGAAGCCTTTATTATCTTCCTTGCTACGCTGATGATGGTGTCTGCGATGATAGCCATCGGTAAATTCCCGATGGTGACCCCGCACCCGCGCGTGTTGGAATATGCGCCGTGGCTACCGTTTCTGCTGATTCTGCTGCCCGCAAACGTCATCACAATGGTGATGTACTCCTCCCGCACAGAGCGTAAACACATCACCGAAAGCGAAACGCGTTTTCGTAACGCGATGGAATACTCGGCCATCGGCATGGCGCTGGTCTCCACTGAAGGCAAGTGGTTACAGGTGAATAAGTCACTGTGCAAATTCCTCGGCTATTCCAGTGAAGAATTGAGCGACCTCACCTTCCAGCAAATAACCTGGCCTGAAGACTTGAATCTCGATCTTCAACACCTCAGCAAGCTCGAGGCCGGCCACATTAATAGCTATTCGATGGAGAAACGCTATTACACCAGCGCGGGCAATGTGGTGTGGGCCATGCTCACGGCCTCCGTTGTCCGTCATATCGACGGTACGCCGCTCTACTACATCGCCCAGATTGAAGACATCAACGACCTGAAGCATACCGAGTGGATCAACAAGCGGCTGATGGAGCGAATTACGCTTGCCAACGAAGCCGGTGGGATCGGTATCTGGGAGTGGGATCTGACCAACGATATCATCAGTTGGGATAAGCGGATGTTTGAGCTTTACGACGTGCCGCCACACATTAAACCGACCTATCAGCTCTGGCTGGACAGGCTGGTAAAAGAAGATCTCGCCCATTCGGAAACGGTTATTCGCGAGTCGTTAAAAAACCGCCTGCCGTTCAAGCTTGAATTTCGTATCCATGTCAAAGACGGAATCCGCCATATTCGCTCGCTGGCAAACCGCGTGCTGAATAAGAACGGTGACGTGGAACGGCTGCTGGGTATCAATATGGATATGACCGAGGTTAAGCAGCTCAACGAAGCGCTGTATCAGGAGAAAGAGCGGCTGCACATCACGCTGGACTCTATCGGTGAAGCGGTGATTTGTACTGATGTCGACATGAATGTCAGCTTTATGAACCCGGTGGCCGAAAAGCTCAGCGGCTGGGCGCAGGAAGCGGCCATCGGCCAGCACATTCTGGCGATTCTGCGCATCACCTTCGGCGATAATGGCCCGGTGATGGAAAACATACACAGCGGTGATTTTTCTCGCAGCGCCATCGAGCAGGACGTCGTGCTGCATTGCCGCAACGGCGGCAGCTACGATATTCATTACACCATTACGCCGCTGACCACGCTGGACGGCCAAAGCATTGGTTCCGTGCTGGTTATCCAGGATGTCACCGAGTCGCGGAAGATGCTTAAGCAACTGAGCTACAGCGCCTCCCACGATAGCCTGACTCACCTGGCCAACCGGGTCAGCTTTGAAAATCACCTGAAGCGTTTGCTGCAGGGTGCGATTGAACACCGCCAGCACCATTCGCTGGTGTTCATCGATCTCGATCGTTTTAAAGCCGTGAACGACTCGGCGGGCCATGCCGCAGGTGATGCTCTACTGCGCGAGCTGGCGTCTATGATGCTGAGTATGCTGCGAACGGGGGATTTTCTTGCCCGCCTCGGTGGCGACGAGTTCGGTTTACTCTTGCCGGATTGCTCCACTGAAAACGCGCGCTACATCTCTGAGCGGATCATTCGCAGCATCAACGACTACCACTTTATGTGGGATGGTCGCCTGCATCGCATCGGCGCCAGCGCCGGGATCACGCACATTGACGGCGATAACGCTATCGCGTCTGAAGTGCTCTCTCAGGCCGATATCGCCTGCTACGCCTCGAAAAACAACGGCCGCGGCCAGGTCACGGTGTATGAACCGCACCGCCATTATATGGAACAGGGACGCAACACCATGCCGCTCGACGAGCAGTGGCAGGTGATCAAAGACAATCCAATCCTGATGATAGCGATGGCGATTGCGCCGCCGCGTATCCCGGAATCCACCTGTTTCTATCTCCTGACCCTGCGCTTCTGGGGCAACGAAGGGGACGTTATCAACGAACCGGCATTCCGTTCAGGCCTTGCCGACCCGGCGCTTCATCATGCGCTGGATCGCCGTGTATTTAGCGAGTTCTTTGAGAAATACGCCTCTCAGGTCGCCATGAAAGGCTTTGGCGTCGCGCTGCCTGTTTCCGGAGCGGGCATTGTCAGCGATACCTTTATCAATGAACTGCTGGAGCAGCTGTCCGCAAGCCGAATGCCTGCTCGTCTGCTGCATTTGACCATTCAAAGTAGTGATTTGCTTACCGAGCCACAGCGCGCTTATGCCAACCTGAAGCGGCTGCGCAAAGCCGGTTGTCGCATGGTGCTGAGCCACGTTGGGCGGGATTTGGAGCTGTTTAATACTCTGAGTCATCACCTGTTTGACTATGTGATGTTAGATCCTGACCTGATCCTCAACGTGCACTGCAACCTGATGGACGAAATGATGGTGACGATTGTGCACGGTCATGCCCAACGCATGATGCTGCAAACTATCGCCGGCCCGGCGGACATGCCTCTGGTGATGGATACGCTGTCCGGCATCGGGATTGATTTAATCTATGGGGAAACCATTACCCAGCCGCAGCCGCTGGAGCTGCTGCTGGCTAACAGTTATTTTGGGATTAACTGACCGGCGTCCAGCCGTCGCTATACCAAATGTGTAATAGCGCGTAGGAGCGCCACGGCTGCCAGCGCTCGGCATAGCGGCGGATCTGCGCAGTTGTCATATCAGGAAAGCGCTGTTTAATCAGGTAATCATCCGGCAGGAAAACATCGTTGGCCTGCCAGCCACGCAGGGCAAAATAGTTGGCGGTCCAGCGCCCGATACCCGGCAATGCTATCAGGGTTTTTATGCCCTGTTCCAGGTCATCAGGCAACTGCAGCGGAAACTGCCCTTTCACCACTTCTCCGGCAATATGCACAATAGCTTCTGCACGCTTAAGCGACATTCCCAAAGATTTCAGCTGTTGAATATCGCAGTTTGCCAGCGTCGAGGCAGCCGGAAACAGATACCAGCCATCGTTATCTTCAAGCTTCTTTCCGTAGGTTTTTGCCACTTTTCCGGTCAATTTTGCCGCCATTGCCACGCTGACCAATTGCCCAAGAATGGCCCGAATAGCCTGCTCGAACGGATCCATACATCCCGGCAGGCGCAGGCCCGGTCGCGCAGACGCCAGTGCCCCGAGGCTGTCCAGAACCTGCTGCGGATCCTTGTCCAAATCCAGTAAGTTCTTAACGCGCTGCAAAACCGTCTCCGCCACAGGCAGCAGCCCGTCGCTTAGCGTCACGTTGAGGCAAAGCTTTTTCTCATCTGGCTCAAGCGTCACCAGCCCGGCATGCTTACCCAGCGCAAAGCTGCGCTGATAGCGATTTTCGGTGACAATTTCCACGCCTTCCACGGCACGCCCCTGCAAAAAACTGAGGATCCAGGGCCAGTCATAAGGCGGTTGATAGCTAAGGGTGTACATAAATAATCCTGAAGAGAATGAGAGCGTTAGGAAGATAGCATTGTTCATTTAGCATACCGCTAAATACAGATTTCTGCCTTGCTTTGATATTCAGTTGCCCGCAGCTCGTCATTCCGCTAAAGTCGCCCCCCTTCTCACTGGCATGGGGATAATTAAAGAAAATGAAAATCGGTTTTGACTACGGGACGGCGAACTGTTCTGTCGCCATTATGCGTGATGGAAAACCACAGCTGCTGGAAATGGAAAACGGCTCATCGCTGCTGCCTTCTATGCTCTGTGCGCCGACGCGTGAAGCAGTAAGCGAGTGGCTCTTCCGTCACCACGAAGTGCCGGCCACGGGCAGTGAAACCCAGGCGCTGCTGCGCCGGGCGGTAAGCTTTAACCGCGAAGAAGATATTGACGTGCTGCCCGGCAGCGTGAAGTTCGGTCTGAATTCGCTTAGCCAATACATGGAAGATCCGGAAGAGGTTTACTTCGTTAAATCGCCGAAATCCTTCCTGGGCGCTACCGGCCTGAAGCCGCAGCAGGTCGCGCTGTTTGAAGACCTGGTCTGCGCCATGATGCTGCACATTCGCAAGCAGGCAGAAAGCCAGCTTACCGGGACTATCGATCAGGCGGTGATTGGCCGACCGATTAACTTCCAGGGGCTCGGCGGCGAAGAAGCCAACCAGCAGGCTCAGGGTATTCTGGAGCGGGCGGCCCACCGCGCTGGCTTCCGCGACGTTGTGTTCCAGTTTGAACCTGTTGCCGCAGGGCTGGATTTTGAAGCCACGCTGCAGGAAGAAAAACAGGTACTGGTAGTCGATATTGGCGGCGGTACCACCGACTGCTCGGTGCTGCTGATGGGGCCTGAATGGCACCAGCGCCGCGACCGTGAACAAAGTCTACTGGGCCATAGCGGCTGCCGCGTGGGCGGTAACGACCTGGATATTATGCTGGCCTTCAAACAGCTGGCTCCGCTGCTCGGTATGGGCGGCCAGACGGAGAAAGGCATCGCGCTGCCGGTATTACCCTGGTGGAACGCGGTGGCGATTAACGATGTCCCGGCACAGAACGACTTCTACAGCACGGCTAACGGCCGCTCGCTCAACGAGCTTGTACGCGACGCGCGTGAGCCGGAAAAAGTGGCTTACCTGCAAAAAGTCTGGCGCCAGCGCCTGAGCTATCGCCTCGTCCGTGCGGCAGAAGAGAGCAAAATTGCGCTCTCTAACAGCCAACAGGTTGCCACCATGCTGCCGTTTATTGCCCATGAAGTGGGCTGCGACATCAGCCAGGAAGCGCTGGAAACCGCCATCAGCCAGCCGCTGCATCGCATCATGGAGCAGGTCACGCTGGCTATGGAAAACAGCAACGCGAAACCTGAGGTTATCTACCTGACCGGCGGCAGCGCACGTTCTCCGCTATTGCGCCATGCTCTGGCTCAACAGTTGCCGAACATCCCGATTGCCGGAGGTGATGACTTCGGCTCGGTAACCCAGGGGCTTGCCCGCTGGGCAGACGTCGTGTTCAGATAATCATCTCAAAACTCGACTCATCAACTAAACCGCAGGCCTTCTGCGGTTTTTTTATATCTGAAAACGCCTGTCCCTTTCCGGAAATTCCAGATGCAGCGAAAGTTTGCCGCCCAGGGCCTCAACGTAGCGCTTGAGAGTAAGGACCTTAAGATCGTTACCGCGCTGTTCGATGGCGGCTATCGCCGGCTGCGAAATACCCATTTTTTGTGCCACTTGCTTTTGAGATAGTCCCTGTTCTTCACGCACCAGCTGCAGGCCAGTTTCCAGAATTAAGACTTCGGTCATTTTTCGGATCTCTGCCTGGTCTTCGGGCGAGAACCCGGCAATCACTTCAGTTAAGGTTTTCATATTCACTCTCCAGGTCTGCAAGGTGGTGCGCCAGCTGCGTGTCAGCCACTTTTATCAATGCCTCATAAAACCGTTTGTTACCTGATTTATCTCCACCGCACAGCACAACGGCCCTGCGCCTTGGATCAAAAGCAAAAAATATTCGATACGGCTTCCCCCGCCACAGCAGGCGTAGCTCTTTCATATTAGGATAGCGGGAGCCTTTTACTGTATCAGCCTGCGGACGGCTCAACTCAGGCCCCCAGAACTCAAGATTTCCGAAGGCTGCCGCAAGCCGTTTGCGAAGATCCAAAGGCTGCGCCTGATACCAAAAATAGAAATAGTCGGTAAAAATTACGGTCCATGTCATCACTCACCTCATAAACTATAGATTATATTCATTGTATAAACCACAGTTTATTTTTCATTCCGTGAGGCGGCTATCTTTTACGCAAGACTATGCGCAACACCTCGGAAAAAGTGTCGAAGTGAACCAATTTATTTGGCCACGAAAACAGCACTTGCTCGAGATATGTTGCTAATCTGACAGTACTTCATATTTCCTCCATCATTACGGGGCTATTGATTACTAAACTAGTAACATTAAGCCTAATCGTTTCAGGAAGAGAACACGTCATTTATGAAAGGCACACAGACTTCTCGCTGGTTGTGGATTGCAGCATTTATTCTGGTGGTGATTGCCGCCGCCTGGTTCTGGAGAAGCCATAACTCCTCCCCGGAGAACCAACCACAGGCGAAAGCGGGCCAGACGCAAGCCCAGGGCGGCCGACGCGGAATGCGCGGCGGTGCACTGGCCCCGGTCCAGGCCGCAACGGCAACCAGTGAAGCCGTGCCTCATTATTTAACCGGCCTTGGCACTATCACCGCGGCCAACACCGTGACCGTACGCAGCCGCGTTGACGGGCAACTGCTTGCTCTTCATTTCCAGGAAGGTCAGCAGGTGAAAGCCGGCGATCTCCTGGCAGAAATCGACCCTAGCCAGTTTAAAGTCGCGCTGGCGCAGGCTCAGGGGCAGTTGGCTAAGGATCAGGCTACTCTGGCAAATGCTCGCCGCGATCTCGCCCGCTACCAACAGCTGGTAAAGACTAACTTAGTCTCCCGCCAGGATCTCGATACTCAGCTGTCGCTTGTAGACTCCACACTCGGCACGGTTAAGGCCGATGAAGCCAGCGTTGCCAGCGCCCAGCTGCAGCTTAACTGGAGCCGCGTTACCGCCCCTATCGACGGGCGCGTTGGCCTGAAGCAGGTCGATATTGGCAACCAGATTTCCACCGGCGACACCAACGGTATTGTCGTGCTGACGCAAACGCATCCGATTGACCTGGTCTTCACCCTGCCGGAAAACGACATCGCCACGGTGATTAAAGCACAGAAGGCCGGTGAAACGCTGAGTGTTGAAGCCTGGGATCGCACCAACACCACAAAGCTGAGCAGCGGTAAATTGCTGAGCCTTGATAACCAAATCGATACCACTACCGGCACCATCAAACTTAAAGCTCGCTTTGATAATCAGGATGACGCTCTTTTCCCGAACCAGTTTGTGAACGCCCGTATGCTGGTGGACACCCAGCAGAATGCCGTAGTGATCCCTGCGGGTGCCTTGCAGATGGGCAACGAAGGCCATTTCGTCTGGGTACTGAACAGCGATAACAAAGTCAGTAAACACCTGGTCACACCGGGGATTCAGGACAGCCAGAAAGTCGTGATTACCGCCGGCGTATCCGCAGGCGATCGCGTGGTGACCGACGGCATCGACCGCCTGACCGAAGGTGCGCAGGTTGAAGTCGTCGAACCGCACAGCGCGGCTGACGATAACGCGAAGCCTGCCACGCAGGCGAAATCTGGGCATAAACACAACGGAGCGCGCTCCTGATGCAGGTGTTACCTCCAGGTTCAACGGGCGGCCCTTCCCGCCTGTTTATTCTCCGGCCGGTTGCTACCACGTTATTGATGGTGGCTATTCTGCTGGCGGGGATCATTGGCTATCGCTTTCTGCCTGTTTCGGCGCTGCCGGAAGTAGACTATCCGACTATTCAGGTCGTCACTCTCTACCCTGGCGCCAGCCCGGATGTGATTACCTCGGCCATCACGGCGCCGCTTGAGCGCCAGTTTGGGCAAATGTCCGGCCTGAAGCAGATGTCATCGCAAAGCGCTGGTGGCGCGTCTGTTATCACCCTGCAATTCCAGCTCACGCTGGCGCTCGACGTTGCCGAGCAGGAAGTGCAGGCGGCCATTAATGCCGCGACAAACCTCCTGCCTACCGACCTGCCAAACCCACCGGTTTACAGCAAGGTCAACCCGGCAGATCCGCCCATCATGACGCTCGCCGTCACTTCAAGCGCCCTGCCGATGACGCAGGTTGAAGATATGGTGGAAACGCGCGTGGCGCAGAAAATTTCCCAGGTTTCGGGCGTCGGGCTGGTCGCGCTAGCGGGCGGCCAGCGCCCTGCCGTTCGCGTGAAGCTGAACGCGCCGGCGATTGCCGCACTTGGCCTGACCAGCGAAACCATTCGCACCGCCATCACCAGCGCCAACGTCAACTCGGCAAAAGGCAGCCTGGATGGCCCGGAACGCGCGGTCACGCTCTCCGCCAACGATCAGATGAAGTCGGCCCAGGAGTACCGCGATTTAATCATCGCTTACCAGAACGGCGCGCCTATCCGCCTGGGCGATATTGCCACCGTCGAACAAGGGGCAGAGAACAGCTGGCTTGGCGCGTGGGCGAACAAACAGCAGGCTATCGTGATGAACGTTCAGCGCCAGCCAGGGGCGAACATCATCGACACGGCGGACAGTATTCGCCAAATGTTGCCGACGCTAACCCAGAGCCTGCCGAAGTCGGTTGAAGTGAAGCTGCTTAGCGACCGCACCACCAATATCCGCGCCTCCGTTACCGATACCCAACACGAACTGATGCTGGCCATCGCGCTGGTGGTGATGATCATTTACCTGTTCCTGCGTAACGTTCCGGCCACCATCATTCCTGCTGTCGCCGTGCCGCTCTCGCTGGTCGGTACCTTTGCCGTGATGGTATTCCTTGATTTCTCGATCAATAACCTGACGCTGATGGCGCTGACCATCGCCACCGGGTTCGTGGTGGATGATGCCATCGTGGTTATCGAGAATATCTCGCGCTACATCGAAAAAGGCGAAAAGCCGCTGGCCGCCGCGCTAAAAGGTGCAGGTGAAATAGGCTTTACCATTATCTCCCTCACCTTCTCACTTATCGCCGTGTTGATCCCGCTGCTGTTTATGGGCGATATCGTGGGCCGTCTGTTCCGCGAGTTTGCCGTCACGCTGGCAATTTCTATTTTAATCTCCGCTGTGGTTTCGCTAACGCTTACCCCAATGATGTGCGCCAGAATGCTAAGCCACGAATCATTGCGTAAGCAAAACCGTTTCTCCCGTGCCAGCGAGAAGATGTTTGATAGCATTATTGCCGCCTATGGCCGCCTGCTGAGCAAAGTGCTGAACCATCCGTGGCTGACGCTTGGCGTCGCTTTTGGCACATTAGCGCTGACCATTGTGCTGTGGATCTTTATCCCCAAAGGTTTCTTCCCGATTCAGGATAACGGCATTATCCAGGGCACGCTGCAGGCTCCGCAGTCGGTCTCCTTCGCCAGCATGGCACAGCGCCAGCAGCAGGTGGCGGACGTGATTCTGAAAGATCCGGCGGTGGAAAGCCTGACCTCGTTTATCGGCGTTGACGGCACAAACCCGTCGTTAAACAGCGCCCGTCTGCAAATAAACCTTAAGCCGCTGAGCGACCGCGACGACCGCATTCCGACGGTTATCGACAGATTGCAGCAGAATGTCGCCAGCGTTCCGGGCGTGCAGCTTTATCTGCAGCCGATTCAGGATCTGACCATCGACACCACGGTGAGCCGCACTCAGTACCAGTTCACCCTGCAGGCCACCTCGCTGGACGAACTGAGCACCTGGGTGCCACAGCTGGAAGACAAACTTAAAACGCTGCCTCAGCTCGCGGATATCAGCAGCGACTGGCAGGATCGGGGGCTGATGGCCTATGTCAACGTTGACCGCGACAGCGCCAGCCGTCTCGGTATCACCATGTCGTCGGTGACCAGCGCCCTGTATAACGCCTTCGGCCAGCGTCTGATTTCAACCATTTATACCCAGGCCAACCAGTATCGCGTGGTACTCGAACATGACACCAGCACCACGCCTGGGCTAAGCGCGCTCGACAACATTCGCCTTACCAGCAGCACCGGCGGCAGCATTCCGTTAAGTGCGATTGCGAAGGTAGAGCAGCGGTTTGCCCCGCTGTCGATCAACCATCTCGATCAGTTCCCGTCCACCACTTTCTCCTTTAACGTGCCGGAAGGGCAATCGCTGGGCGACGCGGTGAACGCCATTACCTCGGCGGAAAAAGCGCTGGCAATGCCGTCTGATATCACGACGCAGTTCCAGGGCAGCACCCTCGCCTTCCAGGCCGCATTAGGCAGTACCATCTGGCTGATTGTTGCCTCAGTCGTGGCGATGTATATCGTGCTTGGCGTGCTGTATGAAAGCTTTATTCACCCCATCACTATCCTGTCGACGCTACCCACGGCGGGCGTTGGCGCGCTGCTGGCGCTGATGCTGGCGGGCGCCGAACTCGACGTTATCGCGATAATCGGCATCATTCTGCTCATTGGTATCGTGAAGAAAAACGCGATCATGATGATCGACTTCGCCCTGGCCGCCGAGCGCGAACAGGGCATGGCCCCTTACGAAGCGATTTACCAGGCCTGTTTACTGCGTTTCCGTCCGATTCTGATGACCACGCTTGCCGCGCTGCTCGGTGCGCTGCCGCTGATGCTTTCAACCGGCGTTGGCGCGGAACTTCGCCGCCCGCTCGGTATTGGCATGGTAGGTGGCCTGCTGCTCAGCCAGGTTCTGACCCTGTTTACCACGCCGGTGATTTATCTGCTGTTTGACCGCCTGTCGCACTACACGCGTCGCCGCTTCGGCCGACAGCATGAGGAGGCGTAAGTGAAGTTCTTTGCCCTCTTCATTTACCGCCCGGTGGCGACGATTTTATTGACCGTCGCCATTACGCTCTGCGGCGTGCTGGGCTTCCGCCTGCTGCCGGTTGCGCCGCTGCCGCAGGTCGATTTCCCGGTGATCATGATCAGCGCCTCGCTGCCGGGTGCGTCACCAGAAACCATGGCGTCGTCGGTAGCAACGCCGCTGGAGCGTTCTCTTAGCCGCATCGCCGGGGTCAACGAAATGACCTCGTCCAGCTCGCTGGGCAGCACCCGCATTATTCTGGAGTTTAATTTCGACCGCGACATCAACGGCGCCGCACGTGACGTACAGGCGGCGATCAACGCCGCTCAAAGCTTGCTGCCAAGCGGGATGCCGGGCCGTCCTACCTACCGTAAAGCCAACCCGTCCGATGCGCCGATCATGATCCTGACGCTCACTTCCGACACGCTGTCGCAGGGTGAACTGTATGATTTTGCCTCCACGCAGCTGGCGCAAACCGTGTCACAAATCGACGGGGTTGGCGACGTGGACGTCGGCGGGAGCTCTCTGCCCGCGGTGCGCGTGGACCTCAATCCTCAGGCGCTGTTCAACCAGGGCGTATCGCTGGATGCCGTCCGGACTGCAATAAGCAATGCCAACGTTCGCCGTCCTCTTGGTTCGGTAGAAGACAGCACCAGCCGCTGGCAAATTCAGACCAACGACGAGCTAAAAAAAGCGGCGAACTATATGCCGCTTATCGTGCATTACAATAACGGTTCGGCCGTGCGGCTGCAGGATGTCGCCAACGTCACCGACAGCGTGCAGGACGTGCGTAACGCCGGGATGACCAACGCTAAACCGGCGATTTTGCTGATGATCCGCAAATCGCAGGAAGCGAACATCATCGAAACTGTCGACCGCATTCGCGCCAAAATTCCCGAATTACGCGAAACCATTCCAGCTTCCATCGACCTGCAGGTAGCCCAGGACCGCTCTCCAACAATTCGAGCCTCGCTGGCCGAGGTAGAACAATCGCTGGTGATCTCCGTGTCGCTGGTGATTCTGGTGGTGTTTCTGTTCCTTCGCTCAGGGCGAGCGACCTTTATTCCGGCCGTGGCCGTGCCGGTGTCGCTGATCGGGACCTTTGCCGCAATGTATTTGTGCGGCTTCAGCCTGAATAACCTGTCGCTGATGGCGCTGACCATCGCCACTGGTTTTGTCGTCGACGACGCCATCGTGGTACTGGAAAACATTTCCCGCCACCTCGAAGCGGGCGTGAAGCCCATGCAGGCGGCGCTTCAGGGCGTGCGGGAAGTGGGCTTTACCGTACTGTCCATGAGCCTGTCGCTGGTCGCCGTCTTCCTGCCGCTGCTGCTGATGGGCGGACTGCCGGGGCGTTTATTCCGCGAATTTGCGGTCACGCTTTCGGTGGCTATCGGGATTTCGCTGGTGGTGTCACTCACGTTAACCCCAATGATGTGCGGCTGGCTATTGAAGAACCGGCCACCGGAAAAGAGAAACAAAAACCGTGGATTTGGTCGCCTGTTGATTGCCATGCAGGGCGGCTACGCGCGCTCGCTGAAATGGGTGCTTAACCATACCCGACTGGTGGGCGTGGTACTTCTGGGTACGATAGCCCTTAGCGTCTGGCTTTATATTGCCATCCCGAAAACCTTCTTCCCGGAGCAGGACACCGGCAGACTGATGGGCAATATTCAGGCCGACCAGAGCATCTCTTTCCAGGCGATGCGCGGCAAACTGCAGGACTTTATGAAAATCATTCGTGAAGATCCGGCGGTGGACAACGTCACCGGCTTTACCGGCGGTTCCCGGGTGAACAGCGGTATGATGTTTATCTCGCTCAAGCCGCTGAGCGAACGCAGCGAAACCGCCCAGCAGGTCATTGACAGGCTGCGGGGCAAGCTCGCGAAAGAGCCGGGGGCCAACCTCTACCTGATGGCGGTGCAGGATATTCGGGTCGGCGGCCGCCAGGCCAACGCCAGCTATCAGTACACCCTGCTGTCGGATGACTTAAGCGCCCTGCGCGAGTGGGAGCCAAAAATCAGTAAAGCGCTGGCGGCCTTGCCGGAACTGGCAGATGTTAACTCTGACCAGCAGGACAACGGCTCGGAGATGGACCTGATTTACGATCGCGAAACGATGGCTCGTCTGGGGATCAGCGTCTCGGACGCGAACAATCTGTTGAACAATGCCTTTGGTCAGCGCCAAATTTCCACCATCTATCAGCCATTAAACCAGTACAAAGTGGTGATGGAGGTCGACCCGCGCTACACCCAGGACATCAGCTCGCTCAACCAGATGTTCGTGATTAACGGCGAAGGGAAGTCGATTCCGCTCTCCTACTTTGCCAAATGGCAGCCGGCGAACGCCCCGCTGTCGGTTAACCATCAGGGGTTGTCTGCCGCGTCAACCATCTCGTTCAACCTGCCGGATGGGGTATCGCTTTCTGAAGCCAGTGCCGCCATCGACAGGACGATGACCTCGCTGGGCGTGCCGTCCACCGTACGCGGCAGCTACGCCGGAACGGCTCAGGTGTTCCAGCAAACCATGAACTCGCAGGTGATCCTAATCCTGGCGGCGATTGCCACGGTGTATATCGTGCTCGGCATGCTTTATGAAAGCTACGTTCATCCGCTGACCATCCTCTCGACGCTGCCTTCCGCAGGCGTTGGGGCGCTGCTGGCGCTGGAACTTTTCAGCGCCCCCTTCAGCCTGATTGCGCTAATCGGTATCATGCTGCTGATAGGCATCGTGAAGAAGAACGCCATCATGATGGTGGACTTCGCGATAGAGGCGCAGCGTAAGGGCGATTTAACGCCGGAAGAGGCCATTTTCCAGGCCTGCCTGCTGCGCTTCCGCCCGATTATGATGACCACGCTGGCCGCGCTGTTTGGGGCGTTACCGCTGGTGCTGACCAGCGGCGACGGCGCAGAGTTGCGTCAGCCGCTGGGGATCACCATCGTCGGCGGGCTGGTGGTGAGCCAGCTGTTGACGCTTTACACCACGCCGGTGGTTTACCTGTTCTTTGATCGACTGAGATTGCGCTTTAGCCGCAAAACCCGTGAAAGTAAGGCTCTGTCCGTATGACTGATTTGCCCACCGCCGTTCGCTGGCAGTTATGGATCGTCGCTTTTGGCTTCTTTATGCAGGCGCTGGACACCACGATTGTTAACACCGCCCTCCCCTCGATGGCGCATAGCCTGGGCGTAAGCCCGCTGCATATGCACTCGGTGGTGGTGGCCTACGTGTTAACGGTCGCAGTCATGCTTCCGGCGAGCGGCTGGCTGGCGGACAGGGTGGGCGTACGCAATATTTTCTTCACCGCGATTATTCTTTTCACCCTGGGCTCCCTGTTTTGCTCTAACGCCTCCACGCTCAACGAGCTTGTTCTGGCCCGCGTGGTTCAGGGAGTTGGCGGCGCAATGATGGTGCCGGTGGGCCGCCTGACGGTGATGAAAATTGTGCCTCGTGCGCAGTACATGGCGGCGATGACCTTCGTGACAATTCCGGGCCAGGTTGGCCCACTGCTTGGCCCCGCGCTCGGCGGCGTGCTGGTGGAGTACGCCTCCTGGCACTGGATTTTCCTGATCAATATTCCCGTCGGCATCGTCGGGGCGATTGCCACCCTGTGGCTGATGCCGAACTACACCATGCAAACCCGCCGCTTTGATATTTCCGGCTTCCTGATGCTGGCGTTCGGCATGGCGGCGCTGACGATTGCGCTGGACGGACAAAAGGGCCTGGGCATTTCCAGTGAAACGCTCGGGTTGCTGATCCTCGGCGGCGTTATCGCTATTCTGCTTTACCTGTGGCATGCGCGCGACAACGAAAATGCGCTGTTCAATCTCAATCTGTTCAACACGAAAACCTTTTCGCTTGGTCTGCTGGGCAGCCTGTGCGGGCGTATCGGCAGCGGCATGCTGCCGTTTATGACGCCGGTGTTTCTGCAGATTGGGCTGGGCTTCTCGCCGTTCCATGCCGGGCTGATGATGGTCCCGATGGTACTTGGCAGCATGGGCATGAAGCGTATCGTTGTGCAGGTCGTCAACCGCTTCGGCTATCGCAACGTGCTGGTCGTCGCCACGCTCGGCCTGGCGCTGATCACGCTGATGTTTATGGGTACGGCCCTGATGGGCTGGTTCTGGCTGCTGCCGGTCGTGCTGTTTGTTCAGGGCATGGTTAACTCCATGCGCTTCTCTTCCATGAATACGCTGACGCTGAAAGATCTGCCGGATGACCTCGCCAGCGGCGGCAACAGCATGCTCTCAATGGTCATGCAGCTTTCAATGAGTATCGGCGTCACCGTCGCCGGTCTGCTGCTGGGCATGTTTGGCCACCAGCAGCTTCCGGCGGGTGGGGAACAGGCTCACAGCATCTTCATGTACACCTACTTCTGCATGGCGCTGGTGATTGCCCTTCCGGCATTGCTGTTTGCCCGTGTCCCAAATGACCGTTCAGAAAACGCGGTAATTAGCCGTCGCAAAAGGAGCGAAACATGAAACTCTGGCGCTCCGGGATCACCGGGAAATTATTCCTCGCCATTTTTTCCACCTGCCTGCTGGTGCTGGCCATCATGCACTGGGGCGTGAGGTTAAGCTTTGAACGCGGCTTCATCGACTACATCAAGCGCGGTAATACCCAGCGCATTGAGATGCTGAGTGATGCCCTGGGTGAACAATATGCGCTGCACGGAAACTGGCGCTTCCTGCGGCACAACGACAGGTTTGTGTTTCAGATTTTACGTTCGTTTGAGCGCGACGGGGATGAAGCACACGGCATGCCCCCGCAGGGTTGGCGCACCAAGTTTTGGGTGGTCGATCAAAACTCTCAGGTACTGGTTGGCCCACGAGAGAAGCTTCCCCACGACGGGATGCGCAAAGCGATTAACGTCAATGGCCAGGACGTGGGCTGGGTGATTGCTTCCCCCATTGAGCGCCTGACCCGCAATACCGACATTAACTTTGACCGTCAGCAGCGGCGCACCAGCTGGATAATCGTTGCCCTCTCCAGTTTGCTGGCGGCAGCGGCCACCTTCCTGCTCGCCCGTGGCCTTCTGGCCCCGGTAAAGCGTCTGGTTGAGGGTACACACAAGCTTGCCGCCGGAGATTTTTCCACCCGGGTCGCGGTCGGCAGTCAGGATGAGCTGGGCCGGCTGGCACAGGACTTTAACCAGCTCGCCAGCACTCTGGAAAAAAACCATAAAATGCGTCGGGCTTACATGGCGGATATTTCTCACGAACTGCGTACGCCGCTGGCCGTTCTGCGCGGTGAACTGGAAGCGATTCAGGACGGCGTTCGGCAGTTTACGCCGGACTCAGTGACCTCACTGCAAATGGAAGTAGCCACCCTGACCAAGCTCGTTGATGACCTGCACCAGCTTTCCATGTCCGATGAAGGCGCGCTGGCCTACCAGAAAGAACCGCTGGATATTATTACGCTGCTGGAGGTTGTTGCCGGAGCATTCCGATCCCGCTTTGATTCACGCGGCCTGACAATACGCCTCGCTCTGCCGGACTCTGCCGTGATTTTTGGTGACGGGGACCGCCTGATGCAGCTGTTCAACAACCTGCTGGAAAACAGCCTGCGCTACACCGACAGCGGCGGGCAACTGGTGATCAGCGGCAAAATTGTGAATCAGCAGTTTGTGATGAGCTTTGACGACAGCGGGCCCGGCGTCTCGGACGAGCAGTTAAGCCAGCTGTTTGACAGATTCTACCGCGCCGAAGGTTCCCGCAACCGCGCCAGCGGCGGCTCCGGCTTAGGCCTGTCTATCTGCCAGAATATCGTGACCGCCCACGGCGGAACTCTAACCGCCTCCCATTCCCGCTTAGGCGGCGTTAGTATTATCGTTGAACTTCCTCTGGAAACAGAAACGTCGAGGACACTATGACCGAGCTACCGATTGACGAAAACACGCCGCGCATCCTGATCGTGGAAGATGAACCTAAGCTTGGGCAGTTGCTCATCGACTACCTCCGCGCGGCAAGCTATGCCCCTACTCTGCTGAACCACGGCGACCAGGTGCTGCCGTATGTCCGCCACACGCCGCCGGACCTCATTTTGCTGGATTTAATGCTCCCCGGCACAGACGGGCTGACGCTGTGCAAAGAAATTCGCCGCTTTTCGGAGGTCCCGATTGTGATGGTGACGGCGAAGATTGAAGAGATAGACCGCTTGCTGGGGCTGGAAATTGGCGCCGACGACTATATCTGCAAACCCTACAGCCCGCGCGAAGTCGTCGCCCGCGTGAAAACTATCCTGCGCCGCTGCAAGCGCCAGATGGCCATTTCCTCCGGGTCAGAGGAAAGCCCGCTGGTGATTGATGAAGGCCGTTTCCAGGCTATCTGGCGCGGTAAACTGCTGGATCTCACCCCCGCCGAGTTCCGCCTGCTAAAAACTCTGTCCCACGAGCCGGGGAAGGTATTCTCCCGCGAAATGCTGCTGAACCATCTGTATGACGACTACCGCGTGGTCACCGACCGCACCATCGACAGCCACATTAAAAACCTGCGCCGCAAGCTTGAAGCGCTGGATACCGATCAGTCGTTTATTCGCGCCGTTTACGGGGTAGGTTATCGCTGGGAGGCGGACGCCGGGCGGGTGATTTAACGCACGCCTCGGCTACCACTTTTAGTAGACTGCTCAGGAACGCCAAAAAGCTCTAAGCTAAGGCACTGGCTGGCCAACTTTGACCAGCGTCTGTCCGTCAAGGAGAGCGTCGTGGAAAAGTATGTTTTCTATAGCAGAGATATTGCCTTTAATGTCTACCCGAAATCCGCTCTTGGGGCAGAAGAGAAAAAGCAGCTTGCCGCTGGCGGGTTTCAAAAAATAGGTTTCGAGGTG
Source organism: Cedecea neteri NBRC 105707 = ATCC 33855 (assembly GCF_001571265.1). Lineage (GTDB taxonomy): Bacteria > Pseudomonadota > Gammaproteobacteria > Enterobacterales > Enterobacteriaceae > Cedecea > Cedecea neteri. Next base: position 2,891 of record NZ_BCTL01000029.1, on the reverse strand, counting down.
CGGGCAAAAGACGAAGCCGATGCGCTGGACAAATTCATAGCCCACTTCAAAGAAAATACTGAGGCGCTGAAAGAGTACACCGAGAACATTGCCTTCGCGTCTCTCCTCTTCGTCGGTATTCCGCTTATCGCCTGAATCCGCAAGACGGTTTACTCCCCCGTCTTGCGGCGCTACAATTCCCGCCCTTAAATTGTGGTAATCCACTCGACTTTAGCCGCTTCACCCGGTGGAGCGGTTCTGACCTGATATCAGACCGAGAACTTCATGTTTAAACCAGAACTCCTTTCCCCGGCGGGAACGCTGAAAAACATGCGTTACGCTTTCGCCTACGGTGCGGATGCCGTTTACGCGGGCCAGCCTCGCTACTCGCTGCGCGTGCGCAATAATGAATTCAACCACGAAAACCTCCAGCTTGGGATCAACGAAGCCCATGCGTTGGGTAAAAAATTCTACGTGGTAGTGAACATTGCCCCGCATAACGCCAAGCTGAAAACCTTTATTCGCGACCTCAAGCCGGTTATCGACATGGGCCCGGACGCGCTGATCATGTCCGACCCAGGGCTTATCATGATGGTGCGCGAAGCTTTCCCGGCAATGGACGTTCACCTTTCCGTGCAGGCTAACGCCGTTAACTGGGCGACCGTGAAGTTCTGGAAGCAAATGGGGCTGACGCGCGTGATCCTTTCCCGCGAGCTTTCTCTGGAAGAAATTGCCGAAATCCGCGAACAAGTTCCTGAGATGGAACTAGAAATCTTCGTTCACGGCGCGCTGTGTATGGCGTATTCAGGCCGCTGCCTGCTCTCCGGCTATATCAACAAACGCGATCCTAACCAGGGAACCTGCACCAACGCCTGCCGCTGGGAATATAAAGTTCAGGAAGGTAAAGAGGACGACATTGGCAATATCGTTCACGTGCACGAGCCTATTCCGGTGCAAAACGTTGAGCCTACGCTGGGCGTCGGTGCCCCAACGGACAAAGTGTTTATGGTGGAAGAAGCCAAACGTCCGGGCGAATACATGACCGCCTTTGAAGACGAGCACGGCACCTACATCATGAACTCGAAAGATCTACGCGCCATCGAGCACGTAGAGCGCCTGACCAAAATGGGCGTCCACTCGCTGAAAATCGAAGGCCGCACCAAGTCCTACTACTACTGTGCACGCACCGCGCAGGTCTATCGTCGCGCCATTGATGATGCCGCTGCGGGCAAACCGTTTGACCCTACGCTGCTGCAAACGCTGGAAGGCCTGGCACACCGTGGCTATACCGAAGGTTTCCTGCGTCGTCATACCCACGACAGCCACCAGAATTACGAGTACGGCCACTCTATCTCCGAGAGCCAGCAGTTTGTGGGTGAGTTTACCGGCGAACGTCGCGGCGATCTCGCGGCGGTAGCGGTGAAAAACAAATTCCTGCTGGGCGACAGCCTGGAAATGATGACCCCGCAGGGCAACATCACCTTTACCCTGGAAACGCTGGAAAACGGCAAGGCTCAGCCGATTGACGTGGCCCCCGGCGACGGTCATACCGTATGGATGCCTGTACCTCAGGAGATAGCGCTCGATTATGCTCTGCTAATGCGCAATCTCTCTGGTCAGACAACCCGTAAACCGCACGCAAACTAGTGAATCAGGGTTATTTTTCGCGCTAAGACCATTCTTAGAAACCGATCACATACGGTTACACAAGATAACGTTATTATCCGCAAGCTGAAAAACATAACCCATAAATGCTAGCTGTACCAGGAACCACCTCCTTGGCCTGCGCAATCTCCCTTGCGCAGGCTTTCTTTTTTCTGCTGTTTCAGCCAGTTCTTACTCCCCCGCCCCCGCTTTGCTCTACACTTTGATAATGCTCATTTTTCTGAGGTAAGTCATGGAGACATCCCCGCTTTCATTTTTGATACTTAACGGCAAGGGTGCCGGTCATCCGCTGCTGCGTGAAGCCGTGCATACCCTCCGCGAGGAAGGTTACACGCTGCATATCCGCGTGACCTGGGAAAAAGGAGACGCGGAACGCTACATCAAGGAAGCCCTGAGCCTTGGCGTGGACACCGTAGTTGCCGGAGGTGGAGACGGCACAATCAATGAGATTGCTACCTGCCTCGCGAAGCTTTCTCCGGACAGCCGCCCGGCATTAGGCATTCTCCCGCTGGGGACGGCCAACGACTTTGCTACCAGCGCCGGTATTCCTGAGGATTTCGAAAAAGCGCTGCGCCTCGCGCTGTTCGGCAAAGCCGCCAGTGTCGACCTGGTGCAGGTGAATGAAGATGCCTACTTCATTAACATGGCGACCGGTGGATTTGGCACACGCATCACCACCGAAACGCCGGAAAAACTTAAAGCTGCGCTCGGCGGCGTCTCTTACTTTATTCATGGGCTGATGCGCATGGATATGCTAAAGCCGGATCGCTGCGATATTCGCGGGGATGGCTTTAGCTGGCAGGGGGACGCACTGGTGATAGGCATCGGCAACGGCCGCCAGGCCGGTGGTGGGCAACAGCTTTGCCCGGAGGCGTTGATCAACGACGGACTGCTCGAGCTGCGAATTTTTACTGGTGAAGACCTGCTTCCAGCGCTGCTAACGACCCTGACGAGCCCGGATAAAAATCCGAACGTGATTGAAGGTAGCTCGGCGTGGTTTGAGATTTCCGCCCCGCACGATATTACCTTTAACCTGGACGGAGAGCCGCTGAGCGGACGGCATTTCCGGATTGAAGTGCATCCGAATGCGCTGGCCTGCCGTTTGCCGCCTAATTGCCCGCTGCTGGGATAGCTTATTTCCCCCTCACCCTCCGAGGGGGGAAACAATGTCTGCTACTTCCCCCCTCTGTGCACTCTAATAGCTACATTTCCCTTCAAATCTTCCGGGATATATATATCACTCCGCA
>NZ_BCTL01000028.1 GCF_001571265.1 Cedecea neteri NBRC 105707 = ATCC 33855 | reverse complement strand
CCTTTGAGCCTTCGCGCTTGCGAACCAGCACAGGCGAATCACCAGAAGCACGTTCGAGCGCTTCTCTGATCCCTTTAGTTGTCGCGGGGAGACCGGGCAACCCAAGTAAATCTTTGACGACAACAAACATAATCATGACGCCTTCTGTATGAAGCTTTCAGACTGATACCGGCTTGGCCAGATATCTTCCGGGAGAACTCCCAACGCATCAGCGACGATCTGCTGATAGGGACGGCATGGCGAACGCAGAACGGACTTAAGAGAGCCTGAGGCGTAACCGTTGCGACGGCCCAGCTCACTTAACGACAGACCGCGCTTGTGAAGCTTCGATTTGATGTCTTCCGGGTGCCAATCTGCACGCAGATCTTCTTTTCGGTTCATCGTTCATCTATCCTAAAGAATTACCCAATGGGATAACCGGTTGGTTATTCCTATGGGTAAAGATTAGACCCACAAAAGAACCAAATCAAGGTGTTTTTGGCTCTTTTGGTGTCTTTCTAATATTGTGCTTTATTATCAATTGGATATGCACAAAAGAACCTGTAATTTCAAAAGAACCAAGAGGTGTTTTTGTGGAGCATTCAAAAGAACCTGTGATCGAGAGAATTTTTAAACTTATCGAACGCTATCCATCAAGGAGTGCAGCAGCCAGAGCATGGAACATAAACGTTAATACCCTGAAGAACTACTATCGTAGACAGGACATTGCTCCCACCCCTAGGCATAGCCAGTTGTTAAAGATCGCAGAAGTTGAGGGTGTATCGCTGGATTGGCTGTTGCACGGAACTGGAGCGGGACCTGAGCCTGAAAAAAAGAGCCAAGAAAGAACCATCCCCAACAATGTTGATAAAACTTTGATGGAGATGCTTTCGTTCCTTAGCGAAGAGGAAAAGCGTGGGCTTGTTGAAGTTGTAGCAAGGAAAGGGGTTGAAATAGTTCTCTATTTACTTGATGAAGATAATATCGACTTGCTGCGTATGGACCCTATTGTGAAGGAAAAAATCCTTGGGAGGCAACCAGACCCTGTCCAAGAGGCTGCTCTGAACGTCCAAGAAAAAAGAGAGCGTGACACCGATGGCGAATTACAAACGGCCGAACACGATCTAGCCAATATTACAAAAAAAAAGCAGGCTAGATGAAATTAATTCTGGCAGGAGTCCTGTCAGGTTTTCCTTGGCCATTGACCAACAAATAAGCAACGGGAAGTTTTGCACTCTCGCTATTTAAATTGAATTTAAATGGTATTAATTTCAGATTAGTCGAGTGCAAAATTGAATACAAAAAAGTCGAAATAAAGTCATTTTCTTCCGAGCAGTGCAAAACCCTTAAATCTCTTTCTATGCCACGCCACTCAAGGCTTTCGCCTTATTTCCAGACACGCTCGATCAGTGCAAAAATGATTTCCCCCCCACAGTTATGTGAACGCAATAACTCCAAGGAAAATTTAACTTATTATAATTAATCGTTTTTTATAATTTTAGCGAGGATGGTTATGAATTATATAAGTGATTTATCCACCATTAAAAAAAACCTTATAAGTACTGTTTTTGGTAATGATAAAAAAACATTTTTACTCGTAGATGCAACATTAGAAACGTATGGCTCAGAACCTGATTTATTTGAAGCATTGAGTGCACACAAGAATTGTCAGATTGTTTTTTCAGATCCTAGATTGGATGGGGTTTTACCATTATATTTAGTGCCACTGGATAGCAGCAATGAGAATAGCCAATCATTATTTGAAATAAGTGTGCGTTCTGCTTTAGCATCGTTAGAGTCAGAAAAGCTTAAGCAAGGAAAAGGGCGTTGTGTTTGCGCGTGGTTATCAACTCAATTAAATGTAGAGCAACTTTCCAAGTTTATTGCTAATACTGCTATGCAGAATATACAAAATGTAGGTGATATTCTTTTGCGATTTTATGACCCATCTGTGCTTAGTGTACTCTTGGGTATACTTGATCCATGGCAATGTCGGTGCCTTTTAGATAATGTTGACGTGTGGTGCTATATTGATGGCGATGGAATGCTCCGTTCGATAAATGGTAATGGAAGGATAAGAAAGTTAAATTATTCATTAGGATTGTCCGAATCCAGTTTTCTCGATATTAAGAATGTCGAAATAATCAATAAAATATTATTGGCTTATCGGGATGGAGAGCGAAATGACATTACTCATGAAGCACAGGCAATAAATACTTTACTTCCTGCACTTCGTTTTTTTTCTGAACACTTTGAAATTGAAGGTGATGATGTTGTTCAATTTGGCATTGATACCTTAACTTCACAAGCACAGTTTTACTTATCCTCAGATTTTACGAAATACTTTAGTGGTGGCAGTGGGAAGTTAAAATATAAGGATGTAAAAAATGTTAACATTAGTTGATGGGCAAATGTGCAATACAATCAACCACCATAATGATAATTGTTACCGTCCACTGGAGTAATTCATGAGTTGGCCTGTTCGTATAATATCATCACCCGAACCTGTACCGAATATGAGATGGAAAAGGTGGATGTGGGGAGTGGGAGTTCTCTTATTTTGTATAATGTTTGGATATGGGGTGGTAGAAACATTAGATGGATTGCCGTCAAGTGATTTTATCGAGTTACTGTTGCCTTTGAGTACTGTCTTTATTTCCGGGTATTTGTTTTTTTTTGCATTTCATATTTATTATTATGGTGTTTGTTTGTCTGCCCATGATAGATATCTACATGATGCACAGGTTCTTCAGAATCAGTGGACTGAGTGGGCAAATAGATCTTTGTATGTAAGTGCCAGCCATTTTTTGCTCCCTGAGAAAATTGTTGTGCGAGATATCATTATGGGGAAGTCGACTAATGTTGTAAAAGGACAGGCATTGAGGCTAGATGTCGATGGAGCGTACACAGAAGAAGAGTTATTCAATGAGTTACTGTCTTCTATTAGAATTAAAATAAAGAAAATATCATCGGAACATGTTTTTGATGTCATATTTACTCATGAGAAAAATCATACTTCTTTTTCAGTATTTCGAGAGAGTTGGTGTGCTGCTGGCCTTGATGACAAAATTATTCAGAATTGTTATTTTTTTAAATGCTCCCATGAGCAGGTTTACGAACATGTTTTGAACTCGGAAGACAATCGCGTTTTTATCGTTATATCCATTAACATTGATAGTCAGAAACGGATAGGCGCTGGCACTACGGAATTCGCATCAATTATATTGATGTCAAAAAAATATAGCGCTCTTGACAATAAAGATTGTGGTGTGATGTTACGCCCGATGGAGTGTGACAAACATGAAGTAGAAAATAAATTTGCGCACATGCAAGCTTATCAGTCAGAAGTTCTGAATGCGGCCAGAGTGCTCTTCAGTAACCTTGAGCAGACGGAAATCATTAACGTTAGTACTGTATTGCGTAATAGCATATCTGTCAGAATGAGTGACTGGGAGTTTGAATCTCATGATTTGAATATGATTGTTGGCAATCTTTCTGGTGAGCATTTTTGGCTTGCTTTATCCCTCTCGCTATATTTTTCTGAGATAAAAAAAGAATCATCCTTCATAATTAATGGGGTGGGTGAACGGGTTGTTTTTAATTTAATAAAGCCATTCGACGATCTGAAGGAGAGTGTGAATTGAAAAGCTCAGTAAAATGGAGATTGATTGGTTTGATCTCCTGCCTGTTGATTGTTGGTATAATAACTGGCCTTGGGTGTTATTTTTTTGGTGATTTTCTAGGCTCGGTAGCAGTTAAAGAAAAAATAAATCTTTGGCTGTTGTGCATGTTGCTGTTTAGCCTTTTTTTGGTTTTATTGAATTTTGGGGTCTGGAATCATCAAAAGGGATTGCGATTTACAGATTCTGTAGGTGGTGGGAAAAATAATGCTCGTTTCTTTGCAGACCGTAAGCAAAAGGTGAACACTCTAACCCCCTTAAAGTCCCATCTCCGAACCCGCTACACCTTCCTCTGGCACCGCAAAGTCCGCCTGCTGCTCATCACCGGCGACGAAGCCGCGATTGAACAACTGGTTCCTGGCCTGCAAAAAAATCAGTGGCTCGAAGGTAACCGCACCGTACTGATTTACGGCGGCAGTCTGGCTGCTGAGCCCGATAAGGAAAAATATACCGCGCTGCGCAAACTGCGCCGTGGCCGCCCGCTGGACGGCATCATTCGCGTGCTACCACATTCGTCAGAACTCACGCCGCAGATAAGTGATAAAGACCTGCGCGGTCTGGAAAAAATTAGTGAACTGCTGCGCTATTCCGCGCCGGTCTGGCTATGGCAGCTGTGCGACAGCGACTGGTCGCAGGCGAAGCGCACGGAGCAGGCAGTGGGAGCTAATTTCCCGCTCCGCGCAAATCCGGATGATGTCGTTCGTCAGATGGAAAACCTGTTGCCACGCCTGACGACGCAGGGCGTTAGCCAGGTCATCGAAAACAACAGCCACGATTTTCTGCTGCGGCTGAGCCAGCATCTGAAAGAGGGCGGCATCAGCCGCTGGGTTGAGCTACTGACGCCGTGGCTGTATGCCTCGCAATCACGTATCCCCCTGCGGGGCGTGATGTTCAGCCTCCCGCCAGACGAATCAGCAGAAAACGCCGCAGCGGCGACGCATGCTGGTGCGGAGAAGTTCATTCCGGAATCACAGCGCCATGCCCTGACGCTGCCTGCCATCTGGCAGGGCATTACGGCGGACTGTACCCGCGTCCGGGGCCGTCGGGTGGGTATGGCCTGGGAGCAAACGCTGGCATTGGGCATCATGGCCGTGGTGGGATTTTGGGCTGCCGGGATGCTGATTTCCTTTGCGCTGAACTACGGGCAGATTTCTTCTGTCGCCGGAAAATCACACGATCTTGTTAAAGATCCTACCATCTCTGACCGGCAGCTCACCGCCCTGCACGATCTGCGTAACGACGCCGGTCGCCTGCAGCATCATGTCCAGGACGGTTCGCCGTGGTACCAGCGCTTTGGGCTTGACCACGGGCAGCAGCTACTGAATGCGATGTTACCGTGGTATGGGGTGGCGAATAACCGCCTGATTCGTGACCCAGCCAACGCGGCCCTGATGCAAAAACTCGCCGCGCTGGCTAACTCGGCACCCAACAGCGATAAACGTGCACAGCTGGCGAAACCCGGTTATGACCAGCTGAAAGCCTGGCTGATGATGTCGCGCCCCGACAAAACCGATGGCGCGTTTTACTCGCAGACCATGAAGAACGTACAACCCACGCGCGCAGGGATTTCTCCGGGACTGTGGCAGAGCCTGTCGCCCGATCTGTGGGCGTTCTATATCACCGAGCTACCGAACCAGCCCCAGTGGAAAATCAAGCCAGACGCGCAGCTCGTCAGCCAGAGCCGACAGGTGCTGCTGCAGCAGATTGGCCGCCGCAACGCGGAAAGCACGCTGTATGAAAACATGCTCAAATCCGTGCGCCGTAACTTTGCGGATGTCTCCCTGGAAGACATGACCAGCGGCACCGATGCCCGCCGCCTGTTTAGCACGGATGAAGTGGTGCCGGGGATGTTCACCCGCCAGGCGTGGGAGGGCGGCATTCAACAGGCGATTGAGAAGGCAGCTAACTCTCGCCGGGAAGAGATTGACTGGGTGCTGAGCGACAGCCAACAAAGCGTGTCTGGCGAGATCTCTCCAGAGGCGCTTAAGGCGCGTCTGACCGAGCGTTACTTCACCGATTTTGCCGGCAGTTGGCTGAACTTTCTCAACAGTTTGCGGCTTAATCCGGCCAGTAACATTGCCGATGTGACCGACCAACTGACGCTAATGAGCGATGTGCGCCAGTCCCCGCTGATTGCCCTGATGAACACGCTGGCCTGGCAGGGCGAGACCGGCCAGAAAGCCGAAAAGTTTTCTGAGTCGATCATCAAATCCGCTAAAGAGCTGGTCAGCAACAAGGACAAACCGGTGATTGACCAGACGGTAGCAGGCCCTCAGGGGCCTCTCGATGACACCTTTGGGCCGTTATTGACGATGATGGGGAAAAACAAAGCCAGCAACGTGATGTCTGCAGACAGTTCGCTGAGCCTGCAAACGTACCTGACCCGCATCACTCGCGTGCGGCTGCGCTTGCAGCAGGTAGCCAGCGCGTCTGACCCGCAGGAGATGATGCAAACCCTGGCGCAGACCGTCTTCCAGGGCAAAAGCATCGATCTGACGGACACCCAGCAGTACGGCGGCCTGGTGGCGGCAAGCCTTGGGGAAGAGTGGAGCAGCTTCGGTCACACGATGTTTGTGCAGCCGCTGACGCAGGCCTGGGAAACCGTGCTCCAGCCGTCGGCCGCGAGCCTCAATGACAAGTGGCGCCGTTCGGTGGCCGCCAACTGGCACACGGCGTTCAACGGGCGCTATCCGTTTGTCGCCAGCAAAAGTGAAGCTTCTTTGCCGATGCTGGCTGAATTTGTGCGTAAGGACAGCGGGCGCATCGAACGCTTCCTAACTACTGAGCTGAACGGCGTGCTGCATAAAGAAGGCAGCCAGTGGGTGCCGGACAAGATGCACGGCCAGGGGCTGACCTTTAATCCGGACTTTCTCCAGGCGGTTAACCAGCTGAGCCAGCTGTCGGACATTCTGTTTACCGACGGCGGCCAGGGCATCAGCTTTGAACTGCAGGCCCGACCTGTCCCGCAGGTGGTGGAAACGCAACTCACTATTGACGGGCAGAAGTTGCATTACTTTAACCAGATGGCCGACTGGCAGGCCTTCCGCTGGCCGGGAGAAACGTATAAACCGGGCACCCAACTGACGTGGACCTCAACCAGCGCCGGGGCACGGCTGTTTGGCGATTACAGCGGGACCTGGGGGTTTATCCGCTGGCTGGAAGAGGGTAAACGACAACAGCTTGACCGCAGCGAGTGGATGATGAGCTTTAACGCCCCGGACGGGCGAACGCTGCAATGGGTGCTGCGCTCGCAGCTGGGTAAGGGGCCGCTGGCGCTGCTGGCGCTGCGAGGTTTCACGCTGCCGGATCGGATCTTTAGCGTCGACAGCGTGGCCATGGCTCAGGCCCTGACGCCCGGAGCAGGGGATGATGACATGGATGGAACGGAATAATGAGCTCACTACAGAATCTCGTCTCTGCCTACCTGGCGGATGAAACTTTACTGCGTCAGCAGACGCAAACCCGCACTGACAACTGGAGCCAGTGGCTTACCCCAATAAGTGATGCTTGCCCCACGGGAGACGATCCCGGTTATGACGATGATTTTCAGCGTGTCCGGGAAGAAGTTAACCAGCTTTCAGGCATCGATACCGGCCTGATTTGCCAGCTCGCGGAAAAACTACTGACCACCACCGCCAAAGATATCCGGGTTGCCACCTACTATTGCTGGGCGCGTTTGCATCAGGACGGAGAAGCAGGCTTCGCCGAAGGGCTTGAACTGCTGGCAGGCATGATGCAACGCTTCGGCACTCAGCTTCACCCGCAGCGAGATCGTAGCCGAAAGGCTTCGCTGGAATGGCTGGCTGGTTCCCGAGTCCTTGCCAGCCTGTCGCTTTATCCTGAAGTGACGCGCGACGATGCACAACGCACCGTTGGAGCATTGCTCCTCATTCGTGACGGTCTGGAAGCAGAGCCGGAGGCGTCATGGCCGGATCTGAACGCCCTTTATAGCGCGCTGGAGTCTCGTCTGGTGAAGGCCGGCGGCGTGGATGCCGTGGTACCACAAAATGCCAGTGACGCAACGCAACCTTCTCATCTCTCAGGATCGACTGACAGCCAGGCGCCGATGCTGACCCGCATCACCTCGGGCCAGGATTTGCTGGCTCAGGCGCGAACTCTGACTAGCTACCTTCGCGAACAGCCTGATGGCTGGCTGGCGGCACATCGGCTGATGAAGAGTTTGCGCCATGACACCCTGCGAGAGATCCCGGCCCCGGATGCAGAGGGGAAAACGCGTATCGAACCGCCGCGTGCCGATCAGCGGGCCATGCTAAAACGCCTGTATCTGCAGCAGAGCTGGTCAGAAATCCTTGAGCAGGCGGACAGCGCCTTTTCACGCGGTGCCAACCACCTGTGGTTTGACCTGCAATGGTACATCCACGAAGCGTTGATGAAGCTGGGGCAGGACGTGACCGCCGACGTCATCATTGCGGATTTGAAAGGGTTCCTCCGGCGTCTCACCGGGCTTGAAACGCTGGCGTTTAATGACGGCACGCCGTTTGCCGATGAGGTGACGCTCAACTGGATTAATACGCGGGTGCTGGACGACCTGTCCGGCTGGCACGACGAGTCAACCAGTACCGTTAGCATGGCTGAGAACGACATTCTGGCACTTGAACCGGAAGCGCTGGAGAAGGCTGACCACGAAGGCCTTGATGCAACATTCCAGTGGCTCCAGGCACGCCCGGGCATGGGCTCAGCTAAAGACAAATGGCTGCTGCGCCTGCTGATGGCCCGCGTGGCGGAGCAGAAGGGCAAGAATGAGCTGGCCCTGCATCTGCTGGGGGAACTGGACAGCCTCGCGCAGACCATCACCCTCACGCAGTGGACCCCGTCGTTGCTGTTTGAAGTCAAATCTCGGCGGCTCAGGCTGTTGCGTATGAAAGCCTCACGAAGCGAAATCGACAAATCACGACTTCAGCCGGAGATGGAGCAGCTTCTGGCCGGTCTGATTGCCATCGACCCGGCCAGCAGCGCGGTACTGTGCGGGTAGTGACCTTTCATTGCCCTCATTAAATAAAAAAATCAGGTATTTATGGACGATTTAACCCTGCGTTATTACGACGCTGAAATGCGCTACCTGCTGGAAGCCGGTGAAGAATTTGCCCGCGCTCATCCTGACCAGGCGGCAATGCTTAATCTCGATAAAGCGGGCGCGCGCGACCCGTATGTGGAACGCCTGTTTGAAGGCTTTGCCTTCATGATGGGGCGGCTGCGTGAAAAGCTTGATGACGACCTGCCGGAGCTGACCGAAGGGCTGGTCAGCCTGCTGTGGCCGCATTATCTGCGCACCATTCCGTCGATGTCTGTGGTGGAATTCGCGCCGGACTGGCTCGAAATGAAAGAGCCGATGCGCATCGTCAAAGGTTTCGAGGTTAACTCCCGGCCGATCGGCGAAAAAGGTACGCGCTGCCGGTACACCACCACCCGGGAAATCCACCTTCAGCCGCTGGCGCTGAAGCAGGTTCGGCTGGCAACCAACGCTGAGGGGCGCTCGGTGGTCACCCTGCGCTTTAGCTGCGGCAAACTGGCGGACTGGAGCCAGCTCGACCTCAGCGCTCTTGCGCTGTACTTCAATGCCGATGCGCCTCTGGCCTGCGCTATGCACGAAGCTTTTACCCAGAACGTGGCCCGCATGTGGCTGCGCATGCCCGGCGATGTGGACAGCAGACCGTTCGACGGGCATTTCACTGCCCAGGGCTTTGGCGATGACGACGCCCTGTGGCCGAAGAGTAACAGCAGTTTCAGCGGTTACCAGCTGCTGCTGGAGTACTTTACCTTCCGCGAGAAATTCATGTTTACCGGCCTGCGAGGGCTGGAAACCGTCGATTTTCCGGCGGCGCTGCCGTGGTTTGAAATCGACGTGGTACTGGCCGAGCGCTGGGAGCATGACTTCAGCTTTAACGAAAAACATCTGCGTCTGAACTGCGTGCCGGTGATTAACCTTTTCCCGCTGGAGTCCGACCCGCTGACCCTGGACTCCCTGCAAACGGAGTATATGCTGCGCCCGATGCGCGTCCAGGATGGCCACACCGAGATTTATGCCGTGGATTCGGTGATGTCATCGAATCAGCATGTTTATGTCCCGTTCTCCAGCTTCCGGCATAAAGGCGGCATGATGCGCCACGAAGCCCCGGAATATTACTACCATACCCGCGTGCGGCGTGGCCCGTCCGGGCTGCATAACACCTGGCTTATTCTGGGCGGTGAAGCCTTTGATAGCCACACCGTGCCGGAAGACGAAAGCCTTTCGCTGACGCTGACCGGCACTAACGGGCAGCTGCCGCGTCGGGCGCTGCAAAGCACCGTGCTGGATACGGCGGTGAAAACCCCCTCGACCAGCATGACGGTACGCAATCTCTGCGCCCCGACGCTGCCTTGTTACCCCCCGGCGCAGGATCGTTTTCACTGGCGCGTACTGAGCCACCTCGGCAGCGGGTTCCTGTCGATGATGGACAATGCCGACGTATTACGCGGTACCCTGGCGCTGTATGAATGGACCGACAGCGAAATGAACCGCCGTCGCCTGGAAGCCATCATTGACGTGAAGCACAGCGAAATCGAGCGCTTTGAGCAGGGGTTCCTGGTGCGCGGTGTGCAGATTGAAGTCACCCTCGACGGCAAAGGCTTCGCCGGGCGAGGCGATGTTTGCCTGTTTGGCGAGATGCTGAGCCGCTTTTTCGCGCTTTACACTGATATCTACCTGTTTAACCGTCTGATTATCATCCTGCAACCAACCGGAGAACGCCTGGAATGGGAAGAGAAGCACAGCCGCCGTATTCCCGGCTGACCCCCCGGCTGGAGGCCTGCCTCCAGCGGATTAACTTTTATCGTTTCTGCCAGCTGCTGGAAAAGCGTCACAAAGATAAACCGCCGCTGGGTTCGACCAGTCATCCGGCGGACGATCCCGTGCGTTTTGCGCCTCATCCGGGAATGGGGTTTCCGGCCAGCGAGCTGAAATCCGTTGAATACGACGCAGACGATGATGCCCAGCCCCCGCGCATCCGGACCACCTTTATGGGAATGTACGGGGTGGATTCCCCGCTGCCGACCGCATATCTCGACGACATCACCCAGCGCCGGGAAGGGCATGAGGCGCTGCAGGGCTTTCTGGATATTTTTAGCCATCGCATCCTGACCCAGTTTTACCGCATCTGGCGGAAGTACTCTTACCCGGCCACCTTTGAACCTGGCGGAACAGACGGTATCTCGCAGTCCTTGCTGGGCTTGGTCGGGCTGGGGATCCCCGGCACGGCAAACCATATCGCCACGCCGGTATCGCGCTTTCTGGCTCTGCTCGGCGTGTTACGTCAGCCGGGAAAAACCCAGGAAGGGATACAGGCGCTAGTGAGCCTGCTGGCCCCGGAGACCACCGTGCAGGTCAGCCCGTACTGCCTGCGGCCGGTGGAAATCAGCCAGCCGCTGGGGTTTCACGGCGATCAAGATTTTTTGCTGGATGGCAATATGCCGCTAGGGGATGAAGCGATGGAAGCCAACAGCCAGCTGCTGATCGCCCTGTTCACGGACAACGCGCAGGAGTCGCTGGGCTGGAAGCCGGACGGCCGGCTGTATCAGGATTTTCTGGTGATGCTGCGGGTTTATCTCGGCTGGCGCTTTAAAGCAAAAATCACTCTCACTACCGATACCCGGCTGCTGGCGGCTCCCCCGCTGGGCGAGGGACCTTTCTGGCTCGGTATGAACGGCGTGCTGGGTGCCGAAGAGGAAAGACTCCCCGACGATCTGCCCGAGCGTTTTACCACGGAACTGGGTTATTACCGCGGCCTTCAGCCCGCGAGAACACAACAAGGAAACCGACGTGTTACGTACAAGTTTAATTAAGACCCAACGCTGGCTGCTGCCCCTGCTAGCGTTAAGCCTGGCGGGCTGTGGCCTGACGCAAAGCGTCAGCGATGGCACGAAATCGGCCTTCACCTCTGTGTTCTATAAGAAGATTAAGGTGTTGCACCTGGACTTCACCGCGCGTGAAGAGCTGAACACAGACGCGCGCGAAAACCATTCATTTTCGGCGCCGGTGCTGCTGCGTATTTACCAGCTCAAAGACAATAAAACCTTCGACAAAATGGTCTACCAGCAACTGCTAAAGGACGGAGAAAGCCTGCTTGGCGCCGATCTGCTGGCCAGCCGTGATGTGGTACTCAAGCCGGGCGGGGACGTCAGTCTCGATATGCCGATGGAGGCTGATACCCGGTTTGTCGCCGTTGTTGGGCTGTTCCGCGACCCGGATAGCGAGAAGGAAACGTGGAAGCTAACCCTCGATCGTGAGGCGCTGGACCCGGATAAGCCCCGAGTGATTGAAGCCGGGAAGAATCGCCTGACGCTGATCCCTGTGAAGGAGTAACCATGCCACAGTCGCATCACACCCCTTCGCTGTATGACATGCTGCTCGGTAATTTCTCCGGGGAACTCGCGCTGCATCAGGTCAGCGAAGAAAATCAGGTCATTCTGTCGGTGCTGGATAACATGCAGCGTATTCTCAACTGCCGCGCCGGGACGCTGGCGCACCTGCCTGATTACGGCCTGCCGGAAATGACCAAAATCCTGCAGGGTATGCCGGGCACGGCCCATCAGTTGAAAAGCGCCTTGGGCAGCGTATTGCTGAAGTATGAGCCGCGTCTGAAGAGCATTAACGTGCTGTTGCTCGAACAAACGCAGCCAGGAGAATTGCGTTACGCGATTGACGCCGAGCTTAAAGGTCTTGGCCTGGTCCGATACGGCACCGAATTTATGCCCGAAGGCAGAGTCTTGTTGCGCCATTTAAAACAGCAGCAATATATGGACCGCAAAGTCAGCCTCTGAGCTGCGGCTTGTATTTTCAGAACACTCATCAGAAGAACAATCCCTTGAAAAATTCCCATCAAATTAAAACCGGCGGCGACCCGCGCACGTTGCCGGAATATGCTTCCCTGCGTGATGAGCTCGCTAAGCTGAACCATCCGGCGCGCCCGGATGTGAACTGGACGCTCGTAGAGCAGCTAAGCCTGTCGCTGTTTCGCCAGAATGGCGTGGAGCTTCAAACGCTTTGCTGGTATACGCTGGCCCGAACCCGACTTGCCGGCATGGCTGGCCTTAATGAAGGGCTGGCGATAATGGAGGTTCTGCTGAGCCGGCAGTGGGGCATTATGTGGCCGCAGCCGGTGCATGCCCGCATGGAAATTATGGTCGGGTTTAGCCACCGCCTGCAGTCAACGCTGCGCACGCTCACCCTTAATTACGCTGATTTACCGCTGGTCTATCAGGCAGAAGAGCATCTGAATGCGCTGCGCGATGTGCTGCAGCGGCTGGAGCTAAAAAATGCCAGCCAGGTGGGCGAGCTTTGTACCTTTATGCACAATGCGGCAATCCGGCTGGAGAATATGGACGCAGGCACCGGCTCCGGCGCTGCGGTTGTCGTGCCTTTATCTGCTCCGATCCTGGAAAATCAAATACCTTCCGGCAGCGAGCCGCTGATCTATGTCGCACGTGAGGACCCGGCAGCGCCTGGTGTTGTGAACTTTGCGCCTAAGCCTTCATCGGCGCCGCTCTGGCGGAGCTTTGCGGCTGGGATGTTGGTTATGCTGGCCGTGGGGAGCGCGGGATTTTGGGGCTGGCAAAACATTTACCCGCAGCCCACAAGTCCGCTGCCGGTGACGGCAAGCGAAGCCGCCCTCGTTGAGCTTGGCCGACTGCCGCCGTTGCTGCTGCAGGATTATGGCTATGAGCTGGCCGGGCGTGCCAGGCCGGAGCAGGTTGAAGGCCTGAAAGCGCAATGGGCACGTTACCTGAACGGCAACGCTTTGCCGCCGGAGCAGCTTTCAGGCTGGCATCAGGGCATGGCGGGCCTGAGCGAGCTGACCCGTCGGCTCAACGCGCTGGACGAACGTAAAGGCAAATACCTGACCGGCTCCGAGCTTAAATCTATGGTCTTTACCATCACCCAACATTTCTCGCGCAGCACGCCTCTGGAAGAGCGTCTGTATTCACTGAGCCAGTCCCCGACGGGCACGCCGCTACCCGACGCGCAACTGACGCAAACCGACATGCAAATCAGGCAGTTGCTGAACCGCTATGCGCTGATAAAGCAGCAGGTGGAGAAACGCTAAGCCAAACCTGTGATCCACTTAACCTTCCGCCACTTCTTTAGCGTCATTAACGCAAATCTGTGACGTGGCGCGTAATGTTTTTGCGCGCCGGGGCCGATGACTTCTGAAGGGAATTCCCCATACAAAGAGAGTCACGGACATGTCGATAAAAACTCTGACCCCACAAAACGGCGTGCGCTTCTGGCATCACATCAGGCTGGTGCCGCTGTTTTCCTCCATTCTCGGCGGCATTCTGCTGCTGTTCGCGCTCTGCATCGGTTTCGCCAGCTATTTTCTTATCCAGAGTGACCGTGCGCTTCAGGACGTCACGGAAGAAATTCAGGTACGTATGGGGCTGGCGGACAGCGCCAACCATTTGCGCACCGCACGTATCAACCTGATCAACGCGGGGGCGGCAAGCCGCGTGGCGGATATGGATCAGGTTAAACAGAACGTGGCCAATGCCGAAGGGCTCATCAAGCAGGCGCAGGATGGTTTCAACGCCTATATGGCCCGTAAGGTAAAAACGCCCGAAGACCAGGCGCTGGACAAAGGGCTGCAGGATGAGTTTGCTACCTATCTCGAAAAAGGCATGAAGCCGATGCTGAAGTTTGCCAAAAACGGCATGTTTGAGGCGATCATCACCCATGAAAGCGAGGTCGTGCGCAAGCTGGACAGCGACTACGGTGCCAACCTGCAAAAAGCGGTCAGCATTCGAACCGAACGGGCAAACGCGCTGAGGGAGCAGGCCGATAACCGCACAAGAACCAGCGTGGCGCTGATGGCCGGGGCCTTTGCGCTGGCGCTTTTCATGACGGTATTTACCTTCATCATGCTGCGCCGCGTGGTGATTGGCCCGCTGCAGCGCGCGGCGAAGCGCATCGAGCACATCTCCGAGGGGGATTTAACCCTGTCGGCGGAAGCGACCGGCAGCAGCGAAATTGGCAAGCTCAGCCAGCACCTGCAGCATATGCAGCAGCAACTGGTCAGCACCGTGAGCACCGTGCGTGAAGGGGCCGAGGCTATCTACCAGGGCTCGAGCGAAATTTCTGCCGGTAACACCGATCTCTCATCCCGTACTGAACAACAGGCAGCGGCCATCGAGCAAACCGCCGCCAGCATGGAGCAGCTTACCGCCACGGTGAAACAAAACGCCGACAACGCGCATCATGCAACAAAGCTTGCGGAAGATGCTTCGCAGAAGGCCAGCGACGGCGGGCGTATTGTCTCCGGCGTGGTCAGCACGATGGACAATATTTCCGCCAGCTCGAAGAAAATCTCTGAGATAACGGCGGTAATCAACAGCATTGCTTTCCAGACCAACATTCTGGCGCTGAACGCTGCCGTTGAGGCCGCCAGAGCCGGGGAGCAAGGCCGTGGATTTGCAGTTGTGGCAAGCGAGGTGCGCACGCTGGCGCAGCGAAGCGCCCAGGCGGCAAAAGAGATTGAAGGGCTTATCAGCGAGTCCGTGTCGCTGATTGATTCCGGCTCCCGCCAGGTGGCGCAGGCGGGCACCACGGTGACGGGGATTGTGGAAGCTGTTCGCCGTGTGACCGATATTATGCTGGAAATCGCCGCTGCGTCTGACGAGCAAAGCCGGGGCATTCAGCAGGTCGGGCAGGCTATTCACGAGATGGATAACGTTACCCAGCAGAATGCTTCGCTGGTGGAAGAGGCTTCAGCCGCCGCCGTTTCCCTGGAAGAACAGGCCGCACGGCTGACGGAGGCTGTAGGCACGTTCCGCCTGAAAGACGGTCCTTCCGCCGCACCGAAAAGCCGCTATGTCGTTCCTTCTCCTGCGTCCACATCAGCGCGGCCGGTTGCGGTTTCTGCCGATAACTGGGAAACCTTCTGATTTACCACTTCTGCGGCTCAGCGATGGGCCGCCTCTCACTTCTTTTCACTTCTTCGGGATCGCCGCCCGCACCTTGTTGCGCCTCGCTGGCAGAATCAGTAAGGTGTGCGCAAATTATCGAAATATCCGGAATAATCATGAGTTCAAAAGATCCGCTGCATGGCATTACGCTTGAGGCGCTGCTGACCGCGCTGGTTGCACGCTATGGCTGGGAAGAAATGGCGCGGCAGGTGAACATTAACTGCTTTAAAAGCGACCCCAGCGTTAAGTCCAGCCTGAAGTTTTTACGCCGCACGCCGTGGGCGCGTAAAGAAGTGGAAGAGATGTATATCGCCTCACTCGACGAGCCGAATGAAAATGATGTTCCGGCAGAAAGCCCGTGGGCAAACTGGCAGGCTAAGAATAAGGAATAACCATGCTAACCGGCCTGAATCACCTGACGCTTGCGGTGCGCGACCTGGCGCGGAGCCTTGCGTTTTACCAAAGCCTGCCGGGCGTCAGGCTGCATGCGAGCTGGGACGCCGGGGCGTATCTTTCCTGCGGTGATTTATGGCTTTGCCTTTCTCTGGATGCAAAGGCCGGTGAACGTCCGGTTCATTACACCCATTTTGCCTTCAGCTTAAGCGCCGAGGCATTTCCTCAGCTTGTTAAAACGTTGGAGCAGCGCGAGGTTCGGATCTGGAAAGACAACCGCAGCGAAGGGGATTCCTTCTATTTTCTTGACCCGGATAACCACCAGCTTGAGCTGCACGTGGGGGATTTAGCCAGCCGCCTGGCGGCCTGCAGGGACAAGCCATATTCTGGGATGACGTTCCAGGAGACGGGCATTACCGTGCGGCATGCCTCGCTGGAGGAGATCCTCGAACTTTATCACCGCCTGCCGGAGTTTGAAGATTGTAGAAGCGTGGCGGATCTTCAGGCCCGCCTGGCGACAAATCAAACCAGCCAGCTCATCGCCTGTGTGAACGGCGTGCCCGCCGGGTTCAAGCTTGGCTATGCGCTGAGCGAAACAGAGTTTTACAGCTGGCTGGGCGGCGTTTTACCCGAGTTCAGACGGGACGGCGCCGCTCAGGCTTTACTGGTTGAGCAGGAAAAATGGACGGTGGAACAGGGCTACCGCACGCTAACCGTGAAAACCCGCAACAAGTTCCGTGGCATGGTGATGATGCTGCTTAAAAACGGCTATCAGCTTATCGAGATGGAGCCGAAGGGCGACCCGGACGATTACCGTCTGCTGCTGCGCAAGCCGCTGGCAGCCTGAAACAGCCCTTTCAGTCGCATCTGATAGGCGTATAGCCTTGACCGGGTTAGGCTACACGCTGGTTTTTAACCGGGAGGATCCCGCTAATGATGACATCCGCAACCTTGAGCCAGCCGACAGTTCAGGCTGTTAACACGCTGGGCCAGTGGCTGGCGCAAAGCGATTTTACAGGTGCGCCGCAGGCACAGGATGCCGACCTGATTATCCTGGCCGGTAACGCCGTGATCCCAACTATTGACGCCGCCTGTGAGTTTGCCGCCAACAGCGAAAAACCGCTGTTGATCACCGGCGGAATAGGCCATTCCACGACGTATCTCTACGCAGAAATAGCCCGACATCCTCGCTATAACAGCATTCCCACAACCGGGCGTTCCGAAGCGGCAATCCTGAAAGATATTGCCCACCAGTTCTGGAAAGTCCCAAACGAAAAAATCATCCTCGAAGAGAAATCAACCAACTGCGGTGAAAATGCGCGCTTTAGCGTGGCTAAGATGGCCGAGTCTGGCCTGAGCCCAGCGCGTGTATTGATTGTTCAGGACCCGACCATGCAGCGCCGAACCGTCGCGACTTTTGCTCGCGTCTGGCAGGGCGACGCGCAGGCGCCGGAATTGCTGAGCTGGCCGGGCGTAGTGCCGGAGTTAATTGAAGGCGAGCAGGGCACCGTTTTTGCCGGAGAGGCAGAGGGCCTGTGGCCGCTCGAGCGTTATGTTTCGCTGGCGCTGGGCGAAATTCCTCGCCTGCGAGACGATGCAACCGGCTATGGTCCACAGGGGCGAGACTTCATCGTTCACGTTGATATTCCGCCGCAGGTGATGGCCGCCTGGCACGCTCTCCAGCAGGATATGGCGCTGAGCGCAATGATCCGCGAACGTGGGCTGTAAACCTCGGGCTTTGCCCTGAACAACGTTAAGGCTAAAAAATTACACGCTGAAACAAATTAACGTCCATAATACGTTGATGTTAATACTCTTTTAATGTTTCTTCGTTATCCTGGTATTTAACGTTTTTTCAGGGCAGGGTCTCTCATGCGCACTAAATACACCTCGTTACAGATTTCAATCCACTGGCTGGTTTTTCTGCTGGTCGTGGGGGCCTATTGCGCTATGGAACTGCGTGGCTTTGCGCCGCGCAGCTACCGGCCGCTCATTAACTCCATCCATTTCACCTGTGGCATTTCCGTCCTGGTACTGATGGTTGCCCGCCTGCTGATTCGCATCAAGTATCGCGCCCCGGCCATTGTGCCCAGGCCGCATCCGGCGGTGACCGGCATCTCTCATCTGGTCCACACGATTGTCTATCTGATGTTTATTGCGCTGCCGGTGCTGGGCTTCCTGGCGATGTACTATCGCGGCAGTGACTGGGTGGCCTTTGGGCTGCAAATGCCGGTGGCGGCGGTGCCGGATGAAGACCTGGAATTCAGCATCAAATCCTGGCATGAGCTGCTCGCCAACACCGGCTATTTCGTTATCGGTCTTCACGCTTTTGGTGCGCTGTTTCACCATTACGTCTGGAAAGACAATACGCTGCTGCGAATGATGCCCGGCAAGCGCCAGCAGCCCTGATCGCCTGCCGCTATCCCTTTGAATACTGCCGGGGTGAGCAGCCCATCACCCGCTTGAAAGCCTTACCAAACGCGCTTTCCGATTCATACCCCAATGTCACCGCAATACGCGCCAGAGAATCACCGGACTGGCGCAGCCTGTCGCAGGCCAGCATCATCCGCCAGCGCGTCAGGTAATCTATGGCCGAAGCGCCCGTCACCGCTTTGAACCGGGCGGCAAACGCCGACCGCGACATTCCTACGCGTTCCGCCAGTTTTTCCAGCGTCCAGTTGAAAGCGGGCTCTTTATGCATACAGGTCAAGGCCAGACTGAGCTGTTTATCCGCCAGGGCATACAGCCAGCCAACGGCGGGTTGCTGAACTAAGTGCAGCCTCAAAGCCTGAATGAGCATCATCCACGCCAGTTGCTGGATAATCAGCGCACCGCCGGGGCGAGGGTGGCGGACTTCATCGGTCATTTGATCCAGCGCCCAGCGCATTGCGGCCTTACTTTCAGGCTGCTGAATGCACACCACCGCTGGCAAAGCGCTCAGCAGCAGGTCGGCCGCTTCCCCACTGAGCACAAAATGGCCGCCGACCAGAAAACAGCTTTCCTGCTGGCCGGGGACAACGTCAGGCCCCAGCTTGCCCGACTCGCGCAGGGTATAGAAGTCCACCGGCGTGGCGTCTGGCTCTGTCGCCAGGCAAAACGGTGGCCCAGGGGGCAGAAGATAACAGTCGCCGGCCTGCAACAGCAGCGGCTCGTTCATCCCCTCAACGGAGAGCCAGCAGCGCCCGGACACCACGGCATAGCACTTGATGCCGGCATGTGCCGGCCACTGGATGGCCATCTCCTCGTGCAGGGCAACGCCGCCCGAGGCATAGCTCTGGGGTTTAAGCAGGGAAAGCAGCTCTGAAAGCGGATCCATATCAACTCCGGACGATTGGACTAAAAATGGCGACTTTTGAACATTGTTCGTCTTCTTCCCTCTGTTTACAGTAAATCCCGTCGGACGGCAACTCAGTCCTTGGTTACGGTTTGAGATAATGACTATGCGTATTTTTGTCACCGGTGCGACCGGTTTTCTTGGCTCGGCTATCGTGCAACAGCTGCTGGCGGCGGGGCATCAGGTATTGGGACTAACGCGCTCCGAGCGCGGGGCTGCAGCTCTGGAGTCATGGGGAGCGAAAGCACATTTTGGCGATCTGGATGACCTCGCCAGCCTGCAGCATGGGGTGGATCTAGCGGACGCCGTGATCCACACGGCTTTTAATCACGACTTTTCTACGTTTGTCGCCAACTGCGAGGCTGACGGCAAAGTGATTGGTGCGATGGGGGAAGCGCTGGCGGGTTCATCCCGGCCAATGGTTATCACCTCTTTTGTTGCCATGGGGGCAACGGAGCCGGGCAAACCAGCCACGGAGGCGGGCTATAACGTCCTGACGCCGAACCCGCGCAAAGCCACGGAAATCGCCGGAGTAAGCCTGCTTGAGCGGGGCGTTAATGCCTCGTTTGTTCGCCTGCCGCAGGTGCATGACACCGTCAGGCAAGGGCTTATCACTCCGCTGATTGAACTGGCGAGGGAGAAGGGCGTGGCGGCTTACATTGGCGAAGGCAAAAACCGCTGGTCGGCAGTGCACGTGAGCGACGCGGTGCGTCTTTATCTTCTGGCGGTAGAAAGAGGGATTGCCGGAGCACGCTACAACGCCGTGGCGGAAGAGGGCATCACTACTAAAGATATCGCCGAAGTGATTGGCCAGGGGCTTGGCGTACCTGCGCGCAGCATTGACGCCGATAAAGCCAGCGACCATTTTGGCTGGCTCGGTAGCTTTGCCGCGCATGATATGTCGGCTTCAAGCCTGATGACCCAGCAGACAACAGGCTGGCGGCCCGTTGGCCCAGGGCTGATTGAGGATTTGCGGCAGATGAAGTACCGCTAAACGTACATCGCCCGGATGCTTCCGGGCGATGGGGGGACGATCAGAAGCGAACTTCGCCGCCAAAGATCCAGGTTCTGCCGCGTGCGGTATTGGCCCGGCTCGCATCATCGCCTGGCCCAGGCATCATATTGAGCTTGTTCAGCGCCTCTGAGTAATCCCGGTTCATCAGGTTTTGCACCGTCAGCTTCAGCATCAGATTGCGGTTTACCTCGTAGGTGCCGTAGAGATCGATAATCGTCGGGATCTGCGGCAAATCCTCTTTGATAATGGCGCCCGTATGCTCATCGGTTTCAAAATCAGGCGACAGCCGACGGGCTTTCCCGGTGTATTTGACAATCGTCCCGAGGGTCAGCGCCTCGTCGAAGAAACGCACCCCGGCATCCAGCGTCATGTACTTTCTTGGCAGCTCGGTCATATCGCCTGCGCCGAAGTAGGTGCTAGCGATGGACGTTGGCTGGTCGGTTAGCTGCTGGCTGAAGGAGAGGCGGGTGAAGGCGAACCCGGCGTCGTAGTCCATCTCCAGCTCAACGCCCTGGGCAGTGACGCCGGTGGCGGAGTTCACGTAGATGTACATATTGTCGCTGTAGTCGTCGCTCATGTCCGCCCAGTCGTTGCCAATGACCTCGGACATGCTGCATTTTCGCCCGCTGGAGCAGACCTGGTAAGATTCGCTGAAAATATAGTTCTGGATCCTGCTGCGGTAGCCCAGCATTTTAAAGCGCAACGAATCTTGCTTAGCAATAAGGTCTTTGGTGTCGATATTAAAACCGACCTGCCAGGTTTCAGCGAGCTCAGGTTTTAAGAAGGGGTTCATGGAAGCCCCGCCGGAGTTGGAGAAAAACATCTCCTGAATATTTGGCGCACGCATCGACTTACTGTAGCCGACAAACGGCTGAAGCCACGGGGTGACCTGAGCCGACAGCTGGACCGATGGGTTAAAGCCGCTTTCTCGCTCATCGACGTCGTAACTTCCCTGCGGGACGCAGATAACGCGCTCGTCACAGGGTGGCTTGTGCCCGGTGATTCTGTTTTGCGTGTAGTTGAGGTTCAAGTCTGCCTGCCAGATACCGCGCTTCACCTGAAGCCCGGTATATAACGCCGAAATATCCTGCCGCCCGGAAGGGGCGAACGGATTGTTTTCGATCGACTCCTGGTTGGTTTTCTCATCGCCTGCGGCGGAATTAATGAGCTTGGTATAGCGGGTGCGCATCAGTTTGCCGCCCAGCGTAAACGCCAGGTCGTTATCACCCAGGCTGAAACGGCTGACGTTGCTTATGTCCAGCGCATCGGAACGGTTTTGCGCGGAGGTGCTGTAAAAGGTGTACAGCGACTCATCGCGGTATTTCTGATTGCCACGGCTGGTGCTGGCCGTAACGTTAAAATCAATCAGCTCAGAGAACGGGGCGTAGTGATATTTAATATAATAATCATCGCTGGTGATGTCGCGGCGTGAAAACCTATTTTCATACGTTCGGGCGGACAGCTCAAAGCTATTAAATTCATCGGGCTTGATGTCCATTTTATAAAGCTGGGACTTCGGGTTCTGCTTCATGAATTTATCATAACCAAACTCCTCACTATTAATGCCGGAGCCGTTGGAGAAATTCGAATAAATAGAGCTGCCGCTGATGGCGGCCATAGCGCCGAAGCTCCCGGTATCGGTGAAGGCATCGGTTTTCCCTGCGGCGGCAATCATCCCGCTGCGCCCGATACCGTTGCTGCCCACCGAGAATCGCGATCTCAGTCCGTAATCATTGCCCTTAAAAATAACGTCATCCACGCCAAGGGTGCGCATATTTGCGCTTCCCGCCAGGGCGTTAATCCCCGCCGAGCCGCTGCTGTCACCGCGAGTGACATCCACGCCGACCAAAAAGTTAGGATCGATGAGCACGCCAGCCTGGTTGTTAGTGGAGCCGTGAACGGTCGTGCCTGACGTCGTGGTGCCATAAAAGCTTTGGGTAATCCCGTCCACCATGGTGTTAACCCGGCCAAAGCCGCTCATGCCGCGAATATTGACACTCACCGTGCCCTGGCCGGGATCGATTTGGGTATAGGTGCCGGGCATGCTCCGCAGCGTGGCGTCCAGGGACTGCAGGTTTTTTCCCGTGGAACGAGAGCTGGTGGCGCCTGGTTTTTCCAGCGCTTCTTGTTCGCTGGTGATATTCCCGGCGGAAACGTTAAGCGGGCTAAATACCGCCGAGCCTTTTTTATCCCCGCTACTTTTATCATTATTTTCTTGTGCCGCCCCGCTGGCGCTAAGCAATAGCATGCCCGAGCCGAGAGCAACGGCCAGTTTATTTACGTTCATACATGTCCTTGAAGTATCGTAATAAAATAAAAGTTATTTTTATAATTATGTCGCTTTAGCGAACCCTCCCCGATAAGGGAAGGGTTTTCGGTTAGCGCTGTTTATCTGCCTCCAGAATAAAACTGTATTCCAGCGCGGTATTTTCCAGACGTTTTATTCGGCCTGATTTACCGCCATGCCCGGCCTGCATATCGGTCAGCAGCAGTATTTTTCCGGGACCTTGCTGGTTTTCCCGCAGCTTAGCGACCCACTTGGCGGGTTCCCAATACTGCACCTGCGAGTCATTGAGGCCGCTGGTGACGAGCAGATTAGGGTAGTGGGAAGGCTTCAGGTTGTCGTACGGGCTCCAGGATTTGAGCCGCAGATAATCTGCTTTCCGGTGTGGGTTGCCCCATTCGTCATATTCACCCACCGTGAGCGGCAGGGATTCGTCCAGCATGGTTGTCACTACATCTACAAACGGCACCTGCGCGACCACGGCATTAAAGAGTTCTGGCTGCTGGTTGATGACGTTGCCAACCAGCAGGCCGCCCGCGCTTCCGCCCATGGCATAGAGCCTGCCGGCTTGCCCGAAGCCTTGTTCAACCAGGCTATGAGTGGCATCAAGAAAATCGTTGAAGCTGTTCTGCTTGTTCTCCAATTTTCCCTGCTGATACCACTGCTGGCCCAGCTCGCCGCCGCCGCGCACGTGAACGATTGCAAAGACAAACCCGCGATCCAGCAGGCTCAGGCGGTTGGCGCTGAAGGCCGGATCCATGCTCATACCGTAAGCGCCGTAGCCATATACCAGCAGCGGGCTGTGGCCTGGCTTAAACATTTTTTTGTTATAGACCAGCGAGACGGGCACCTTCACGCCGTCGCGCGCCGTGGTCCAAATCCGTTCGCTGTGGTAGTCCTGCGGGTCGGTGTTATTCACCTCCTGCCGTTTAAGCAGGGTACGTTCCCCGCTGGCTAAATCCCATTCGTAAGTACTGGTTGGGGTCGTCATCGAGGAGTAACCGTAGCGCAGCTTGCCGGATTGAGGATCCGGGTTGTAGCCGAGCCAGGCCATATAGCTGGCATCATCGAATTTCAGCGTTTGCTCGCTGTGGTTCTGCCAGTTAATCTTGCGGATCTGGCTCAGTCCGTCCTGGCGTTCAGCCACCACCAGCCAGTCTTTAAACAGGGTGAATCCCTCCACCATTTTCCCCGGCTGAGGCGCGACAACGGGCCGCCATTTGTCACCCGGAGCGTGGCTTTTGTACAGCCCGAAATTGGCACTTTCCTGATTCGCGCGCAGGTAGAAATCATCGCCAAAATGGTCGAGGTAATACTCAATTCCGGGGTTGCGAACGGCGAACAGCACCGGTGGTGCTTCCGGATTATCGGCATCCAGCAGGCGAACTTCTGACGACGTGCTGGCGCTGAGCGTGATAATCAAATACCGATCGGACGAGGAACGGGAGAGGCCGAGATAAAAGCCGCCGTCTTTCTCCTGATAGACTAATTTATCTTCAGTCACCGGCGTTCCTGGCCGGTGCCGCCAGACCTGCGAAGGCACCAGCGTTTGCGGATTATTGCGCACGTAGAACAGGTAATGCCCGTCGTTTGACCAGACCATATTCCCGGAGGTGTTCTCGATAGTTTCGGCGAGCCATTTTCCGCTTTGTAAATCACGCAGCGAGAGGCGATATTGGCGGCGACCGGCGGTGTCTTCCGCGATAGCCATCATCTGGTTATCCTGGCTGACCACCAGGCCGCTTAGCTGATAATAGGCCTGACCTTTGGCGCGTTGATTCCCGTCAACCAGCGTCTGCCATTCGTTTTTACTTCCCGCAGGCTGGCGCTGGCTGACGGCATAATCCTGCCCGGCCAGATAAACGTCCTGATAAAGGTAGCCATTGCGCTGGAAGGGGACCGAGCGATTTTCAGGACTCATCCGCGCGACCATCTCCTGATACAATTTCTCCGTTAATTCAGCTGCGGGCTGGAGAACTTGACGGGCATAGGTATTTTCATCTTCCAGGTGACGCAGTACTTTTGCGTCACTGCGGCTGTCGTCCCTGAGCCAAAAATAGTTATCCACGCGGATATCGCCATGTTCAATCAACTGGTGGGGGATTTTTTCCGTAGCGGGTGGCTGGGGCATGTCGGCGACAGCGCAGCTCGCGTAAAGCGAACAGGCGATGAACAGCGGCGTAGCTTTCCATAGTTTTTCCATAATACGTCCTTAGTGTCAGGCGACAGGGCGCCCTGCCAAAATAGTCAGCATAAAAATAAAGTTCAGGTCGCGGGGAGCGCGGCGCTAGCTTCGGCTCAGCTCCGTCAGGTCAAAGCTTATTGGCATCATTACGCTATAAATGCCTCCCTTTAAGCGTTCGGTGGGGGGCTTGGGCAGCGGCCGGGCGCGTTCTAAAACCTCAATCGCTTCGCGGTCAAGCGAGCGTGTTCCCGACGAGCTGGTCAGCGAACTTCCAATAACCTCTCCCGCAGCGTTCACGGTAAACGTCACGACCGAGATACCCGAGCGGGCGCGCTTGCGGGCGTCAGCCGGGTAGCGTTTAAAGCGGTTAAGATGGCCTTTGACGCGACTCTCCCAGGAATCCTCGAGGCTGTGTTGTTTCGCGGCATCGCTGTTGTACGGGGCGGCAACGCGGGATGAAACAACGCTGGCCTGCGGCGCGGCGTTGGTGGAGACGGCCGCCTGGCTATTGTCACTGGTTTGCTCCCTGACGTGGCGCGGCGGACGCGGCTTTTTCTTCTCGCCTTCGGCAGCTTTTTTCTGCCGGGTAACTTCAATCACCGCGTTTTTGTCTTCCGGCAGCGGCCTCTGCTGCTTGTCTTCGGCCTGCTGCTTTTCCTCTGCGGCCGCAGATTCCTGCTGTGCGATCCCTACAGGAAGCGGTAGCGGAGATGGCGGCGCTTCGATGTTATCCGACCACTGCAGCATCACGGCGGGTGCAGGCTGTAAGGCAGGCTGCACCTCGGTTGCCTGCCAAATCAGGGCTATAAAAAGCAGGCCGTGCAGGAGTAAAGAAACGGTAAACCACACGCCTTTTCCGCTTGTAGGCTGCGCATAAAATGTGTCTGTCATTCCCGGCTTACCGTTTTGCTGCGGCCGGAGTGACAAACCAGACGTAATCAGCCTGAGCCTCGGTAACGTTCATGCCTTTTTCCGCCAGCATCAGCACAACCGGCCGTGATGAAGGGGAGAGATCTTCCATATGCAGCGGAACGCCGAAGCTTTTAGACGCGTGGTAACCGCCAGCAATCAATAGAGCAGGCGCGGGGGCATTCAGCAATTGTTGCGCCATATAACGATCGCGCTGCTGCTGAATCGCCAGCATCGCCGTCAGCTGCTGGCCTTCGATATTCCCCTCGTGCATGGCAATAATGGTTTCCTTCAGCGCGGCCTGCACGGCAGGGGCCGTCGAATGTTTGCCTTCCGGGAAGCACGGCTCTTTATAGAGACGCATTATCTCGTCGCGGTTGATATTCGCATTGAGCAGAGGGTAAGGGGCACGAAGCGCCTCGGTGACAACGCCGCCGTACATCGCCCACGGCCAGCCCTTTTGCCAGTTAAGTAATTCCTGGATACGGCCATCCCGCACCAGCGGATCTTCTTTCAGCCAGCTTTTAACCTTAGTGACGCGCGGCTGCTGGTCAGCCGTCAGCATTTCCAGCAGCACGCTGCCCTGCGGGCGTTCCCGAGCCAGGTTTTGCATCAGCCAAAGCTCAATCTGATGATGTTCGGCATTATCGTGTTTTTCGCCGACGATAAGTCGCTGAGCGCCAGCGAGCTTAACCAGCAGCTGCCGATCGGTCAGCGTTTCGCCGCTTTGCAAATCAATGATTTGCCCGCGAGTCATCGCGACCTGGCTGGCCGCTGGAGGAGTGTGAGTGGTTTGGCTGCAGGCGCTGAGGCCCAGGCTGGCTAACGCTATCAAAGACGCAAGGATCAATTTTTTACGCATATCTTTTGCCCGGAGGTAGCCTTCACTGGCTGTTTATATTGATATCGATGATGTATAGCGGGCGGGATGTTAACAAACAATGCGATCAAATGATACTCATTATCATTTGCATTTAATTGGTAAGGTTATGCTATGCGCTGCCGATCTCATTAATCGTAGCAATAATGCCGCCGGAAGACGGCATCTTGCGGGATAAAATAGTGCGTAAGGTTATCTGGCGTAACGTGGGGCAGGTTGGGCTGCGCTCAGGCGGGTGCTAATTGCCCGGCGCTCGGCTTCCCAGTTATCCCAGTCGCTGCCTTCCTGCAGCGCAGGTATCGTCACTTTCTCGCCGGCATCCAGGCCGACCAGCGCGGCATCTACCATATCTTCGGTACTCATCACCCAGCTTTGCGGCAGGTTTTCATGGCCGCCAACGCCGGCGATGTTCCAGAAGTCCGTAGCGGTTGCGCCCGGCAGCACGGCCTGAATACGCACGCCGGACTCCGCCAGTTCATGCTGCAAAGAGTGGCTCAGTGCCAGCACATAAGCTTTGCTGGCGCCGTAAACGCCGTTCAGCAATTCAGGCGCGATGGCCACGATCGAGGCAATGTTAATAATGGTGCCGTGCTGGCGAGCGGCCATCGCCGGGGCTGCGGCATAGGTCAGGCGGGTTAAAGCGGTAACGTTGAGGTCTATCATCGCCGTCATTTCATCCACGCTGGCTTCCAGTACGCTTTCTTTTGAGCCGAAGCCAGCGTTGTTAACCAGCAACGAAATAGACGTGTCGTTTTTTAGCCGCGTTTCGATCTGAAGCAATTCTGCCGCGTTACCCAGATCGGCAGTGACGACCTCAACCGTATGCCCGCTTTCCTCGCGAATGCGCCGGGCAACCTGGTTCAGGCGATCGGTATTGCGAGCGACCAGAATCAGGTCATAGCCGCGTTTAGCGAGACGGGCCGCGTAGACTGCGCCGATGCCGCCGGATGCGCCTGTGACCAGGGCGGTGCCTTTAGATGCGTTGCTCATTGTGTGACTCCTGAAAAGGGGGGTAATTGACGAAAGCAACATTAACACTGGCTTTTCGTGTCTTAAATGTCATATAACCGTCTTTTTATGACACCATTAAATGCGGCGGTGCTTATCATGCAGAAAGTAGGTTTTGTCGTGACTCCCGGTTATTCCACCATGGGATTTGCCGTCATCACGGCGTTTGAAGTCGCTAACCTGATGGCGAGCGAGCCGGTTTATGAGCTGCATTTGCTCTCAGAGCAAGGCGGCAGGGTGCCTACATCGGCAGGGTTTGACGTGGTGACCGAGTCAATGGTGGATACGCAGTACGATCTCCTGCTGTTCGGCGCCACGATGGAACAGGCTTCTCCCGCGACCATCGAGTTTGTTCGCCAGGCTGCGGCCTATGCTCGCCGCGTGGCCGCCGCCTGCCTGGGGACATTTTTATTGGCCGAAGCCGGATTGCTGGAGGGCAGGCGAGCCACCACGCACTGGATGTACGCTCGAGAGCTACAGCAGCGTTTTCCTGGTATCAGCGTGGAAGAAGACAAGATTTTTATTTGCGACGGGCCTTACTGGACTTCGGCAGGGATGACGGCAGCCATCGATCTGGCTTTGGCGCTGATTGAGGACGATCTTGGGTCGGACATCGCTCGTACTATAGCCCGAAAGTTGGTGCTCTATCATCGCCGCTCCGGCGGCCAGTCGCAGTTTTCTTCCCTGCTTGAGCTGGAGCCAAAATCGGACCGCATTCAGAAAGTGATGACCTACGCGCGGGCGCACCTTGAAAACGCGTTGAGCGTGGAAGAACTGGCTGCGGTGGCAAATTTATCACCCCGGCAGTTTAGCCGCAGTTTTCAGGCAGAAACCGGGCAGTCACCCGCACGTGCGATAGAGCATCTGCGCCTTGAGTCCGCCCGCATGCTGCTTGAAACCAGCGCTCGTTCCATCGACGAAGTGGCCCGGCAAACCGGGTTTGGCGAGCGGGACAGAATGCGCCGTGCGTTTCTTCGTGCTTACGGCCAGCCGCCGCAGGTTATTCGCCGCCAGGCAAGGGGCGATGAAGAACTGCAAGTCTAAAACTGGCAGTGGCGATGTATTTTTATCCCCGTATTATCAGACGCATAATTGTCTGACTGAGAGGGAAAAGGATGGCGAACATCGTTTATTACGTGGCGGCCACGCTGGATGGTTACATTGCCGACAGCCACCACAAGCTTGACTGGCTAATGACCTTCCAACTGGGGGATGACGCAACGCCATAC
The DNA here is from genome assembly GCF_001571265.1 of Cedecea neteri NBRC 105707 = ATCC 33855. Taxonomy (GTDB): domain Bacteria; phylum Pseudomonadota; class Gammaproteobacteria; order Enterobacterales; family Enterobacteriaceae; genus Cedecea; species Cedecea neteri. The sequence continues at coordinate 37,233 of NZ_BCTL01000028.1, read as the reverse complement.
GATGATTTTTATCAGACAGTCGGCGCGGTGATTATGGGGGCGGAAACCTACAGCTGGATCCTCGAAAATTCGCCAGAGGCCTGGCCTTATGCCGATGTTCCGGCATTTATCGTCACGCATCGTTCGCTCTCGATTCCTGAGGGGAAAAACATCACCCTGGTGCAGGATATGGCCTCCGTAATTGCGGCGCAGGCTCGCACAGCCGCCAAAGGCAAAGATGTCTGGCTGGTAGGCGGAGGCAAAACTGCAGCCATGTTTGCTGAAGCAGGCGAGCTGCAGCGCCTGTTTATCACCCAGATTCCGGTCGTTATCGGTTCAGGGATCCCGCTTTTGCCGGTGAGTAAGCCCGTGAACCTCAAACCTGTCACGCAAAAGGTGCTGAAAAGCGGGGCAGTTGAGTTTATTGCTGATGTGAGTAGGACGTAGAAACTATTCAGGGAATATGTTTGTTTTTCGCCGATAATATTGCACAGGAATAAGCTTGAGTGCAAAAATGCCGGATGATATCCGGCATTATTTTCATTTTTTGAACAGTAATCTGAACGAGAGAAAGGTAAGTATGCATGATCCTATTGCCGAGATAATTATACTTAAATCAGCAATAAAGTTGTAAACATCCTCGTCTCCCGATATTCCCAACATACCAGCTATTTGATAGCCTCGTGGGATTGTGAAAATCTCAGCCCAAACGATAATTATCACTAAAAAATAGACAACATAAAGAACGGTCGCAATTAGTATTTTAGCAATTACCATACAGTAATTGTTCCGTATGCTTTAAAGCTGGAGCATGGAACTTGAATCATTGTGGTGTTATGTAAAGCTTTGCTCAAGTAGTCAAAGTCACTATGAGATGTTAGTGTTATACACCCTTCACTAAGTCCTCTAGGCCCGACTGGGTGCAATCTGAATGCCCCTCGCTTAACACCATCGATGAAAACATTGTCATCTATTTGTAAATCCTCTTTGTAAAGTGCAAACCACGTTGAACGATCTGTACCGTAGATATGTTTAAGGACTGATTCGCGTAGTGAACCTAATCGCCCACCACTACCACGCCCAACGATAAAATATCGCCCAGGTGGTATGGGGCCGATCTCTTTTCTTGATGCCATCGTAACGTTATTTTTCCCATACTTCTGTCCAGAAAACGCTGGAAAATTCCCGACACCAGGTACGCTCAAAATAGATGTAGGCAAACCATTAAGTGGAAACCTAGCGATAATCATACCGTTGCTCGCACATTCCAGGCGTCAGTAAATTGAATGTTACCGTCACAATGTTTCCAGGTTATTTTCTCATAACGCAGCTCGATAGATTCATTGTGGTTATGTTTCTCCATGTCCAAATTTTTAACGTTATGCATTATTGGAGTGACTCCAACAACTTTCACATTTTCAAGAAGCATATTGAAATACTCAACTTCCTGGCCTGCATCGCTAATTTTGTACCATTTAATTTCTGCAGATTTTAGGGTCTGTCCGGTAGCTACTGCGCGGTATAAGTAGGGGGAGGAACTGTCAAATTCTTTTTCTATTGTGAGAGGGGAGTGTTGGCGGGTTCCTGTTAATTTTCCTGTATTATTGTCCGTTGGTATGTGTAAGCCATGTCCAAACGATAATACTTCGATACTGCCCTCGCGAGTCTCAATATCAACAGAGCCCTTAATTTCGGAACCACCATCGTCTTTTAACCATAAGTAAGCAGGTATAGCCATTCTAACTTCCTCATTCCATTGATTGAACGATGCATATTCTTTACCATTAACCATACTTTTTAAAGGTATTTTTAAATGTTCATGCGGAAATGTGAAATAAGTAGAGAAAAACATAAAATAAAAAGTTCAATGATTGTGAACGTTTCCAACGCGTTTAAAATTTTCGATAACAACTTATCATTCCTGCAATCATTATTCTCAGAATAAAGTCTCTTGCGGTGTCACTTCATCTTAGCTATCTGTGTTATTCTGTTAATTTATTGATAATTATGAATAATATAAAAATTATCAATAACCTAAAAATTACGGTACTATACCCCCCTACAGTACCTAAGGGGCGGTTATGCCACACTCTCCAGAAGACAAAAAACGCATTATGACCCGCGTCAGGCGCATCCGTGGCCAGGCGGAGGCGCTTGAGCGCGCGCTGGAAAACGGCGATCCGTGCCTCGCCATCTTGCAGCAGATCGCGGCCGTTCGCGGCGCGGCCAACGGCCTGATGGGCGAAATGATGGAAATTCACCTTAAAGATGAGCTGGTCAGCGGCGACACGTCAGAAGAGCAGCGCGCGCTGCGGATGGCGGAAGTCGGGAATTTGCTGCGCTCTTATCTAAAATAAAAACACCCTCACCAAAAGGAAGAAACAATGAAATCACGTGCTGCGGTGGCCTTTGGGCCGGGTAAACCTTTAGAAATTGTTGAAATCGACGTTGCACCCCCGCAAAAAGGTGAGGTGCTGGTGAAAATCACCCACACCGGCGTTTGCCATACCGATGCTTTCACGCTGTCCGGCGACGATCCGGAAGGCGTGTTCCCGGCGGTGCTGGGCCACGAAGGCGGCGGCATCGTGGTGGAAGTGGGTGAGGGCGTGACCAGCCTGAAGCCGGGCGATCACGTCATTCCGCTGTACACCGCAGAATGCCGCGAGTGTAAGTTCTGTAAATCCGGCAAAACTAACCTCTGCCAGGCCGTACGCGCCACGCAGGGCAAAGGCCTGATGCCGGATGGCACCACCCGCTTCTCCTATAATGGCGAGCCAATTTATCACTACATGGGCACCAGTACCTTCAGCGAATATACCGTTGTGGCGGAGATCTCTCTGGCGAAGGTAAACCCTCAGGCGCCGCTGGATAAAGTGTGTCTGCTCGGCTGCGGCGTAACCACCGGCATTGGCGCGGTGCACAATACGGCGAAAGTGAAAGAGGGTGATACCGTCGCGGTATTTGGCCTCGGTGGGATCGGCCTGGCGGTGATTCAGGGCGCGGTGCAGGCTAAAGCCGGGCGAATCATTGCCATTGATACCAACCCGGAGAAATTTACCCTCGCGCGGGAAATGGGTGCCACCGACTGTATTAACCCGAAAGATCACGACAAGCCGATTCAGGACGTGATCGTCGAGCTGACCGACGGTGGCGTGGATTACAGCTTTGAATGTATCGGCAACGTGAACGTGATGCGTTCCGCGCTGGAATGCTGCCATAAAGGCTGGGGCGAGAGCGTGATTATCGGCGTGGCTGGCGCGGGTCAGGAAATTAAAACCCGTCCATTCCAGCTGGTGACCGGCCGCGTATGGCGTGGCTCGGCATTCGGCGGCGTTAAAGGCCGCACTCAGCTGCCGGGCATGGTGGAAGACGCCATGGCGGGTAAAATTAATCTCGACCCGTTCATCACTCATCGGATGCCGCTGGATAAGATCAACGAGGCGTTTGATCTGATGCACGAAGGCAAATCTATTCGGACCGTGATCCACTTCGGCGAAGAGTAAGCAGTAAAAAAAGGAAGGCGTTAAGCCTTCCCTTATAACGGTAAACCAGGGGAGGCCAAAAGCCTCCCTTTTGCTTTACTGCTGCAGGTCGAAACGGTCTAGATTCATCACCTTCGTCCATGCGGCGATAAAGTCTTTGACGAACTTCTCTTCGGCATCCTGGCTGGCATACACTTCCGCCAGCGAGCGCAGCACGGCGTTAGAGCCAAAGACCAGATCGGCGCGGGTGCCGGTATACTTTACTTCACCGCTGAGACGATCGCGGCCTTCGAACACTTCAGAGCCTGCGTCAGTGGCTTTCCACTCGGTGCGCATATCCAGCAGATTGACAAAGAAATCATTCGTCAGCTCACCCGGGCGCGAGGTCAGCACGCCGTGCTGGCTTTCATCGTAGTTAACGCCAAGCGCGCGCAAACCACCGATTAAGACTGTCAGCTCAGGTGCCGTCAGCGTCAACTGCTGCGCCTTGTCGATCAGCAGCGCTTCGGTTGAGGTCGCATTCGCAATCCGGCGATAGTTTCTGAAGCCATCGGCGGCTGGTTTCAGCAGCTCGAAAGATTCGATATCGGTCTGCTCCTGGGAGGCGTCCACGCGCCCCGGCGTAAACGGCACTTTGCTGTGGCTGGCTTTCTCAATGCCTACCACGCCAGCAAGCACGATAACATCCGCCAGCGACGCCTTACCTGATGCCTTTTGAATCGCTTCGAGCACCGGCAGAGCGCGGGCCGCCACGGCGTTCACTTCCCAGCCGCGCTGCGGGGCGAGAGCCAGTCGGGCACCGTTGGCACCGCCGCGTTTGTCACCGCCACGGAAGGTTGAAGCCGATGCCCAGGCCACCGAGACCAGCTCGCTGACGGACAGGCCGGAATCCGCAATGGCTGCTTTCAGCGAATCGATATCTGCGCTGGACGGTGCGTGCGAGGCTTGCGGTAACGGATCCTGCCAAATCAAATCTTCTTTTGGTACTTCCGGCCCGATGTAGCGTGCTTTTGGCCCCATATCGCGGTGCGTCAGCTTGTACCAGGCGCGGGCGAAGGCTTCGTTGAAGGCCTGCGGATCGTTCAGGAAGCGACGAGAAATTTTCTCGAATTCCGGATCGAAGCGCAGCGTGAGGTCGGTCACCAGCATCGTTGGTTTGCGTTTTTTGGACGGATCAAACGGGTCAGGAATGATATCCGGGCCGTTGGTCGCCTCAAACTGGATGGCGCCTGCCGGGCTGCGGGTTTGCACCCAGTCATAGCCGAACAGGTTTTCGAAGAAGTAGTTGCTCCACTGGGTTGGCGTTTGCGTCCAGACCACTTCGAGGCCAGAGGTGATGGCATCTGCGCCGACACCGCTGTTGTAGCTGTTTGCCCAGCCCAGACCTTGGGCTTCGAGCGGTGATGCTTCCGGATCGGCACCCACGTGAGTGGCGGCGGCAGAGCCGTGCGTTTTACCTAAAGTGTGGCCACCGGCAATCAGCGCGACAATCTCTTCGTCGTCCATCCCCATGTTACCGAAGGTGGCGCGAATAGCAGGCGCTGCAGAAAGCGGGTCGCCGCTGTGCTCAGGGCCTTCCGGGTTGACGTAAATCAGCCCCATTTCGGTTGCGCCCAGCGGCGCCTGTGCCAGTGATTCCGGGTGGCGGTGCTCAAGCCACTCTTTCTCTGCCCCCCAGTTAACGTCGAGATCTGGCTCCCAGACATCTTCGCGACCGGCACCAAAGCCAAAGGTACGGAAGCCCGCATTTTCCAGCGCCACGTTACCGGCAAGAATAATCAGGTCAGCCCAGGAAATCTGCTGGCCATATTTTTGTTTAATTGGCCAAAGCAGGCGGCGGGATTTATCGAGGCTAACGTTATCCGGCCAGGAGTTAAGGGGCGCAAAGCGCTGTTGACCGCGTCCGGAGCCACCGCGTCCGTCGCGGGAGCGATAGGTGCCTGCGCTGTGCCACGCCATACGGATAAAGAGACCGATATAGCTGCCCCAGTCTGCAGGCCACCAGGATTGAGAATCTGTTAACAGAGCTTTGATGTCGCCTTTCAGGGCGTAGTAATCGAGTTTGCTAAACGCTTTACGGTAGCTGAAGTTTTCGTCAAGCGGGTTAGAACGATTGGAATGTTGATTCAGCAGGTCGACGCGAAGCTGGTGCGGCCACCAGTCTTGGTTGCTGGTTCCCTCGCCGGCGATATCCGTGCTCTGGCCGTGGTTAAATGGGCACTTTCCTGCGCCCGCTGAGGAAGCATCGTGTAAGTCAGTAGAATTGCTCATTTTGCTCTCCGTTATATGTATGCCCGGTAACGATAGTCTGTACGATCGATAATTAATATCTGGATGGGCCTACGAATTTGATAGCCGTTGCCTTTTAAACGCAAAATTTTACAGCCCTATTATTTTAGTTCTGATTGATGGGTTTGCAGGAAAAACCCGTCTGACTGTCTGGAAAATAGACGAAGCGGCAGCATGCTGGCTGGAGAGGCAAGAGGGCACGGATGAACGCACGCGCAGGGCGGCGCTCATCCGTAGAGAGTGATTACTGAGCAGTCGGCTTCAGCAGGGTTTTTTCCGGGGTTTTCTGCGCCAGGAACTGCTGCTGGAAGATGCACATCCGAATAGCGTCACGGTACTGACCGTTAATGAAGAATTCGTGGATCAGCTCGCCTTCGACGATAAAGCCCAGCTTTTTGTAGATATGCACCGCTTTCTCGTTCTCTTTGTCGACAATCAGGTACAGCTTGTAGAGATTGAGCACGGTAAAACCGTAATCCATTGCCAGTTTGGCGGCGCGAGAGGCCAGCCCTTTGCCCTGGAACTCAGGCGTGATGATTATCTGAAACTCGGCCCGGCGGTGAATGTGGTCGATTTCGACCAGCTCAACCAGCCCGGCGTTCACGCCGTTACAGTCGATCACAAAGCGGCGTTCGCTCTGATCGTGAATATGCTTGTCATACAGGTCAGAAAGCTCCACGAATGCTTCGTAAGGTTCTTCAAACCAGTAGCGCATGACGCTGGCGTTATTGTCCAGTTGATGGACGAAACGGAGATCTTCGCGCTCAAGCGGGCGAAGACGGATAGGCAGTTCTTTACTCATAGCAAATCCTTGCGCAGATGATGGTGAGGCTTCTCAGAAGAAGCCTCGTTTGGGGCGGGAGCTATTATGGATTAATCGCGCGACCGGTGCGGCGATCCAGGCAGCGCAGAGTGTTCGGCTCCCAGTAGGCGTTCACGTTGGCGCTCTGCTGGCATTTGTCGAAGGTGTCCTGAGCTGCATCTTGTTTGGCCCAGTCTTTGTCCCCACGTGCCGATTCACGGTCGAACACTTTTTCGTTATGGCGGTTGATCTTCTGGCGCAGGGTACGAGTGTCATTCCACTGCTCTTTTTCTTCCGCAGCCCGCTGGCGGGTCAGAGAGTTTTCCTGGCCACCGACGCCGTTAGTCCCACCCGGAACAACAATCACGTTAGTATCGGCGTGTGTTGGCATAGAAACCATGAATGCAGCCCCCAGCAAGGCTAACGGCATCCATGACAAAGACTTACGAAGGATTGAGTTCATTGAAATTTCCTTTTTAGTTTAATAAAACTAATCATATCATTGAGGCTGATTCGTGCCTAATGCCAGAGTTAGTGGGCATCATTATTACTGAAGAAAAGACAATATGATCAAAACAACGCTGCTATTTTTTGCCACCGCGCTGGCGGAGATTATTGGCTGCTTCCTGCCGTGGCTATGGCTCAAGCGTAACGGCTCTCCGCTGTTATTGCTGCCTGCGGCGCTGTCGCTGGCGATTTTTGTCTGGTTGCTGACGCTGCACCCTGCGGCCAGTGGCCGAGTCTATGCGGCCTATGGCGGGGTTTATGTTGTGACGGCGCTGCTGTGGCTGCGCGTGGTGGACGGCGTGAAGCTCAGCGTTTACGACTGGACCGGGGCGGCCATTGCTTTCTGTGGGATGCTTATCATCGTTGCCGGCTGGGGCCGGGCCTGATCGCTCCACGATATAAGCGTGACGTCACATGAAAAAACGGGGCCGAAAGGGCCCCGTTTCAATATGACTTCCGGCACAATTACCCTTCGCGGTGTACGCTCAGCCCGGCAAATGTCTGGCTGACAGGCATCATTTCCAGGGTATTAATATTGACGTGCTTCGGCAGCGTAGCCACCCACCAGACGGCCTCGGTAACGTCTTCCGGCGTCAGCGCGTTGGCGTTTTCGTAGGTTTTCCCGGCTTTGTCATCGTCGCCTTTAAAACGAACGTTGGAAAACTCGGTGCCGCCCACCATTCCAGGTTCGATGTCAGTCACGCGAACGGCTGTTTTATGCAGGTCGGTACGCAGGTTCAGGCTGAACTGGCGCACAAAGGCTTTGGTTGCCCCGTACACGTTACCGCCTGCGTAAGGCCAACTGCCCGCGGTGGAACCGATGTTAATAATGTGGCCGCGGTTGCGCTCGACCATGCCAGGCAACACGGCGCGGGTCATGTACACCAGGCCTTTGTTGTTGGTGTCGATCATGTTTTCCCAGTCATCGACGTTGGCTTTATGCGCAGGCTCCATGCCCAGCGCCAGCCCAGCGTTATTAACCAGGATATCAATGTGTTGCCATTCGGCCGGCAGGGAGGCCAGCGCTTGTTCTATTGCCGCGCGATTGCGTACATCCAGCTGCAGCGTAAACAGGCTGTCACCTAGCTCTTCTTTAAGCTCGAGCAGGCGTTCCTGACGGCGGCCGGTAGCAATTACCTTGTGGCCATTTTTAACGAAACGGCGGGTAATGCTTTCACCAAAGCCCGCGGTAGCACCCGTAACCAGTACAATCATCTCTCTGTTCCTCAACGCTTTTGTCCTGCACTACCTTAGCATGCTAACGGGCAGCGGTAATCTTAGTTTTCTTTTAAGAAACGTGTCGAAATACGCTATAACTAACCCACATTTCAGGTCACCGGGAGTAGAGGATGTTGCAGAGCAACCCGTTTTTCCAGCCGAGCTTATTGCCTTATCAGGCGCCGCATTTCGACGAGATAACTAACGACCATTACCGACCGGCCTTCGACGAAGGCAAGCGAATCAAACGTGAAGAAGTTGCCGCCATCGCCGGCAATTCGGCAGCCCCAACGTTTGATAATACTTACCTGGCACTGGAGAAAACCGGTGCGATGCTGGGCCGCGTGACTACCGTGTTTTACGCCATGACCTCGGCGCACACCAATGATTTCCTCCAGCAGCTTGATGAAGAGTTCTCTACCGAACTGGCCGAGCTTGCGGATGAAATTCGCCTGAACGACACCTTATTTGCCCGCCTTGATAGCGTTTATCAGCAGCGGCACGATCTTAATCTTGACGCGGAATCCCTGAGGCTGGTGGAGGTGACCTGGCAGTATTTCAAGCTGGCAGGCGCCACGCTCAGCCAGCAGGATAAAACCCGCCTGAAGGCGCTGAATAAAGAGAGCGCCCAGCTCACCAGCCAGTTCAATAATCGCCTCCACGCGGCGGATAAGGCCGGTGGGCTGGTGGTTGACCGCATTGAGGCGCTTGAAGGCTTGACCAGCGCAGAGATTTCGGCTGCGGCGCAGGCAGCAACTGACAAAGGGCTCGAGGGAAAATGGTTACTTCCATTGCTCAACTTCACCCAGCAGCCGGCGCTGCAAAGCCTGAGCAACCGCGCTACGCGAGAAGCGCTTTTTGAGGCGGGGTGGACACGTTCCCAGCGCAGCGATGCTAACGATACCCGCGCTATCGTCGCTCGCCTGGCTACGCTGCGGGCCGAACAGGCTCAGCTTCTGGGTTTTGAAAACTATGCGGCATGGAAAATGGCCGACCAGATGGCGAAAACCCCGGATGCGGCACTGCGCTTTATGCGCAATATCGTCCCTGCGGCAACCGGGCGGGCACGGCGCGAACTGAAAGATATTCAGGACGTCATTGATGCGCAAAACGGGGGCTTTCAGGCCAGGGCATGGGACTGGCAGTTCTATGCCGAGAAGGTACGTAGCGCGAAGTACGATCTCGATGAAGGGCAGATTAAACCGTATTTTGAACTCAACGGCGTGCTGACCAACGGCGTGTTCTGGGCAGCCAGCCAGCTCTTCGGGCTGCGTTTTGTTGAGCGTTTTGATATCCCGACTTATCATCCGGACGTCCGTACCTGGGAGATTTTTGATAACGACGGGCGCGGCATGGCGCTGTTCTACGGTGATTTCTTTGCCCGCGACAGCAAAGGCGGCGGGGCGTGGATGGGGAACTTTGTCGAGCAATCCACATTGTTTGACGCTATGCCGGTGATCTACAACGTTTGTAACTACACCAAACCGGCTAGCGGTGAGGCCGCGCTGATTTCCTGGGACGATGTCATCACGCTGTTCCACGAGTTTGGCCATACGCTGCACGGCCTGTTTGCTACGCAGCGCTATGCGAGTCTTTCAGGGACCAACACGCCGCGAGATTTTGTGGAGTTCCCCTCGCAAATCAACGAGCACTGGGCGAGCCATCCCGAGGTATTTGCCAACTACGCCCGTCATTATCAGACCGGTGAACCGATGCCCGAGTCGCTGCGCGGCAAGCTGTTCCGCTCCGCACAGTTCAACAAAGGCTACGACATGACTGAACTGCTGGCGGCGGCGCTGCTGGACATGAACTGGCACAACCTGGCGCCAGATGCGGAAATTGATGACGTGACGCGTTTTGAAGCCGAAGCGCTGGAAAAAGAGCATATCAATCTGGCCGAGGTGCCGCCTCGCTACCGCAGCAGCTATTTTGCTCATATTTTTGGCGGCGGCTATGCGGCGGGGTACTACGCCTACATTTGGACGCAAATGCTGGCGGACGACGGCTATCAGTGGTTTGTGGAGCAGGGCGGACTCACGGCTGAAAACGGCCAGCGCTTCCGGCAGGCGATTCTTTCACGCGGCAACAGCAGCGATCTGGAAGCGCTATACCGCGACTGGCGAGGGCACGATCCGCACAGCGAACCGATGCTGAAAAACCGAGGGCTGGCGGAGCAATAACAGCGAAGAAAGCGCTCTCACTAGTGTAGCCACAGTGAAATCGCACTTAACGCAAACTGCAAAGCCCTGATTTGCGTTAAGTGCCTTAAAAATCAAACGGAATATATCCGTGCAATTTGCAGGGTTGCTGGCTATAAATTGCAAACCTGCTCGGGAAAAAGCAGGGTACTTCTGGGTAATTTTGAACGATTACGGGGCCTGGTCGATGTCGGCAGGCTCCCGGATTTTCTCCCTTCGTTTTACGCTTCCGTTGACTCGTCGTCTTTACCGTAGAAAAGCTTGCCGATTTTGATCAGCGGGCGGTCATTCGCTTTTCGGTGCAGGTTGGTGTCGCGCAGGGAATACACGCAGCCGCAGTATTCCTGCTGGTAAAATTGTTCGCGCTTGCTGATTTCAATCATGCGCGCGGAGCCGCCCTGTTTACGCCAGTTGTAATCCCAGTAGCTCATGCCTTCATAAGGCGCCGCGGCGCGATGCCCGCAGTCGTTAATCTGCTGCATGTTCTTCCAGCGGGAAATACCCAGCGAGCTGCTGATGACGTTAAACCCGTTTTCGTGGGCGTACAGCGCGGTGCGTTCGAAGCGCATATCAAAGCACATCGTGCATCTGACGCCGCGCTCCGGCTCCCATTCCATGCCTTTCGCACGCTCGAACCAGTTGTCGGTGTCGTAATCCGCGTCGATAAACGGCACGCCGTGCTGTTCCGCAAAACGAATGTTTTCATCCTTACGAAGTAAATACTCTTTCTGCGGGTGAATGTTGGGGTTGTAGAAGAACACGGTATATTCGATACCGGACGCGTGTATGGCCTCCATAACTTCGCCCGAGCAGGGCGCGCAGCAGGAGTGCAGCAGCAGTTTCTTCTCGTTGTTAGGCAACTGTAAAACTGGCCGGGTAAATTCTTGCATTGCAGGCGATCCTAAGTCTTATTCACTTTTTTTCCAGAGGGTAGCAGGAACAGGGGCGTGGAATCATCATAAATCAATAAAGACACTTATGTTTGGGAGGGGGAAAGCAGACTTTGGGAAGAGGAGCGAAGAGCGCGATGGCCCTTCGCTAATTCAAGTTAGAGTTGTTCCAGCGCGTTCAGCACGGCTTCCGGCATGGAAGGGCGTCCATTGGCCAGGCAGGTCGCAACAAACGTCGCTTCGGCATAGACCACGCCGTCGACTTTGATCTGCTGGGCAAAGTTCACACGGTTGCGTTTTTCGTTGCGCTCAAGCTGGCAGGTGACCTCAACGTTGTCGCCTTTCTGCAGGCTCTTACGAAAACGCAGGGAGTACTCCAGCACCATGTAGAGCTTGCCCTGGCGGAACTCTTCCTCGATATCAATGCCCAGCGCCTCGCGCATGTAGGCGTGACGAGTCCACTCCATGTAAAACGGGTAGTACAGGCCGTCGACTACGCCCTGAAAATCAATATGGCTTTCATCCACTTCATAATGCTTAGAAAACATGTTTCAGTCCTGATGTTGTTATGTAAGTTAAGCGCCAGAAATCCCGTTCTGGCTGTTTTTTGCACAGCGCGTTAGTGGTACAATACTGTCGATTTCACAACCAAACAGAGGATTACCATGGACACCGAGATAACCCCAACCACCTTAGCGTTTGAATTTCTTCGTCGTGAGCAAGAGCAGTTAACCCCCGCACAATTCCTGATCCGCCTGCAGCAGCTAAAGCTGGAGTTTGCCGATCTGCTGGGTTTAACCCACCTTGAGCTGCGTGAAGAAATCTTCCATGCGTACCGGTTGGGGATTCACTGATCCCTCTCTGTCTGAGCCACCGCCTGCGGTGGCTTTCTGTTTTTTAGCGTGAGAAGAAAATCAGTTTCAGCCCCAAAATCCCCATTACGCCGCCCGCTAAGCGGTCAATCACGGTTTTAAAACGCAGGTAGGCATTGCGCGGTTTCTCTGAAGACAACACCAGCGTGACAATCGAATACCATCCCGCATCAATCACAAAGCACAGCACCGGCAGGACGACGTAATAAAAGGTCGGGATTTCGCGCGGCAGCAGCGCGGTAAAAATACTGGCAAACACGACGGCGGTTTTCGGGTTGCTCAACTGAGTGAATAGCCCGTCGCGGAAGGTCGCCATCATGCTTTTATCGCTTTTCCCCACCGCGCCAACGTGCAGCGGCTCGCGCGAGTGTTTGATTATCTTATAAGCCAGCCACAGCAGATAAAGCCCCCCGGCTATCTTGATCCCGGTATACGCCACCGGCACCGCCAGCAGGAAAGCCTGCAGGCCCAGCAGCGCCATCAGTGAAAATGCAGCCGCGCCGACGCCGGTACCCAGCGCGGTCACCAGGCCATGTGCGCGGGAACGGGCCACGGCATTTTGGGCGACATAAACAAAGCTTGGGCCGGGGCTCATTGCGCCCAGTGTGACGGTGGCGGTAATGGCAAAAAGGGTGGTGATGGCGCTCATCTACGGGATCCTGTTGGTTGGAAAACAATTTTTTAACCTGAAAGCGCACGAAGTGACAACCGCAAGTGTGTGCCGATTTATTACCGCCGCTCGCGCAGCCGGTCGATCATCCAACGGCCAGCTGGCCCGGGCGGCGTTTTGTTCGACCAGGCGACATCCACCTCGAGATTTTGCGGCCAGCCTTCCACCTTCAGCGGCTTAAGCACGCCGTGTCCAAACTGGTTAACCAGCCAGCTGGGTAAAATCCCCCAGCCAAACCCCTGTTCCGCCATTTCAAGCAGCAGCAGTAAAGACGGGGATGACCAGATGGGGCCGCGCGCTGCGACCTTGCCGGGACGCACAAAAGTTTTAAGCACCAGTTGCCGCACGGTATGTAGCTCATCCATTCGCACCTCGGTCTGCCTGGCAAGCGGGTGATCGCGATGAATAAAAATGGTCATTTCTGCGCCGACCTGAAGGCGGGCGACGGTGATATCCGGCGGGTAACTTGCCTGAACCCGCAGCACGCCGACGTGGGCTCGGCCAATCTGCAGGCTATCGATCACGTCTTCATCTTCGGCAATGATGCACTCAAATTCGATGTCCGGGTAGCGCTCGGAAAACTGTTGCAGGATGGATTCGTGGTGGGCAGTTTGCCACATGTCGGAAAGCACAAAAGTCAGGCGAGGTTCGACGTTGTCGGCCAGCCTGACGGACACTTCATCCAGCCGCTCGCTGGCGGCAAAAATCGCCTGCACATAGGGCAAAACACGCTGCCCGTGCGGGGTGAGCGTTGGCTGTCTGGCGTGGCGATCAAACAGAGTGACGCCGAGATCGGCCTCCAGGTTGGCAATGGCGCTGCTGATGGTGGACTGGCTCTTCTTCAGCTTACGCGCCGCAGCGGAAAAAGAACCCGTTTCAACGGCCTGCAAAAAGGCTTCCAGTGATTCAGGAGAGTAACGCATAGACTATCGCTTTTATCGATGGCTGTTAGCAATATTATATCAATAATTACGATGATAATGGCGGCCTTGTGAAAAAGGAGTCATCAAAATGAAATCGCAAAACAACAGAAGCCTGTCTGAGCGCATTGTGCATGCCGTCGGCTTCGAAGCCATCGCCATCGGTATCTGTGCGCCAACGGCCGCCTGGCTGATGAACAAACCGCTGTTCCAGATGGGCGCACTGGCCATCATGCTTTCCACCGTCGCAATGGTCTGGAACATTATTTACAACGCCGGGTTTGATAAATTTTACCCGCCGTCACGCAAGCGTGGCATGGGGCTGCGTGTGGCACATGCGCTGGGCTTTGAAGGGGGCTTTATTCTGATTGGTCTGCCGCTCGCCGCGTGGATGCTGAACGTCACGCTGCTCCAGGCGCTGATGGTAGAGATTGGTTTCTTCCTCTTCTTCCTGCCGTACACCGTGGCTTATAACTGGTGCTACGACTGGCTGCGCGCCAAACGCTTTCAGAGCGAAGCCAACAGAGAGATAAAAAAACAGTCCTGATTTGCAGGATTGTGCAAGCATCAAACAGGATTGCGCTACAGGGAAACGGACGTGTTCAACGACACTTTAAGCGTCAAACACAACCGCTGGAGCGCAAAAATGAAAACCATCGACACCCTCTATATTAACGGTCAGCACGTCACGCCCCACGGCACTGAGGTGCTGACCTTAATTCATCCGGTCAGCGAACAGCCCGTAGCTCAGGTTCGCCTGGCAGACGAAGAAGATACCCGCCTCGCCATCGCCGCTGCAAAAGCAGCCTTTCCGCAAATGCGGCTCTCCACGCGTGAGCAAAGAATGATTTGGCTGCAGCTGCTGCACGACGCCGTGAAAGCGCGTGAAGATGAACTGGTGGAGATCATGGTGGATGAATATGGCTGCCCGGTCGCGTTCGCCCAAAGCACTGTGGCGCGCTCGTACAACAGCTTCCTGCAGGCTGTCGATCTGCTGAAAGACTACTCGTTTGAAAGCCAGGCGGGGGTGGCGAAAGTGATCATGGAGCCGCTGGGCGTGGTCGGGCTGATTACGCCGTGGAACGCCAACTATGGCTTTATCGCCGGCAAGCTGTCGATGGTCATTGCTTCCGGCAGTACAGCGGTTATCAAACCCAGCGAACTGAGCGCCCGACAGACCGCTATCATTACTGAATGTCTGCACGATGCCGGCCTGCCAAACGGCGTGATTAACATCGTCACCGGCCTGGGTAACGTGGTTGGGGCGGAAATCACCCGCCACCCGGACGTGGCTAAAATCTCTTTTACAGGCTCAACGGTGGTGGGCAAGACTATCGCCCGCGACGGGGCGGCAACCATGAAACGGGTTACGCTCGAGCTGGGCGGCAAGTCTGCCAACGTGCTGCTGGACGATGCCGATCTCGACGCCGCCATCCCGCTGGCGCTGCAGGTGATGAGCTGGAACAGCGGCCAGGCCTGTATCGCAGGTACCCGCCTGCTGGTGCCGGAAAGCAAGTTGGCAGAGGTGAAAGCACAAATTCTCAAACATCTGCCTATTCTGGTATCAGGCAACCCGCGTGATCCAAAAACGAACATCGGGGCCGCCGTGACCGCCCGTCAATACCAGCGCGTGCAGGAGTATATTCGTAGCGGGATTGCCGAAGGCGCGGAGCTGCTGTGCGGTGGTGAAGGGCGTCCTGAAGGGCTGGAAAGCGGCTACTTTGTCAAGCCGACGGTGTTTGTGAACGTTCGCAACGACATGACCATCGCCCAGCAGGAAATCTTTGGCCCGGTGCTGTCGGTGATTACCTACCGTGACGATGCCGAAGCGGTGCAAATCGCCAACGACACGGTTTACGGCCTGCAGGCCTACGTCAGCGGTAAAAACGCCGAGCGTACCGCCGCCGTTGCCGGCCAGCTCATCGCGGGGCGCGTGTTCGTCAACGGTGTTTACGATGAACCGCTCGCGCCGTTTGGCGGTTTTAAACAGTCCGGTCTTGGCCGCGAATTTGGCACCTACGGGCTGGAAGCGTATCTTGAACCCAAAGCCATAATGGGGCAGTAATATGCAACAACCTGAGCGGCCTTCGGGCCGCATTATTGAAGAACTGCACCAGCGTGTAGCCCGTCGTTACGCTGCGGGCGGCAGCGGGGTGAAAGAGTTGGGTTGCGCGCTGCCGTGGCTCAGTTTTATTCGCATCGAACAGCCAACATTGCTCAATCGTGGCATGCTTTCGCCGTCGATGTGCATGGTGCTGCAGGGCAGTAAAAAAATGCTGATCGGTGACAATGTCACTGAATACGGTCCCGGCAGTTATTCACTGGCCGCCGTGGACATGCCGGTGTCCGGGCAGGTGACCCGCGCCAGCGTAGAAGAGCCTTACTACGGCGTGCGCATTGACCTCGACGGGAAAGAAATTGCCGACCTGATCATGAACATGAATGTGGTGCTGCCGGACGGCAACGGAGAGAAAACCGGGGCCTGGGTAGCCCCTGCGGAAGAAGAACTGCAGGCCGCTTTTCTGCGCCTGGTCACGCTGCTCGACAGCCCGCAGCATCTGCATGCCCTTGCGCCACTTATCAAACAAGAAATCCTTTACCGGCTGGTCATTGCTCCCGCCGGAGCCTCTTTCTGGAAGCAGGCGCTGGGCTGGGCGCAAGGCAAAGGTGTGGGGGAAGCCATTAACTGGATCAAAGAGAATTACGCCGAGCCGCTGGTCATCGACGAGCTGGCAAAACGCGTCGGGATGAGCGCTTCCAGTCTGCATCACCGCTTTAAAGCCCTGACGATCATGAGCCCGCTGCAGTATCAAAAACAGCTTCGCCTGCTGGAGGCCCGCCGCCGTTTATTGAGCTGTGAAGGTGATGTGGCAAGCGTTGCCTGGAAGGTAGGGTATGACTCTCCCTCCCAGTTTAACCGGGAGTATCGCCGGGCATTTGGCGCGTCTCCGCTGCAGGACATTGATGCCCTGCGTCAGCAGGGCACTTCGTTCTAGGCCGTTTTCCGCGCCACGATAAACAGGCGTGGGAATGGCATCAATACGTTGCCGTCATGCTGTTTGCGGTAGGCGCGTTGCAGCAATTGGTGATAGCGCTCAAGAAATGCTTCCTGCTGAATGGCGTCCAGTCCGTTTAGATAAGGGCGTAAGCCGGTTGAGCTTAGCCATTCGATGATCGCGCGAGCAGAAGGCATGACGTGGAAATAGGTCGTGCGCCAGATATCCACCGTACAGCCACTTTCTGCCAACAGATCGTAATACTCCTGAGCCGTCAGTAAGGCTTCGCGGCTTGAGCGAGAGATCCCCAATTCGTCTGCAACCTGGCGCATCAGGGTATGCGTGGGCTCCTGCCAGTTATCGGGCATTTGCACGGCCAGCACGCCGCCGTCTGCCAGCTGCGCGGCCAGGTGTGGGAAAACTTGCTTATGGTTGGTTATCCACTGCAACGAAGCGTTGGCAAAAATCACATCCTGTTTCACGGCAGGCTGCCAGGTGGCGATATCTGCCTCTTCAAAGCGGCAGTCGGGCAATGCGGCGCTGGCTTTGGCGAGCATCGCGGGGGAGTTATCCAGCCCGGTAATCGTGGCCTTCGGTGCCAGATTACGCAGCAGGGCTGTGGAGTTACCGGGGCCGCAGCCCAAATCAGTAAAGGTGTTGGCGCCGGGGTGGCTAATTCGGGCAACCAACTCAGCTGCCGGGCGGGTACGTTCAGCTTCAAACTGCAAATAGAGCGCGGGGTTCCAGTCCTGCATCGTTTTATCCTCGTTGCTTTGCTAACATTGCCGACAAATTATTTTATACGCTATTGAAGGTAACGCATGGCTAAACATCCCGTTGGCAAATATTTGAGACTAGAGCTCACCCATAATGACAATGATCTGCTGATTTACGTGGTGAAGGGCAGCCGCATCGAAGACATGCCGCCTGATGAAGATGAGGATTATCCGGGGGAAATGCACCTGGCTATGCCGAAAATGAACCGGGAGCTGGACGCCGAGCTGGCGCGTTTGCTGGAGGAAGCCAATGGTGGCGACGTTATCGTGATCATCTGTGCCGCTGACAGCGTGTTTGAGCACGGTTTTTCGCAGGTCAGGGCGCTGCGTAAATAACATCAGTTACCCGGCAGCAGGCCGGGTAACTTTTAGCCATCAGTGTAAGCCCAGGCGAAATAATTCCGTCGGTTCAAATTGCCCTTCACAACCTTCCACTTCCACACATTTGCTGCGGCGAATTTGCTCGGCATTTTTACCTTCACCGTGAATGGCTTTAATCAGCCCGGTTTTGCCTGTGCCGTTAATCAAAACACGGCTGCCGGTAGTAATGGCATTACGGTTGCGGTCCCAGGTCATCATCATGTTGAGTACTCCTCTTAACGAATGAAACAGTCTGACCGGGAACTATTTTAAAAAAGTCGGTGGGGGCAAAACATTAATCACGATCAATGTTGATTGATTTGTATGATGAATACGGGGTTAATAGTTGCATCCGTGAACTATTTAGATGCTGTTTTTTCACTAATTTAGAACATGAGTTGACATAGACCTGGTGGCTGAATATCTTTCTCCGATCGTCTTTTTATACAGCGTTGTTTGTAATGCAACCTTTCTTTACTGCTTCAAAAAATACACGAATTTCGGTTTGTGCAGGATATTTTAAGGGAGATATTCTGTTTGAGGTTGATGGATTAACAGGTGAATGCGGAGCTGTACCTGATTATGTGGCAAATAGCTTTGCTATTTTAACTCGAGGTGCTCCAACCCGGCCTACCCCTCAGCTTCTTAGTCTTATGAACTGCCAGTGGGAAGAGCTGGCTAAGTCTGCGCTGCTATTATCGACGGAAAACCACCCTTATTGGGGGGCCACTATTCCCGGTGGTGACGACGGGTACAATCCTGCTCTGGAATTCTTTGATGAGATCATCCCCAACCACTTGAAAGGGTGGGCATTTGTGCGTGGCCTTATGGTTCCAGAGTACCCGCTTTTCAGCGCGCTTGGTGCCTCGTATAAGCTGATGTCCGGAGCCAATGCTGAACGGGTGGACTTCTATTTGCCACAGGCTGAACTGGTTATTGAAATCGATGGTGGGCAGCATGAAGAAGCTCCTCAGAAACTCAAGGATCAGCAAAGAGACAGTTTTCTGCTGCAGCACGGTATTAAAACGCTGCGCTTGAAAACTGAGGATATGCGGCTTAAAAGCAATCATTTTTCTGATTTCATCAGCCAGTTAACTGCTCATTTTGAAAAGAGCAAACAGCTTGCTGGATATAAAAAGACACTCTCATCTGGCGAGCAGCAGCAGCCATCGATGCGGTATGAATTGACGGCCATTCTTAGGCTACAAATTGCAGTCATGCTGGCCATTTCCTGCGGGAAACTGGATTTGCAGTCATCCCTTTGGCGAATAAATGTCAGACAAGATTTTATTTCCGATCCTGAGCAGAAATGGGTTGTGCGGGCGTTCGAAGAGTTATTTGGCTGGTTCTCGCTGTTTTCAAAAATACGCAATCTGGTGTTTACGCCTCCCGAACTGGTTTTTGTTGACGATGGGTTGCTTTTTAATATGCAACTTTTCAGTCGTCCGGATGATAATGCGGGCAATACTCCCGGTATAACGATATATACCAGCGCAGTGCAAAGCCATTCATTTTCAATAGGGGGGCAGTCGGTAGCTAAACTAATCAGGCTACGGTGCTCGGGAAAATCCTATTTAAGCGCTGAAAATCCACAGCAAAGGTTTGTTGGTTTATATCCTGTTGAATGTCTTAATGAATTAAATTATCGAATATTTGGGCATAGCAGTTTTAGGCCAGGGCAGGAAACGCTTATTTTAAATGCGCTCACTGGACAAAAGTCGTTAGGGTTGATGCCTACGGGTGGTGGAAAATCCCTTTGTTTTCAGATTCCTGCATTATTGAATCAGGGCGTTACTATTGTTGTAGTTCCGATCAAAGCTCTCGGCCGCGACCACTGCGCGGAACTAGAAAATGCTGGCTTCTTTGGCAGAGTTGTCAATATTGACAGCGACATGCCCGCTGCGTTGAGAGATAAAATTTATCAAGAACGAATTTTAAGCGGCGATATGCGCTTCGTCTTTGTTTCACCAGAGCGTTTTCAAACAGATGGCTTTCGGCGTATCGTTATGAATCTACGCCAGGCTCATTTGCTGAGAATGTTTGTTATTGATGAAGTTCACTGTATGAGTGAATGGGGGCACGATTTTCGTCCTTCCTATCTCACTCTGCCGGGTACACTCCGCAAAATTGCTGGAGATATTCCCGTTCTTGGACTTACGGCAACGGCAAGCGTAAATGTGCTGAAGGATATTCAAAACGAGTTTCAGATTGCGGATGAGTTCATCGCTTACGAGATGCACAGAAGTCGTACTGAGCTAAATTTCTCGATTTATAAAGGAGATAACTCAGCCAGTGCGGTTATTAAGCAAATTGATAAAATAGCACCACGAAATAGTGATGAACCCCTGCCAGCTGTACACGTATTTTCACGCTATGCCAGCGGGGATAACGGTGTCGAATTGTTATCCCAGGGCCTGGCGAAGAAGCGGAATGATTTAAAAATAGGTTTCTTTTCCGGCTCGATGCCTAAAAGTTTTAATCCTGAAAAAGCATGGAAAATACTGCAAGATAAACCGCTGGCGATGTCAAATGATTATGAGCAATACAAGCAGGTGGTTCAGTCACGCTGGAAAAAAGGTCAGCTTGATATCATTGTCACCACTAAGGCATTCGGTATGGGCGTCAACAAGTCTGACGTGCGTCATACCCTGCATGTCGGAATGCCTGGCTCAATGGAAGCATTCTATCAGGAGGCCGGTCGCGCGGGGCGAGATCGCTGCCCGTCGCATTGCCATATGTTATTCCGCGCTGAAACCGATGAGGCAGAACAAATCTGGCTTAAGCTGCAGTCAAACCTGACTCCCGAGGCGGTTGAAAACGAACTATCTTCGGGAGGTAAGGTTTCCAGAGGTGATTTCCGTTCACAGCTTTGGTTTCTCAGGCAGGGATTGATTTCTTTGGCGGATGAACAAGATCTGGTTACTCGCCTCCATGGGATTATCCGCGATTCAAAAAAGGACAATTTAACTGTACATGTAAAGAACGTATGTGGAGATTCGCACAACGGTTTACGTTTTCAGTTAACGCTTTTCCGCCTTTATCAAATGGGATTAATTGAACCCTGGACCGTCATTGACTGGGGGAGAGGACAAGGTGAGGAGCTTTCGGTACAGGCGGTAGAAGTTCGAAGGTTAAAAACTAGCTTCTCTAAAGCTTGTGGCGCGGTTAAAGCTCGAATTCAGTCTATTGACGGAAGAGCTGCAGAGTCAGTGGTAATAGACAAATTGAATGTATTGGCCAAAGAAACAGAAAACTGGCCAGGACTTTATTCATTACTACTGGATTGGGTACGCAGGACTCAGCTTGGCAGCAGGCTGCAATCTACCTGGAACTTATACAATGCTTGTTTAAAATATACGCCCGAGCAGGCTATTGCCTTCCGCGACACGCTCGAATCGTTTTTTAAAGTGGACAATAATGCGTTCCAACTGGCTTCATTGCGAGATATGACGCTGGCCGAGTCGGCGGAGGCGCTTTGTTCATTAATAACATCAAAGGAAAGCGAGGCGCTGCTCGATGCTTCTATCCTGAGAAAGTTATCCGCCCAGTTGGCTCGTTTACTTGAGGGGACTCAGGAAAGCCCTGGTCTGAATCTTGCGGCGGCCTGTCTGCAATTATTGAATGAAACAGACTCAGACACTGAAACACGCATGCGTTTTCAGCAGGCGGTCCCCGAGGGTGTTCTCCACTTTTGGGAAGAGGACGGGCACACACTCTTAGCTAAAGTGGCGGCAAGTAACGCTTACGCCCGGGAAACAGTTGCCCGTTGGCTGCTCGAGGCTAACCCAACACGCCACCAGCTTTTATCTATACATAAAGAACTCCCGGTAGCGGCCATTAAATCCGCTCTTTTCCGGGACGTTGCTGACGAATTAGCTCAAATAATCTGAGGAAATAATGTCTTTTGAAGAAGGTTTTGATGCCATTGCCAAAGTGAAGGCATCCAGTGAAAAGCTTGGCGAAGTGATAAACAAAGTCGAAGAGTTCAGAAACTTACTGACGGATGTTCATGAAGCGCAGAAAAACGCTGGGAGCATATTTGAACAGGCAAAAATCACCATTGCTGCGTTAACGGAAAAGAGTGCTGAAATACAAAAGCAGCAGGCGGATATTGAGAATAGCCTATCCCGACTACCAGGCATTGTTGATGATGTTATTGAGCAAAGACTAAGCAGGATTATTGAACAAATGGAAATCCGCATTAGTGAAAGACTGCGTGATGAGTTGAAAGAAACACGCACGACACTGCGTGAAGCCCATGAAAGCAGGGCGGCTCAAACGGAGTCGCAGATGGAAAAAATCAAAAGTGACATCATTGCTGAAATGCCTCGCGGTATTCTCGGGAAGCGTCGTGGCTGATACCGGCAGCCAGTTTAGCTCTGGAGAAACGGCTGGTTACCTTATTAACGTTTATCCTGCGAGTTTTGAAACACTCTTTTGGCATAGTGATTAACCTGTTCTGTCAGGAGCTTACTATGGATCGTCGCCATTTTATTACCTGTGTCACTGCTGGTTTACTCGCGGCTAAAGCGGGCGTTTCTTTTGCTGCATCGGATGTGAAGCGCTCGGTTATTCCTCTGTGGAAAGGTACGCCGCCCGGAGGCGGTGGGCCGACAGGGAGTATGAACACTTCGGCGCGAGGCGCGCAAAGCAATATTGCGATCCCCATTCTGACCGTGATCGAACCCGAGTCACCTAATGGCCACGCCGTACTGGTGGCGGCGGGCGGCGGCTATAAGCGTATTGAAATGGGGTCAGAAGCCTGGCCGGCGGCAGAGTGGCTGGTGGCGAGAGGATACACGGCTTATGTGCTGAGTTACCGTTTACCGTCTGAGGGATGGGCTGATGGTAACCTGGTGGCTTTACAGGACGCGCAGCGCGCTTTAAGAATCGTGCGCGATCGTGAACATAACGTCAGCGTGCTGGGCTTTTCTGCCGGTGGACATTTGCTTGGTCTGGCCGCCACGCGCCCCGATTACCGCTCATATCCAAAACAGGATCGTTTAGACGACAAACCGGCATTTGCCGACCGCGCGGCGCTGATTTATCCGGTCATTACGCTGGAGAAACCCTACGAACACACCTCCACGCATAAGATTCTTGTCGGGAAGGATGCTTCATCTGCCGAGAATGCCGCATGGTCGGTGCAGAATTACGTCACGCCACATTCTCCGTCGTTTTTCCTTGTTCAGGCGGAAGACGATCCGGTTTCCGATCCGCAAAATACGCTGATTATGGCCGCGTCCTGCGAGCAGCAGCATGTCCCGGTAGAAATGCACCGCTACAGCAGCGGTGGCCACGGCTTCGGCATGGGTAAACCCGGTACCCCGACCGTGAAATGGCCCGAGCATTATGCGAAATGGCTGGCGAAAAGTTAGCGCTGGATCGTTATCTAAAATAAGTATTACGCACGCCCCTCAAGAAATTTCCCCGCAATCCGATATCCATAGGGATGTATTTCGGCAGGATGCCGTTTCCCATTCCCAATGATGGCACGCAAATAACAATTAACTTTACGTGGTCAATATGGATATCAACGAAAAAATCAAAACCTTTGGTGAGGCTCTTAAAAACCGGCTCGATTCGTCACTCATTGACTTCGCGCTGGAATATATCGACTTCTCAGAAAATGTACTGGCTTTTGAAACGCTGTGTGGACATATCGCAAATTATCAGGTGCGTATTAGCCCTGATGAGTACAGGCAGGTACTGGATATTGCGGGGCTACTGGAGATCGATAATCAATATACTGAAATCGATCCCCTGAGAAATTTATTAAATTAAACCCTTTCGGCGTTAAGGATATCCAGCCTCAGGGTTGGATTATCCTTAGTGCTGATAAAATATATCGCCGGCCATGGCCTGAAGAATTTTCCCTTCGGCGTCGGTAATCAAGACATAATTGCCGCCCATGTAGGTCCAGTGGCTACCGGCCTGTGGCGCAGGGAGATGGCGAAGCTGCCAGCTTTTGATGTTATAGGGTTCGGTACGATAGATGTCTGGCGCAATGTCGCCTATCTTGTACATTTTGAAATCTGAGGAGAATTCTTTCAGTTCATAGGACTGTGCCGACGTGCCCGGTGCCGTCGCTTTTAGCTGCTTATCCCCTGAATAGGCAAAGGCCAGAGAGGGCAGCGCGCCCGCGAGCCATACTGCTGTTAATACCGCTACTTTTGTTGACTTGCGCATAAATTCTCCAGAGTGAATCCAGTCTGCTTTTGTTGATTCCGTATAGGAAGACAACAAATTGTGCCGATTTACTCATTACGCGCTGTATTTTTTTGTTAGCAAATCCTCCACCGCGGTGGGGCAGAAATGAAAACGCCTCCCGGAAAGTTTATTTCGCGAGAGGCGTCGTAGGTGGGGGAAGGTCACCGTTCATTAGTCATCCCATTTGTGGCTAAACCAGGCGGCAAGAAAACCGGAAAATAAGATGAATCCCAGTACTGCCATAAATACGTTCATGTTCCCTAACATAGTTAATCCTCCAGGTTACTGCATTTCTATAGAAATACCTCGCGTGATAAAAAAGGGTTTACTCAGATGAGTGGAGTTATCATACCGTACACAACTTAAACAATCCCTAACCGCTGGTAAATTATTCGTTTTGTGAAGTAAATGAGTTTCTGTATGTCCCGGGTGACGTCCGAAGATGTTTCCGAAAGTGATGGCGCAGCGTCGCCGCCGAGCCAAAACCCGTTTGTTCGGCGATGTGTTCTATCGGTAACGTGCTGTTTTCCAAAAGCTCCCGGCAGCGTTTAAGGCGTGTTTGCAACAGCCAGGCGGCAGGAGTGATGCCCGTCGCGGCTTCGAAGCGGCGTAAAAAAGTTCTCGGGCTCATGCCGACAAAGGCGGCCAGGCTTGCCACTGAGTGCCGCTCGCTTAAATGGCGCTGCAGGTAATCAAACAATGGCGCAAACCGCTCACCTTCGTACTCTACGGGGACGGCCTGTTCGATAAACTGCGCCTGGCCTCCCTCGCGATGAGGCTGCACCACTAAGCGCCGGGCAACGCTGTTTGCCGCTGCGGCACCAAAATCCCGACGTACCAGATGCAGGCCAAGGTCAATTCCTGCCGCGCTGCCCGCCGAGGTCAAAATATCCCCATTATCCAGATAAAGCACGTCAGGTATCACCTCGATCTCCGGGTAACGCGCCTGCAGCGCTTGGGTATAGCGCCAGTGCGTGGTTGCCCGTATGCCATCAAGCAGGCCAGTTGCCGCCAGTACAAACACGCCGGAGCAAATAGACATCAGGCGGGTGCCGCGCGCATGCGCAGCCCTCAATGCCGCTATAAGCGATTCTGGTACAGGTTCATCGATGCCGCGCCAGCCGGGAATAACGATCAAACTGGCTTCAGCCAGCAACTTCAGCCCGCCATCAACCGCCAGACGAATACCGCCCATCGCCCGCAGCTCGCCGGGCTCAATACCGGCGACGGCAAAGCGATACCAGTTATCGCCCAGTTCGGGGCGCGGCAAACCAAAAATTTCTACGGCAACGCCGAATTCGAACGTGCAAAGGCCGTCGTAAGCCAGTGCCACAACGAGAGGGTTTTTAGGCAAAGCGGATAATTTTGTCATGATATTTACGCTAATCGTCATTCGTGCCAGCTGTCAAGAAGTCGTGCAGGCGTCAGAATCAAAGCACAAACCAAAAAAGGAGATAAACATGAGCTACGTGACTGACCATCCAGCGGCTAAGCCAGAAACCGTCGCCGCGTATTACCTGCACAAGCTATCGCTGGAAACCGACTGTGCCGACGTCAACGCGGCAATTCAGAGCGGCGACCCCGATTTTGTGCTGCTGCACGTAGTGGGTTCTGACGAGACATTTGCCCGTCGGCATTTGCCGGGCGCTATTCATTTGCCGCACCGGCTTATCACCGAAGCCCGCATGGCCGAATGGCCTGCAGACACGCTGTTTGTGGTGTATTGCGCAGGGCCACATTGCAACGGAGCAGACCGTGCAGCGTTGAAACTCGCGCAGCTCGGCAGGTTAGTGAAGGTAATGCCTGGTGGCATTACCGGATGGGCAGATGAAGGCCTGGCGTTCGGCTAAATCAGCGCGCGGATAACCATATCGCCGCCGAGCAAAACCAGGCAAACCAGGAAGCCGCGTTTGAAGGCTAATGGGCTGATGCGTTTGCGGATACGCTGGCCTGCAAATAGGCCGATGAGCGCGGCGACAACCGCCATGACTGACGTGCTGATAGCGATTTCTTGCAGTGCGCCGTGCCACCAAAGCCCGGCGGCCAGGGCAAGAGTCGAAAACGTAAAGGACAGCCCGAGCGCCTGAACCAGCTCATCGCGCTCAAGCCCCAGAGACTGAATATAAGGCACGGCGGGGATCACAAATACGCCGGTCCCACCGGTCAATAAACCGGTGACTAAACCTATCAATGGTGAAAGCCAGCGTTCGTGGCGAAGGGCGACGTGCAGCGGTCTGGCAAAAAGCGTCCATAGAGCATAGATAATCAGCGCGATTCCCAGCGCAATTGTGGTCGCGCGGCTGCTGCCGGAAGCTAACAGGCTACTGCTGGCAACGGTGCCCAGCATGATGGTCAGCATCATCGGCCACAGGCGTTTGAGCAATGCGGGCAGGTTGCCGCCTTCATAAAGCTGGAAAATATTGGTCAGAAAAGAGGGCAGAAGCAGCATGCCGGCCGCCGCAACCGGAGAAATCAGCGATCCTAAAATGCCCATAGCCACGGTGGGTAAGCCCATCCCCGTTACGCCCTTTACGGTTCCTGCGAGAACAAATGTGGCGGCAATCGCCAGGCTTAGCGTGAGATCACTCATGAGCGTTTTCCTTGTGCGCATCACGGCTGTCCTGCGGGGCCTGCTCCCGGTCGAACATGCCATAATCCCTGATTACACTAGCCACTCTTAGCCGGTAATCGGTAAAAACTGAGCTGCGGCCCTGTTGCTGCACGCTGCGGTGCAGTTCCTGATTGCGCCATTGCTGCACGGCGGCTTCATCGCGCCAGAACGAGAGCGAGAGGATTTTCTTCGGTTCGCTAATGCTTTGAAAACGTTCAATAGAAATAAACCCGTCGATATTGGTTAGCTGGGGTTTTAGTGCTGCCGCCAGTTCAAGATAGCGGCTATAGTGTCCTTCTGCAGGCAGGACTTCAAAGATTACGGCGATCATCAGGTTGCTCCTTATTGTTATCTCCTGCTAACCCTAATTCATCGTCAGACAGGACGCTTCGCTGAGTATCGAAATATGGAAACAGATTTTCTCGAAACCCGGCTTGCTGCCGTTGCCGCCGCCATTGCGGATAAAACTCGCGCCAGTATGCTTTGCGCGTTGATGGATGGTCGGGCCTGGACCGCGACCGAACTAAGCATGATGGCTAATGTGGCACCATCAACGGCCAGCAGTCACCTGGCCAAGTTAATGGAGCAATCGCTGATTGCCTGCGTGCAGCAGGGTCGACACCGTTACTACCGGCTTCATAGCAGCCAAATTGCCGGTGCGCTGGAAGGATTGATGGGATTAGTTGGCCGCGATGACGTGGTGATGCGCACCAAAACCCCCGGCAACCTTCGTTATGCCAGAACCTGCTATGACCACATGGCGGGGGAAATTGCGGTGGCGCTGCATGACGCTTTATTTCGCCTCAACTGGCTGGAAGGTGAAGAGTATTCTGTAACCGCCCACGGTAAAGAGCAGTTTCAGCTTTTGGGCGTAAACATAGAAGATACTGCACCGCGCCGTCGCTACGCCTGCGGCTGCCTGGATTGGAGCGAAAGACGCGAACATCTGGGCGGGCAGCTAGGTAAAGCGTTACTGCACACATGCGAGCAAAAAGGGTGGATGCGGCGGGATTTGGTCAGCCGCGAACTTCATGTATCTGAGAAGGGTAAGCGCAAGCTGGCGGGGACGTTTGGGGTCGTGTTTTGACAGGCAGAGTGTCCGTTACGTGCTGATATTATTATCTACGATTGGCCTGGGTGCCGTTCACTCCCAGCCCTGTTTTAGAGAGCGACCTGAGGTGATTTAAGCGGTAACCGTGCCTCGCTTCTGGTTTTGCCCCTCTCCCCGGAAGAGAGGGGCATTCTCCCGATTACTCGCTAACCTTTTCCGCTTTACCCGCCAGCTGCGCCAGGAAGTCATACCGCTTCTGCAAATCTGCAGCGGCATCTTTCCACAGCTGCTCGGCAACTTCCGGCTGCTGGGCGTTCAGGCGGCGGAAACGCTGTTCCTTCATTAGCGTATCGGCCAGCGCATCGGACGGTGGACGGGAATCCAGCGCCAGCGGCACTTTGCCTTCGTCCGCGCGACGCGGGTCGAAGCGGTAGAGCGGCCAGAAGCCGGTGGCGGTCAGCTGGCGCATCTGGTCATGGCTCAGCGCCAGATCGTAACCATGCTCTTCGCAAGGGCTGTAGGCGATGATCAACGACGGGCCAGGATAGGCTTCCGCTTCCTGAATCGCTTTCATCGTCTGGTTAAGCTGCGCCCCCAGCGAAATCTGTGCGACGTAAACGTGGCCGTACATCATCATGCTGACGCCCAGGTCTTTACGCGCTTTGCGCTTGCCGTGTTCGCCAAACTTGGTAACCGCGCCCAGCGGCGTGGCTTTAGACGCCTGGCCGCCGGTGTTGGAGTAACACTGCGTATCCAGCACCAGAATATTGACGTTTTCGGTCAGGCTCAGCACGTGGTCGAGGCCGCCAAAGCCGATGTCGTAAGCCCAGCCGTCGCCGCCAATCAGCCAGATGGATTTCTCCACCAGCGCGTCTGCGTCGGTGACCAGCTGGCGAGCATCCGCATCGTCTACGTCGGCCAGATGCTTACGCAGCTCGGCAACCTGTTCGCGGCGAACTTCCGGCGTGGCTTCGGCGTGAAGCTGCTCGTTAAGCTCCGCCGGGAGTTTATCGGCAAACTGACCCAGCAAACGCATGGCGCGGGCGCGGTGCTGATCCACCGTGAGGCGGAAGCCCAGACCAAACTCGGCGTTGTCTTCAAACAGCGAGTTGGCCCATGCAGGCCCGCGGCCGTTGGCGTCGGTGGTGTATGGCGTGGACGGCAGGTTACCGCCGTAAATAGACGAACAGCCGGTGGCGTTAGCGATCAGCATGCGGTCGCCAAACAGCTGGGTCAGGATTTTAATGTACGGCGTTTCACCGCAGCCTGAGCAGGCTCCGGAGTACTCAAACAGCGGCGTTAACAGCTGAGAGGTACGGATGTCGATACGCTCCAGGCTGGTACGGTCGATTTCCGGCAGATTGAGGAAGAAGTCATAGTTCTCTTTCTCTTCCGCAACATGCTCAAGGCGGGACAGCATATTAATCGCCTTGATTTCCGGGTTCTGGCGATCTTTTGCCGGGCAGACTTCTACGCAGAGATTACAGCCGGTGCAATCTTCAGGCGCTACCTGCAGCACGTATTTCTGGCCGCGCATATCCCGGGACTTCACATCCAGCGACTGCAGGGCTTCCGGTGCGCCTTCCATTGCCTCGGGTTGAACCACTTTGGCACGAATAGCCGAGTGCGGGCAGGCCGCCACGCAGTGGTTGCACTGGGTACAGATGTCCGGCTTCCAGATAGGGATTTCTTCGGCAATGTTGCGTTTTTCCCACTGGGTAGTGCCCATTGGCCAGGTGCCGTCAGGCGGCAGGGCGGAAACCGGCAGCGCATCGCCGAGGCCAGCGAGCATCGCGGCGGTAACGGTTTTCACAAAATCAGGTGCGGCGTCGGAAACGACCGGCGGACGCATTGCGCTGGCCGGGTTAACGTCTTGCAGAGGCACTTCGGCCAGGGAGTCGCGGGCCAGCGCCAGCGCCTGCCAGTTACGCTCGACGATTTCCGTCCCTTTGCTGCTGTAACTTTTGGCAATCGCGCCCTGCAGCTCTGCCAGCGCGGTGTCGCCCGGCAGGATCTGCGTCAGGTGGAAGAACGCCATTTGCATCACGGTGTTGATGCGGGCGCCCAGATGACACTCACGGGCGATCTTCGCCGCGTTGATAACATGCAGGCGCGCCTGCTTCTGGTTCAGCACGGCCTGCACTTCCTGCGGCAGTCGGCTCCAGACTTCATCGGCGGCGTAAGGCGTGTTCAGCAGGAAAATACCGCCGGGCTTCAGGCGCTCGGCCATCTGATATTTGTCGATAAACTGCAACTGGTGGCAGCCAACGAAATCGGCTCTCTCAATCAGGTAGGTGGAGTTGATCGGCTGTTCGCTGACGCGCAGGTGCGAAACCGTCAGGCCACCGGCCTTTTTGGAGTCATAAACGAAGTAGCCCTGGGTAAACCACGGCGTGGAGTTCCCTATAATCTTGATGTTGTTCTTGGTGGCAGAAACGCTGCCGTCGCTGCCCAGACCATAAAACAGCGCTTCGAGTTTGGCGCGGTTAGGCAGAGTATTTTCCGGCAACGGCAGTGACAGGTTGGTCACGTCATCGTAAATACCCACGGTAAAGCGCGGGCGCGGTTTGGCTTCGTGCAGCTCGTTAAAGATAGCCAGCACGCATTCCGGGCCGAACTCTTTGGACGACAGCCCATAGCGGCCGCCGATGACGCGAGGCAGCGTTTCACGGTCGCCGCGGCTCACGGCTTCGGCAAGCGCCGTCATCACGTCGAGATACAGCGGCTCGGCGAGGGCACCCGGCTCTTTGGTTCGGTCAAGCACCGCCACCTGGCGCGCAGTTTGCGGCAGAACTTCCAGCAAATGTTCGGCGGAGAAGGGGCGGTACAGGCGAACTTTCAGCACGCCAACCTTCTCGCCTCGGGTCAGCAGCTCATCCACGACTTCTTCGCAGGTGCCGACAGCGGAGCCCATCACGATAATCACGCGCTCCGCTTCAGGGTGGCCGTAATACTCAAACGGACGGTAGCTGCGGCCGGTGGTGGCGGCAAAGTCGTTCATCGCCTGTTCAACGTGAGCGTAGACCGCGTTGTACCACGGGTTGGTCGCTTCGCGGGACTGGAAGTAGGTGTCCGGGTTGGCCGACGTCCCGCGAATCACCGGATGATCCGGGTTCAGGGCGCGGGCGCGATGCTCGTCGATCTCTTTTTGCGGCAACAGGCTGCGCAGAGTGTCGTCCGCCAGCGGCACGATTTTGTTAATTTCGTGCGAGGTGCGGAAGCCGTCGAAGAAGTGAATAAACGGCACGCGACTTTTCAGCGTCGCGATGTGCGAAATCAGCGCGAAATCTTGAGCTTCCTGAACGCTGCTGGCGCACAGCATGGCGCAGCCGGTCTGGCGCACGGCCATCACGTCCGAGTGGTCGCCAAAAATGGAAAGCGCGTGGGTGGCCACGGTACGCGCGGCAACGTGGAGAACAAATGGCGTCAGCTGGCCTGCAAGCTTGTACAGCGTCGGGATCATCAGCAGCAAACCCTGCGACGATGTGAACGATGTGGAAAGCGCGCCGGTTTGCAGCGCACCGTGCACGGCCCCAATGGCACCGGCCTCAGACTGCATCTCGACTACACGAGGGACATCTCCCCACACGTTCTTCCTGCCGTCGCCGGACCAGGCATCCGCCAGTTCCGCCATCGTCGAGCTGGGAGTAATGGGATAGATGGCAATTACTTCGCTGGCACGAAACGCCACGGAGGCGACTGCGCCGTTGCCGTCGATAGTGATCATAAGACACCCTTACATTGCGCAAAATAAAGGGACTCGCCTGAAAGCCTGGAGCCCCGTTGTAATTCCTTAATTATAGTGTGTCCACCCTGGCCATTAGAAGTTATGGGCCTGCCGAGTGCACAAATTGATCCACGATTAACAGTGAAATAACCTGGTAACGCACTGCGCTGAATCATAAAGGGAATTAAAGACGCTCGGAAAACTCCGATGTTTTGCTTCGAAAGGTGATGTAAGCCACAAAAATCAACACATTTTATTGCGTTATGCTCTCGACGCAGCGGGAACCATGCGCCATTATGCAAAGGTTTTGCATATTCAGACGGGAGAGAGAAGCCATGCGCGCTGCGTTTTTAGCCGGTTGTGCCGCACTGTTATTATCAGCTTGCAGTAATGAACCCCCTCAACAGGCCACTGCGGCCCACGTTCCGCCAGGGCTCAGGGCAGCGATGTCCAGCCAGGGTGAAGCGAACTGTGCGATGATTGGCGGCACGATGAGCGTTGCGCGTCAACTGGACGGCAGCGCGATGGGCATGTGTGCTATGCCGAACGGCAAACGCTGTAACGAAAACTCGCTTGCCGCTGGCACCTGTGGAAGCTACTGATTAATTAACGAGATCGGCCAGTTTGTACGTCAGCGTATGCTGGCCGCTCTTCAGCACCAACTGCTGGTTTGCCAGTGAAACGTTGGCCCCGCTGGTCAGCATGTCATTAATACGGTGATCCAGGTCGTTAAGCTGCGGCTCAACGCAAAGCATCATCGTCATGCCTAATCCTTTCACCTTCAGCGTATTGTTCTCAAGCGTAGCCTGGCCCATAAAGCGGTTACACATCGCACCAGAGATATGCATGTTCTCACCGAAGCTCAGCTCAGGCGCACGCTTGCTGTTTTTAATATCCAGAGGCTTACCGTCAACGCTCTCCAGTACAAAACGGTGGTGCTGCAAATCTTGTGCAGTCACGGCACCTTTATCTGCCGGCTGGGCACAGCCCGCCAGCACAACGCTTGCCAGCATCAGTGAAGCAAACTTTTTCATCTCTTCTCCCTAAGGTTTATGTGTCATCAATGAAAGCGCGCCACTTTCGCAGGATGTGGCGCATGAATCAGTAAGGATATTCTTAAAATAAACCCGCTTCCTGCGAGAAGAGGGCGGAAAATCAATTAATTTGGTTCGGGCAAGGCTCGCCTTTTTCCAGCTGACGCAGGTTTTCAAGCGTAGTTTCTGAGATGCTGATCAACGCTTCAGCCGTCAGAAACGCCTGGTGGCCGGTAAACAGCACGTTGTGGCAGGCGGAAAGACGGCGGAACACGTCGTCCTGAATCACGTCGTTAGACTTATCTTCAAAGAACAGATCGCGTTCGTTCTCGTACACGTCCATGCCCAGCGCGCCGATTTTCTGATGCTTCAGGGCGTCGATCGCAGCCTGGGAATCAATCAGTCCACCACGACTGGTGTTGATGACCATGACGCCGTCTTTCATTTGTTCAAAGGCGCTTTGGTTCAGAAGATGGTAGTTTTCCGGCGTCAGCGGGCAGTGCAGGGAAATAATGTCGGACTGCGCAAAGAGCGTTTCAAGGTCGACATACTCCACGCCTAAATCCAGCGCCGCTGCGCTTGGGTACGGATCAAACGCCAGCAGACGCAGGCCAAACCCTTTCAGAATACGCAGTGCGGCAACGCCGATTTTCCCTGTGCCGATCACGCCTGCCGTTTTGCCGTGCATGGTAAAACCGGTTAAGCCTTCAAGCGAGAAGTTGGCGTCACGGGTGCGCTGGTAGGCGCGATGGATGCGACGGTTAAGGCACATCATCATCCCGACCGC
The DNA here is from genome assembly GCF_001571265.1 of Cedecea neteri NBRC 105707 = ATCC 33855. GTDB lineage: Bacteria > Pseudomonadota > Gammaproteobacteria > Enterobacterales > Enterobacteriaceae > Cedecea > Cedecea neteri. Next base: position 3,854 of record NZ_BCTL01000028.1, on the reverse strand, counting down.
GTGTTCAGCCACGGCTTCGGGCGAGTAGGCTGGCACGCGAACCACCGGCATACCAAGCTCTTTCGCCGCATCTAAATCGACGTTGTTAAAGCCGGCGCAGCGCAGCGCGATAAACTTAACGCCATGTTTTTTTAGCTCTTCCAGCACCGGGCGACTACCATCATCATTAACGAAAATGCACACGCCGTCGCAGCCGTTGGCGGTTTTGGCCGTTTTTTCGCTCAGCAGGAAGTCAAAAAATTCAAGATCAAAGCCATACTCCTGGTTAACCTGCTCCAGATACTTTTTGTCGTACTGTTTTGTGCTATAAACCGCAAGTTTCATAAGACTTATCTCCAGAAAGGGTTGGTTCTAAAATTATCATGCTTAAAATAATCATACAATTTATAAACTTAAATTTTAACGGCAGGTGACTATTTCACTTTCCGGGCAGACTATGCTTAATGCAGCCGCTGCCTTCACGCCCGGCCTGAATCGTGCCAGAATAATGACATATTTCGGCTTAAATTGTCGCTGAATCAGGATATTAACCACCCATGAAGGGTAAATACAAAGCCGCTCTAGCCCTGCTGCTTGCGTTCATTCTATTGCCGCTGTCGCTGCTGCTCACGGTGGCCCATTGGCTGCCAACGCTCGCCGGTATCTGGCTGCCTCAGGGGACGCGTATCGCCATGGAGGCCAGCCCGCGCCTGCACAACGGCGCGATTGTGATTCCCGATCTTCGCTATCTTGCCGGGGAGTGTGAACTCGCCAGCTTAAAGGACGCGACCCTCAGTCATCCGAGCCGCTGGCGTCTGCATCTCGCCGCGCTCAACCTGAACCCCGACTGCATCAGCAAAATCCCGGCGGACGACTCAGCGCCAGCCGCGCCGCGTACCCTTGAAGAATGGCAGAAAATGCTGCCGAACACCTGGCTGACTATCGACCAGCTTAACGTCACGCCGTGGCTGCAGTATGCGGGCGCGTTGCATCTTTCGCTGACCCCGCAGCAGCAACAGCTGGATTATCAGGGGAAATTACTCACGCTTTCCGCCACGCTTAAAGGGCAAAGCCTGAAGATTAGCGACCTAAAAGTCGGGGCATTCGAAGGACTTCCGCCGCTTGAGCTGGTCGGCGACTTAACGCTGCCGCTAGTGCCGGATGGCCTGCCGACGGATGGCCAGGTTGCTACCCAGCTGCAAATTCCGCAGGAGCCGGACAGGCTGAACGTCGCCCTTAACTGGCACACAAATGCAGGCACGTTGACGGTTAAAAAATCTCAAGGCGACGACGCGCCGCTGTTGAACATTCCCTGGCGCCTGAGCGAAAAGGTCTTTGACATTGAAGCCGGACAGTGGCGCTGGCCTTATGAAGGCTTCCCGCTGGGCGGCGGGCTGACGCTGAAAGTTGAAAACTGGCAAGAAGGGCTGGATAACGCGGTGTTCACCGGACGAATGAACGTCCTGACCCAGGGCTCAGCCGGGAAAGGCAACGCCGTGTTAAATATCGGCCCCGGCAAGCTCAGCCTGACCGACAGCGCCTTGCCGCTGCAGCTCACCGGCGAGGCGAAGCAGGATCGGCTGATTTTTTACGCAGTGCTGCCGGGGCAACTGACGGGTGCCTTGACCGACCCGGCGCTGTTGTTCCAGCCCGGCGCGCTGCTGCGTTCTCGCGGGCGGCTCGTTGAAACCCTGAACATTGACGACGTGCGTTGGCCGCTGGCGGGCGTGCGCGTTTCCAGCAAGGGGATAGACGGCAGGCTACAGGCCATCTTACGCGCCCACGATAATGAAATGGGCGCCGTTGAACTGCATCTGGACGGGAAAGCCAATGACTTCCTGCCGGACGCCGGGCTGTGGCAGTGGCGCTACTGGGGCAAAGGCAGCTTCAAACCGATGCAGGCTAAATGGGACGTGCGCGGCGTTGGCGAATGGCGTGACAGCGCCATCGAGCTGAGTTCACTGTCAACGGGCTTCGACAAACTTCAGTACGGCTCGATGCTGATGTCGAAGCCTCGCCTTAGCCTTGACAATCCGCTGCGCTGGGAGCGAAACGAGCAAAAAGAGATCTTTACCGGCGATTTCTCGCTCGATGCGGGGGCGACTACCTTTAGCGGCGGCAGCACCTTGCCGCCATCGACGCTTAAATTTAGCGTGGACGGGCAAAACCCGACATCTTTCTTGTTCAAAGGCAATTTACACGCAGGGAAGATTGGCCCGGTACGCGTAGTGGGGCGCTGGGACGGAGAGCGCCTGCGCGGCAATGCCTGGTGGCCGAAACAAACTCTCACTGTGTTCCAGCCGTTGTTGCCTGCAGACTGGAAAATGGATCTCAAGGGCGGCGATCTTTATGCCCAGGTTGCCTTTTCCGCCGCCGCCGGGCAGGGCTTTGAGGCTGGCGGCCACGGCGTGGTGAAAAGCGGCAGCGTCTGGATGCCGGATAACCAGATTAACGGCGTCGACTTTGTGCTGCCGTTCCGCTTTAGCGATTCGACCTGGCATCTTGGTACCCGAGGGCCGGTCACGCTGCGCATTGCTGAAGTACGCAACCAGATAGCGGCGCAAAACATTACCGCCGATCTGGAAGGCTGGTACCCGTGGAGTGAGCAGCAGCCGCTGCTGCTGACCAACGTCAATGCGGATGTGCTTGGCGGCAAGATCTCTATGCAGCAATTGCGCATGCCGCAGCGTGACGCGGCGCTCTTGCGCCTGACAGGGCTGTCTTCCAGCCAACTGGTAACGGCGATTAACCCTAAACAGTTCAGTATGTCCGGGCGATTCAACGGCGCGCTGCCGCTGTGGCTCAACCATCCGCAGTGGATTATCAAAGACGGCTGGCTGACCAACCCTGGCCCGATGACGTTCCGCATGGATAAAGACATGGCGGACGCTATCGTCGACAACAACATGGCGGCGGGCGCGGCCATCAACTGGCTGCGCTACATGGAAATCTCGCGATCCTGGACCCAGATTGACCTCGACAACCTCGGGGTGGTCAGGATGCGCTCCAGCGTGACCGGTATTAGCCACGTCGAGGGCAAGACCAACACCGTCAATCTCAACTATACCCATCAGGAAAACCTGTTTACCCTGTGGCGCAGTTTGCGCTTTGGCGATAATTTACAAACCTGGCTGGAAGAGAACGCCGCGCTGCCAACGGCTCGCTGCTCCCAACCCGGCGAAGCCTGTGAGGAACCCAAATGAAGTATTTTACCGCTGTACTGCTGGCATCTGCGGCGCTGATGCTGACAGGCTGCACGCCGCGCATCGAAGTGGCAGCCCCTAAAGAGCCGATCACCATCAATATGAACGTCAAAATCGAACACGAAATCCATATCAAAGTGGACAAAGACGTCGAAAGCCTGCTTAAAAACCGTAGCGATCTGTTCTGAGAAGGGGAACGGCGATGAACTCTATGATTAAAGGCCTGCTGCTGGCCGGCCTGTTCTTCAGCACATCCGCAATGGCGCTGACCCTAAACGAAGCGCGTGAGCAGGGGCGGGTGGGTGAAACACTCAGCGGCTACATTGCGCCCATCAAGCAGGATCCGGAAACGCTGGCGCTGGTGAAAAGCATCAATGAAGGCCGCGCCCAGCACTATCAGCAATTGGCGGACACCAACAATGTTTCGCTCAATGAAGTGGCTCGTCTGGCGGGGCAGAAGCTGGTGGACAGAGCGCCCGCCGGGGAATATGTGCGCGGCCTGAACGGGCAGTGGATGAAGAAATAGCTTTATGTCTATTCCCCCTATTTCTGGGCTATCTCTTATTCACAAATACGCTCTATGAAGGATTAACTAAGGTTCCGTTCACTTCCAGTGCTGCTTCATATGCAGCCACCGAATTGGTGAACGACTCGGGGAAATCACCGTCATTT
>NZ_BCTL01000027.1 GCF_001571265.1 Cedecea neteri NBRC 105707 = ATCC 33855 | reverse complement strand
ACCCTGACCCTCTCCCCAAAGGGGAGAGGGTCAGGGTGAGGGTTACCTTTCAGGCAGATTGAAAACGCTTGCGATACTCCCCCGGCGACACGCCAAATCTGCCCTTAAACGCCGTTGAAAAATGGCTATGATCGGCAAATCCCCAGTTGTAGCCAATACCCGCCAGCTTCTCGCTGTGGCTCGCCGTACGCAGGGCCTGGGCGCAGAGATCCAGACGCCGGTTTTTAATGTATTGCGCTACGACCAGGCCTTTATCGGCAAACAGGCGATAGAGACTTCGTACCGACATACCCGACTCGGTGGCGATCCACTCCGGGCGCAACGTTTCGGACTGAATATGCTCATCAATCAGCGACATGACTTTTTGCAGATGACGATCGCGCTTTGACTGCGGCAGGCTGTGCCGGGTCAGCGCCGGAGCAAGCAGACAGGCAATCGCCTCAAGCGTGGCTTCACTTTCTCCGCCGGTCAGACCGTTGCTGCCCATACTTTCTTGCAGCAAACCGTGGCTAAGGCGCACCACGGGCATTTCGGCCGGCAGCCTTTGCGCGCAGGGGATTTCGCCCATCCGCAGGTGTTGCTCCAGCAGATGGCGGGGCAGCAACAGCGAAACCTGCTTCGCGCCGTGGGTATAGATAAAACAGCTCGGGCGTGAGGCGTCGATAAGCGTGATATCGCCCTTGCCGAGCACGGCCTGATTTTCCCCTTGCTCCATCACGGCTTCGCCTTCCAGTTGGAAAACGGTATAGAACCAGGCGTCGTTGCTTTGGGCAACTTCACGGTTTGTTCTCAGCAGACGCGCCTGGTTAATCTCCACCACGCTGAGCTTGATGGCATGGGCCAGGTGTTCACGCAGGCTGCCATGAAACCCGCTCTCCAGCGCAGCACCTGAAAAACGACCACATGCGCGATTCACCTGGTCAAGCCATTTTTCGAATCGCTCGTTGCACTGTTTTTCTGCCATAGATCCTCACTTATCGCCGCCCGAAGCCAATAACTATAGGTAAACGTGATTCAAAAAAAGAATCATCATCAACATTTGTGTAGCGTGTCACAGCCAGCAAAGCGAATGTCAGCCGCAGAAAAACCTAACCTCAACATAACGCCTAGAATGAAGAGGTGCTACACGATAATGACCTTGATAAGGAGATGCTATGACTGAGCCAGAAACGGTAAGCGTGCTGGGCAATGTGCGCCAGTTTCTTCAGCGTTCTCATGGGCTTTACATTGACGGCGGCTGGCAGGCGTCGGACAGCGAAGAGCGTCTACCGGTTTTTAACCCTGCAGACGGGCAACAGATTTCCAGCAGCGCCGATGCCAGTGCGGCGGATGTTGACCGGGCGGTAACGTCTGCCTGGCGTGCGTTCAGCAGTGGCGTATGGGCTAACATGCTGCCCGCCGGGCGCGAAAGAGTCCTGCTGCGTTTCGCGGATCTGCTTGAGAAAAATACGGAAGAACTGGCGCAGCTTGAGACACTTGAACAGGGCAAATCTATCAACATTTCCCGCGCGTTTGAGGTTGGCTGCACGCTGAACTGGATGCGTTATACCGCAGGCCTGACGACGAAAATCAGCGGCCAGACGCTCGATGTGTCGATTCCAATGCCCGAAGGCGCACGCTATCAGGCGTGGACGCGCAAAGAGCCGGTTGGCGTTGTGGCGGGCATAGTGCCGTGGAACTTCCCGTTGCTGATTGGCATGTGGAAAGTGATGCCGGCCCTGGCGGCAGGCTGCTCGATTGTCGTGAAGCCTTCAGAAACCACGCCGCTGACGCTGCTGCGTATGGCGGAACTGGCGACCGAAGCTGGCGTACCGGACGGCGTATTCAACGTGGTGACCGGCAGCGGCGCAGGCTGTGGCAAAGCGCTGACCGAACATCCGCTGATTGCCAAAGTCAGCTTTACCGGTTCGACGGCGACGGGTAAGGGCATCGCCAGAGCGGCGGCAGACAGGTTAACGCGCGTAACGCTGGAGTTAGGGGGCAAAAACCCGGCCATCGTGCTGAAAGATGCCGATCCGGCAATGGTCATTGAAGGCTTAATGGCGGGCAGCTTCCTCAACCAGGGGCAGGTGTGCGCGGCCAGTTCGCGAATCTATATCGAAGCCCCGCTGTTCGACACGCTGGTGAGCGGCTTTGAGCAGGCGGTGAAATCCCTGCAGGTAGGGGCGGGCATGGATCCGGCGGCTCACATCAACCCGTTAGTCTCGAAGGTTCAGCAGCAAAAAGTCGCCGGGTATCTGGCCCAGGCGCAAGAGCAGCATGCGGAGATTATCTCTGGCAATTCAGGCCCGCAGGGCAGCGGGTACTATATTGCCCCGACGCTGGTGGTGAACCCTTCAGCCAGCCTGCGCCTTGCCAAAGAAGAAGTCTTTGGCCCGGTGGTCAACCTTGTGCGGGTGGCGGATGCGGAAGAAGCATTGCGGCAGGCTAACGACAGTGATTATGGCCTGACGGCAAGCCTGTGGACTAACAACCTGCAGGCGGCAATGCAGTATACCGGGCGCATTCAGGCCGGTACGGTTTGGGTAAACAGTCACACGCTTATCGATGCCAACATGCCGTTCGGCGGCATGAAGCAGTCTGGCACAGGCCGTGATTTTGGCCCCGACTGGCTCGATGCCTATACCGAAACTAAAACGGTTTGCGTGCGTTATTGAATGTGAGCACATTTCGGCGCTTATCACGACCCGGAATTATCTGTCGCTGCTAATCTGGTGGTCCCCTCCCGCGAGGGAAGATCGTTGTCCGATCTTGACCATTAATCTTGATAATAAATGTTGCTACCTTCAGACCGGGTTTTCCCGGTCTTTTTTTTGCATTTTTTTGTCAAGAAGGCACTATTTTAGTCATGAAATGCTTGCGTTGAGTGATAATCCCTTCAGGCAAGCATCCGTCTATATGGCCTTATTTTGCCTAAAACTTACGGCAATGTAACATTTATGGAAAAACAACCAAAAATGAGCAGCCCGGATTTATCGGCATATTTCCCCGAAATGTAAAATTGATGTAAATCAAGTCTTATTCCATAACCTTATGAATTATAACTGTTAGCTATTTGTGTTTATGTATTCATTCGTCGGGGTTATCGATCGCTATGCCCCGTCCTCTTCCTTTTAAGTAACACACTGTTAACAATAAATGATTGGTGAGGTTAAATTTTCTTTGGTAGGATTTTTCTTACAAACGATTCGGGAAAAGGATGTGGCCGGTTTGATCCCCCGAATTAAATAAGTCATATTGCGTGTCGTCTTTATATTAAGAGGTAGCGAAATTATGACCTTCATTTTTTAAGAAGAAACGAAAGCGACGGATAGTTTTCTACCTCTTTTTAGTCAGAATGTATTTCTCCATGAAATTAATGGAAAGCCACGCTGTGGGTATTTTAATTTAAACATTACAGTCGTTTAAAAGAAATAAGTTACCGAGCCGTGCCTGTTTATTTCAATACAGGACGGCACAACATCATCCAGATTATTACTTTGGATAAGGATATCGCCGTCTATGCTTCAGTCTTATTCCCTGCCAGCCATGATCGTTGCCGTTATTTGTCTCGGCAGCGGCATGCAGGTGAATGCCGCGCCGACGCCTGCCTGGGCCACGGCACCCGGCATCGCGCAGGCGTCAACCCTGACGCTGGGGGAAAGTATTCTGTTTGCGCTCGACCGCGATCCGTCCGTCTCTCAGCAGGCGGCGCAGTTTGGCATTGGGCAGGCGCAGATTGAGCAGGCCCGAAGCGCCTGGATGCCGCAGATTTCCCTCAACGGCAGTACCGGTCACTCACGTACCACGGACTCCAGCGGCTCGCTCAAGAACTCGGCAGCCTACGGGCTGAGTCTGACTCAGCTGGTGTATGACTTTGGTAAAACCAACAGCAATATCAGCCAGCAGCAAAGCCAGCGTGAAAGCTACCGCTATCAGCTGATGGCGACGCTAACCAGCGTGGCGGAAAAAACCGCTCAGGCGTATGTCGACCTGAAGCGTAACGAGGCGCTGGTCGCGGCGACGGAAGAGAGCATTGCCGCGCTGCAAAACGTGAACACGATGGCAAAGCTGCGAGCTGATGCCGGGCTGAGTTCAAGTTCAGACGTGCTGCAAACCCAGACGCGCATCGCCGGGATGCGATCGACGCTGGAGCAGTACTTGGCCGCGCGACAGAGTGCCAAGGCCAGACTGGCGGTGTTAACCGGCGTAAGCGCCGCGAACTATCAGGCCATGCCCGTCCGCCTGGCGCTGGAGCAGGAACCGCTCGACAACATTGATTACTCGCTGATCCCCAGCGTGCTGGCCGCTGAAGCGATGCGTGAATCATCTGGATATGCCGTAGATAAAGCAAAATCAGGCCACTGGCCGACGCTAAGCCTGCGGGGCGGGCGGACGCGCTACCAGTCCAACAACAGCGCGTACTGGGACGACCAGATTCAGCTTAACGTGGATGCGCCTATCTATCAGGGCGGCGCGGTCTCTGCCCAGGTCGAGCAGGCCCAGGGCGCAAGGCGCATTGCGGCCTCTCAGGTCGAACAGGCTAAATTCGACGTTCTGCAGAAGGCGTCGGTAGCGATGGCCGACTGGAACGGCGCCAAAGGCCGTGAGACGGCGGGGAAACTGCAGCTAGAGAATGCCCGGCGTGCGCGCGAAGTTTATAAAAATGAATATAAGCTCAGCAAACGCAGCCTGAACGATTTATTAAGCGTAGAGCAGGATGTTTTTCAGGCCGCCTATGCGCAAATTAATGCTGATTTTGACGGCTGGCAGGCCGCGGTAATTTACGCAGCCGCCGTGGATAATTTATTACCCCTGACAGGAGTAGAAAAAAATGCCGCGTCGAAATTACCTGATTTGAAATAAAGAGAGCCAGGGCAGTGGGTTAGCCTCACTCGTCTGAAAATAAGTTGATGTGAAATGAGAGCTGGATTTCTCAGGGATATCCACATCCAAAAAATAAGAACATATGCCTCGTTTCGGCATATTTAAGGAGAAGTGCTATGAATAAGATTCTGGACGTTATTTCCCGTAAAGATGCAGAGAAAACCCTGGTAACCGGCGACGGGAATCTCTCTGTTTCACTCTCTTCCCCCTCCATCATTCAGATTCACGGCAGCGCCAAAGACGTGGCGCATTACGTGCGTCAGGGCAACGATCTGCTGGTGTACATGAAAGACGGCAGCGTCATTCGCTGTAACGGCTATTTCATGGAGGAAGAAGGGCGAGCGGGGCACCACTCAGAGTTGGTGTTTGATGACGGGAAAGAGCTGACCCATATCACTTTTGACGAAGCGGGCGCGGCCGTAGGGACGCAGGGCACCGAATTAACCGCTACCGCAGTGCCGATCGAATCCATCGAACCGTTCATGGACGGCTCGCTGCTCGGCGATATGCCGTGGGGCTGGGTTGCCGGTGCCGTAGCCGGCGGGGTGGGCATTGGCGCACTGCTGGCGCACGGCGGCGGTAAATCCCATACCGAGGTTATCGACAACACCAAAGAGGTAGAAAGCGCCCGCCCGACATTCACCGTCACCGACAACAAAGGCGACAGCAAAGGGCTGCTGAGCAGCAACGCGGTGACCGATGATTCAACGCCAACCTTCAGCGGTTCCGGGCAGCCGGGTGCCACCATCCAGGTTAAAGACGCTAATGGCAATACGATTGCCAGCACCATGGTCGACAGCAACGGCAACTGGAAGGTTGTGCTCAGCGAGCAGCCGGACGGCACACACACCTACAGCGTGGTGCAAATCGACGGCAATAAAATCACCTCTGCCGGGGAGATAATCCTCAACGTCGTCACCGCTCAGGCCTCACTGACCATCGCCACGACGGCGGGCGACAATATGCTCAACGCGGCGGAGCAGGCAAATGACGTCGTCATCAGCGGCAGCGCAAAAGAGCTGGCGAACGGCACGGCGTTAGCCATCACCGTGAACGGCAAAACCTATACGACTACCGTGGGTAGCGACGGCAGCTGGAGCGTAACCGTGCCAGCGGCCGAGGCTAAAAACCTGGCTGACGGCAGCTGGACGGTGGCCGTCAGCGGGAAAGATGCGGCGGGCAACACGATTTCTGCCAGTGAAACGCTGGTAGTAGACACCAAAGCCCCTACTCTGACGCTGGATACCCTCGCGGACGACAATATTATCAACGCCGCTGAACATAACGCGGCGGTCACCGTCAGCGGTAAAACCGACGCTGAAGCCGGGCAGGTGGTCACCCTTAAGCTGAACGGTAAAACCTATACCGCGACCGTGGGCGCGGACGGCAACTGGAGCATGGAAATTCCGGCGGCCGACGTGCAGGCGATGGCGGACAACAGCTACACGCTGAACCTGAGCGTCAGCGACAAAGCGGGCAACACTACGACGGCAAACTCTTCCCTGCTGGTAGACACCACGCCGCCGGAAGCCAGCGTCAATACCGTGGCCGGCGATGATATTCTCAGCGTCAGCGAACAGGCGCAGGCGCAGGTTATTTCCGGCACCAGCCGTGGCGCAGCCCCGGGCGATAAAGTCACCGTTTCCATTGGGGGCGAAACCTACCAAACCACCGTGCAGGCGAACGGCAGCTGGAGCATCGGCGTGCCTAAAGAGGTTATCTCTTCGCTGCCGGAAGGCCAGAGCACCATTACCGTGGCCATCACCGATACGGCCGGTAATACGGGCACCACCACGCACGATATCACCGTCAGCTCCACGCCGCCGAACGTAGCTTTCAACGCGATTAGCCAGGACAACGTGCTGAACGCCATTGAAGCGACCCAGCCTTTAACTCTGAGCGGCACCAGCAATTTGCCGGACGGCAGCACCGTCACCGTGACGCTGAATAGCATAAATTACACCGCGCAAGTTCAGGGCGGCGTCTGGCAGGTGCAGGTTCCTGTCAGCGACGTGGTTAAGCTAGGGGACACTACCTACACGCTTAGCGTGAGCGGCACGGATACCACCGGCAATACCGGGACGGCAACGGCCACGCTGCAGGTAGATACGGCCCTGCCAACCGTCATTGTTTCTACTTTCGCGGGCGATAACCGCGTTAACAACAGCGAAATAGCTAACGATCAGACGCTGAGTGGGCGCGTCACCGGGGCGCATCAGGGCGACACCGTCACCATTAACATTGGCGGTAAAAACTACACCGCTCAGGTGCAAAGCGATTTGACCTGGAGCACCACTGTTCCTGCGGCTGACCTGCAGGCGTTAGGCGATGGCGATGTTTCAATTGTCGCCTCCGTGACCAACGGCCACGGCAATACCGGCTCCGGCAGCCGCGACATCAACATCAACGCCCAGCTTCCAGGCCTGCGCATCAATACTGTCTCCGGCGATGACGTGATTAACGCCATCGAGCAGCATCAGGATCTGACCGTGACGGGGACCAGCACGCACCTCAATGCCGGGACGATTATCACCGTGCGCATCAATGGCGTGGACTATCAGGCGGCAGTGAGCGCCACGGGAAGCTGGCAAATCGGTATTCCGGCAGGAGATTTGACTGGCTGGCCGAACGGCAAGCTGGAGATGGTTGCCAGCTCCGCCGACGAATCAGGTAACCCGGTTGCGGCCTCCCGCCCGGTGGATGTTGACCTGAACGCCGTCGCTATTTCAATCAACAGCGTGACCAGCGACGACATGCTAAACGCGGTTGAAAAAGCTGCAGATCTCACCCTGAGCGGAAAAACCCTGGGCGTGGAAGCCGGGCAAACGGTAGTCATTAAGTTTGCCGGGCATACCTACACCACAACCGTTAACGAAAACGGTGACTGGACGTATACCGTGCCGGCGGCGGATATGCGCGACATGATTGACGGCCGCGCCGACGTCTCCGTCAGCGTCACCAATGTCAGCGGGAACAGCGCCAGCGGCGCGCGTGAAGTGCTGGTTGATACCCAGCCCCCGTCCATCACGCTAAACAGCATCACCGCCGACAATATTCTCAACCATACCGAAGCGGCGCAGGATCTGGTGATAACCGGGACCAGCACCGCCCAGCCGGGGCAAACGGTCACCGTAAGCCTCAACAACCAAAGCTACACCGGACTGGTGCTGGCCGACGGTACCTGGAGCGTTACCGTCCCGGTTGCCGACCTGGCTAACCTGACCGACGGGAGCTGGTCGGTAAGCGCGAGCGTCAGCGACGTGGCGGGCAACCCGGTCAGCACAAGCCACGGGATGCTGGTCGATACCACCGTGCCGGTGGTTACCATCAATACTTTCGCTGGCGACAACATCGTTAACCGCTCCGAACATACTCAGGCGCAGGTATTGTCCGGGAAGGCCACCGGCGCCGCCGTGGGCGACAGCGTGAAAATCACCGTCAACGGCGTGGAATACTCAACGGTGCTGGACGCCAGCGGGAACTGGAGCCTTGGCCTGCCCGCAGAGGTGATAAGCGGCCTCGCAGATGGCAAATACACTGCAACGGTTGTGGTGACGGACAGAGCAGGCAACGTCGGCGGCAGCTCGCTGGCGTTTGACGTGGCTACCGGACTGCCGCAAATCACCATCAATGCCATCGCGCAGGATGACGTGATTAACGCGGCGGAAAAGAGCGCGGAAGTCGCTATTAGCGGCACCAGCAATCAGCCAGACGGAACGCAAATCACCGTCAATCTGAACGGCGTGGACTACGCGGCCATGGTCAACGGCAATACCTGGAGCGTGAAGATCCCGGCCCTGGACGTCGCCAGGCTGGGAGAAGCCAGCTATACCGTGAGCGCTTCGGTCACGGACGCCAGCGGCAACGGCAATTCTGCCAGCCACAGCGTGCTGGTCGACAGCTCTCTGCCGATCGTCACTATTAACACCGTCGCGAGCGATAACATCATTAACCTCGCGGAGGTTAACGCCGGACAGGTGCTCAGCGGCAGCGTGATCAACGCGGCGGCGGGCGATAAAGTCACCGTCGTTTTGGGCGGCAAGAGCTATACCGTTATCGTACAGAGCGACCTGAGCTGGAATTTGCCGCTGAGCAAAGAGATGCTCACCGCGCTGGGCGATGGCGAGCTTACCGTCCACGCCTCCGTCACCAACGGGCGCGGCAACACCGGCAGCACGGATCATGACATCACTATCGACGCCCAACTGCCGGGCCTGCGCCTCGATACCATCGCGGGCGACGATGTTATCAACCTGGCGGAGCATAGCCAGGACCTGATCGTCAGCGGCACCAGCAGCGGCCTTACCTCAGGCAGCGTAGTTACCGTCACGCTGAACGGCAAAGACTACCTGGCAACGGTTAACGCTGACGGGAGCTGGAGCGCGGCCGTGCCGGCTGCCGACGTAAGCAGCTGGCCTGACGGCGTGCTGACGGTAACCGCCAAAGCAGAAGATAATGCCAAAAACCCGGTCAGCATCGACGGTATCGTAGACGTCGATTTAGCGCCGGTGTCCATCAGCGTAAACAGCGTCACGGCGGATAACGTGCTGAACGCGGCAGAAAAAGGCAGCGATCTGGTGCTTTCCGGCATCACCACCAACGTTGAGCCGGGCCAGACCGTTACCATTACTTTTGCGGGGCATCGCTATACCACTACCGTCAATGACGACGGGAGCTGGAGCTACACCGTGCCTGCCGCCGATATGGCAAAACTTAAGGACGGGGATGCGCAGGTGACCGTCAGCGTCAGCAATGCTAACGGCAACCCGGCGAATGCCGCCCAGGAATACAGCGTGGACGCCAGCGCACCTACGTTAATAATCGATCCGCTCAGCGGGGATAACCTGCTTAACGCCGCAGAGGCGAAACAGCCGCTGATTGTCAGCGGCAGCAGCAGCGCGGAACCGGGGCAGGAAGTGACGGTCACGCTGAATAACGTCCGCTATACCGCGACGGTCGGCGCTGACGGCCGCTGGAGCGTTAGCGTACCGGCTAACGACCTGGCCGCGCTCAAGGACGGCATCATCACCGTCAGCGCGTCCGTCTCAGACAAAGCCGGTAACCCGGCAAATGCCGATCGCGGCATGCTGGTGGATATCACCGAGCCGAAGCTGACCATCGACCCCGTTGCCGGGGATGACACTATTAACGCCAGCGAGCATAACCAGGCTCACACCGTGAGCGGCACCAGCACCGGGGCAGCTGCAGGGGATGTGGTTACCGTCGTGGTGACCAACGGGCAGGGAACGTCGTTCACCTTCACCACCACGCTGGACGCTAACGGCCACTGGAACGTTGGTATCCCGGCGTCGGTCATTCATGGCCTGGCGGACGGCAGCTACACCATCACCGCCAGCGTCACCGATGCGGCGGGCAACAGCGGCAGCGTCGATCATGCACTGACCGTGAATACCGCGCTGCCGGTTATCACGATTGCCGCTATCGCGGTGGATGACGTCATTAACGCGACGGAAAAGGGCCAGGACCTGGTGCTCTCAGGCACCAGCAATCAGCCTGCGGGCACCCTTATCACCGTCACCCTGAACGGGATTAATTATCAGGCCGTGGCCGGAACCGACGGCAGCTGGAGCACAACGATTCCGGCCTCCGCCGTCAGCAAGCTGGGTGAAGCCAACTACACGGTGACCGCGGGGGTGACAGACGCCCACGGTAATAGCAACAGCGACAGCCACAACGTGCAGGTCGACAGCGCCTTACCGACCGTCACTATCCACAGCGTCACCGGCGACAACATTCTCAACATCACGGAAATTGCCAGCGGCCAGACGCTGAGCGGCACAGTCAGCGGGGCGGCAAAAGGGGACATTGTCACTATTAATCTCGGCGGCAAGCTGTATCAGGCCACCGTCCAGGATGATTTGAGCTGGAGCCTGCCGGTTTCCAAAGAAATCCTCACCGCGCTGGGTAACGGCGAGCTGACCATCACCGCTTCTGTGACCAACGGGCACGGCAACACCGGCAGCGGCGGCCGGGATATCGTTATCGACGCGAACTTGCCGGGGCTGCGCGTGGACACCGTCGCGGGCGACGACGTGATTAATGCCATCGAACATAACCAGAATCTGATTATCAACGGCACCAGCATTGGCCTCAGCGCGGGCAGCGCGGTGACCGTGACGATTAACGGCAAAGACTACGCGGCAACCGTCCGAGCGGACGGCAGCTGGCAGGCCGCCGTACCAGGGGCAGATGTCGCCCGTTGGGCTGAAGGGCCCGTCACCCTTGAGGTGAAGGGCAGCAGCGGCGCGGGCAACGATGTGGCTATCCAGCATCAGGTGACCGTCGATCTCAGCGAAGTGGTCATCAGCATTAACGCCATAACCGGCGATAACGTGCTGAACGCCGCCGAAAAAGGCGCCAATCTCGAACTTTCCGGCATGACGCAAAACGTAGAGTCGGGCCAGACCGTCAACATTACCTTTGCCGGGCACACTTACACCGCCACGGTTCAGGCGGACGGCAGCTGGAAGTACACCGTTCCGGCGGCGGATATGGTGAACCTGAAAGAGGGTGACACCGCCGTTCAGGTGAGCGTTATCAACAAAAATGGCAACAGCACCGAAGCGGCGCAAAACGTCAGCGTCGACAGCCTTGCCCCGGCATTGACCGTGGACCCAGTCAGCCAGGATAACCTGCTGAACGCCGCCGAGGCGAAGCAGGATCTGATTATCAGCGGAACCAGCACCGCAGAAGCGGGCCAGACCGTGACCGTGCAGCTGAACGGCGAAAGCTATCAGGCAACGGTCAAAGCAGACGGCAGCTGGAGCCTGACCGTACCTGCAGCGGACGTCGGCAAACTGACCGATGGCAACATCACCGTTACCGCAAGCGTAGAAGACCGCGCCGGTAACCCAGGCAGCGCCAGCCGCGACGTGCTGGTAGACGTTACCGTGCCTAAAGTGACCATCGGCACTATCGCTACCGACGATGTGATTAACCAGACCGAGCACGGCCAGGCGCAGGTGATTTCCGGCACCAGCACCGGCGCGCAGGCGGGCGATATTGTCACCGTCACGCTGGGAAATAAAAGCTATACCGGCGTGGTGGATGCAAACGGGAACTGGAGCGTGGGCGTGCCGCGGGCTGATATCAGCGCGCTGGGCGACAACACATACACCGTGACCGCCTCAGTTACAGACAAAGCGGGTAATACCGGCGATGCCACGCATTCCGTTAAGGTGGATACCGTCGCGCCAACCCTGAGTATCGACATCATTGCGGGGGACAACATCCTCAACGCCGATGAGAAAACGGGCGATGTGGTGATTAGCGGCTCGTCTACCGGCCTTGCCGCCGGGACGTCGGTGGCCGTGAATCTGAACGGTAAAAACTATGCGGCCACCGTGGGTGACGACGGTAAATGGACGACTACTGTCCCAGCAGGCGACGTTGGCAAGCTTGGCGAGGCCTTCTATGACGTTTCCGTCAGCGCCAGCAACGGCGTGGGCAACGCTGGCAGCCAGAGCAGCACCCTGGAAGTCGCCTCGACGCTGCCGGGCGTGACCATCAATGCCGTGGCGATCGACGACATTATCAATGCCGCAGAGCTGGCCACCGGCCAGACGATTACCGGGCGCGTGACCGGCGTGCAGGCCGGGGCGGACGTGACCATTAACATTGGCGGCGTCAACTACACCGCTAAGGTGCAAAGCGATCTCACCTGGAGCCTGACTCTTGGCAAGGACGTGCTGACCGGGCTCGGCGACGGCTCGCTTAAAATTAACGCTTCCGTGACGGACGGGGCGGGTAACACCGGCACCGGTTCGCGCGATGTCACCATCGACGCGGCACTGCCGGGCATTCGGATTAATACCATTGCGGGCGATGACGTTATCAACGCCATTGAACATAGCCTGAACCTGGTGATCAACGGTACCAGCAGCGGCCTGAGCGAAGGCAGCGCGGTAACGGTAACCATCAACGGTAAAGACTATGCGGCAACGGTTCGCGCCGACGGCAGCTGGCAGACCGTGGTGCCAGGAAACGAAGTCAGCCAGTGGCAGGCCGGAGATATTACCGTTTCGGCAGACGGGACCAGCAGCTCGGGTAACCCAGTCTCCATCGATCACACCGTCAATGTGGATCTCAACGCGGTGGCGATAACCATCAGCCAGATTGCCGGGGACGACGTGCTGAACGCCGCCGAGAAAGGCGCTGATTTATTGCTCTCCGGGGTAACTCAGAATGTAGAAGCCGGGCAGACAATCACCATTACCTTTGCGGGGCACACCTATACCACTCAGGTAGAGAGCGACGGCAGCTGGAAATTCACTGTCCCGGCTAATGATATGAAAGGGCTGAAAGACGGCGAAACTTCCGTGGAAGTCAGCGTCGCTAACGTGAGCGGCAACGGGGCATCAGCCGGGCGTGAAATCAGCGTGGATACCGCAGCCCCGACCCTGCAAATCAATACCATCGCCGGGGATGATGTGCTCAATGCCGCCGAGGCCGGGCAGCCGCTGGTGATTACCGGCACCAGCAACGCGGAGCCGGGCCAGACCGTGACCGTGAAGCTGAACAATGAAACTTATACCGGCACCGTGCAGGCCAACGGCAGCTGGAGCGTAGCCGTTCCGGTTGATAAAGCCTCCGCGCTTGGCGACGGCGTGTATACCGTTGAAGCCAGCGTCAGCGATGCCGCAGGCAACGGATCCTCCGCGAGCCATAACCTGAGCGTGGACGTCACCGTGCCGTCCATCTCGTTTGGCGTGGTCGCCGGCGACGACGTGATTAACCTTGCCGAGCACGGCCAGGCGCAGATTATCTCCGGTTCCAGCCGCGGCGCTGCTGCCGGGGATAAAATCACCGTGACTATCGGCGCAAACAGCTGGACAACCACCGTGGATGCAGCGGGTAACTGGAGTATTGGCGTCCCTGCAAGCGTGGTAAGCCAGCTGGCGGACGGTAAAGTCACCATCAATGCCAGCCTGACGGACAGCGCGGGCAATACCGGCAGCGGCAGCCATGAAGTGACGGTTAACACCGGCCTGCCATCTGTAAACTTCAATGCTATCAGCGGCGATAACGTGCTTAACGCCATTGAAAAGGGCGAGACGCTGACGCTGAGCGGCACCAGCGCTAATCTGGCACCGGGCACCGCCGTCATCGTCACCCTGAACGGCAAAAACTACACCGCCACCACCGACGCCAGCGGCAACTGGCGCGTGGACGTTAAGCCGGGCGACCTGGCCGGACTGGGTGAAGCAAACTATACGCTGACCGCCACCGCGACAAGCGCCATCGGCAACAGCGCCAGCGCTAACGCTAACCTGCTGGTGGACACCGCCGCACCGGGCGTCATGATCAACCCGGTTACCGCAGACAACGTCCTTAATGCTGCAGAAATCGCGGCAGGCCAGACCCTCAGCGGAAAAGTCAGCAATGCGGCTGTAGGTGACACTGTCACTATTAAGTTGGGTGGGAAAACATACACCGCGACGGTGCAGAGTGATTTGAGCTGGAGCCTCGACCTGCCGGCCGACGTGCTGACCGCTCTGGGTAATGGCAAATTAACCGTCACGGCTTCGGTCACCAACGGCCACGGCAACAGCGGCACGGCAGATCGTGAGTTTACGATTGACGCCAGCCTGCCGGGTATCCGCATCAACACCGTGGCGGGCGACGACGTCGTCAACGCCATCGAACATAATCAGAACCTGATTATCAGCGGCAGCGCCAGCGGTATGAGTGAAGGCAGCACCGTCACCGTCACCATTAACGGCAAGAACTATTTGGCGACGGTTAGCGCGAGCGGCACATGGTCGGCTGCCGTTCCGGCGGAAGATGTCAGCCTGTGGGCTGCAGGTAATATCACCGTGACGGCGGCGGGCAGCAGCAGCTCGGGCAATCCTATCTCTATCGATCACTCCGTGAAGGTCGATCTCAGCCCGGTCGCTGTCAGCGTTGAAGCTATCACCGCCGATAACGTGCTTAATGCCGCTGAGAAAGGGGCAGATCTGGTGCTTTCAGGTAAAACCCAGAACGTTGAGGCAGGGCAAACCGTCACTATTATCTTCGGCGGTCACACCTACACGGCCCAGGTTGAGTCTGACGGCAACTGGCACTACACCGTGCCTGCAGGCGATATGGCCGGACTGAAGGATGGCGATGCGTCGGTGAAAGTTAGCGTCACTAACGTGAACGGAAACGGCGCCAGCGCGGAGCGTGAGTTCAGCGTTGACGCCACGTCACCGGGGCTGACTATCGACCGGATCGCCACGGACAACGTGATTAACGCCGCAGAAGCAGGCGCGGGCGTGACCGTCACCGGGACGTCAAACGCCGAGGCCGGGCAGACGGTTACCCTGACCCTGGACGGAAAAACCTACACCGGCGTAGTGAAAGCGGACGGTACCTGGAGTATTACGCTTGATTCAACCGCCCTTGGCGCGCTGGCGGATAACCAGTATGCGGTAAAAGTTGACGTCAGCGATGCGGCGGGCAACAAAACCACCGGCAGCCAGAGCATGACGCTGGACACCACCGCGCCGACCGTTAGCTTTAACGTCGTGGCGGGTGACGACATCATCAACCTTGAAGAGCACGCGCAGGCGCAGATTATCTCTGGCTCAAGCGCTGGCGCGGCGACAGGGAACAAAATCGTCATCACCCTCGACGGGATTCAGTACGTGACTCAGGTGGATGCCAATGGCAACTGGAGCGTGGGCGTACCGGCCTCGGCGGTTTCAGCGCTGAAAAACGGCACGGCGACGATTACCGCCACGCTGACCGACAGCGCCGGAAACGAAGGGACGAACTCCCATACGGTTGAGGTTAACGCCGCCCGCATCGGGCTGACCATCGACACCATCAGCCAGGATGACGTGATTAACGCTGCGGAAGCCCTGCAGGATCTGGTGATTAGCGGCGGGAGCACCGAGCTGGCCGTGGGCACTCAGGTGACGGTCACGTTAAACGGCATTCAGTACAGCGCCACTGTTCAGCAGGGCGGCAGTTGGAGCGTAACCGTCCCGGCAAACCAGGTGCAGAACCTGGCGCACGGCAGCGGCTACACGGTGATGGCCTCGGCGACTGACAGCGCGAATAACGCGACGTCGGCGACCCACAATATCAGCGTCGACACCGTGGCGCCGATAGTCACCATTGCCGACATCTCCGGCGACAATGTGATCAACGCGGCCGAACAGCAGCAGCCGTTAACGATTCGCGGCACCAGCAGCGCAGAAGCCGGGCAAAAAGTCACCGTTAAGTTGGGCAGCGAGAGCTATGAAGCCACGGTTCAGGCAGATGGCTCCTGGAGCCTCATCGTGGCGGCTGCAGATTTGGCGAAGCTCGCTGACGGCGACTTCAGCGTTCATGCCTCAGTGAGTGATAAAGCCGGGAACCCTGGCAGCGCGGACCGTACTTTGACGGTGGACACGACCGCGCCGACCATCACCTTCGACAAGGTGGCCGGGGACGACATCATCAACAGCGCCGAGCAGCAGGCAGGCCAGGTTATCAGCGGCACGACCAGCGCCCAGCCTGGACAGACGATTACCGTGACCTTCAATAATCACGCTTACATGGCGGTGGTTAGCGATACCGGGACCTGGTCGGTGACCGTGCCTGCTCAGGATTTCCTGGGCGCGGCGGACGGCAGCTATCAAATCTCTGCGAGCGTCAGCGACAAAGCGGGCAACAGCAGCAGTGCGGACAAGCAGGTTACCCTGAGCGGTGAAGTGCCGACTATCAGCATCAACACCTTTGCCGGGGACGATATCGTCAGCGCGGCGGAGCACGGCACGCCGCTGGTGCTGAGCGGCGTCACCAATGCTCCTGCGGGGCAAACCGTAACCATTACGCTGAACGGGCAGAAATACACCACGACGGTGAACGGCGACGGGAGCTGGAGTTATACCCTGGGCAGCAGCGCGGTCTCTGCCCTGGCGGACGGTGACGCGTACGTGATTCACGCCAGCGTCAGCAACAGCATCGGCAACAGTGCGGGGGCCGACCGTACCATCACGGTGGATACCACGCCGCCGCAGATGACCATTAGCATTGACGCCCTGCAAAACGATACCGGGTTGAGCGCCAGCGACTTTATTACCTCCGACAGCAAGGTCGTCGTAAAAGGCTCCCTGAGCGGGGCGCTGGGTAACAATGAGAAGGCGCAGATAAGCTTTGACGGTGGGGCAAATTGGGTTGACCTGGTGGTTAACGGTAAAACATGGAGCTATGCCGACGGGCGCACTCTGCCGGACGGCATCGTGACCTACCACGTGCGCGTCATCGACAATGCGGGCAACGTCGGCTCGACGGCAACGCAGAATGTAACCATCGATACCGTGGCTCCGGACGCCAGTAAGACCATCACTGTCGACGCTATTACCCAGGATACGGGTCTGGACGCGCACGACTTTATTACCAGCGACAATACGCTGACCCTCAGCGGCAAGCTCGGCGCTCCGTTGGCGACGGGCGAGCACGCCCAAATCAGTATTGACGGTGGGAAAACCTGGACTGACGTGAGTATTAGCGGCACTACGTGGAGCTACATTGATAACCGTACGCTTGCCGACGGCGACCATCTCTACCAGCTGCGCGTTGTCGACGATGCGGGCAATGTCGGGGCAACCACCAGCCAACTGGTGACCGTCGACACCGTGGCGCCGGACGCGAGTAAAACCGTCTCAATTGACAGCATCAGTGACGATACGGGGCTGAGCAACACTGACTTTGTCACCAGCGATACCTCGCTGACGATCCACGGTTCTCTGGGGGCATCACTCTTAGCGAGCGAACATGTGCAGATAAGCCTGGACGGCGGGAAGATCTGGCAGACGGTAGTCACGGTTGGCACAACCTGGTACTTCAACGACGGCAGAACCCTTAGCGACGGCACTTATCAGTACATGGTTCGCGTGGTTGATGACGCCGGGAACGTTGGGCAGAGCGCCTCTAAGAACGTAACGGTGGATACCACGCCGCCGGACGCCTCTGTCACCGTGACCGTCGACAGCATCACCACCGACAGCGGCTTCAGCAACAGCGATTTTATCACCAACGATAATACGCTGACGCTGAACGGATCCTTAGGTGCTGCGCTCGGCAAAAACGAATATGTCCAGGTGAGCTTCGACGGCGGGGCCAGTTGGGTTTACGCCACCTCGGTGAACGGCACCAGCTGGAGCTATACCGACGGACGCCAGCTTACGGACGGCGACCACACCTGGCAGGTGCGCGTTATCGATCTAGCCGGCAACGTGGGGGCGACCACCAGCCAGACCGTCACGGTAGATACCGTCGCGCCAAACTATGGCATCACCATTGACAGTATCTCCGATGATACCGGGCAGAGCGCCAGCGACTTTATCACTATGGACACCACGCTGACGCTGAACGGCACGCTTGGCCATGCGCTGGCGAGCGATGAGCGCGTACAAATCAGCCTCGACGGGGGTAAAAACTGGGTAGATGCCGTAGTGAACGGCACCGC
This sequence comes from Cedecea neteri NBRC 105707 = ATCC 33855, assembly GCF_001571265.1. Classification (GTDB taxonomy): domain Bacteria; phylum Pseudomonadota; class Gammaproteobacteria; order Enterobacterales; family Enterobacteriaceae; genus Cedecea; species Cedecea neteri. Next base: position 25,830 of record NZ_BCTL01000027.1, on the reverse strand, counting down.
CTGGCACTACGTTGATGACCGTACCCTGGCCGATGGCGACTATGTTTACCAGGTTCGTATTATCGACCAGGCTGGGAACGTCGGATCAACCGCAAACCAGGTGGTCACCGTTGACACCGTGGCCCCGGACACCGTGGGGAGCATCGTCAGCTATACCGACAACGACGGCGAACGTACCGGTAATTTCGACAGCAGCTACTCCACCGACGACACCTCGCCGGTGCTGAACGGCACGCTGAACCAGGCGTTGGCTGCAGGCGAAATCGCGCAAATCTTCCGCGACGGCGTGCTGGTGGGCAAAGTGACCATCACCGGCGGCACCAACTGGACGTTCGCTGACTCCGGCCTGCTGGACGGAAACTATCACTACGTTCTGCGCGTGACTGACAAAGCGGGGAATTACACTGAATCTAACGACTTTACGCTGACGGTCGACACCTCGGTGCCAACCACCAAAGCGCTGGTTAACGGGCTGAACACCACCGACACCACGCCAATTATCACCGGCAGCGTGGATGCAAGCCTGGTGCACGGCGAGTTCGTGGTGGTGACGGTGAACGGCAAGACTTACACCTCCGATCGCGGCGGCGCGGTGGTGGTCGATCCTTCTTCTAACACCTGGTATCTGCAGATCCCGGATGCCGATGTGCTTTCGTTAAAGAGCTATGACGTTACGGCGCAGGTGAAAAGCAGTGCGGGCAACGGCAACAGCGTCGATGTCACGCACGGCACGGTAGTGATAGGTGCGGAGGCGTCGATGTCGCCAGCCTGGTCCTTTACCAGCGCGACCAACGCCATTGCCGCCAGCTTCATGCTCGACGAAAACGGCATGTGGACGTTTGCCAGCAACCAGCAGTTCGCCACCTCGAGCGACCGCAACACTTACAAAGTGAGCGGAAACTTCACGATGAACGGGAGCTACACCACCGGCGCCTATGCGGACATCAACCGCGACGGGCACGCGGATATGCTGGTGGAAAGCACCAACTACAGCTACATCGCCCAATTGATGAACAACGGGGATGGAACCTATACCTCAACCAGCCCCGGCAGCAGCGCCACGGTCGGCGCGCTGCTGTGGTACGGCGCCGTTGTGGCCATTGACTTCCAGGGTGACGGCTACGTCGACTTCGTGATGGGCGATGCAGGCGGGCCAGACTCCAGCACCTTTGTGAATAACAACGCGGGCAAGCTGGTGGGCACCTCCGGCGCCGGAACGTACACCAACTTTGTCTCCGGGGCTAAAGTCGGCAACTACAACAGCCTGATTGAAGCATCCGGCGTCGATTTGAACAATGACGGCATGGTGGATATTGCCCAGCACACCACCAACGGCAACAACAACTATGCGCTGTCCACGATGTTCAACAAAGGGGACGGCACCTTTACCTGGAGCCAGAACTTTATCAACACCATGTACAGCGCCACGGGTTCCGCCGCCGCCAATAACTCGGTGAGCATGACCTGGGCGGACTTCGACGGTGACGGCTACATGGACCTCTACATGGGGATGTCACGCGCAGGCACCGGCGGTCTGCTGATGATGAACGACGGCAAAGGCAACCTGCTGGCCGGCACGGCGGTGGGTAGCGAGAAGTACAACGGCACGGTCAGCGTGGCGGTGGACTGGAACATGGACGGCCGGATGGACATCATCAAGCTGGCCAACAGCGGGCAGTCGTACATGTACACCAACGACGGACTGAAGGGCGTGGCAAGCTTCACCTCGTCGAAGTTCGGCTCGGCGACCACCAGCCAAGTCTCCGGCGCGGCGCTGGTCGACTACGACTGGGACGGCGCGCAGGACCTGCTGATCTTCCGCCAAAACGGCAGCGTGACGCTGGAGCGGAACACCAACACCGTGGCACCGGGCACGGCGATTCACCTGAAAATTGTCGACAGCCAGGGCATTAACGTGTTCTTCGGCAACACGGTGAAGCTCTACAACTCTGCCGGCGATCTGGTGGCCAGCCAGGTGATCAACGCCCAGTCGGGGATCGGCATCAACGACGCTTCAGCGCTGGTGAGCTTCTACGGCCTCAACCCGAACGAAACCTACCATGCCGAGTTGGTGCGGGCGATCAACGGCGTCTCCAGCAACACGACCTGGAACGGACTCACCGCTGGCGATGGCAAAGAAAGCTATGCCCTGACGGCAGATGCCGCGACCGGCGTACACGGAGGCACGCTCACCGGCACCGGCTACAACGATACGTTTATCGCCGAGCAGGGTACCTACGTCTACAACGGCGGCGGCGGCTGGGAAACATCCTCAGACCACCAGACGTGGAGTGCGACGGGCGGTATGGATGTGGTTGATTTCCGTAACTCTGGCGTGGGCGTCACCGTCGACCTGGGTAAAACCGGGGCGCAGAACACCGGGTTTAACACCGCCACCTTTAGCAATATTGAAGGGATCGTCGGCTCCAGCCATGACGATGTGATTACCGGCAATAGCGGGAATAACACCTTCGAAGGCGGCGGCGGTAACGACACCTTTAACATCGGCAGCGGCGGGCACGATACGCTGCTCTACAAGCTGCTGAACGGGTCTGATGCCACCGGCGGAAACGGCCATGACGTCGTCAATGGCTTCAGCGTCGGGACCTGGGAAGGCACCGCAGACAGTGACCGCATAGACCTGCGCGAGCTGCTGCAGGGCAGCGGTTACGCCGGAGATGCTTCCGCACATTACATCAATGGCGTCGCGCAGCTGGGAGCCGGGGCAGGCAACATCGGCGACTACATCAAAGTGGTGCAAAACGGCAGCAGCACCGAGATTCAGATTGACCGCGACGGTAAGGGCGGCGTCTTTGACCCAACCACCGTGGTGACGCTGAACGGGGTACAGACCGACCTCGCCACGCTGCTGGCGAACCACCAGCTGGTGGTGATTTAACGTTAGTGCCGCCGGGCTTTAAGTCCGGCGGCATTCTGGCCGCTTATTTTTATTACCCGGTATAAAACATGTTTATGAAACAAGCCGCGGAAAGGACAACACCGGCGCTTTTTGCCACTTTAGCAGGACGTGAAACACGATGACTTCAACGCATACCCGCTATGAACCCTGGCTGCAGGCCATGCTGGCCGTAGCGCGCCACTATCGGCTGGACTTCTCGGAAGAACACGTGCGCGTAGTGGTTAACCAGGAAAGCCAAAGCCCCCATCATCTGGTGCTCGAAGACATGGCTCGTCAGCTTGGATTAGCCCTGCGTAGCGTCCCGGCGGATGTCTCGCTTATCGATCCGTGGCGTCTGCCGCTGGTCGCGGAGCTTAATGACGGTCAAATGGCGGTGCTGAACCATATGGACAAGCACGGGCAGCTCAGCATACAGCTTAGCGGCGACGGCGGCCTGGAAACCGTGGTCAGCCGTGAAGCGCTGTCGCAGAGGCTGAAAGGTCTGTTTTTGCTGCGTCCGTTGAACGCTATCCCAGATGCGCGAGTGGACGACTACGTCAAGCCGTACCAAAAAAACTGGTTCTGGACGCTGGCGCTGAAAGACTGGAAACGCTACGGCGACATCATGCTGGTAGCGATGGCGGCAAACGTGCTGGCGCTGGCGGGAATGCTCTTCTCGATGCAGGTGTACGACCGGGTGGTGCCTTCGCAATCTGTCCCCACGCTGTGGGTACTGTTTGGCGGCGTGATGCTGGCGATTCTCTTTGAATTTACCATGCGTATGCTGCGCGTTCACATCGCCGACGTCGTCGGCAAGCGGGCCGATTTACGCATTTCCGACCGGGTATTTGCCCGGGCATTGCGCATTAAAAACAGCGTGCGGCCTAAATCTACCGGCTCGTTTATCTCGCAGATTCGCGAGCTGGAGTCGGTGCGCGAGCTTATTACCTCCACCACGATTGGCACGGTGTCAGACATCCCGTTCTTCCTGCTGTTTGTCTTTATTCTCTGGCTGATTGGCGGCCCGCTGGTGTTTGTGGTGCTGCTGGCGATTCCTCTGCTGCTGATCCCAGGCCTGCTGGTGCAGCGTCCGCTGGCGCACCTCTCGAACGAGGGCATGCGCGAGTCGGCTATCCGCAACGCCACGCTGGTGGAGGCCGTTCAGTCCATCGAAGACATCAAACTGCTGCGCGCCGAACAGCGGTTTCAGAACCAGTGGAATAACACCAACGACGTGGCGGCCGGGGTCGGCATGAAGCAGCGCTGGCTGACCAGCCTGCTGATGACCTGGACCCAGGAAGTTCAGTCTATCGTCTACGCCGTAGTGCTGCTGGTAGGCTGTTACCTGGTGATTAACGGTGATATGACCACCGGGGCGCTGGTTGGTACCTCTATTCTGGCTTCCCGGACTATTGCTCCGCTGGCGCAGATATCCGGCGTGCTGTCGCGCTGGCAGCAGGCGAAGGTGGCGCGTAAAGGGCTGGATGACCTGATGCAGCGTCCGCTGGACGACCCGGAGCAGGGCAAAAAAGTGCATAAAGCGCATTTGCAGGGGAACTACCAGTTTAACTATGCGGCGTTTTACTACGACGAAGAAGAGAAGGTTAACGACCTGGACATTGCGCGGCTGACCATCACCGCCGGGGAGAAAATCGCGGTGCTGGGGCGTAACGGCTCCGGCAAAAGCACGCTCTTACAGCTGCTGGCGGGGATGCAAACGCCGCAGCACGGGCAGATCCTGCTGGACGATATCAGCCTTGGCCAGCTCGACACCGCCGACCTGCGTCGTGATATGACCCTGCTAAGCCAACAGGCTCGTTTATTCTTCGGCTCGATCCGCGACAACCTGACCATGGGCCGTCCGCTGGCAAGTGACGAAGAGATTCACCGCGCCCTGACGCTTAGCGGTGCGTTGGGCTTTGTCCAGAAGCAGAAAAATGGCCTCAACTACCTGATTACCGAAGGCGGCGCAGGGCTCTCAGGCGGCCAGCGGCAGGCGCTGCTGCTGGCGCGAACCCTCATTCTGCAGCCGCAGATCCTGCTGCTGGATGAGCCGACGGCCTGGCTGGATGAAATCAGTGAACAGCAGCTCATCGCCAACCTGGCTCCGTGGCTGGGCAACCGTACGCTGGTGGTCGCCACGCACCGGATACCCATCCTGCAGCTGGTAGACCGAATCATCGTGCTGGATAACGGCCGCATCGTCATGGACGGCCCGCGAGACAAAATTTTGCAGCTGCACGGGATGATGGAGAATCAAGCCGCCCCGCGTCGGACGGCGACGCTCAAGCCAAACATCGCGCCGGAGGTGCAGGCATGAACGACATCACACGCTACAACAGCCGCCTGAAAGAGCCTGCGCTGCCGCGATCGAGCCTGGTAGCCTGGGCGCTGGGGCTGATGCTGCTGGTTTTTGTGCTTTGGGCTAATTTCTTTAGCCTGGATGAGGTCACGACCGGCTCGGGAAAAGTTGTGCCGTCGTCACGCGAGCAGGTTATTCAGTCCCTTGAGGGCGGGATCCTCTACAAGCTGGACGTTCATGAGGGGGACATCGTTGAGCGGGGCCAGGTGCTCGCGCAGCTTGACCGCACGAAAACCGAGTCCGGCGTGCAGGAAAGTGAATCCCGCCTCCACGCTGCGATGGCCACCGCCGCACGCCTGAAGGCCGAAGTCGGCGCTACGGCGCTGGTCTTCCCCGACATGCTGGCCGGCGATAGCGACCTGGTGCGGCAGGAAACGGCGCTATACGAATCACGCCGTAGCAGCCTTGAAAAGGGGGTTGCCGGGCTGCGTGAGGCCGTCTCGCTGGTGCAGCGCGAACTGGCGATGACCCAGCCGCTGGTCAAACAGGGGGCCGCCAGCAGCGTGGAAGTTCTGCGCCTGCAGCGGCAAAAAAACGAGCTGGAAAACAAAATCACCGAAATGCAAAACCAGTATTACGTGCGTGCTCGTGAAGAACTGGCAAAAACCAACGAGGAAATTGAAACCCAGCGCTCGGTAATGCGGGGACGGACAGACTCGCTGACGCGCCTGAAATTTACCTCTCCGGTGCGGGCGATTGTGAAAGGTATTGAGGTCACCACCGTGGGCGGCGTGATTCCTCCTAACGGCAAGCTGATGACCCTGGTCCCGCTGGACGACCAGATGCTGATTGAGGCGAAAATCTCGCCACGCGACGTGGCTTTTATTCATCCAGGGCAAAAGGCGTTGGTGAAAATCACCGCCTACGACTATTCCATCTATGGTGGGCTGAAAGGGGTGGTGACCACCATTTCACCGGACACGCTGCAGGATGAGGTGAAGCGTGACGTTTACTACTACCGGGTCTACATCCGTACCGATGTCAGCCAGCTGGAGAACCGGGAGGGAAAATCGTTCCCCATCTTCCCCGGCATGATTGCTACCGTGGACATTAAAACCGGCAGTAAATCAGTGCTCGATTACCTGCTGAAACCACTGAATAAAGCCAGCGAAGCGCTGCGGGAAAGATAAAAAAAGCCGGCGAAAGCCGGCACTTTTATACGTTGGTTGGGTCGATATTAAGGCCGTACAGAATAAATGAGAAATAAAATCCAAAGTAGGATTCGGCCATTTCCATAAAGCCGTTGTGTATTTCTAATGCGCCTTCGCTATCTTCACTAAATAATCCCGCCATGATACCGCAGTTAACAATACGTCTCAGGTGCATTCTCGACACTGAAAGATCTTTTGCCGTTTTATTGTAATTGGGCCGTAGCCACCATTTGCCATCTTCACTCTGCGCAGCCATCAGGTATATTCTGAGGATAATAATATGCCCGGCGTCTTTATCGACAAACATCGCGCTATTAGGCACCAGTCGACTCAATATAACCTCATCAAATAACAGGTTAGCGCTGCGGCGAAAAAATTGTTCAAAGGTGCTGTTATCGTCAAGAGCGTGAATAGAAAGCGCGCTCTCGGGCAGCAGCATTTTCAGTGAAGGAATGGAAATCTGCATATAGCTGCGGGTTTCATTGAGGCCTTTCACGCTCGGGTTATACAGCAGCACCCGGCGGTCATCCTCACTTTTTTCCAGCGACATTCTGCCGGTAATGCGCAGCAGCGTGACCAAAGAATTCACCGTGTTGAGGCTAGTTAGCTCCATTTTCACGCAAAACTCTTTGATATCCGCCAGCACGGCCTTGCGATCGCTGTAGTGAAAACACAGCAGCGCCAAAACCACATGAAAGCGGGAGCTTTGCAGAATCGTTTTATAAAACAGCGGCTGTTTTTTATAGGTTATCAGCAGGGAGTCATAATGATGCCGGATGGCCTCCCGAAAACAGGGATGCTTTTTTAATTGCTGACTGTAACGGGCGATGGTGTCCTGGAGTTGGTGTTGCGTCATATTATTTTTCTCGGTATTCAGCTACGGGATTATTTTCCGTGAAATGAGTGCCTGAGGTCAGTGGTAAAATTCACGTGACACGTTATTGTATTTGTTTAAACGCAGAGTAAGTCCGCTGCTTATTGTATCATTATTCAGTTGTAATGAAATGGGATCCCCGGAACTTTATCGATCTTTACTTTTTTCTTAACTAAAAATGCTTGGTGCTACCCGGAATCATATTCATTTCCATTTGCGGGATGTAAAGCTTCCTTTATTAGAAGGTTTATTTTCTGTATATCGTTTCGATGAAAAATGTCATCAGGAAAATAATTTAAAATTATTTATAAATATAATGAGGTTCAATAAGACGCGAAGCGTACAAAAAGAAAACACTTTTTAAACTCCCATTTCATGTGTTATCGTAAGTTACGTGAGTTTGTTGGGCATTTATTGCCCTGTTTTCCGCTGAAAACCGACCAGAGGCGATGTGATGCAAGATACAAATGACATTTTCAACGCGGAATTTTCCCGCCAGTACGACGCCAGTAGCGAACGCCTGAAAGACATTTCAAACAATCTGCATTCGTTGATATCGCTGTTGTTGAGGGGCCTTGCGGAGAACGCGCAGGTGCTCTGCGTCGGCGTAGGCACCGGGACGGAAATCGTCAGGCTGGCACATCAGCGCCCAGGCTGGCGTTTTACCGGCGTGGATCCTTCTACGGATATGCTTGCCGTTTGTGCAGAAAAGCTTGAGCGAGAAGGGCTGAGCGACCGCTGCACGCTGATTGAAGGCCACGTTATCGACGTTCCCGAGCGGGAAAAATACGACGCTGCGTTGTGTCTGCTGGTGGCGCACTTTATTCAGCACCCGCAGCGCGGTGGTATTTACCAGCACATTGCCGACAGGCTAAAACCCGCCGGGCAGCTTATCGCTGCAGAAATTGCGGGTGACATGGCGGATCCCGGTTTTGACAGCCAGTTGAGAAATTGGGTTGCGCTGCAGCAGGCTTATACCCAACGCGAGCGGGACATTTCTGAGGTGAAGGCCGAGCTTAGCCGGCGTTTGCTTTTGCTACCGCCTCGTCAAACTGAAGCGTTGCTACTTGATGCGGGATTTGCCAGCGTGCAGCCGTTCTTCCAGTCGCTGCTGATCCACGGCTGGCAGGCTGTTAAGCCTCAATTTTAAGGAGGAGGGAGTGGTACCGTGAGCCGCGGAAAACAGTTTTTTTAAGAAAGAAGTATGAATTAAAATTTAATTAATGCTTTTTGTGTAGGGACTTATCTCATCGATGAATATATTTATCATTTATTTTTAAAATTAAATGAGGTTTCTATGAAGTGCTTTAGCGTTTGGGATTGTTTCTGGATGAGTGATTCAAAAAAACTGAAAAGGTTAAAAAAAAATCTGCAGATAAAATTTGAGCCTGAAAATGCAAAGCCAGTGGCACACTATAAGTCATTTTTTATGGAGACAACACCAACAATAGAAGAAAAAAGAGACTTGAGTGGTTATGTTAGTGACTTTATGGGTACCGGAGAACCTGGCATTTTGGTTCATGGTAGTTCCATAGTTAAAATATCCATTGTTATGGAAGGCATCAGGGAATATGGAGACGATGTATGTGGGAAATATCATACTCCACGGGAGTTTTATCATTATCTTATTCGCAGGCATTCGCTGGATTTAGCAAAGGATAAAAGACCTTTACATCTTATTTGCTGTTATTCCGGCATGGCAAAAGAAAACTCTGGTAAGCTTAGCATAGCGCAAGAGCTTGCTAATATAACGCAAAGAAAAATATGGGCGTATGGTGGTTATGAAAAGGTGCGCTCTCTAACCGGTGGGTTGTTTTTGATGATAAATAACACTGATGAAATCACAAATACAAATAAAGTCAAGCTCGAACCTAAACTAATTGAACCCCATCGGCCAGAATTTATCAGGATAAAAACAAACTCTTCCTGTCGCTGCTGACTCACGGTTGGCAAGCAATAAAATCTTCAGGCGGGCGAGAATAGCGCGCAGCGAAACTGAGAATTAATCTTTTTTTCTTTGTAATTATCAATTATAACGCCTTAATTAAGGCGTTATAATTGGTTTGTTGCTTTATCTCTTAATACACTCACTGAATTGTTTGGTTTTAATTCGTGGAGTGTCCCCATGCCTTTCTTTAAAGGAAAACAGACTGATTCCTTGCCGCTGCAACAATTGAAAGAAAATTTGCAGATTAACTTTGAGCCTGTAAATGCAAAGCCTGTCACTTACTACAAAACCCTTCAAATTCAAAGGGTGCTATCAGAGCATTTCTTTCGATTTGGGTATGTGAGTGATTTTATGCAAACGGGTGAACCTGCTATTTTTGTTCACGGTACTCCTGGGGGGCGACTGCAGATTCCCGATTTTAAACACAATAAAGACTTTGTTTTATTATCGCCAAAAGAGTTTTATCACCACCTTGTCATTAATCACGCCATTGATTTATCGAAGGATAAACGAACGTTGCATCTGGTTAGCTGTTATTCTGGTGCTGCAAAAGATGACGCTGAGGGGATAAGTGTTGCACAGGAATTAGCGAATGTTTTACAAAGGAAAATATGGGCATATGGCGGCTATGAGAAGCTCTATTGCGACAAGAAACATAAAGGGTTAATTGGAATGATAAATAATAAAGGGGATGTTTCCATTCGAGTAAAAAACAAATATAAGAAGGTTCGCCCAAGATTGATTGTGCCACATTTTTATTATTCAGAAAATCAAACGGCGTGACAAATTAACAGGTGGTATTTTATTAAGGTATAAACGAAGTTAACGGGCCAGCATTTGTCTGTGCATATAAATAAAGTGAATTCTATCCGTGGCAGTTCGTTAACGGCGGCAGGCAATCAGTCATGATTAATTTGCACCTTAATTAAGATGCTATAAATAGTCTCTGATGCTATTTATGAATAGACTCCGTAAGCACCATTTGGATAAAGTAACTGGAGTATCATCGTGCATTTCTTTAAAAAAAAGAGTCCGTCACAACCTTTGTCGTTACAGGAGTTGAAAAAAAATCTGAAAATAAATTTTGAGCCTGAAAATGCAAGGCCATTGGCTCACTATAAAACTTTTTATATGGAGCATCATCCAAAAGGTTTAAGTAAAATATCAAAACGGTTTATGATAAAGGATGGATATGTTAGCGACTTTTTGGGTACGGGTGAACCAGGGATTGTAGTTCATGGTTCTTCTGAAGGCCACTTGGTCATTCTTGACACAAACCTCGGTAGAGATCAAAAAGGATCGTTTTTCACGCCCAGGGAATTTTATCGTTACCTTATTCGCAGATACTCACTTGACTTATCAAAAGATAAAAGACCTCTACATTTAGTGGCTTGTTATTCAGGTGAGGCAGAAAAAGGCTCAGGAAAGCTGAGTGTGGCGCAAGAGTTAGCTAATGCAACGCAACGAAAAATATGGGCATACGGAGGACATTATCCAGTAGCTACCCATTATAGTGGTGTGGCTGGTTTATTAAATAATACTGATTATGTTTTTGCTGGAGGTTTCCCTCCTAAGAGGCTTACACCTAAGCTAATTGAACCCCATCCGCCGGTACATATGAATAAAGATAATTCTGTTACCCACTGCTAATCGACGGTTAGCTTGCAATCAAGCCTCGGCCTTAAAAAAGCGGCGCGCCAGAACAGCGCGCCGCAAACTGTTCTATTTACTCTTTTTATCCGCCGACTTCACAAGCGTTGGCGTCTCATTGAAGAAGTTCCACGGCTTCAGCAGGGCATGTACCCACTCGGTCGGCATGATGGGCCACTCTTCGGCGCGGGCGATATGCGTGGTGCCGGTGGTTAACCAGACCACATTATCCGTGTTTTCAAGCGACTGATTATCTTTGCTGTAAGCCCCTAAACCGGTGTCGTGCGCGGAGCGATTCGGGTATTTCCCTTCGGAATAGCGTTCATCCGGGTTGTAGCGGGTCACCCACAGCTGCTTATCCATAAAACTCAGGCGATGGTAAATCCATTCGTCCGGGGCAAACTTCGCGCCGGTGGCGACGGGGTGAGTTCCACCGGCGTAAGGAATCAGCTGGTAGGACACCGGGTTGCCCATGCGGTTTTCTTTGTTCGGATTGCTGAGCAAACGGACGGTGCCTGGGTCAAATTTCTGCGCCGCGTCCTGCTCGTTTTTAATCGCATATTCATTGGTTTGCATCGTACTCGTGCGTGGGCCGCCGCTGGTGTTCGGCTTCACTACCGGGTCGATAGCGGTCAGGCTGTTATTTTCGCCGTCGACGTCCAGATCCAGGCGGAAGTTATAAATATGCTGATGTGTCGTGCCGACAATATTGTGGTCGATAAGCGTGCCGTAGCGGGTATCTTCTTTCGCGGTGGCGTCGTGCATGGTTTTGGCCTTCACGCCTTTTACCGCTTCTATGCCGGTCGCGCCTGCGTCAATGCCAATGGTGCCGTTCTGATGGAAGACCCAGTCAAAGATATAGTCGTAGTTGCCGACGGTGCTTATCCAGCGGATCACCAGCTCGCGACGTTCGCTGCTGACGTTCGGCTGGCCCATTTCCTGATGCTTGTATTCCGGCCCGGCGTAGCGCTCGAAAATGGCGATGGCGCGCGGAATGGTGGTCGGTTTTCCGGTGTAGTCGGCCAGAGTTTCGTCCAGCAGGACGGCGTTCGCCGGGGCATCTTTGCCGCGCACGATAGGGGACGTCAGCGTGCCCATGCCGTAATCCCCGGCGTCCAGGTAAGCTTTAAAATACCAGCCAATGTCCGGGTCGCCATACGGCACAATCATCCCGCCGAGCGACCCTTCATACATGATCTTCCGTTTGGTGCCGCTGTCGTTGTAAGTCACGGTGGAAATAATCGGGCCAACGCGGGAATTCAGGCGCAGGTGCAAATCCCAGTTTTGCCAGTGAATCGTGTCGCCGGTAATGGTGTAATTTTTTCCCTCCGGCTCAATGATATCCAGCGGCTTGAGGTTGGCGGCCTGCCGGTCGCGGCCATCATAAGGGCGGGGCGTCATCGGCACGGGAATGACCGGGCCTTCCTCAATTTTGATGATTTTTTTCTGCTCGAGATCTACTACGGCGACCAGGTTTTCAATCGGATGCGCCCAGTAATTGCCGTCGCCCACGTCAAGATAACTCACCACTTTCAGCAGGCGCTGATCCTGTTTCAGGCCGTCTTTACCGTCGAAATAGCCGACGGTAAGCGGGGTAGTAACCACTTTTGACGGATCGCTGATGCCGCGTTTTTTCACCGCTTCCGCGAACTCTTTGCTGTTGTTGATTATCGACTGCACGCTGGCAAAATCGTCCAGCAGCACCATACCCTGAGCGCCTTCAATCGGTTTCCAGCTTTTCACCTTTCCGGCGGCCAAATCTACCGTGGCTTCAATAATATGGCGACCGTCCAGCATGATGACGTCCGCTTCGCGCGGCTGGCTGACGCTGGTGCCGTCCATCACAAACTTCCAGACTTGCTCCTTCGGCGGCTCGCGCAGGGAAATCTCGGTAAAGCGAATATTCGGCTTGTAGTCCGCAGCGCCTTTGATTATCTCCACCGTCTTATTAATTTCGTCGGCGCTCAGGGAGTTGAGCAGGTGCTGTTTTTTCTCGACTGCAAAGGTTTGATCCAGCCCGGACTGGAACACTTCATTGATAAACCCTTCGGAGATAAACGCCGTTTTGTCCTTAAAGGTAACCGGGACTTCAAGCTTGAGCGTTTTGCCGTTAACGATGGCAGAGGTGGCGTTAGGCTTCACCTTCACGTAGGCACCGTCTTTGACGATGGTAAACATCTGCGCGTAATCGTCCCACTGGACGTCTGCGCCAAAATCCGCGAGCGTTTTTTGCATTGGCACCATATGTGCCTCGCCGCCGTGGGCAAAAGCAGGGGCGTTAATCCCCGCCGAGGTCAGGAGCGCAATAGCCAGCGCCAGCGCTTTTTTTCCAGTTTTCATTGTCATCGCTTTCTCACCTTAAAAGTGCGTTGTGTTGTTATGTGCGTGCTGGATAAAGACTGTCGGATTCAACATAACAACTTCCGCCGGGGTTTCCCTTGTATTCCCTGCCAGGCGTTTTGCTGTGGTTGCCAGAATGTGGGATTGGGGAGAATTGTCAGGCTGGGAAGGGCTCTCTCCCTGCAAGGAAGAGAGCTAAAAGGTCAAAACTATGCGGCAAAATCGCCATTCATACGGGCCACCAGCGTCAGGATTGAGTAGCGGGCAACGATCTGCTGATGCTGGTTGGTGATATCCACCGCCCATTCCACCACGCCAACCGGCTTATCTTCCGCCGTTTTCTGCGGCTTGGCGGTTTTACGTTTGCAGGTCAGGCGAACCTGAATGGTATCGTCGATTTTTACCGGCTCGATAAAGCGCAGGTTTTCCATGCCGTAGTTAGCAATCACCGGCCCGACGCCGGGGTCAACAAACAACCCGGCGGCGGCAGACACCACAAAGTAGCCGTGCGCCACGCGTTCACCAAAGAACGATTCTGCTGCGCCAATTTTATCGGTATGGGCATAGAAACGGTCGCCGCTTAGGTTGGCGAAGTTGGCGATGTCGGCTTCGGTCACGGTGCGGCGGGCGGTCAGAATGCTTTCCCCGATACGCAGCTCTTCAAAATGCTTGCGGAAAGGATGCACGGCATCTTCCTGAACCCGAGCACCGTAGTTCCACTGCCCGCTAACGGCGGCAAGCATTGTTGGGCTGCCCTGAATAGCGGTGCGCTGCATATAGTGTTTCACCGCACGCAGGCCGCCGAGTTCTTCTCCACCGCCCGCACGGCCTGGGCCGCCGTGAACCAGCATCGGCAGCGGTGACCCATGCCCGGTGGATTCCACCGAGGACTCCTGGTTCAGCACCTGAATTCGTCCGTGCGCGCGGGCCGCGCCGAGAATAAATTCGCGGGCAGTTTGCTCCTCGGCGGTGACCAGCGTCCCGGCAAGGCTGCCCTGACCGGCGCGAGCCAGCGCCATAGCGTGTTCAGCATCCCGGTACGGCATCACGGTGGCAACCGGGCCGAAGGCTTCAAGCTCGTGCACGGCAGGCGTTTCATCCGGCTGCTGGCAAAGCAAAAGGGTCGGCGGGAAGAACGCGCCAGGCTGAGCGAGATCGGCTTTACCGCCAAGCACGGCTTCGCATCCGGCGGCAATCAATTGGTCAACTTTACGCTGCACGTCATCCCGCTGTTCAAGGCTGACCAGTGCCCCCATGCGTACGCCTTCCACCGCCGGGTCGCCGGGTTGAATTTTCCCCAGTTTCGCTTTCAGCGCTTCAATCACCGAACCCAGCCGTTTTTGCGGCACGATAACCCGGCGAATCGCGGTACATTTTTGCCCGGCCTTGGCGGTCATTTCACGCACGACTTCGCGCACGAACAGCGAAAATTCTGGCTGCTCAGGGGAGACATCTTCCGCCAGCACGCAGCAGTTTAGGGAATCCGCTTCCATAGTGAACGGAATTGAGCGGGCAACGATATTTGGGTGACAACGTAACTTTTGACCGGTGCTGGCCGAACCGGTAAACGTCACCACGTCTTGCTCATTTAAATGCTCGAACAGGTCGCCCACGCCGCCGCAAATCAGGCTTATCGCTCCGTTCGGTACCAGCCCTGACTCAACAATCGCTTTGACCATCGCCTGGGTTAGCTGCGCGCTGGCCGTGCCGGGCTTGATGATGGCGGGCATACCGGCAAGCCAGGTCGGGGCCAGCTTCTCGAGCATTCCCCAGCAGGGGAAGTTGAAAGCGTTGATATGCAACGCCACGCCGGACTTCGAGGTGAGCACGTGGCGGGCGGCAAATCCGCCCTGTCTGGAGAGCGGAATCAGCTCGTCTTCCGGCCACAGCGTGTCATCCGGCAGCTCTCTGTTGCCCATTCCGGCGTAGGCAAACAGCGTGCTGATCCCGCCTTCAATATCAACCCAGCTATCGGCGCGGGTGGCCCCGGTTTGATACGAGACTTCGTAGAACGCTTCTTTCTGTGCCAGCAGATGTTTAGCCACGGCTTTTAACATTGCGGCGCGTTGAATGAACGTCATCGCCTGCAGCGCCTTGCCGCCTTGTTCAATGGCAAACCGTTTTGCCTCCGCCATATCCGCGCCTTCGCTGGTTACCTGCCACAGCGGCTCGCCGCTAACGGCATGAAAAATGGTTCTTTCTTTACCCTGACCGCTAAACCACGTCCCGGACAGATAGCTGGTTAACTGTTGCATCTCACTCTCCATTGCATGCTGCATTTAATGCTTACAGTGTTTGTTTTGTGAATCATAAAAATCAAGCTGTAATTTAATAAATTGTTAACAATGTGATGATGTGTGATTTTTGCTATTGATTTATATCAATGATAAATAGGGTTTTAACAAGATTTTACGTGATAGGCCTCACAATCATGCGGTGTAATCTTTGCGATCTTCGTTAACTTATCTGTAACTTTTAATCATGATGTGATTCGCAATATCGCAATGTGTAGCATTAAATTGAATCATAAGGTGATGCCGTGACAGAACAAGAACGCTTTGACGAGCGCATCCAGCAGGAGACCGCCATAGAGCCGCAGGACTGGATGCCGGAGGCTTACCGCAAAACGCTGATCCGCCAGATAGGCCAGCATGCGCACTCGGAAATTGTCGGCATGCTGCCGGAAGGAAACTGGATAACGCGTGCGCCCAGCCTGCGCCGCAAGGCCATTCTGCTGGCGAAAGTGCAGGATGAAGCCGGGCACGGCCTGTATCTCTACAGCGCCGCAGAAACCCTGGGCTGCGCCCGGGAAGATATTTACCAGAAGATGCTCGACGGCAAGATGAAGTATTCCTCCATCTTTAACTACCCGACGCTCAACTGGGCCGATATCGGCGTTATTGGCTGGCTGGTCGACGGCGCCGCCATCGTCAACCAGGTCGCGCTGTGCCGGACTTCTTATGGGCCTTACGCCCGTGCGATGGTGAAAATCTGTAAAGAAGAAAGCTTCCACCAGCGTCAAGGGTTTGAAGCCTGCGCCGTGCTGGCGAAGGGCAGCCCGGAGCAGCGCCAGATGCTGCAGGATGCCATTAACCGCTTCTGGTGGCCGGCGCTAATGATGTTCGGGCCCAACGACGACAACTCGCCAAACAGCGCCCAAAGTCTCGCCTGGAAAATCAAACGCTTCGGTAACGACGAACTGCGCCAGCGCTTTGTCGACAACACGGTGCCGCAGGTTGAGCTGCTGGGCATGACCGTGCCGGATCCCGATCTGTATCTCGATGAGGCCACGGGCCATTACCGCTTTGGCGACATTGACTGGCAGGAATTCAACGAAGTGGTCGCCGGGCGCGGCTTATGTAACGAAGAGCGCCTTGCCGCCAAGCGAAAAGCCTGGGAAGAGGGGGCATGGGTGCGCGAAGCCGCCCTTGCGTATGCCGAAAAACAACAGGCCCGCACCGCCGCCTGAAGGAGTAAGAGATGAGCAAGATTTACTGGCCGCTGTACGAAGTCTTTATCCGTAATAAAAAAGGGCTGTCCCACCGCCATGTCGGCAGCCTGCACGCCGCCGACGACCAGATGGCGCTGGAAAACGCCCGCGACGCCTACACCCGCCGCAGCGAAGGCTGCTCCATCTGGGTGGTGAAAGCGAGCGAAATCGTGGCCTCACAGCCGGAAGAACGCCCGGAATTTTTCGACCCGGCAGACAGCAAAGTCTACCGCCACCCGACGTTTTACACGCTGCCTGACGGCATCGAGCACATGTGAGGCCGCCAATGACACTCGATCCTGTAGCGACCTACAGCCTGCGCCTCGGCGATACCTGCCTTGTCCTCGCCCAGCGCCTGAGCGCCTGGTGCGGCCATGCGCCGGAGCTGGAGATTGACCTTGCCCTGGCCAACATTGGCCTCGACCTGCTCGGCCAGGCACGCAACTTCCTGACCTACGCCGCCGAGCGCGAAGGCGAGCATCTCGACGAAGACAGGCTGGCCTTTGGCCGCGACGAGCGCGAATACCGCAACCTGCTGCTGTCGGAACAGCCCAACGGTGATTTTGCCGAAACGCTGGTGCGTCAGTACCTGCTGGATGCATGGCACGTCTCGCTCTTCAGCCGCCTGGTTGAAAGCAAAGACCCGCAGCTGGCGGCCATTGCGGCCAAAGCGATTAAAGAAGTGCGCTACCACCTGCGCTTCAGCCGCGGCTGGCTGGTTCGTCTGGGCAACGGCACCGAGCTTTCTCAGGCAAAAACGCAAAGCGCGCTGAACAAACTGTGGCGCTTCAGCGGCGAAATGTTCGTTACCGATGAGCTGGAAACAACGCTGGCAGAACAGGGGATCGCGGTCGATCCGCTGAGCCTCAAAGCCGAATGGCTGCAAGAGGTCAGCACCGGACTGAGCGAGGCCTCGCTGCAGATACCGGGAGAAGCGCCATACCGCACCGGCGGTAAGCAGGGCTTACACACCGAACACCTCGGCCCGCTGCTGGCTGAAATGCAGTACCTGCAGCGCGCTTACCCAAACCAGCAATGGTAAGGAGGAGAGGATGCAAACCGCCACGCTTCAGCCCGCCGCTGTCCGCGATGTCTGGCGTCTGCTGAGTGAAATCAGTGACCCGGAAATCCCGGTGCTGACCATCACCGATCTCGGGATGGTGCGCAGCGTCGAGCATCGCCCGGACGGCTGGCACATCGGTTTTACGCCGACGTATTCAGGTTGCCCGGCGACCGAGTTCTTGCTCACCGCAATCCGGGAAGCGATGGAAGGCGCTCAGCTGAGTCCGGTGCATATCAGGCAGGTTTTGCATCCCGCCTGGACGACGGACTGGATGTCGCCGGAGGCCAAAGCCCGGCTGCGCGAATACGGCATCAGTCCGCCGCAGGGGCATGCCTGCCACGCGACTGTCGCCGCGCAGGTGACCTGTCCGCGCTGCGGCAGCGAACATACTTCGCTCATCAGTGAATTCGGCTCCACGGCCTGTAAAGCGCTTTATCGCTGCGACAGCTGCCGGGAACCCTTTGATTACTTTAAATGTATTTGAGGATGCCATGACAATGTTTCATTCCCTGAAAGTGGCACGTATCGAACCCGAAACCGCAGAGGCGGTGGCCATTACGTTTGCGGTGCCGGACGCGCTGCGCGGGCAATATCGCTTTCGCCCTGGGCAGCATTTGACACTCAAAGCCCGCCTGGGCGATGAAGAGCTGCGCCGCTGCTATTCCATTTGCCGCTCTGACAATCCGGGCGAGATCTGCGTCGCGGTAAAAGCCATTGAAGGCGGCCGCTTCTCACAGTATGCGGTCAGTGATTTAGCCGCCGGCATGTCGCTGGAGGTGATGGTGCCGCAGGGGACCTTTGGCTACCAGCCGCAGCCAGAAACCAGCGGGAACTATCTGGCGCTGGCGGTGGGTTCCGGCATTACGCCGATGCTGGCGATTATCGGCGCCACGCTTGCCACCGAGCCGCAAAGCAGCGTGACGCTGGTCTACGGCAACCGCAGCAGCGCCAGCATGATGTTCCGCCAGGCGCTGGCCGACCTGAAAGACCGCTACCCGCAGCGCCTGCAGCTGATCTATCTGTTCAGTCAGGAAAGGTCAGACAGCGAACTGCTCAGCGGCCGGCTGGACGGCGCGAAGCTGAAACAGCTCGGCGACCACCTGCTGGACGTCAAAGGCTTTGACCGCACCTTTATCTGCGGCCCGCAAAGCATGATGCAGGCTGCCGAAACCGCGCTGAAAGAGATGGGCGTGGCGCAGCAGGATATCTACCTCGAACACTTCAACACGCCGGGCGTAACGCCGGGCGCACGTTCACGCGCTCAGGCGGCGGGTAAAACCGTCACCCTGCGCCAGGACGGCGTGGATCGCCAGATTACGCTGACCGCCGGAGACGAAAGTATTCTCGACGCGGCGCTGCGCCAGGGCGCGGATCTGCCCTATGCCTGCAAAGGCGGCGTCTGCGCCACCTGCCGCTGCAAGGTACTGCGCGGCGAAGTGGAAATGGGCGTCAACTACAGCCTGGAGCCGGATCAGCTGGCCGCAGGCTACGTGCTGAGCTGCCAGGCGCTGCCGAAGGGCGACGACGTGGTACTCGATTTTGACGCGCAGGGGCTGTGATGAGCGAACTTCTTAGCCAACAGAACGGCCGGGTGCTGACCCTGACACTGAACCGCCCGCAGGCGCGAAACGCGCTCAGCAACGCCTTGCTGACGCTGATCGCTGAAGCGCTGGAAACCGCGCAGCAGGACGAATCCATTGGTGCCGTCGTGGTAGCCGGACAAGAGCGCTTTTTCGCCGCCGGAGCGGACTTAAAAGAGATGGCGAGCCGGGATATGCCCGCCACGCTGAACGATCCCCGGCCCCAGCTTTGGGCGCGTATTGAACGCTTTCCAAAACCACTGATCGCCGCCGTCAACGGCTATGCGCTCGGCGCAGGCTGCGAGCTGGCGCTGCTGAGTGACATCATCGTTGCCGGGGATAACGCACGCTTCGGCCTGCCGGAAATCACGCTGGGGATTATGCCCGGCGCGGGCGGCACCCAGCGGCTTATCCGCAGCGTGGGCAAAGCGCTGGCTTACCGCATGGTGTTGAGCGGCGAGGCTATCGACGCCCCGCAGGCTTTACGTGCCGGGCTGGTTGCCGAAGTACATCCTGCTGCGCTGACGCTTGAATACGCGCAGAAGCTTGCCGCCAGCATCGCTCGCCATGCGCCCCTTGCTCTGCAGGCCGCCAAAAGCTCGCTTCAACAGGCACAGAACACAGGCCTGAGTCAGGGGCTGCTGCAGGAACGCCAGCTGTTTACGTTGCTCGCCGCCACCGAAGATCGTCAGGAAGGCATCGCCGCTTTTCTGGAAAAACGACCGGCTGAATTCAAAGGACGTTAATCATGAGTTTTATTGTTAGCGATGTGCAAAACGGGGTGATGACCCTGACCCTCAACCGCCCGGAGCGGCTGAACAGCTTTAACGACGAGATGCATCGCCAGCTGGCAGAAGTTCTTACCCAGGCCGAACGGGATGAAACCATTCGCTGCCTGCTGATCACTGGCGCAGGGCGTGGCTTCTGTGCCGGGCAGGATCTCAACGACCGCAACGTTGACCCAAGCGGCGATGCGCCAGATCTGGGCTATTCCGTTGAAACTTTCTACAACCCGCTGCTGCGCCGTCTGGCGAAATTACCGAAGCCGGTGATTGCTGCGGTCAACGGCGTTGCGGCCGGAGCCGGTGCCACGCTGGCGCTGGGCTGCGACATGGTTATCGCCGCGCGTTCGGCAAAATTCATCATGTCTTTCAGCAAGCTGGGGCTGGTGCCCGACTGCGGCGGCACCTGGTTTTTGCCGCGCCTGACCGGACGCGCTCGCGCAATGGGCCTGGCGTTACTTGGCGACACGCTAAGCGCGGAACAGGCGCACGAGTGGGGCATGATCTGGCAGGTGGTGGATGATGAACAGCTAAGCGATACCGCCCGCCAGCTGGCTCAACACTTTGCTACCCAGCCGACCTTTGGCCTGGGGCTTATCAAGCAGGCGCTTTACGCCTCGGAAACCAACACCCTGGACGCCCAGCTTGACCTGGAGCGCGATTA
Source organism: Cedecea neteri NBRC 105707 = ATCC 33855 (assembly GCF_001571265.1). Classification (GTDB taxonomy): domain Bacteria; phylum Pseudomonadota; class Gammaproteobacteria; order Enterobacterales; family Enterobacteriaceae; genus Cedecea; species Cedecea neteri. The sequence continues at coordinate 5,027 of NZ_BCTL01000027.1, read as the reverse complement.
TCAGCGCCTGGCCGGCCGCAGCGAAGACTACCGCGAAGGGGTTTCTGCTTTTCTGGCTAAGCGCCCGGCGACTTTTAAGGGGAAATGAGCATGCTGACACCTGATGCTGTTATAGCGGTGATAGGCAGCGGCACCATGGGCGCGGGAATTGCGCAGGTGGCCGCCAGCGCGGGTCATGCGGTGTGGCTGTATGACATTCAGCCCGGCGCGGCAAAGCGCGCGATTGACGGCATTGACACCGCGCTCAGCGCCCGCGTAGCCAAAGGAAAACTGGACGATGCGCTTCGTCACTCAACGCTTGCCCGGCTGCATCCTGCAGAAACGCTGGCAGATTTGGCCCAGGCAGAGCTGGTGATTGAGGCGGCGGCCGAACAAATTGACATCAAGCAGGCTATTTTCCGCGATTTAGAGGCGGTGTGCGGCCCTGATACAGTCTTTGCCAGCAATACCTCCTCCATTTCCATCACCGCCATTGCCAGCGGAATCAGCCACCCGGCACGCGTGGTTGGGCTGCATTTCTTTAACCCTGCGCCGGTGATGAAGCTGGTGGAGGTGGTCAGCGGGCTGGAAACGTCGCCTGTGATTGTCGAGCGGCTTTGCGAGCTGGCGCTGCGCTGGGGGAAACAGCCGGTACGCTGTCATTCCACGCCGGGATTTATCGTTAACCGCGTGGCGCGGCCTTTTTATGCCGAAGCCTGGCGGGCGCTGGAGGAGCAGGTGGCTCCGGCTGCGGTAATCGATGCGGCTTTACGCGATGGCGCGGGCTTCCCGATGGGGCCGCTGGCGTTAACCGATCTGATCGGCCAGGACGTCAACTTCGCCGTGACCTGTTCGGTGTTTAACGCCTTCTGGCAGGAGCGCCGTTTCCTGCCTTCTCTCGCGCAGCAGGAACTGGTTCTGGGCAAGCGCCTGGGCAAGAAAACCGGGCAGGGCGTTTACCGCTGGCCGCTTGAGGCGAAGCCGGAGTACCAGCCTCAGGTGCCCGAAGAATTAGCGGCTGAACAGGCCACGCAGTCCGGCAAAAGCCTTGAGCTGGACGGCATTGTGGTCGCGATTACCAGCGGCATGACCGCCACTGCCATGTCAGCCGAACTGAAACGTCCGGTGGTGCTGCGGGACAGGCTGGCCGATTCCTCTCTGGAAGTGCTGGCACCTTCGGCTTCAATGACGCCGCAGCAGCTGGCGAAGGTCATCCATTACTTCCAGCGGCAGGGCAAGCAGGTGCTGGTGATTAACGATTACCCCGGCATGCTGGCCTGGCGCACGGTGGCGATGCTGGCCAACGAAGCGCTGGACGCGCTGCAGAAAGGCGTGGCCGGAGAAGCGGACATCGATACCGCCATGCAGCTCGGCGTTAACTATCCGCAGGGTCCACTGGCCTGGGGAGCACGGCTGGGCTGGCAAAACATCCTGACGCTGCTGGAAAACCTCCAGCGCCACTACGGCGAAGAGCGTTACCGTCCGACATCTTTACTGCGCCAGCGCGCGCTGCTGGAGAACCAACATGAGCACTAATGCCTGGGATAACGCTCGCCTGATGTACGCGCGCGACAACTGCGCCAAACAGATGGGGATTGAAGTTATTGAGATGGGTGACGGTTTTGCCATGCTCACCATGACCATCACTGATGCCATGCTCAACGGGCACCAGACCTGCCACGGCGGGCAGCTGTTTACCCTGGCCGATACGGCTTTTGCCTATGCCTGCAACAGCCAGGGGCTGGCGGCCGTAGCATCGGGCTGCAGTATTGAGTTTTTGCGTCCCGGCAAGGCGGGCGACCGATTGAAAGCGGTGGCCAGAGTGCGCCAGCAGGGGCGACAGACCGGCGTCTACGACATCGAAATCATTAATCAGGATGAGAAGACGCTGGCGCTGTTTCGCGGCCGCGCCCATCGCATAGGGACGACGCTTTCAGGAGAAAAATTATGAGTCAGGCTTTTATTTGCGATGGCGTGCGTACTCCGATTGGCCGCTACGGCGGGGCGCTTTCGGGCGTGCGGGCGGATGACTTGGCCGCGCTGCCGTTAAAAGCGCTGCTGGCACGTTACCCTAATCTCGACTGGAGCGCCGTCGATGACGTTATCTTTGGCTGTGCGAACCAGGCCGGGGAGGATAACCGCGATGTGGCGCGCATGGCGACGCTGTTGGCCGGTTTACCCCAGAGCGTACCGGGCACCACGATCAACCGCCTGTGCGGCTCCGGGCTGGATGCCGTGGGTTTTGCGGCTCGCGCCATCAAAGCGGGCGACGCTCAGCTGATGCTGGCGGGCGGCGTGGAATCTATGTCTCGGGCACCGTTTGTGATGGGCAAAGCCAGCTCGCCGTTCCAGCGTCAGGCGGAGATGTTTGATACCACCATCGGCTGGCGTTTTGTGAACCCGCTCATGGCAGCGCAATTTGGTACTGACAGCATGCCGGAAACGGCAGAGAATGTAGCGGAATTGTTAAAAATAAGCCGCGAAGACCAGGATCTGTTTGCGTTTCGCAGCCAGCAGCGTACCGCTCGCGCGCAGCAAAAAGGCATTCTGGCCGAAGAGATCGTGCCGGTTACGCTCAGCGGTCGCAAAGGTGCGGTGACGGAAGTAAGGGAAGACGAGCATCCGCGCGCGGAAACCACGCTTGAGCAGCTGGCGGCGCTAAAAACGCCTTTCCGCGCCAACGGCGTAGTGACGGCGGGCAATGCTTCCGGCGTAAACGACGGGGCAGCGGCGCTGATTATCGCCAGCGAAGCCGCCGCGCTGCAGCACGGGCTGGTGCCTAAGGCACGTATTGTTGCTATGGCGACGGCGGGCGTTGAGCCACGCCTGATGGGGCTGGGGCCGGTGCCTGCGGTACGTAAAGTGCTGGAAATTGCCGGGCTAAGCATCCACGACATGGACTTGATTGAACTAAACGAAGCCTTCGCCGCGCAGGCGCTCGGCGTGCTTCGCCAACTGGGGCTCCCGGATGATGCCCCGCATGTGAATCCTAACGGCGGCGCAATTGCGTTAGGACACCCGCTGGGGATGAGCGGAGCCAGACTGGCGTTAACGGCCAGCCTGGAGCTGCACCGGCGCGGCGGGCGGTATGCCCTTTGCACCATGTGTATCGGTGTGGGTCAGGGCATTGCCCTGATCCTTGAGCGTGTGAGCTAGTTAAACCTGCGAGTACCCTAATAATGATAACCTCTGAAACTAAGCTGGAACCGATTGAAACCGCATCGCTGGATGAGCTGCAGGCCCTGCAAACGCAGCGCCTGAAATGGACGCTGAACCATGCCTATAACAACGTCCCGATGTATAAGCGCAAATTTGACGCCGTGGGCGTGCACCCTGACGATTTTAAAGAGCTAAAAGACATTCGCCTGTTCCCTTGCACCACCAAGCAGGATCTGCGCGATAACTATCCTTTTGACACGTTCGCCGTGCCGATGGAGCAGGTTGTTCGTATTCACGCTTCTTCTGGTACGACGGGCAAACCTACGGTGGTGGGCTACACCCAAAACGACATTGATAACTGGGCTAACCTGGTGGCGCGTTCGCTGCGTGCCGCAGGCGGAACGCCAAAAGATAAAATTCACGTCTCCTATGGCTACGGCCTGTTTACCGGCGGGCTGGGCGCACACTACGGCGCAGAGCGCCTTGGGGCGACCGTTATCCCGATGTCCGGCGGCCAGACTGAAAAACAGGCACAGCTGATCCGCGATTTTCAGCCGGACATGATAATGGTCACGCCGTCCTGGTGCCTGAACCTGATTGAAGAGCTGGAACGCCAGATGGGCGGCGACGCCAGCGGCTGCTCGCTGCGCGTGGGTGTGTTTGGCGCGGAGCCGTGGACCAAAGCCATGCGGGCAGAAATTGAACGCCGCTTAGGGATCACCGCGCTGGATATTTACGGCCTGTCAGAAGTGATGGGGCCGGGCGTGGCGATGGAGTGCCTGGAGTCGCGCGATGGCCCGACGATTTGGGAAGACCATTTCTACCCCGAAATCGTAGATCCGCAGGGTGGCGTGCCGCTGGAAGACGGCGAGCACGGCGAGCTGCTTTTCACCACGCTGACTAAAGAGGCGTTGCCGGTGATCCGCTACCGCACCCGCGACTTAACGCGCCTGTTGCCGGGCAGCGCGCGCACCATGCGCCGTATGGACCAGATTACCGGCCGTTCCGACGATATGCTGATCATTCGCGGCGTGAATGTGTTCCCGTCCCAACTGGAAGAAGAGATCCTGAAATTCCAGCATCTGGCGCCGCATTATCAGCTGGAAGTGCATCGTCGTGGGCATCTTGATACCCTGGCGATCAAGGTGGAACTGAAGGAGAGCAGCCTGTATCTCAGCCACGAACAGCGCTGTGGGGTTTGCCACGAACTGCGGCACCGCATTAAGTCGATGGTAGGGATTTCAACGGATATCACCATTGTGAACTGCGGCAGCCTGCCGCGCTCGGAAGGAAAAGCTATCCGGGTGTGCGATCTTCGCCAGGCGGCAAATCACTGATTTTTTGTTACACTGTCACTAATGATGGGCCGCTAGGGTGTTGGCCAGACCCGTTCACACTCAATACAAGTTAATCAGACGCTTTCAGCCGGCCCTGAAAGCGTCTGTGCCTGTGCAATCCACCAGTTTGCAGTATGATCCCCAGTGCAGCCATACCGACTGCATAATAACGGGAGCATCCCATGAACACTTCGCTGTTCAGTAAAACCCCTTCGGTCACGGTTCTCGACAACCGGGGCCTGAACGTGCGTAACATCGAATATCACCGCCATCCTGACACCCCGGCCACCACCAACGAACGCATCACCCTGCAGCAGTATAATTCCGGCGGGTTTCTGAGCCGCAGCGCCGACCCGCGTCTCGACAAGGCCGGCCTGGCAAACTTCACGTACATTACTGACCTTGCCGGTAACATGCTGCGTGCCCAGGGCGTGGACAACGGCACTACCGTGAGCCTGAACAACGTGGCCGGGCGGCCTTTTATCGCGGTCAGTAATATTGGCGTCACCGGAGACAAGAGCCAGGCGGTGACGCATACCTGGCAATATGAAG
>NZ_BCTL01000026.1 GCF_001571265.1 Cedecea neteri NBRC 105707 = ATCC 33855 | reverse complement strand
AAAAAAACTTTCAAGCGCCGTTTTTTTACTCAAAACGGCACTAAAGTGCCAGTTTTTCGAGCCTTTCAAAGCCGTAACGTTGTAAAACGGGCATTAATTGCACAGTTTCAGGCGTGAACGCCATACAATAAGCAATATTCTGATCTGCGGACGCTGCATCCGGCGCTTCATGCTCCAGTAACCAAACGGTACGCCTTGCAATCGCGGCACCTGAATCAATCAGTCTCGTGCCTTCAGGCAACACTTCCAGCAACTCTTCCTGTAATAGAGGGAAATGCGTGCAGCCTAATACAACTGTGTCCGGCGGCTCAGACATCCGCAACCATGGGCGCAAGATTTTACGCAGCTCGTCCAGCGGCACAGGCTCACCATGAAGTTTGGCCTCTGCCAGTTCCACCAGCTCGGCGGACCCCAGCATTTCAATCTTGCATTCGGTCGCGAACCGGGAGATAAGCTCGTGGGTATAAGGCCGCTTTACCGTACCGCGAGTTGCCAGCAGACCCACAACCCCATTTGTCGTCAAACGCGCAGCCGGTTTAATGGCAGGCACAACGCCAACAACAGGGAAGTCGAACTTTTCACGTAAGGCGGGGAGAGAAACAGTACTTGCGGTATTACAGGCGATAACAGCGAGGGCTAAAGGATAGTGCTGCTGCACGGCAGTCACTATTGAGACTACCCGGTCGACGATGAACTCTTCGCTCTTTTCGCCGTAAGGAAACGCCACGTTGTCGAAAGCGTAGATGTAATGAAGATCCGGCAGAAGCTGCCGAATCTCATTGTAGACGGACAACCCACCGACGCCGGAGTCAAAAACCAGCACGGTGGGATGTGCATCAGAAGGTGTAGCTGCCAGACAAGGTGTATTCCCGTCCTGCAGTTTGATAGCCATAAACCGTCTCGTAATCTTTATCGAACAGGTTAGCTATTTTACCACGAACTGTAAGATGTGAGGTGACCGGATAAGACAAACCAACATCCCACAGGCTAACCCCGCCCATTTTTACATCACGTCCATTATCAAAGTCGTTATCGTAGCGCTGCCCGATGTACTGGTAAGCGACGTTCCACCCTAAATCGTAGACTTGCCCAGTGACTTCATATTTCACCTGCTGTTTCGCCCGGCGGTAGAGGACTTTATTCGTCTCATCATCTCGTGGATCTATATATTGCAACGTAAGATGATGATCGATCGGACCTGTCGTCACGTTACCCGTCCACTCCACTCCTTTAATCGTCGCAGCCTTGACGTTGTAATAAGCATTATTGTTATAGCTGATGAGGTTTTGAATCTCATAGCGATAAGCGGAAAGGCGCCAGTCAACTGGGCCGGTCAGCCCTTCCAGTCCTGTTTCCCACTGTTTTGACTCTTCCGGCTTCAGGTTAGGGTTAGAGGCAATACCAAAACGCTCAGCGCCAAATTGCTCCCCAAGCGACGGAGCCAGAAATCCAGTGCCGTAGGACAACGTCGCCCGGTAGCCATCAACAAACTCCCATCCCGCGGCAGTTTGCCAGGTACCGTGCCAACCAAACTGCTGGTCATGGTCTTCACGCCCGGAAGCTTCAAGCGTCACACTGTCTATTTGCTGTTGCCCAGTGAGATACAGCCCGGTGGTATCACGCTTGTAGACATCGGTGCTCGCTGTACCGCTTGATTGAAGCTTCTCTTGCTTCCAGTCAATACCACCGCTAACGGCCCCGTGGCCAACGGCAAGATTGTTTCCCCACTGAATATAGCGCTGCTCCGTCTTATCCAGCGTTGATCCCGGCGCATAGCGCCCATTCAGGCTGCTGTAGTTGTAATCTTTGATACGCTGATAGTTGGCCACCAGTTGAGAAGAATAGGCGCCAGAGTTGAAATGCAGGCCGGTATCCCATGATTGGGTATCATTCTGGTGTTCATCATTGCCACCAGCATAGCCCCAGGATCCTTGATCGTAATCGGCATTCGCCGAGTAACCATAACTGCGGAAAAAACCGGAGAAATTATCATTAAACTTGTGCTGAACACCGCCCCAGAACAACGCATTTCTATAGCCATCGCGATCGCTGTCACCGCTATATGGAGAGCTTGGCTGAACATTAAAGCCCTTCGTTGTTTGGTATGCCCCCGCGGCAGTCACCAGCGTATCACCAAAGCGATGATTAAAGGTCCCATCGTACTGTTGATAACCATGCGTTCCCACGCCCGCATTGATCTGAGAACGTTCGTTATCCTCCATCGTAATAATGTTAACTACGCCGCCAATCGCACCGGAACCATAAACGGCAGAACGTGGCCCGCGAATATATTCAATGCGCTGTACCAATGAGACAGGAATCTGACCGATATCGATTGTGTTGGCAATTCCAGAACGTGGCACCGGGATACCATCAATCAGAACCAACACATGACGAGCCTCTGTACCACGGACAAAAAACGAGGAGCTTTGGCCAAGGCCGCCGTTCTGAGCGATATCCACGCCCGGCAATCTGCGCATCACGTCGTTTAAATCTTTTGACTGCCAGCGGTCGATATCTTCACGTGTGACCACCGAAGTCGGCGCCAGAACGCTATTCACCGGCTGCTGAAAACGATTCGCAGTCACTACCAGGGTATTGTCAGTGTTGCTGTCCTGCGCCCAAACTGAAAAAGCCGTTGCGGACAAAGCCGTCAACAGCGAAACCTTCTTTATCATCATTTATATAAGCATCCGCTTTCGAATAGGATGCCGCAGATATGGCAAATAGCACGCGATAGCCATATCACTTGCGACGTCATTCCGGCAGGTCTTCGGGCTTGGGGGCTTAAATAAGATGAGGACTTCCCGCTTATATAAGAAAGCAGTGTCTGCTTAGTGCGCTCATCTTGCCGTTCCTTACCGCTGCGCGTCAGCCCCAGAATCACACTGGGTTCCCTTTTAACTCTCAGGAGGCCGGAAAAGCCATGCTACCGTTAGGCTTATACGGATGTCCAGACTTCCGGCCGAACTTCTTAACGCGATCGGGCTGGACATCGTGAGTTGAATCCCTACAATCGCCGCGTAGTTTGTATTCATTGACCGACTGGATGGCTAGCCATGACCCCTGAACACCTCCCGACAGATCAGTACGACGCGCAACTGGCGGAAAAAGTCACTCGCCTCGAAGGCATGATGGCGCCTTTTGCCGCACCGGCCCCGGAGGTATTCCGCTCACCGGTAAGCCACTACCGTATGCGAGCCGAGTTCCGCATTTGGCATGAAGGTGATGACCTTTATCACATCATGTTCGATCAGCAGACCAAAAGCCGCATCCGGGTCAACAGCTTCCCGGCGGCCAGTGAGCTTATCAACGCCCTGATGCCAGCCATGCTGGACGGCGTTCGTGATATTCCAGCTCTGCGCCACAAGCTTTTCCAAATTGACTACCTGACAACGCTGAGCAATCAGGCCGTAGTGTCTTTGCTCTACCACCGCAAACTGGATGATGAATGGCAGCAGCACGCCCGGACGCTGCGCGACAGCCTGCGTGCCCGAGGCTTCAACGTGCACCTGATCGGTCGCGCGACGAAAACCAAAATTGAGCTGGACCAGGATTTTATCGACGAGCGTCTGCCGGTTGACGGCAAAGAGATGATTTACCGCCAGGTTGAGAACAGCTTCACCCAGCCAAACGCCGCCATGAATATTCAGATGCTGGAGTGGGCGCTGAGCGCGACAGAAAACGCAAGCGGCGATCTACTGGAACTCTACTGCGGGAACGGTAACTTCTCGCTGGCGCTGGCCCGCAACTTCGACCGGGTGCTGGCAACCGAAATTGCTAAACCTTCTGTTGCAGCAGCGCAGTACAACATCGCGGCCAACAATATTGATAACGTGCAAATCATCCGCATGGCGGCGGAAGAGTTCACCCAGGCAATGAATGGCGTGAGGGAATTTAACCGCCTGCAGGGAATCGATCTTAAGAGCTATCAGTGCGAGACCATTTTTGTCGATCCGCCGCGCAGTGGTCTGGATGCTGACACGGTAAAAATGGTGCAGGCCTACCCGCACATCCTTTATATCTCCTGCAACCCACAGACGCTGTGCGAGAACCTGGAGACATTATCCCAGACTCACAACATCGCCCGGCTGGCGCTGTTTGACCAGTTCCCGTACACACATCATATGGAATGCGGCGTGCTGCTAACGCGCAAATAGAAAAAGGACGCCTCGGCGTCCTTTTTGCTTTTTATCGGGCTTACTCAGCCGCTTCTGATTTGCGGGAACGAACTTTAAACACAATCCAGAACAGCAGAACCACCGACAGAATCGAAGGCACAAAGTTAGATCCAATTACCGGGTATTCAACGCGAACCACTGAGCTGAAAAGCAGCACGCCTAACACAAAACAGGCCGCCGCAAGGCTCGGTAACCCAACTGGCATCGTACGGTTCTGATAGCGCTGATGCAGGCAGTAAACCGCCAGCACCAGAGCGATAATAGGGAATATCGAGAACGGAACAACCGAGCTGAACAGCGCGGCAAAAGATCCGTTAATCGACAGACCAGCGATAAACGCCAGCGCCAGCGTACCTCTATCTTGTAACTGTTTCATTGCTCGTTCCTTCACTCTTCGGATAAATGAGCCAGTGCCATTTTTTCTTGTTCCCGGCGATACCAGTAGTACGCTCCTTTTGAGATCATACGTAACTGCAACACCAGTCGCTCTTCGAGCTGGCGACGCTGTTCGATATCAACGTCCAGCGCTTCGGCACCTGCACTAAACACAATCGTGACCATCGCTTCGGCCTGCGCTTCGGTGAAGCTGCGAGGCATGCGATTTTCGAGTTCTAAATAGTCGGCAAGTTCCGCAATAAAGTGCTGAATTTCGCGGGCAACCGCGGCACGAAACGCCGCAGACGTGCCCGAGCGTTCACGCAGCAACAAGCGGAAAGCGTTAGGGTTATTGCCGATAAACTCCATGAACGTTGACACTGACGTACGGATCACACTGCCGCCTTTGGCGATGCGCTGCCGCGCCTGCCGCATTAACTGCCGCAGCATCAGGCCACTTTCGTCTACCATTGTAAGACCGAGTTCATCAACATCGCGGAAATGGCGATAAAATGACGTTGGCGCAATACCGGCTTCGCGGGCAACTTCACGCAGGCTCAGGCTGGCAAAGCTTCTTTCGGCGCTTAGCTGGCTAAATGCTGCCTCGACTAAAGAACGCCTGGTTCTCTCTTTTTGTTGCGCTCTTACACCCATCATATTGCCTGAATCCTTCAAACAGAGCTGGAACTATATCAGAGAATCAAGCTACCGCTTTTATAGTGTATTGTGAATGATTGTTTACGGAACATTGACCTGTCCAGGCGGGAAAAAGCACAACGAGAATTGGGGAAATGCCCGGTTGATGTTACCATCGTGTTGCCTTTATGTATAAAAACAGGTAAGCCTGACCATGCCACAAACCTACGATTATGACGCAATAGTGATTGGTTCCGGTCCCGGAGGCGAAGGTGCCGCCATGGGGCTGGTGAAACAAGGAGCCAGGGTAGCGGTGATTGAGCGCTACCACAATGTCGGCGGCGGCTGCACCCATTGGGGCACCATCCCTTCGAAAGCCCTCCGCCACGCCGTCAGCCGCATTATTGAATTCAATCAAAACCCGTTATACAGCGACCACACTCACCTTCTCCGTTCTTCTTTTGCCGACATCCTTAACCACGCCGACAGCGTGATTAACCAGCAAACCCGCATGCGCCAGGGCTTTTACGAGCGTAACCGCTGCGAGATGCTGCAGGGCGATGCGCACTTTGTCGATGAGCACACTATCGAGCTTCTGTGTCACGATGGGTCGGTCGAAACCTATACCGCCGAGAAATTTGTGATCGCCTGCGGTTCCCGGCCCTACCGCCCGCCAGAAGTTGATTTTACCCATCCGCGTATCTATGACAGCGACTCTATTCTCAGCCTGCATCATGAACCGCGCCATGTGATCATCTATGGTGCCGGGGTGATCGGCTGCGAATATGCTTCGATCTTCCGCGGGATGAACGTCAAAGTTGATCTGATCAACACTCGCGATCGCCTGCTCGCTTTCCTCGATCAGGAAATGTCGGACTCGCTCTCCTACCACTTCTGGAACAGCGGCGTGGTTATCCGCCACAACGAAGAGTTTGAAAAGATTGAAGGCGTGGACGACGGCGTGATTGTCTCTCTGAAGTCCGGCAAAAAAGTGAAGGCAGATTGCCTGCTTTACGCCAACGGACGTACCGGGAATACAGATTCGCTGGCGCTGGAGAACATCGGCCTGGAAGCGGACAGCCGTGGACTTATCAAGGTCAACAGCATGTACCAGACCGCGCTGCCGCATATTTACGCGGTGGGTGATGTTATTGGTTATCCAAGTCTGGCTTCAGCAGCCTACGACCAGGGACGCATCGCCGCTCAGGCACTGGTGAAAGGAGAAGCCACGGGTCATCTGATCGAAGATATCCCGACCGGCATTTACACCATTCCGGAAATCAGCTCCGTGGGCAAAACGGAACAACAGCTGACCTCGATGAAAGTGCCTTACGAAGTGGGTCGTGCGCAGTTTAAGCATCTCGCGCGGGCGCAAATCGTGGGTATGAACGTCGGGACGCTGAAAATTCTGTTCCACCGTGAGACGAAAGAAATTCTGGGGATCCACTGCTTTGGCGAGCGCGCGGCCGAAATTATTCACATCGGCCAGGCAATTATGGAGCAAAAAGGTGGCGGTAACACCATTGAGTACTTCGTTAACACCACCTTTAACTACCCAACGATGGCGGAAGCCTATCGGGTAGCGGCGCTTAACGGCTTAAATCGCCTGTTTTAGCGCTGAGTCGAAATGGCCATCCATTTGTGTGCGGATGGCCTCTGCCAGCTGCTCATAGCGGCTACGCAGCGGTGACCCAGGACGATAAACCAGGCCGATAGTACGACGCGGCTCTGGTTTATAACACGGCAGATAAACAACACCGTCGCGCTGACGTTCATGCGGCACGGCCAGGGCTGGCAAGAGCGTAATGCCACTTCCTGCAGCGACCATGTTACGCAGCGTCTCTAAGCTTGTTGCCCGGAAATGGGTATCTTCATCCGCGCCCGCTTCAAAGCAAAAGCCCATAGCCTGATCGCGCAGGCAGTGCCCGTCTTCCAGCATCAGCAGCTTTTCACCGGCCAAATCGGACATCGGCACGCGGTCGCGGTTCGCCCACGGATGATCCTGATAAACCGCCAGCACCATCGGCTCATCAAACAGCGGCACCTCGATAAACGCTTCGCTCTCTTTTACCAGCGCCAGAATGGCACAGTCCAGCTTGCCGCTGTCGAGCTGCGCCAGCAGCTGGTGGGTTTGGGCTTCGTGCAGATACATTTCCAGCTTAGGGAAGCTCTGATGCAGCATCGGAATAATTTGCGGTAGCAGGTAAGGACCTACGGTTGGGATCAGGCCGATATGCAGCGGCCCGGACATGGCTTCGCCCTGCTGGCTTGCCATCTCCTTCAACACTTTGACTTCACGCAGCACCGTCCGCGCCTGATCCACCAGCAGCAAACCTGCCTGGGTGAACAGCACTTTACGGCTGGTACGCTCCAGCAGCATTACGCCAAGTTCATCTTCCAGCTTGCGAATCTGGCCGCTCAGCGTCGGCTGGCTAACGTGACAGGCATCCGCTGCCCGACGAAAATGGCGGTGCTCGGCCAGCGCCACCAGGTATTCAAGATCTCGAATATTCATTCTCTATCCTCCTGCGCCACGATAGTTCATGGCGATAGATAGCATAGCAACGAACGATTATCCCTATCAAGCGATGTTGGTGAATAATAGCCAGCAACAGCAAGGCGCATCGCTCTGACTTACCCCAGAACGACGTGCGGCTGCAGAGACTCTCTGTTCTCTGAACCTGACGAATTATTAAAGCCAACGTGAACTTTTAGCGGACAGTATGTCCGCTTTTTTTTGTTCAAATTTCGAGGAGATTAGACCAGGCGCTGCTTCGCGTCGGCGATAGCCTGAGCAACCTGCTTGGGTGAAACACCGCCTTTCGCGGCACGTTTGTCGAGGCAGGACTGCAGTGACAGAATCGGATACACATCGTCGCCAATAACCGCGCTGAACTTCTGCAGATCGGCCAGGGTTAAGGCTTCCAGCGCTTTACCTTGTTTAATCGCTTCGACGACGGCCTCGCCTACAATGTGGTGAGCTTCACGGAACGGTACGCCTTTGGCGACCAGGTAATCCGCCAGCTCGGTGGCGTTGGCATAGCCCTGCTCGGCAGCTTCCTGGCAGCGAGGACGTTTAACCTGAATGCCGTCCAGCACCAGCACCGACATATGCAGACAATCAAGCCAGGTATCGAGCGCGTCGAACAGGCCTTCTTTGTCTTCTTGCATATCTTTATTATACGCCAGCGGCAGACCTTTCAGGGTCATCATCATGCCGGTTAGCGCGCCCTGCACGCGGCCGCACTTGCCGCGGATCAGCTCCAGCGCATCCGGGTTTTTCTTCTGCGGCATCAGTGAAGAACCGGAAGTCACGCGATCGGACAGCTCAACAAAACCGGCTTCTCCAGTGTTGAAGAAGATTAAGTCTTCTGCAAAACGGGACAGGTGAACCATGCCGATAGAAGCGTTGGACAGCAATTCCAGTACATGATCGCGGTCAGAGACGCTGTCGAGGCTGTTGCGGGTCGCGGAAGCAAAACCTAACCAGCCGGCAAGCTGTTCGCGGTCAATTTCATAAGCAGTACCTGCCAGCGCGCCGCTGCCCAGCGGGCTGACGTCCAGGCGCTGCAGAGTACTTTGCAAACGGCTTTCGTCGCGAGCCAGCATCTCAACGTAGGCCAGGCACCAGTGGGCAAAAGTCACCGGCTGCGCGCGCTGCAGGTGCGTATAGCCCGGCATCACGGCATCCTGATTGGCTTCAGCTGTTTCAATTAATGCCTGCTGAACCTCGCGAGTGGCCGCCAGCAGTTCGCTGATTTGCATTTTGCACCACAGCTTCAGATCGGTAGCGACCTGGTCGTTGCGGCTACGGCCGGTATGGAGTTTTTTACCCAGCGCACCGACTTTATCGATAAGCTTGCCTTCCACCCAGCTGTGAATATCTTCCGCATCGCTTTCCAGAATAGCCTGCGGATTAACCTGTACTTCTTCCAGCAAGACTTTCAGGGCCTGCTCAAGCTGCTGTTGTTCAGCTTCAGTCAGCACGCCCACGGTAACCAACGCTTTGGACCAGGCGACAGAACCTACGATGTCTTGCTCAGCCAGGCGATAGTCAAAGCGTAGAGAGTCATTGAATTGCTTAAACCGCCGATCGGCTGCCTGAGTAAAACGCCCACCCCAAAGTGCCATAGTCATGCTCCATTCATCATATTGATATTTGTTTGCCCCTCACGCACGCCCAGCCAGGGAACGCGTGAGGGTAAAAATTACTTCTTAAGTTCGTTCAGCGCACGGATACGAGAAGAGAGCGAGAACAGACGGATAAAGCCGCCAGCATGGCTGTGATCGTAAACTTCATCTTCGCCAAAGGTCGCAAACTCTTCGCTATACAGGCTGTTCGGTGATTTTTTCTGAATCGCCGTCACCTGACCTTTATACAACTGCAGCACGACTTCGCCGTTCACTTCTTCCGCCAGCGACTCGGCAGAGGCCTGCAGAGATTTACGCAGCGGTGCAAACCAGCGGCCATCGTACACAACGTAGGACATTTCGAGACCCAGCTGCTCACGCCATTTGAAGGAATCGCGATCCAGCACCAGCTGCTCAACACCACGCAGCGCGGCCATAATAATCGTGCCCCCTGGGGTTTCATAGCAGCCACGGGACTTAATGCCCACCAGACGGTTTTCTACGATATCGATACGGCCAATACCGTGCTTAGAACCAATCGCATTCAGGGTTTCCAGGCACTTGAACGGGCTCATCGCTTCGCCGTTTACGGCAACAACTTTGCCCTGTTTAACGGTAACGGTCACCTGCTCGGCCTGATCCGGCGCTTCCTGCGGGTCAACGGTCCACACCCAGCAATCTTTGTTCGGGGCATTCCACGGGCTTTCCAGCACGCCGCCTTCGGTAGAAATATGCCAGGCGTTTTCGTCACGGCTGTAGATTTTTTCCAGCGAGGCCGTTGTCGGGATATCACGCTCTTTCAGGTAGTCGAGCAGCGCTTCACGAGAACGCAGGTTCCACTCACGCCACGGCGCAACAACCTTCAGATGTGGAGCCAGCGCGGCCCAGGTAGATTCAAAACGTACCTGGTCGTTACCTTTACCGGTCGCACCGTGGCACAGCGCATCTGCGCCCACTTTGTTCGCTACATCTACCAGCGCCTTAGCGATCAGCGGACGTGCCATAGAGGTGCCGAGCAGGTAGCTGCCTTCATACAGTGCCCCGGTCTGTAGCACAGGGTAAACATAGTCGCTGATAAACTCTTCACGCGCATCGACCACGTAGCACTCAGAAGCCCCGGAGCGCAGCGCTTTCTGCTCAACGCCTTTCAGATCTTCACGATCCTGGCCGATATCTACCACGCAGGCGACAACTTCGCAGCCGCCGTAGTTTTCTTTCAGCCAAGGAATGATGGCTGAAGTGTCGAGGCCGCCAGAGTATGCGAGAACGATTTTTTTGATGCCGTGATTTTGCATTGTCTTGTCCTTGTTAAAACTATTCTTTGTCTATGCCAGAATCCGGGTGCCGATAGCCACGCCGTTGAATAAAGAGGGTAGCTGATCCGCGTGGCGCCATGAGGCAATATCCACCGGACGCCCCAGGGTACGGGCCGCATCCAGCGCCGCGTTCACTTTCACAATCATGCCGTCGGTAATAATGCCTTGCTCAATCAGCTGTTCAGCTTTGGCCGCCGTCATCTCAGCGATGCGCTGGCCTTTGCCGTCCAGGATGCCGCTCACGTCGGAAAGAAGAATCAGGTCCGCACCGAGCGTGGCAGCAAGCGCTGTCGCCGCCTGGTCCGCATTCACATTCATCAGCTCGCCTTCTACGGTCACACCGATGGAGCTAACAATCGGCAAGAAGCCGTTTTCCAGCAGTGTATTAATCAGTTTTGGCGAACCCGGTTTAGCGAGGCCGACGTGGCCAAGCGCTTCGTCAAGCTGAGTCACCGTGACGCTATCCCCGTCGCCGAGGCTCAGGCCGACGCCGTTAATCCCATGTTTCTTCGCCCAGGCCAGCAGCGTCTTGTTGGCCGTGCCCGCCAGCGCACCGGTAATAATGTCAATCTGGTCGGCAGGCGTTACGCGCAGGCCATTTTTCTTTTCCACCGGCAGCGCCAGCTTTTTCATCAGTTCATCCACCAGGCAACCGCCGCCGTGAACAATCACCAGCGGACGCTGATGGGACTGACGATAGTTCACCAGTGCGGTAAACAGGCGCTCCAGCGCTTCTTCGCTATCCAGCAGTACGCCGCCTAATTTGATAATTAAAGGATTCATCATTTCACCTGACAGACGGTTAAATAAGGGACTGCGTTTCGGCGAAGCCAAAACGAATATTAAGACACTGTACTGCCTGCGCCGCGGCACCTTTCAGCAGGTTGTCCTCGGTGGCAACGATAATCAGGTGCTCATCCTGTACGGCAAAACCAATGTCACAGAACGGCAGACCAACCACATTTTTCAGCGCCGGTACGCCTTTTTCGTACAGGCGAACCAGCGGCTTGTCGCCATAGGCCTGGTTAAACGTCTCCGCAATTTTCTGCTGCGTGACGCCAGCCTTCAGGCGGCAGGTAATGGTCGCCAGAATGCCGCGTGTGAAATTGCCGAGGTGCGGGGTAAAAATGACCGGCGCGCCAAGATGGGTGGCGATTTCTGGCTGATGACGATGATTAAATACACCGTAAGGTTGGAGGCTGACTTCGCAGAAGCTGTTGGAAATCGCCGCCTTGCGCCCGGCACCGCTGACGCCGCTGGTAGCGTTGATCACCGGCCACTGGCTCAAATCCAGCAGATCGGCGTCGATCAGCGGCTTCAGCGCCAACTGAGACGCCGTCGGATAACATCCCGGCACCGCAATTAAATTGCTCTCTTTCAGCTTATCGGCCTGCCACTCTGCCAGGCCATAAACCGCCTTTTCCAGCAGCTCAGGATGTTGATGGGTAAAACCGTAATAACGTTCATAAAACGCCGGATCGTTAACGCGAAACGCGCCGGAAAGATCGATCACTACGCGGCCTGCCGCCAGGAACTGCGGGGCCAGGTCGTGGCTGACTTCGTGGGCAGTGGCGAGGAACACCACATCCACGCCTTCGCTGAACTCGCTGATGTCCGACATCGCCTGCAGCGGCAGATCAACAATACCCTTTAACTGCGGATGCAAATCAGATATCAATTTTCCTGCATCTGAACTTTGCGCTGAAACCGTCAAAGCGGTTATGTTCATATCAGGATGGCGATTCAAATAGCTTACAAGCTCTGCGCCTGCATAACCGCTTGCACCCACAATCAGCGTATTCAACATCTGGGTCGTTCACCTTGTCTTTTCGGTCTGCTCAGAGTGCCAGCCTGACGCTTTCACCCACGTCCGTTAGCGTGGTTTTTTATTCACCGGAACGCTTAACTGTTCCTTTACGCTCAACGTTATTGTATTTTTATTCATAATTAATGCATGAATATTGATACTATCCTAACCTAAGGCCTGTCAACAGTGAAGATGAAATTACCGCCTTTTATCGAGATCTACCGCGCCCTGATCGCGACACCTTCCATCAGCGCCACCGACAGCGCGCTGGATCAAAGCAATGAGTCTTTAATCAATTTACTGGCCGGCTGGTTCCGCGACCTCGGTTTTAACGTTGAAATTCAGCCCGTTCCGGGGACACGCAATAAATTCAATATGCTGGCGAGCAGCGGCCAGGGCGCTGGCGGCCTGCTGCTGGCGGGGCATACCGACACCGTGCCGTTTGACGATGGCCGCTGGACGCGGGACCCGTTTACCCTGGCCGAGCACGACAACAAGCTTTACGGCCTGGGTACTGCCGATATGAAAGGATTCTTCGCGTTCATTCTGGATGCGCTGCGCGACGTGGATGTGACAACCCTGAAAAAGCCGCTCTATATTCTGGCCACCGCCGATGAAGAGACCACCATGGCAGGGGCACGCTATTTCTCTGAAACAACCTCGTTACGTCCGGACTGCGCGATCATCGGTGAGCCAACATCGTTACAACCGGTGCGCGCGCATAAAGGCCACTTGTCGAACGCCATTCGTATTCTCGGGCAGTCCGGCCACTCGAGCGATCCCGCGCGCGGCGTCAACGCCATTGAACTGATGCACGATGCCATCGGCCATATCCTCACGCTGCGCAATACCCTGAAAGATCGCTATCACCATGATGCCTTCACCGTGCCGTATCCGACCCTTAACCTGGGTCATATCAACGGCGGCGACGCGGCAAACCGCATTTGTGCATGTTGCGAACTTCACATGGACATTCGCCCGCTGCCGGGCATGACATTAAACGATCTGAACGGTTTACTGACTGAAGCATTAGAACCCGTAAGCCAGCGCTGGCCTGGCCGCCTGACGGTCTCTGAACTGCATCCGCCGATTCCAGGCTACGAATGCCCGCCGGACCACCAGCTCGTGCAGGTCGTTGAGAAGCTGCTCGGCGCGCAAACGGAAGTGGTGAACTACTGCACCGAAGCGCCGTTTATCCAGACCGTATGCCCAACGCTGGTTCTTGGCCCTGGCTCCATCAACCAGGCGCACCAGCCGGATGAATACATTGATACCCGCTTTATCAAGCCAACTCGGGAGTTAATTACTCAGGTAGTACATCATTTTTGTTGGCATTGATTAATCGCGGTGAAAGGGGGTTTTACCCCCTTTTTAATCTGGAATAATCGCTATTCTTATAAGAAATGCTTATGAGCGAAGTTGGTAATTAAATTTCATAAATTCGCGTCATTTCCTCGTTTGCTGAAACGATTTCGTAGCAATTGACGAATGGTTTATGACGTGGCTTTATAAAAGGCGGTGTTGAACCTTCACGGGTGAAATTAAGTTACATAATAGATTGGGCTGGAGTCATATGAACGAACGCTATTCTGCTTTGCGAAGTAATGTCAGCATGCTCGGAAAACTGCTCGGAGATACCATCAAAGATGCGCTGGGGGAAAATATTCTCGACCGCGTAGAAACGATCCGTAAGTTATCCAAGTCCTCCCGCGCCGGTAATGAAGCCCATCGTCAGGAGCTGCTGAGCACGCTGCAGAACCTCTCAAATGATGAACTGCTCCCCGTCGCCCGTGCTTTTAGCCAGTTCCTTAATCTTGCCAACACCGCAGAGCAATACCACAGCATCTCCGCGACGGGCGAAGCGGTCAGCAACCCGGAAGTTATCGCTAAAACGCTGCAAAAACTAAAAGATCAGCCGGGCATCGGCGAAGCGGACATTCGGGCGGCCGTTGAGTCTCTTTCTCTGGAGCTGGTACTTACCGCTCACCCTACCGAGATCACTCGCCGCACCCTGATTCACAAACTGGTTGAAGTGAACAGCTGCCTGAAGCAACTCGACCACGGCGATCTCGCCGACTACGAGCGCAACCAGATCATGCGCCGCCTTCGTCAGCTAGTGGCTCAGGCATGGCATACCGACGAAATTCGTAAGCATCGCCCTTCTCCGGTCGACGAAGCCAAATGGGGCTTCGCGGTGGTGGAAAACAGCCTCTGGGAAGGGGTGCCAAATTACCTGCGTGAGCTTAACGAACAGCTCGAAGAAAATCTGAACTATAAGCTGCCGGTGGACTTCGTTCCGGTACGCTTTACCTCCTGGATGGGCGGCGACCGCGACGGTAACCCGAACGTCACGTCCGAAATCACCCGTCATGTCCTGCTGCTCAGCCGCTGGAAAGCCACTGACCTGTTCCTGCGCGATATCGCGGTGCTGGTTTCAGAGCTGTCGATGGTGGAATGCACGGCAGAGCTTAGCGAACTGGCAGGACCAGACGCCGGGCAGGAACCTTACCGCCACATCATGAAAGGCCTGCGCCAGCAGCTGCTCGCCACTCAGGCCTGGCTTGAGGCCCGTCTGAAAGGCCAGCGCCTTCCAAAGCCGGAAGGTCTGCTCATTCAAAACGAGCAGCTTTGGGATCCGCTATACGCCTGTTATCAATCCCTGCAGGCCTGCGGCATGGGCATCATCGCTAACGGGCAGTTGCTGGATACCCTGCGCCGCGTGAAATGCTTCGGCGTGCCGCTGGTACGTATTGATATTCGCCAGGAAAGCACCCGCCACAGCGAAGCGCTGGGCGAAATGACCCGCTACATTGGCATCGGCGACTACGAAAGCTGGTCAGAGGCTGATAAGCAAGCCTTCCTGATCCGCGAACTGAACTCCAAGCGTCCCCTGCTGCCCCGCCAGTGGGAGCCAAGCGAAGAAACCCGCGAAGTGCTGGAAACCTGTAAAGTGGTGGCCGAAGCCCCGCGTGGCTCTATCGCCGCCTACGTTATTTCGATGGCCAAAACGCCGTCCGACGTGCTGGCCGTTCACCTACTGCTGAAAGAAGCGGGCTGTACCTTCGCCCTGCCGGTTGCACCGCTGTTTGAAACCCTCGACGACCTGAATAACGCCGACGACGTCATGACCCAGTTGCTGAACATCGACTGGTACCGTGGCTTTATCCAGGGCAAACAGATGGTGATGATTGGCTATTCCGACTCGGCGAAAGACGCGGGCGTAATGGCCGCATCCTGGGCGCAGTACGAAGCGCAGGATGCGCTGATTAAAACCTGTGAGAAAGCCGGTATCGCCCTGACGCTGTTCCACGGTCGCGGCGGCTCCATCGGCCGTGGCGGTGCACCAGCGCACGCGGCCCTGCTTTCTCAGCCACCGGGCAGCCTGAAAGGCGGCCTGCGCGTAACCGAGCAAGGCGAGATGATTCGCTTTAAATACGGCCTGCCGGAAATCACCATCAGCAGCCTGTCGCTTTACACCAGCGCGATCCTTGAAGCTAACCTGCTGCCGCCGCCGGAGCCGAAGAAAGAGTGGATTCAGATCATGAACTCACTTTCCGCGACATCGTGCGAGATGTACCGCGGCTATATTCGGGAGAACAAAGACTTCGTGCCGTATTTCCGTTCCGCTACGCCGGAGCTGGAATTGGGCAAACTGCCGTTGGGTTCCCGCCCGGCGAAACGCCGTCCAAACGGTGGGGTAGAATCTTTACGTGCGATTCCGTGGATCTTCGCATGGACCCAGAACCGCCTGATGCTGCCGGCCTGGCTGGGCGCGGGCGCGGCTCTGCAAAAAGTCGTGGAAGAAGGCAAGCAAAGCGAACTGGAAACAATGTGCCGCGACTGGCCGTTCTTCTCCACTCGCCTCGGTATGCTGGAGATGGTGTTTGCGAAAGCCGACCTTTGGCTGGCGGAATACTACGATCAGCGCCTGGTGAAGCCCGAGCTGTGGAAACTGGGTAAACAGCTGCGTGACCAGTTGGAAGCAGACATCAAAGTCGTGTTGGATATCGCCAACGACTCGCACCTGATGGAAGATTTACCGTGGATTGCCGAGTCTATTACCCTGCGTAATATCTATACCGATCCGCTGAACGTCCTGCAGGCCGAGCTGTTGCACCGCTCACGCCAGTCGGAAGAGAAAGGCGAAGCGCCTGATGCCCGCGTAGAGCAAGCCCTGATGGTCACCATAGCCGGCGTTGCCGCCGGAATGCGTAATACTGGCTAATATTTTTAGTTTCGCCAAAGCCCCCGCAAATGCGGGGGCTTTTGTTTCTGGCTAATGAAATCGCTCATCATCATTCACTGTGCTTAACACGGTTATTCCCCTCGCCATCTTCAACAAATAAACAACAACAAACCAAAAGTATTGGCAGCATAAATATCCCCGGAACAAGCCTAAAATTACGCTGTCATTGTTCCGACAGATTTTCTATATTGTGCGCAAAAGTCACCCAATAATGGGTGGCTTTTTTCGTGAGTACAGCCACCGTAGCGTTCATAACTAAGGCTTACTTAAGGTTTTCTCATTACGGTTAATGATAATTTAATAGCACAGGCATAAGTATGCACTTCAAAACCAACCAGTCTGAACGCAAGTTCAGCATTAAAGCCCTTGGATGGGTTTTACTCTACTTTTGGTATTTTTCCTCAGTTTTGCAGATTGCCATATTAACGACAGGCTACAGCGGTACCACGGGGCTGCGAGACTCTTTACTGTTTAGTTCTCTGTGGTTTATTCCGGTATTTCTGTTCCCGCAACGTACGCGCATTATTGCCGCCGTCATCGGCGTTATCCTTTGGGCCGCCTCTATAGCCGCCCTGGGTTATTACGTTGTTTACGGGCAGGAATTCTCACAAAGCGTTCTGTTTGTGATGTTCGAAACAAACGCCAACGAAGCCAGCGAATATCTGAGCCAGTATTTCAGCCTGAAACTGCTGTTGATTACGCTTGCCTATACGTTAGTAGCCATCTTTCTTTGGACACGTCTGCGCCCGGTTTATATTCCAAACCCGTGGCGCTGGCTGGTTTCATTCGCCATTCTGTTTGGCCTGGTGCTGAACCCGGTAGGCAAAGAATGGCTCATCAACAAACGCAGCATCGGGGAGTCATTCTCCAGCATTTCTTATCGCCTTGAGCCTGCTGCTCCGTGGCAGTTTATCGTTGCCTATACCGAATATCGCCAGCAGTTGGACAGCCTGAATAACCTGCTAACGTCCAACAATGCGCTGCCGCCTTTGGCTAACCTGAAAGACGCCTCCGGTAACGCGCCGCGCACTTTGGTGCTGGTTATTGGTGAGTCAACTCAGCGTGGTCGCATGAGCCTTTACGGCTACCACCGCCAGACAACGCCGGAACTGGATGAGCTGCATAAAACTGACCCGCAAATGACGGTGTTTAATAACGTCGTCACTTCGCGTCCTTACACCATTGAAATTCTGCAGCAGGCGCTGACGTTTGCAGACGAGAAGGATCCGGACCTCTACCTGACTAAGCCTTCGCTGATGAATCTGATGAAGCAGGCCGGGTACAAAACATTCTGGATCACCAACCAGCAGACCATGACGGAACGCAACACCATGCTGGCCGTATTCTCGAAACAGACCGACAAACAATATTATATGAACCAGCAGCGTACCCAGAGCGCGCGCGAATACGACACTAACGTCCTCGCGCCGTTTAAAGAGGTTCTGGCCGACCCTGCACCGAAGAAATTCATTATCGTGCATCTGCTCGGCACGCATATTCGTTACGACTTCCGCTACCCGGAAAACTGGAACAAATTTGATGGCAAAACTGACGATTTACCTGCAGGGTTAACCAAAGATCAGCAAGAAGCCTACAACAGCTACGATAACGCCAACCTGTTTAATGACCACGTGGTTTCCACGCTGATCAAAGACTACAAGGCCAGCGATCCTAACGGCTTCTTGCTTTATTTCTCCGATCACGGGGAAGAGGTTTACGACACACCGCCGCATCAGACTCAGGGGCGGAACGAAAACAACCCTACGCGCCATATGTACACCATACCGTTTATCGTCTGGACGTCACCGACCTGGCAGCAAGCCCACCCGCGTGACTTCTCGGGAGATATAAACCGCAAGTACAGCAGCTCAGAACTGATTCATACCTGGTCTGATTTGGCTGGCTTAAGCTATGACGGCTACGACGCGACACGAGCCATCGCCAGCCCGCAGTTTGTCGAAGCGACCCGCTGGATTGGCAATCCGTATGAGAAAAACGCGCTGCGGGATTATGACTCGCTGCCTTACGGTGATAGCGGCAGTAATCAATAACGCCTTTTGCCCATAAAGCAAAAAGCCCCGCTCAGAGATGAGCGGGGCTTTTTTTTAAATTAATGAATGTCTACAGCTTCGGCCGTACGCCTAAAGTGTGGCAGATCGCATAGCTCATTTCCGCTCGGTTCAACGTATAGAAGTGAAAATCCTTCACACCCTCCCGGCTCAGAATTTTAACCATATCCATGGCGATGTTCGCGCCTACCAGCTGACGTGTTTCTGCATCGTTATCCAGGCCTTCAAACATTTGTGCCATCCAGGACGGAATACGCACGTTGGTCATATCGGCAAATTTCTTCGCCTGTCTGAAGTTTGAAACAGGCAGAATACCTGGGATGATCTCAACATCAATGCCTGTGGCCGCGCAGCGATCGCGGAAGCGAAGGTAGCTTTCAACATCGAAGAAGAATTGAGTGATCGCGCGGTTAGCGCCAGCCTCTATTTTACGGCGCAGGCTGAGTAAATCCGCCTGGGCACTTTTAGCTTCGGGGTGAACTTCCGGGTAGGCCGCAACGGAAATATCGAAGTCGCCCACGTCCTTGAGCAGCCCGACCAGGTCAGAAGCATACATGTCCGGCTTACCGCTGCCAGCCGGCAGGTCACCACGCAACGCAACGATATGGCGGATGCCGTTGTTCCAGTAGTCCTGCGCAATCGTGCGCAGTTCATCACGCGTTGCATCGACGCAGGTCAGATGCGGTGCAGCTTCAAGGCCGGTTCGCTCTTTAATGCCTTTAATAATGCTGTGGGTACGGTCGCGTTCACCGGAGTTCGCACCGTAGGTCACGGAAACAAACGTTGGCTTCAGAATGCTCAGCCTGTCGATAGACTTCCACAGGGTCTGTTCCATTTCACTGCTGCGAGGCGGGAAAAACTCAAAGGAAACATGAATATGCCCGGCCACTTCGGCCAAACTCTGGTTCAGCGCTTCCCGCTGATTCGCGTGAAAAAAACTCATACCCTTACCTCGTCAATCGCATCATTATCGTGTGGTGGCGTTTTATTGCTATCCAGACGTTTAGACGTCCAGATAGAAAGATGACCGAAAAGGCGAGAGTCGTCAATGAAAATGTCACCACAAAATGTGGAGGAATTCTCACATAAGATGAATTTTTTTCAGGGCGGGCGGAGAACGAGGAGCGAGAAAACGCACTCTCTCCCGAAGAAAGAGAGTGCGGGAAAGAAACTACAGCAGCTGCGCCAGGCGGTTCAGATCGGACTGGATGGCACCGGCGGTAACATCACGACCGGCGCCAGGCCCGCGGATCACCAGCGGGTTATCACGGTACCAGCGGCTTTCAATCGCGAAGACGTTGTCACACGGCAGCAGAGCGGCAAGCGGATGTTCAGCCCGCACGGCTTCGACCCCTACGCGCGCCTTACCGTTCGCATCAAACCGGGCCACATAACGCAGCACCAGCCCCATTTCCTGCGCGGCTTCCAGCCGTTGCAGCATTTGCTCGTTCAGCTCATCGCCATTTTCAAAGAAGTGGTCGATGGAGCCACCTTCACAGCCTGAAGGTACCAGAGATTCCACCCGAACCTGATCCGGCTCGATGTCGTAACCCGCTTCGCGGGCAAGGATCACCAGCTTACGCATCACGTCTTTACCGGAAAGATCAACGCGTGGATCCGGCTCGGTCAGCCCCTGCTGCCAGGCTTGATCCACCAGCTCGGTAAACGGCACGGTGCCGTCAAACTGCAGAAACAGCCATGAAAGCGTCCCCGAGAAAATACCGCTGATAGCCAAAATGGCATCGCCGCTGTCGCGCAGGTCGCGAACCGTATGGTTAACCGGCAGCCCTGCGCCCACCGTGGCGTTATACAGCCAGTGGCGGCCCGTTTTCTCAAACGCATCACGAATCTGGCGATATTTCTGGCCATTCCCCGCGCCGGCAAGCTTGTTGGCGCTGATCACATGGAAACCATGGCTGGCGAAGTCCAGATATTGATCGGCGAGCTGCTCGCTGGCGGTCACGTCCAGCACAACTAAATCATCGTAAGGGTGAGCGCGCATCCACAGGAACAACGACTCTTCATCCTGCTGGACGGCCTCGTCATTGAAGAAGGCCAACGCGCGGCTGGCGTCCAGACCTTCGTAATTCAGCAAGCTACGGCTGCTATCGACCACGCCGGCAAGCACAAACTCAAAGCCGGTACGGGCGGAGAGCACTTCCTGCTCACGGGCAAACAACTCAAGCCAGCGGGAACCAATATTGCCTTTGCCGAATAGCATCAGGCCAATACGCTTCTCCGCACGAAACAGCGACTTGTGTAAGCCCTGAATCAGGCTTTCCGTTGGGCCTACGCGCAGCACGGCCACCAGGCTAATGCCGTCTTCCGACTGCCAGATAAACTCCACCGGGTGATCTTTCAACTGCTGCCAGAAGCGGTGGCTATGCAGCGGGTTACGGCAAACGCCGGCCCCGACCATTGCCACCAGAGCCAGGCCTTCACGCAGGCGAAGCTCGCCCTGCAAACTGGCATCCTGAAGAAGTTGCAGCACGCTGTTGGCGACTTCCGAGGTGTAGCAAAGCTGCAGCAGATTACGGTCGGGATGCACGCCAATCGACAGCGGACGCACCTGACCGCGCTTGAGAATCAGATCCAGCTCTTTTTGCGCCAGCTTGAAATCCTGATGCGACGGCACCTGATACTCGATCAGGCAAACATCGTCATGGCTGGTCACAATGCGGGCACCCGTGCCGGACGCCAGAACGCGCTCAATACGGGTCGAGCCTTGCTCTGGCGAGTAGCTGCAGCGCAGTTGCAGGTCGATATCGCTTCCGGATACGGGCTGTAATGTACGAGCGTGCAGTACCGGCGCGGCGAGACGAGCCAGCTCGCTGGCTTCATCGAGACGCAGGAGCGGCAGCAGGCAAGCGTCTTTAACCTTACGCGGGTCGGCGCTGTAAACCCCGGCCACGTCGCTCCAGATAGTCACGCGGGAAACACCGGCCAACGCTCCAATCTGCGTAGCTGAATAGTCAGAACCGTTACGCCCCAGCAGGACGGTTTCACCGGCTTCGTTGCTGCAGATGAAGCCGGTCACGACCAGGCGTTTATTCGGGTGTTGGGCAAGCAAGTTTTGCAGCAGCGGCCAGGAACGGCCTTCATCAACCTGTGGCTGCGCCGCACGTTCAGCGCGCATAAAATCACGGGCGTCCAGCCAGGCGGCTTCTACGCCCTGATGATTCAGCACCGCGGCCATCAAACGCGCCGACCAGACTTCCCCATGACCAACAACTTCTGCATAAACGGCATCGGTCATTTTGCCGTCCAGCAGAACAGCAAGGCGCTCAAGGTCGTGAATAAACCCGGCTATCAGGCCATCGGCCACTTCCGCCGGAAGCAGGCCACTAATAAGATCGCTCTGATAGCGGCGCAGCGTTTGCTGCACCTGATGCGCGGAAAGCCTGTCGCTCTGGCTCAGCTTGAGCCAGTTAATCAACTGGTTAGTGGTACTGCCGGCGGCCGAAACCACCATCATGTCACCCGGTCTGGAATATTCGGTCATGATACCCGCCACGCGCAGGTAACATTTCACATCGGCAAGACTGCTGCCCCCAAACTTGTGCAGCTGACGAACCGGCGTCCCTGCTGGTGCTGAAACACTCATGCTTACCCCTCGGCAGCGACCCGGAAGGCATTTTCCAGATCGGCAATTAAATCTTCACTATCTTCTATACCTGTTGAAACGCGTAGCAGCGTCTCAGAAATGCCGGCGGCGGCCCGCGCCTCCGGCGCCATGCCCGCATGGGTCATGGTTGCGGCGTGAGAAATCAAGCTTTCCACACCCCCCAGCGATTCAGCCAGGGTAAACAGCGACAGCGCCCCCAAGAAACGACGCAGCGTTTGCTCGTCACCGTCCAGCTCAAAGCTAAGCATCGCGCCAAACCCTTTTTGCTGACGGGCGGCAATCTCGTGGCCCTGGTTTTCCGGCAGTGAAGGATGATACAGCTTTTTCACCAGCGGTTGCTGCTTGAGAAGTTCAACAATAGCTAAAGCATTACGCTGAGCCACTTCCATACGCGGCGATAAGGTACGCAGGCCGCGCAGCAGCAGGTAGCTGTCAAATGCGCTGCCGGTCACGCCAATGTTATTCGCCCACCATGCCAGTTCGGTGACCGTGGCAGGATCTTTTGCAATCACCACGCCTGCAACCACGTCCGAATGGCCGTTGAGATACTTGGTGCAAGAGTGAAGAACCAGATCGGCTCCAAGCGCCAGCGGGTTTTGCAGTGCCGGGCTCAGGAAGGTGTTATCCACCACGCTAATCGCGCCTACTTCACGTGCTGCGGCGCAGATTTTCGCAATATCCACGACGCGCAACAATGGATTACTTGGACTTTCTACCAGCACCAGCTTTGGTTTTTCCGCCAGCGCAGATTTTAAAGCTTCTTCATCGTTCTGATCGACGAATAAAACGCGATAAGCCCCACGTTTTGCAAGACTATCAAACAGACGATAGCTGCCCCCATAACAGTCGTGAGGCGCAACCAGCAGGTCGCCAGGTTTGAGGAATACGGTGGTGACCAGGTGAATGGCGGACATGCCGGTATTGGTCATTACTGCCCCTGCTCCACCTTCCAGCTCAGCCAACGCCCGCTGTACAACGTCGCGCGTTGGGTTACCCCGGCGTGAATAGTCATGGGCACGCGGTTCATTAAAGCCGGTAAAGTTATAGGTGCTGGACAGATGGATAGGTGGAACGACGCAGCCGTATTGCTCGTCATCATTCAAACCGCTACGAACTGCGATGGTTGCCTGTTTACGCGTCATGGTGTGCCCGATCCTTGCTGGTCGAATAAAAGTCAGGCATCAGAGTAAACAACCGCAGTATAGACGTCAATACATCTGGACATCTAAACTTCTTTGCGTATAGATTGAGCAAAAGGCAAATAGCCGTTAAAATTATGCGTTTTAGAGTGTATGCGTCTGAGTTTCGCGCTCAGGAAAGGGTTATCCTACGCTGTACACTAAAAGAGATAATCGTCAACGCCGTGGATTCATCCGGCTTTGGCACATTTTCATAGATTAAGAGGATTAAGGTATCTCATGGCTGAATGGAGCGGCGAATATATCAGCCCCTACGCTGAGCACGGTAAGAAGAGTGAACAAGTAAAGAAAATTACGGTTTCCATTCCTCTGAAAGTGTTGAAGATCCTCACCGACGAGCGCACGCGTCGCCAGGTGAATAACCTGCGTCATGCGACCAACAGTGAACTGCTGTGTGAAGCTTTTTTGCACGCGTTCACCGGCCAACCGCTGCCGAACGATGCTGACCTGCGTAAAGAACGCAGCGATGAAATCCCGGAAGATGCCAAGGTCATCATGCGTGAACTGGGGATCGATCCGGATACGTGGGAATATTAAGACTTGTGGTTAAGGCGTCTGCGGGCGCCTTTTCTTATTGTTTGCCGGATAACAGACACAAAAAAGGCGCCTTCAGGGCGCCTTTCTCTTTCCAGTGTGCGAAACTTATTTTTTCGCGCCTGGTACGCTGAAGCGCTTGTTGAAGCGATCAACACGGCCGCCGGTAGCAACATCACGCTGTTTACCAGTGTAGAACGGGTGGCACTGACCACATACGTCCAGGTTCAGATCGTGACCTACGGTGGAGCGGATCTTGATAACATTACCGCAAGAGCAGTTTGCAGTAATTTCTTCGTATTTAGGATGGATATCTTTTTTCATGGTAAACCTCGGTAAAGGCCGCGTCGCTCTTCCAGCCCTAACGCCAGACACCACGCGATGTTAATAAATTAGGTTTTTCGATACCAAAACTGCGCATCAAAGGCGGCGAATCATACAGAAATTACTCAGCCGGTGCAAACTGATCCGCAATTTTGCAAGCACACAGTGTACACTAATACGTCATTTTTTTCAGCCTGGATGCTTTCATGCCCGTAGCCCACGTTGCACTGCCGGTTCCGCTGGCCCGTACCTTCGACTATCTGCTGCCAGAAGGCGTACAGGTTAGCGCAGGCTGCCGCGTTCAGGTACCGTTTGGTAAGCAACGCGAAGCTGTCGGTATCGTCATGTCGGTCAGCCAGTCGAGCGATCTTCCGCTCGAAAAACTCAAACCCGTTGGCGAAGTGCTTGATGGCCGTTCGCTCTTCACGCCGTCACTCTGGCGCGTGTTGCTATGGGCCGCGGAGTATTACCATCACCCGATTGGCGAGGTGCTCTTTCACGCTCTGCCGATCCTTCTGCGCCAGGGGAAACCCGCGCATCATGCTCCGCTCTGGTACTGGTTTGCTACAGAAGAAGGCAAAGCCGTTGACCTGAACAGTCTCAAACGCGCACCTAAGCAACAGCAGGCGCTGGCGGCGCTGCGGCACAACATAGTCTGGCGCCATCAAATCGGCGAGCTGGAAATCAGTGAACCAGGGTTACAAGCGCTCAGAACAAAAGGCCTGTGTGATTTAAAAAGCGCGGCACCTGCGGAAGCAGACTGGCGGGGAAACTATGCCGTTTCCGGTGAACGGCTGAGACTGAATACGGAACAGGCCACCGCCGTGGGCGCAATCCACAGCGAATCTGACCATTTCTCAGCCTGGCTGCTCGCAGGCATCACTGGCTCCGGCAAAACTGAGGTTTACCTCAGCGTGCTGGAAAACGTGCTGGCGCAGGGGAATCAGGCCTTAGTGCTGGTTCCGGAAATTGGCCTTACACCGCAAACCATCGCCCGCTTCCGGGAACGCTTTAACGCGCCGGTTGAAGTCCTGCACTCCGGGCTTAATGATAGCGAAAGACTCAGCGTGTGGCTAAAAGCGCGCAGCGGTGAGGCGGCCATCGTCATCGGCACCCGCTCCTCTCTGTTCACACCGTTCTGCCGTCTCGGCGTCATCGTCATCGATGAAGAACATGACAGCTCCTATAAACAGCAAGAAGGCTGGCGCTATCACGCCCGCGACTTAGCCGTTTACCGGGCACATGCTGAAAATATTCCGATCATTCTCGGCTCGGCAACACCCGCTCTGGAAACCCTGCACAATGTTCAGGTGGGAAAATATCGCCAGTTACGCCTGACCAAACGTGCCGGGAACGCACGCCCGGCTCACCAGCAGGTTGTCGATCTCAAAGGGCAGCAGCTCAAAGCAGGCTTAGCCCCTGCGCTTCTTAAAAAGATCGGCGAGCATCTTGCCGCGGATAACCAGGTGATCCTTTTCCTTAACCGCCGCGGTTTCGCGCCTGCCCTGCTCTGCCACGAATGCGGTTGGATTGCGGAATGCGCACGGTGCGATCATTACTACACGCTGCACCAGGGCCAGCGCCACCTGCGTTGCCACCATTGCGACAGCCAGCGTGCGATCCCGCAGCAGTGCCCGCAGTGCGGCTCCACGCATCTGGTGCCGGTTGGCATGGGCACCGAACAGCTTGAACACAGCCTTGAGCCACTGTTCCCGAACGTACCGATTTCCCGTATCGATCGCGACACTACCAGCCGTAAAGGGGCGCTGGAACAGCAGTTGGCCGAAGTTCACCGCGGCGGCGCACGTATTCTTATCGGCACCCAGATGCTGGCTAAAGGCCACCACTTCCCTGATGTCACGCTGGTCGCCTTACTCGACGTAGACGGCGCGCTTTTCTCCGCAGATTTCCGCGCCGCCGAGCGTTTTGCCCAGCTCTACGTCCAGGTGTCTGGCCGAGCGGGCCGAGCCGGTAAGCAAGGTGAAGTCCTGCTGCAAACGCACCATCCTGAACATCCTTTGCTGCAAACGCTGCTGACCAAAGGCTACGATGCATTTTCCAGCCAGGCATTGAACGAGCGCCAAACGGTGTTTTTGCCGCCGTACACCAGCCATGTTTTGATTCGGGCCGAAGATCAGAACAACCACCAGGCACCGCTATTTTTGCAGCAGTTGCGTAATCTGCTGGAAGCCAGCCCGCTCCGCGACGAGCAGCTCTGGATCATGGGGCCGGTTCCTTCTCTGCAGCCAAAACGCGGCGGGCGTTTTCGCTGGCAAATCTTGCTGCAGCACCCATCGCGCGCGCGCCTGCAAAAGCTGGTCAGCCACTCACTCACGCTAATTAACACGCTGCCCGAAGCCCGGAAAGTGAAATGGATGCTGGATGTCGACCCTATCGACGGGTAGCACAATCGGGCTGGTTATGCGAAGCCGATCGAAAAATCTAATACTCATCACATTTCTTGTGAAAAATTTGTAACCGCTTACAGCCAACTTCTGCTAAGAATGTGATGACTGTCAGACACACAGGAGTGTTGACGATAGCGGCGTGCATGTGAGGAGAAGAAGTGAAGCCGAAGAAACCGGTGGTGAATGCCACCATGAAAGATGTCGCCGTGCAGGCAAAAGTGTCTACTGCAACGGTATCCCGCGCCTTAATGAACCCAGACAAAGTTTCACAAAGCACCCGTAATCGCGTGGAACAGGCGGCGATTGAAGTGGGGTATTTGCCTCATTCTCTGGGGCGTAACATCAAGCGCAGCGAATCACGCACTATTCTGGTCATCGTGCCGGATATCTGCGATCCGTTTTTCAGCGAAATCATTCGCGGTATTGAAGTCACCGCAGCTTCACACGGCTACCTCGTGCTGATTGGCGATTGCGCCCATCAAAATCAGCAGGAAAAAACCTTTATCGATCTGATCATCACCAAACAAATTGATGGCATGTTGCTGCTGGGCTCGCGCCTGCCGTTTGACGCCAGCAAAGAAGAGCAACGCAACCTGCCGCCGATGGTAATGGCCAATGAATTTGCACCTGAGCTGGAGCTGCCCACGGTGCATATCGACAACCTGACCGCCGCCTTTAACGCCGTTTACTATCTGCAAGAGCTTGGGCATAAGCGCATCGCCTGTATCGCCGGTCCCGAAGAAATGCCGCTTTGCCATTATCGTTTACAGGGATACGTTCAGGCACTTCGCCGCAACGGCATCGTCGTCGATCCTCACTATATTGCACGCGGTGATTTCACCTATGAAGCAGGCGCCGCAGCGCTGGCACAGCTTATTGCTCTACCGGAACCCCCAACCGCCATCTTCTGCCATAGCGACGTGATGGCGCTAGGTGCGCTGTCTCAGGCGAAGCGTAGCGGGCTGAAAGTGCCGGAAGATTTATCAATTATGGGCTTCGATGACATCGCCTTGTCGCAGTTCTGTGACCCGCCCCTCACCACCGTCGCACAACCCCGTTTCGATATTGGTAAGGAAGCTATGCTGCTATTGCTGGACAACATGAACGGCCAAAACGTTAACAGCGGCTCACGCCTGCTGGACTGCGATCTTATTGAGCGAGGCAGCACCGCCGCGCCCGGCAGCAGAAATTGAGCCGTTTTTAAGACTGCATAAACTGGTCAAAGCCCCGCCCCTTAAGTAACATGGCGGACTGATAAACGAATAAAGACAGCGAAACGATAGTGGCACAACGAGATTATGTAAGCCGCGGGCAATCGGCAGGGACGCGGCGCAAAAAAAGTACACCCCGCAAAAAGCAACGTAGTCTGCCCTCCGTCTCTCCGACGATGGTTGCCATTGCGGCCGCAGTCGTGGTGGCCTTTGTCGGTGCTCTTTACTTTATTACTCACCATAAGAAAGAAGAGATTGACGCGCTTCCCGGCCACAAAGTGACCGGCAATGGCCTGCCGCCAAAACCGGAAGAGCGCTGGCGTTACATTAAAGAGCTGGAGAACCGCCAGCCTGGCGTACGTGCACCTACCGAACCTACCGCCGGCGGCGAAGTCATGAACCAAAATCAGCTCACCAACGAACAGCGTCAGTTGCTGGAGCAAATGCAGGCTGATATGCGCCAGCAGCCAACGCAGCTGAATGAAGTGCCGTGGAATGAGCAAACCCCTGCCCAGCGCCAGCAAACGCTGCAGCGCCAGAAACAGATTGTTCAGCAAACTCAGCCTGCACAGCAGCAGTGGAATACGCAAACGCAGCAGCCTCGCGTTCAGCAGCGTGTAGCGGAGCAGCCATACCAGCAGCCACGTAACACACAGCAAACCACGCAGCCTTATCAGCAGCCAAAAGCCGTGCCGCAGCAACAGCCGAAAACCTCAACGGCAAATAATCAGCAGCCTTATCAGGATCTGCTGCAGACGCCGCCGCACAGCCAGCAAAAAGCGCCACAGCAAACCAAACCGGTTCAGCGTGAAGCTCAGCCTGCGCCAATAACGCGTGAACCGGAAGTGGCTAAGCAGGCTCCTGCGGCTCAGGAGAAAAAAGACGAAAAACGCTGGATGGTGCAGTGTGGTTCGTTTAAAGGCAGCGAGCAGGCGGAAACCGTTCGTGCTCAGCTGGCATTTGAAGGTTTTGACTCCCGCATTACCACCAATAACGGCTGGAACCGCGTCGTCATTGGGCCAATCAAAGGTAAAGACAATGCCGACGGCACCATCAATCGGCTGAAGATGGCTGGACATAACAGCTGTATTCGTCTTGCCGCCGGGGGTTGAAACCCCAAAATTGCCCCCCATTTATAATGGCATTAGGCCCTGCGCACCGCGCAGGGCTCCTGTTTAGCTGATGCAAAAGGGGTCCGATCGTGACAACAATAGTAAGTGTACGTCGTAACGGCCATGTGGTTATTGCCGGCGATGGCCAGGCCACGCTGGGTAATACCGTCATGAAAGGTAACGTCAAAAAAGTACGTCGCCTGTACAACGATAAAGTGATCGCGGGTTTTGCCGGCGGTACTGCGGATGCCTTCACGCTGTTCGAACTTTTTGAGCGCAAGCTGGAAATGCACCAGGGTCACCTGGTTAAAGCCGCCGTTGAGCTGGCGAAGGACTGGCGTACCGACCGCATGCTGCGCAAGCTGGAAGCGCTGCTGGCCGTGGCTGACGAGAATTCCTCTCTGATCATCACCGGTAACGGCGATGTCATCCAGCCTGAAAACGATCTGATTGCCATTGGCTCAGGCGGCCCGTACGCCCAGGCCGCAGCCCGTGCCCTTCTGGAAAATACCGAAATGGGCGCGCGCGATATCGCCGTGAAAGCGTTGGATATTGCAGGTGATATCTGCGTTTATACCAACCACTTCCATACCATCGAAGAATTACCGTCTAAAGCGTAAGGATCTCCCATGTCTGAAATGACCCCACGCGAAATTGTTAGCGAGCTGAATAAACACATTATCGGCCAGGACAACGCTAAGCGCTCCGTCGCTATCGCCTTACGTAACCGCTGGCGCCGTATGCAGCTTGATGAAGAGCTGCGCCATGAAGTTACCCCTAAAAATATTCTGATGATCGGCCCAACCGGCGTGGGTAAAACCGAAATTGCCCGCCGTCTGGCAAAATTGGCCAACGCGCCGTTCATCAAGGTTGAAGCGACCAAATTCACCGAAGTAGGCTATGTGGGTAAAGAAGTGGACTCTATTATCCGCGATCTAACCGATGCCGCAGTCAAAATGGTACGCATGCAGTCTATCGAAAAGAACCGCTACCGCGCCGAAGAGATGGCCGAAGAGCGTATTCTCGACGTGCTGATCCCGCCAGCGAAGAATAACTGGGGCCAGTCTGAAGCTCAGCAGGAACCTTCTGCGGCTCGCCAGTCGTTCCGCAAGAAACTGCGTGAAGGCCAGTTGGATGACAAAGAGATTGAAATCGATCTCGCCGCGGCACCAATGGGTGTCGAAATCATGGCTCCTCCTGGCATGGAAGAAATGACCAGCCAGCTGCAGTCCATGTTCCAGAACCTGGGCGGCCAAAAGCAGAAACCACGCAAGCTGAAAATCAAAGATGCGATGAAGCTGCTGGTGGAAGAAGAAGCGGCGAAACTGGTGAACCCGGAAGAGCTGAAGCAGGACGCCATCGACGCGGTTGAGCAGCACGGGATCGTGTTTATCGACGAAATCGACAAAATTTGTAAGCGCGGTGGCAATAGCTCCGGCCCGGATGTGTCCCGCGAAGGCGTACAGCGTGACCTGCTGCCGCTGGTAGAAGGCTGCACCGTCTCCACCAAGCACGGCATGGTGAAAACTGACCACATTCTATTCATCGCGTCCGGCGCATTCCAGGTTGCCAGCCCGTCAGACCTTATTCCTGAGCTGCAGGGTCGTCTGCCGATTCGCGTTGAGCTGCAGGCGCTGACGGTTGACGACTTTGAACGCATCCTGACCGAGCCAAACGCCTCTGTGACCGTACAGTACAAAGCGCTGATGGCGACCGAAGGCGTGAACATCGACTTTACCGAGGACGGTATCCGTCGTATTGCTCAGGCGGCCTGGCAGGTGAACGAATCAACCGAAAACATCGGTGCTCGTCGTCTGCACACCGTACTTGAACGTCTGATGGAAGATATCTCCTATGACGCCAGCGAGTTAGATGGCCAGTCCATCCTGATCGACGCCGAATACGTCGGCAAACATCTGGATGAGTTGGTTGCAGATGAAGACCTGAGCCGTTTTATCCTATAATCCGGCTAACGCATTTTCTTCATTTGAAGTGGAGGGCTTATGCCCTCCATTTTTTTATCTAAGTTGGCAACCAAATAATGAGCGATTCGCAACCTACAAGTGTCACCCAGGCCTGGCTGGAAAGTCTTCGCCCACGCACGCTGCCTCTGGCATTTGCTTCCATCGTCTGCGGCTCGGCCCTGGCCTACTGGCAAGGCGTATTTGACCCTGCCGTGGCGCTGCTGGCGCTGTTGACCGCCGGGCTGCTGCAAATCCTGTCTAACCTCGCCAATGACTACGGCGATGCGGTTAAAGGCAGCGACAAAGAGGATCGCATTGGGCCGCTGCGCGGGATGCAGAAAGGGATGATTACTCAGGCGCAGATGAAACGTGCGCTGGTCATCACCGTCATCCTTATTTGTCTGTCGGGCCTGTCGCTGGTCGCCCTCGCCTGTCACACCTTTGCGGACTTCATGGGCTTCCTGCTGCTTGGCGTACTGTCTATCGTCGCCGCCATTACCTACACCGTAGGCACCCGCCCTTACGGTTATATGGGGCTGGGGGATATTTCTGTGCTGGTGTTCTTCGGCTGGATTAGCGTCGCAGGGACCTGGTATCTGCAGGCTCATTCGCTGGCGCCGTTGGTCATTCTGCCCGCTACCGCCTGCGGTCTGCTCGCAACGGCCGTGCTGAACATCAATAATCTACGTGATATCGACAGCGACCGTGAAAACGGTAAAAGTACGCTCGCCGTGCGCCTGGGGCCCACTGTTGCACGCCGTTATCATGCCGGTCTGCTCATCGGTTCTCTGGTCTGCCTCGCCCTGTTTAACCTTATCTGGCTCAAGAGCCTGTGGGGATGGCTATTTGTTCTGGCAGCGCCGCTTCTGCTCAAGCAGGCTGCCTATGTCGTGCGGGAACAAGATCCCGTTGCGATGCGCCCGATGCTGGAACGTACCGTTAAAGCTGCATTGCTGACGAATCTGCTGTTTGCTCTGGGCGTCGTACTCAGCACCGTCGCCTGATGACTGACAAATATCAATTAACAATTGATGATTTTGCCAACAGTTAACAGAACGCGATATACTGACAACTCCTGCAGCAAATGAACCTTAATCCTATGAAATACGATACTTCTGAGCTTTGTGACATCTACCAGGAAGAGGTCAACGTCGTTGAGCCGTTGTTCTCTAACTTTGGTGGCCGCTCGTCATTTGGTGGGCAAATCATCACGGTGAAATGTTTCGAGGACAACGGGTTGCTGTACGATCTGCTCGAAGAGAATGGCCGTGGGCGAGTCCTGTTGGTAGACGGCGGTGGTTCGGTACGCCGCGCGCTGATTGATGCAGAACTGGCTCGTCTTGCGCTGCAAAACGAGTGGGAAGGCATTGTGGTTTACGGCGCGGTACGTCAGGTGGACGATCTGGAAGAGCTGGATATTGGCATCCAGGCAATTGCCGCCATTCCGGCTGGCTCCGCGGGTGAAGGCATCGGCGAAAGCGATGTTCGCGTCAATTTTGGTGGCGTGACCTTCTTCTCAGGGGACCATCTGTATGCCGATAATACCGGCATCATTCTCTCCGAAGATCCGCTGGACATTGAATAATCCAGCCGATGGCTAGCATAACGGGCGCCTGAGGCGCCCGTTCTTTTTTGTCGGAAGCGAAATTACACTTCTTCCATTTTGCCCAGCAGCGCGTGCAAACGCTCCTGCCAGACGTGCTGTTGTTCTTTCAGGCTGCTGTTTTCACGCACCAGCTCTTCATGGTTGCTTTGTGCCTGCTGAACTTCCTGAGCCAGACCGTTATTCTTCTCTTTCAGCTCTTCGATTTCCATCTGTAACAACGTAATCGTGTCAACCGCCTGCTGAACTTTTGCTTCCAGTTTCTCAAACACTTCAAATGACATTTCGAACTCTCCTGAATGGCAAGGCGTTGATGGATGGCTATCCTCGTCCCGATTCTTCGGCGACGCCTTTATGAACGTATGCATAACACGTAGCGTAACTCGATTGTAAGTAGCCTGGATGCCCGTGTCCAGCGGCTTACCGCGCTCTTTGCGTAACATGACGTTTTTCAGCCTATGCTGAAAGCCACGCGTCGAGACCGGCTCTAATTGTTAAAAAGCACGTTAACAAAACACGTAATCCTCCCTGCGTTCCCATGAAGCACCGCTCATTTTTTAGCGCGAAAACGCTCATTTTCTTGACGCACCACGCACATTTAAAGTTCGATATTTCTCGTTTGTGCTCGTTAACGATAAATTAACACCATGCCTACATGGCATAAAGGTGACAAGGATGCTCGACAACAATAATCATCAATTTGCCTTCAGGACCCCACTATGAGTCAGACCGCTACAACAACCTTAAAAGGCCAGTGCATCGCCGAATTCATGGGTACCGCGTTGTTGATCTTCTTCGGTGTGGGATGTGTTGCTGCATTGAAAGTGGCCGGTGCCACCTTCGGGCAGTGGGAGATCAGTATCATCTGGGGCTTAGGGGTGGCGATGGCCATCTATATGACCGCAGGGGTTTCCGGCGCACATCTTAATCCGGCAGTAACGATCGCACTCTGGCTGTTCGCTTGTTTTGACGGACGCAAAGTCGTGCCGTTTATTATTTCACAGTTCCTTGGCGCATTCTGCGCCGCCGCGTTGGTTTATGGCTTATATTACAATCTGTTCCTCGACTACGAACAAACGCATCATATGGTGCGCGGCAGCGTAGAAAGTTTGGATTTGGCCGGTATATTTTCCACTTATCCGAACCCACACATTAACTTCGTTCAGGCATTCGCCGTAGAAATGGTGATCACTGCCATCCTGATGGGCGTCATTCTGGCGCTGACCGACGATGGCAATGGCGTGCCGCGTGGCCCGCTGGCTCCGCTGCTGATTGGCCTGCTGATCGCGGTTATCGGCGCATCAATGGGGCCGTTGACCGGGTTTGCGATGAACCCTGCTCGTGACCTGGGACCGAAGACCTTCGCGTGGCTGGCTGGCTGGGGCGACGTCGCCTTCACCGGTGGGAAAGACATTCCTTACTTCCTGGTGCCGCTGTTTGCGCCTATTGTCGGCGCATCCCTCGGCGCATTCGGCTACCGTAAATTGATTGGTCGCCACCTGCCATGCGATGTCTGCGTTGTCGAAGAAGACAAGCCGGACAGCAAGGTGACCTCTCAGCAAAAAGCACTGTAATACTGACTTCAGGACATGATTATGACTACAGAAAAAAAATACATCGTCGCTCTCGACCAGGGAACAACCAGCTCGCGTGCCGTTGTCCTGGATCATGACGCCAACATCATCAGCGTCGCGCAGCGTGAATTCGAGCAAATCTATCCTAAGCCAGGCTGGGTAGAGCACGACCCGATGGAAATCTGGGCCACCCAAAGCTCCACGCTGGTAGAAGTGCTGGCGAAAGCCGACATCAACTCCGACGAAATCGCGGCCATCGGCATCACCAACCAGCGTGAAACCACCGTGGTGTGGGAGCGAGAAACCGGTAAGCCAATTTACAACGCAATCGTCTGGCAGTGCCGCCGTACCGCTGATATCTGCGAAGAGCTGAAGCGCAACGGTATGGAAGAGTATGTGCGTCACAACACCGGCCTGGTGGTGGACCCGTACTTCTCCGGCACTAAAGTAAAATGGATCCTCGACCACGTCGAAGGTTCCCGCGAGCGTGCTCGCCGTGGCGAACTATTGTTCGGTACCGTCGATACCTGGCTCATCTGGAAGATGACTCAGGGCCGTGTACACGTCACCGACTACACCAACGCCTCTCGTACCATGCTGTTTAACATCCACGAGCTGGACTGGGATGACCGCATGCTGGAAGCGCTGGATATTCCTCGCGCCATGCTGCCGGAAGTGCGCAAGTCTTCCGAAGTCTATGGTCAGACCAACATCGGCGGTAAGGGCGGCACACGTATTCCTATTGCCGGGATCGCCGGTGACCAACAAGCCGCGCTGTTTGGTCAGCTGTGCGTGAAAGAAGGGATGGCGAAGAACACCTACGGTACCGGCTGCTTTATGCTGATGAACACCGGTGAGAAAGCCGTTGCCTCCACGAATGGTCTGCTGACGACCATCGCCTGCGGCCCGAAAGGTGAAGTGAACTACGCGCTGGAAGGTGCGGTGTTCATGGCGGGCGCATCCATTCAGTGGCTGCGCGACGAAATGAAGCTGATTGGCGATGCGTTCGACTCCGAGTACTTTGCCAACAAGGTGAAGGATACCAACGGCGTGTACGTTGTGCCTGCGTTCACCGGTCTCGGCGCACCTTACTGGGACCCGTATGCACGCGGGGCTATTTTCGGCCTGACCCGCGGCGTGAACTCAAACCATATTATTCGCGCCACGCTGGAATCCATCGCCTACCAGACTCGTGACGTACTGGAAGCAATGCAGGCAGACTCCGGTATTCGCCTGCATGCGCTACGCGTGGACGGTGGTGCGGTAGCCAATAACTTCCTGATGCAGTTCCAGTCCGACATTCTGGGCACTCGCGTTGAGCGCCCTGAAGTTCGCGAAGTCACCGCGCTGGGTGCCGCCTACCTGGCCGGCCTGGCCGTGGGCTTCTGGCAGAACCTCGACGAGCTGCAGGAGAAATCCGTCATCGAGAAAGAGTTCCGCCCGGGTATCGAAACCACCGAGCGTAATTACCGCTACGCTGGCTGGCAAAAGGCGGTTAAACGCGCCCTTGCCTGGGAAGATCACGAAGAGAAGTAATCGTTTCAAGGCCCCTGAAAAGGGGCCTTTCAGTTTCTGCCTTACCCGTCATCTTCCCCGCCTGTGCTAAACTCCCCGGCAATTCTGTTTGCTAAATGAGTCTGCTATGAAACGAGAACTTGCCATCGAATTTTCCCGCGTGACCGAAGCTGCCGCCCTTGCTGGCTATAAATGGCTTGGCCGTGGCGATAAGAATGTGGCCGATGGCGCGGCGGTAAACGCCATGCGTATCGTCCTTAACCAAATCAATATCGACGGAGAAATCGTCATCGGTGAAGGTGAAATCGACGAAGCACCGATGCTCTACATTGGTGAAAAGGTCGGGACCGGCAAAGGCGATGCGGTGGATATTGCCGTTGATCCGATTGAAGGCACGCGTATGACGGCGATGGGTCAGGCCAACGCCCTGGCGGTTCTCGCAGTGGGTGATAAAGGCACGTTTCTGAATGCGCCCGATATGTATATGGAGAAACTGATTGTTGGGCCGGGAGCCAAAGGCGCGATCGACCTTAATCTCAGCCTTGAAGATAATCTCCGCAACATCGCATCTGCGCTGGAAAAGCCGCTTAGCGAGCTGACAGTCACCATTCTGGCAAAACCACGCCACGACGAAACGATTAAAGAGATGCAAAAGCTTGGCGTGCGCGTGTTCGCCATTCCTGACGGCGATGTTGCCGCCTCTATCCTGACCTGCATGCCGGACAGCGAAGTTGACGTTCTCTATGGGATCGGTGGCGCACCGGAAGGCGTGGTTTCAGCAGCAGTTATCCGCGCGCTGGACGGCGATATGCAGGGTCGACTGCTGGCTCGTCACCACGTAAAAGGCGACAGCGAAGAGAATCGTCGCATTGGTGAGCAAGAACTGGCGCGCTGCAAAGCGATGGGCATCGAGGCCGGGCTGGTGTTAAAGCTTGATGAAATGGCGCGTAATGACAACGTTATTTTCTCCGCGACAGGCATCACCAAAGGTGACCTGCTGGAAGGCATCACCCGTAAGGGCAACATGGCCACCACGGAAACCCTGCTGATTCGGGGTAAATCCCGCACGATTCGCCGCATTCAGTCTATTCACTATCTCGATCGTAAAGATACCGAGGTACAGAAGCATATTCTGTAACGTTTCTCGTTTGTTGGTTCGAGCTTTCCGGCTCGTTTGGGCTGGAAATGCCCTCACATTCTGGTGAAGATAGGTAAAAAGCAACGACGGGAGTACAACATGGCGGAGTGGGTTACAGGTAAAGTTACCAGGGTTCAAAACTGGACGGATTCTCTCTTCAGCCTGACGGTTCACGCGCCGGTACATGCGTTTACCGCCGGGCAATTTACCAAGCTTGGGCTTGAGATAGACGGCGAACGCGTTCAGCGCGCCTACTCCTACGTTAACGCCCCAAGTAATCCCGATCTTGAGTTCTATCTGGTTACCGTTCCCGAAGGCAAACTCAGCCCTCGCCTGCATGCGCTCCAGCCAGGCGATGAAGTACAGCTGGTAAGCGAAGCTGCCGGGTTCTTCGTGCTCGAGGAAATCCCCGAATGCAAGACGCTCTGGATGCTGGCAACCGGCACCGCGCTGGGGCCTTATCTGTCTATTCTGCAGGAAGGTAAAGACCTTGAGCGTTTTGAGAATATCGTTCTGCTTCACGCGGTGCGCTACGCCGGCGACTTGAGCTATCTCCCGCTCATGCTTGAGTTACAGGAGCGCTATCAGGGGAAACTGCGTATTCAAACCGTGGTCAGCCGCGAAACCGTACCAGGTTCGCTTACCGGGCGCGTTCCGGCACTGATTGAAAGCGGCGAGCTTGAGGCGGCCGTTGGTTTACCGATGGATATCGACACCAGCCATGTGATGCTGTGCGGTAACCCGCAAATGGTGCGCGACACGCAACAGCTTCTGAAAGATACCCGGCAAATGGCCAAACATCTGCGCCGCAGACCTGGCCATATGACCGCCGAACATTACTGGTAAATCAGCGGAATTTAACTTCGCTGGTCTCTTTCCCGAAACGGTTTTCGCCCTGGGTGCCCACAAAAGCGCCCAGGTCCATCAGCACCATGACGAAAATAAGCGTCGGGATAAAACGCCCTAATCCCCACTGCCACAGGGTGCCAAATGTTTCCCAGTTTCCCGCCACCAGCAGCCAGGCAGGAATAAACAGCAGCGCCCACCAGCCTTTTTTATCCCTGTCGTGCAGGCGCTTCACAATCACCGCCGCAGTAGGAATCAGCGAGCCGGAGAGGAAGAAGCCCGCCGTGGAATACGGCATGATTTCGGCTCCGGCCAGGGTAAACAGAATTATCAGCCCGACTATCCACGCGCCGATCCAAATCCAAAAATCGCGGCGTCCAATACGCCCTTTAAAAGAGAACAACCATTGCTGTATGGTCATGGGTAAGGTCCTTATTATTTTATCACGGCGTAGTGTACCCTGGT
The DNA here is from genome assembly GCF_001571265.1 of Cedecea neteri NBRC 105707 = ATCC 33855. Lineage (GTDB taxonomy): Bacteria > Pseudomonadota > Gammaproteobacteria > Enterobacterales > Enterobacteriaceae > Cedecea > Cedecea neteri. The sequence goes on along the minus strand of NZ_BCTL01000026.1, from coordinate 72,230 downwards.
CACCGCCCGTTTTGACAAGCCAACGGATTGCCGATTTAATCGGGATGATGAATCCATCAGGAGAAGTGTGTCGATGAAATACCTGCTGCCTGCCCTTGTGCTGCTGGCGCTGCCTTTGGCGGTGAGCTGGGCAGATCCTGCGTCAGACGCAGCTTCTCAGCTTCCGGCGGCGCCCTATCTGCTGCCCGGCGCACCCACTTTCGATCTGACCATTACCCAGTTTCGCGGTAAATTTGATATCGATAATCCGTCGCTGCCGCTGAATGAATTTCGTGCCGTAGAAAAGAGCCGCGACAAAGCCAATCTGACCCGCGCCGCCACCAAGATCAACGAAAACCTTTATGCATCTGCAGCCCTGGAACTCGGTACCTTAAAAATTAAATCGATGCAGATAACGTGGCTACCCATTCAGGGGCCAGAGCAAAAGGCCGCCCGTGGCAAGGCGCTGGAGTATATGGCCGCGATTATCCGCAGCTTCACGCCAACGCTTTCAAAAGCGCAAAGCCAGCAGAAACTGACCAAACTACTCAGCGACGGCAAAAATAAACGCTATTTCGCTCAAAACGACGGTGCCATTCGCTATGTAGTGGCAGATAACGGCGAAAAAGGGCTAACTTTCGCCGTTGAACCGATTAAGCTAACGCTATCCGAGACGTTAAACAGCGGCGAATAAATGACAAAAAGCAAAGCCTTTCACCCGCTGACTCTCTATACTGTTTCACAGACCAAGCTGCCCAACGGGCAGTGATTCTTTTTATTGCTTACCGCGTGGAGAATTAAAATGCGACATCCTTTAGTGATGGGTAACTGGAAACTGAACGGCAGCAAACACATGGTTAACGAGCTTATCGCTAACCTGCGTAAAGAGCTGTCTGGCGTGGACGGCTGCGGCGTTGCCATCGCCCCACCAACCATGTACCTGGACCTGGCCAAACACGCTGCTTCCGGTAGCCACATCATTCTTGGCGCGCAGAACGTAGACGTTAACCTGTCCGGCGCGTTCACCGGTGAAGTTTCTGCAGACATGCTGAAAGATATCGGTGCTAAATACATCATCATCGGCCACTCTGAGCGTCGTACCTATCACGCAGAGTCTGACGAATTCATCGCGAAGAAATTTGCCGTGCTGAAAGCAGCAGGCCTGGTGCCGGTTCTGTGCATCGGTGAAAGCGAAGCTGAAAACGAAGCGGGCAAAACTGAAGAAGTTTGCGCACGCCAGATCGACGCCGTACTGAAAACTCAGGGCGCAGCAGCATTCGAAGGTGCGGTAATCGCGTACGAACCAATTTGGGCTATCGGCACTGGTAAATCTGCAACCCCAGCTCAGGCTCAGGCAGTACACAAATTTATCCGTGACCACATTGCTAAAGCTGACGCTAAAGTAGCAGAGCAAGTGATCATCCAGTACGGCGGTTCCGTTAACGATAAAAACGCAGCAGAGCTGTTTGCTCAGCCGGACATCGACGGCGCGCTGGTTGGCGGTGCATCCCTGAAAGCGGACGCTTTTGCGGTTATCGTTAAAGCAGCAGCTGAAGCGAAAAAAGCGTAATTACGCGAACAATATTGATGAACGGCTCCGCTTGCGGAGCCGTTTTTTTTAGATTTTGTGCAGCAACTGAAACCAGCCATAGTCCAGCGGCAGCAAAATCAAAAACGTCACCACGGCCAGTGCCAGGCAAAGCTTCATCCCCTCCCTCGCTGGGACTTTTCCCAGCCCCATAGCCACCACAATTGGCGACGCCATATACGGCAGGAGTGGCGTTGAGTACCCCAGCACCTGAATCATAATTACCGACAAAAGTGGGAAACCGGTCGCCTGCGAGAAACTTTCCGCGAAGGTGGTATAAAGTGCGGGCACGCCGTTTGCGGTGACAATAAAGTTAAGCAAACTGGTGATGCCGGTGAGCGCGACAAAGCTGGTAAAGGGACTGCTGGCATCCAGCGGCATAATAGCCATCAGTTTCTCGCCCACGAGTGCTCCAAGGCCGATATGGGTCACGGTCGTGGCCAGAGCCAGAATGCCCGCCACATAAAAACAGGTGCGCACATTTACGCCACTCGCAAACTCCTCGCCGCTAATAAATCCAATACGCGGCAACAGCGTCACGCAGGCGGCAATCAGCCCAATCCATGCGGGGCCAATCCCATGCCAGCTCTCGGTGATCCACAGCCCGAGCACAACAACCAGCAGCCACGCCAGCCGTTTTTCTTCGATGCTCATCGGCCCTGGAGTCTCAATTTGCTTCGGCGGCAACGGCTTGCCGGGAAATAACCAGGCAATCAGGCCTATCAGCACTAATCCCTTCAGAAGACCGAGCACCGGAGTATGCAGCAGCAAATAAGGCAAATAGTTAAGGTGCAGGCCATAAGACCCTTCAGCCGCCCCGCTCATCACCAGATTCGGCACGTTAGCGGGTAAAATCGTGGCCGAGAGCTGGAAAGTGCCAAACCCCACGGCCAGCGCCAGACCGTACCAGGCTCGAGTGCCTTCGCCGACGGACGCTCTTTTCGCCATCGCCGCAACAATCGGCATCAGCAGGGCAATACGCCCCATATTTGAAGGCATGACAAATGCCAGCGCATAGCTTAACAGTACGACGCTGCCTACCATGTGGATCCAGGAGTCCGTCAGCCGGGCGGAAAGCGCCCGCGCAACCCGATCGGCCAGACCTGTTTTGCGAATCGCAATTCCCAGCACAAAACCGCTGAATACCAGCCAGAAAGCCGACGAGGCGAAACCGCTAAAAATCACTTCGGCCGGGGCTATCTTAGCTACCATCGCCGCGGCGAAAAATAACAGTGCAGTCAGGTATTCCGGGAGCGCAGACGTGGCCCAAAGGACAATGGTGATGAGGATAATAATGCCGGGCAGGAAAAACGGATCTGACATCCAGAGCGACATACCTGTCTCCTGTAGAGTTTTTCAGCACTCTACGGGAAGATATCCAGCGAGTAAATGTCAGACAGCGGAAACAAAAATGGCCCCGTAGGGCCACTTAAGATCAACGCTTGCTGATTTGGTCGAAGCTGCCGCCGTTAGAGAAGTGATCTTTCTGCGCTTTGGTCCAGCCGCCAAACTCTTCATCAATCGTGTAGAGCTTCAGTTTCGGGAACTCTTTTTCATACTTTTTCGCAACGTCAGGGTTACGTGGACGATAGTAATTTTTCGCCGCAATTTCCTGACCTTCAGGCGAGTAGAGATACTTCAGGTAAGCTTCCGCCACCGCCTGAGTCCCTTTCTTCTCAACAACTTTATCCACTACAGACACAGTCGGTTCCGCAAGGATAGATTCGCTCGGGGTCACAATCTCGAATTTGTCTTTGCCCAGCTCGTTGGTAGCCAGTAAGGCCTCGTTTTCCCACGCAATCAGCACATCGCCAATACCGCGTTCAACAAAGGTGTTAGTCGAGCCACGGGCACCGGAGTCCAGCACCTCGACGTTTTTGAATAAGGCTTTAACGAAGTCCTGCGCTTTAGCCTGATCGTTATTGTTATGGTGGAGCGCATAACCCCATGCGGCTAAGTAATTCCAGCGTGCCCCGCCGGAGCTTTTCGGGTTTGGCGTGATGACGGAAACGCCGGGTTTAATCAGGTCGTTCCAGTCATGAATTTGTTTAGGGTTGCCTTTACGCACCAGGAACACAATGGTGGAGGTGTATGGCGCGGAGTTGTCCGGCAAACGCTTGATCCAGTTTTTATCAATGCGCCCGCGCTCGGCGATGGCATCAACGTCATAGGCCAGAGCCAGGGTCACGACATCGGCTTCAATACCGTTGATGACCGAGGTTGCCTGTTTCCCGGAGCCGCCGTGAGACTGGCGCACGGTGACCGTATCACCGGTTTGCTGCTTCCAGTGTGCGCTGAATGCTTTGTTGTACTCTTCATACAGTTCACGAGTCGGATCGTAAGACACGTTGAGTAACTGAATATCCTTCGCCAGTACGCCACCAGAAGCCAAAAGTAATGTTAAACCCACGCCCCACTTGTTCATCGCTCGCTCTCTTTATGAAGTTTGATGAAGCCAGCGTGCCAGAAACTATTTCAAGGATTAAAGAATAAAAAAAGATTGGCTATAACTTTTGGCGATATAACCGGCAATAAAAAACCGGGCCATGCCCGGTTTTTGCTGACTGCAGCTTGGCTTAGTACAGCTTTTTAGCGCAATCCAGCCAGTCACCTTTGAACGGACGCTTCATGTTTTCAATCGCGTCGATGATGTCATGGTGAACCAGTTTTTCGTTCTGGATGCCGACGCAGCGGCCGCCAAAGCCCTGCAGCAGCAGCTCAATGGAGTAAGCCCCCATGCGGGACGCCAGGATACGGTCATACGCTACCGGGGAGCCGCCGCGCTGGATATGGCCCAGAACGGTAGCACGGGTTTCGCGCTTGGTTTCGGTTTCGATGTATTTAGCCAGTTCGTCGACATCGCAAATGTGCTCGGTAATAGCAACAATGGCGTGTTTTTTACCTTTGGCGATCCCGGCTTTAATTTCTGCCACCAGATCTTCGCGGCTGAATTCAACTTCCGGCAGAACCACAAACTCACAGCCGCCGGCGATAGCCGCAGCCAGGGTCAGGTCACCGCAGTAACGCCCCATCACTTCAACGATGGAGATACGCTGGTGTGAAGAGGAGGTATCACGCAGGCGGTCAATCGCTTCAACCACGGTTTCCAGTGCGGTGAAGTAACCGATGGTGTAGTCGGTGCCTTTGATATCGTTATCAATCGTGCCTGGCAGACCGATGCAAGGGAAGCCCATTTCGGTCAGGCGCATCGCCCCCATGTAAGAACCGTCACCGCCGATCACCACCAGCGCATCAATGCCGCGTTTTTTCAGGTTTTCGATAGCCACGGCGCGAATGTTTTCATCGCGGAACTCAGGGAAGCGAGCAGAACCAAGGAATGTACCGCCACGGTTGATCATGTCGGACACGCTGTAGCGGTCCAGCTGCACCATGCGATCTTCGTACAGACCCAGGTAGCCATCATAGACCCCCATGACTTCCAGACCTTCTGACAGCGCTGCACGCACCACACCGCGGATCGCCGCGTTCATGCCCGGCGCATCACCGCCACTCGTCAACACACCAATTTTTTTGATCATGACTACCTCTGAACTTTGAAAGCAAAATTAATCCTGTTGCCGGAAAACGCTGCGGGCAATCCGAAGCTTCGACGCTGCCCAAATAGTATAACAACGGCTCCCAGCTGAATTGATTCAGGTCAGGCCAAATGGCGGTACATTATGCAAAAACTGCCAGTCAGCGCCAACTTTCCAACGTAAAACTAAAGCTCGAAATGCCCCTGCCGTCCCGTCGGAACAACAGAGCAAGGATCCTGGTGGATAATCACATCCGATCCTGGGAAACGATGCAGAATCGCCTGCTCCACCTGTTCGGCAACAACATGCGCCTGAACCAGCGGTAAATTATCTTCCATCTCAATATGAAGCTGTATAAAGCGGGTCGGCCCTGACTGCCGCGTTCGGAGATCGTGGGCTCCTCTAACGCCAGGCCACGCATTCACGATATCAATAATAGCCTGACGTTCCTCGTCTGGTAACGCCCGATCAAGCAGCGATTGCACCGCTTCATAGCCCATTTGCAGCGCGCTATACAAAATGTACACGCCAATACCCAAAGCAAACAGCGAATCAGCACGATGCCAGCCATACCAGGATAAGCCTAGCGCAATAAGAATTGCGCCATTCATCATAACATCAGACTGATAATGAAGCATATCGGCCCGGACGGCCTGGCTTTGCGTTTTTCTCACCACCCAACGCTGGAACGTCACCAAAATTAAGGTGCTTATCAGTGCCACAACCGTCACCGCCACGCCAATGCCAGGATCTTTCATCGGGGAAGGGTCAGCCAGATGCTGAATACCGGTTAAAAACAGGAACAGGGCCGAGCCTGAGATGAACATGCTTTGTGCGAGAGCGGCCAGCGATTCCGCTTTGCCGTGGCCGAATGTATGTTCTTCATCTGCGGGCTGGAGTGAATAACGCACCACAAGCAAGTTCGTCAATGAAGCAGCGATATCGACCAGTGAGTCCACCAGTGCCGCCAGAATACTGACCGAACCGGTATACCACCAGGCGAAAATTTTTATTAAAAGTAGCAACGACGCCATGACGGTCGCCGCGATTGCAGCCCGGCTAACCAGCTGCCCATATTGTTGATTCATGGGGGCTCCCGCAGGTGAATGCCGCTAGTATAGCGGATCAGACCTGAGCATCGGGCAAAAAAAACCCGCCTGGTGAGGCGGGGAAGACAGGGATGGTGTCTATGGCAAGGAAAACAGGGTTTGTTACTGGTTACTACGGGTACTGCTACTACTCATGGCCTGCAGCGAAGCACCCTGCTGCAGTTCCGACAGTTCACGGAGATTATCCATGCGCTGCTGGTGTTTCTCATTTAAAGCGGCCTGCTGTTCCGGACTGAGTAAGTGGTACATTTGGTTGCGTACTTTTGCCATCTCGACCTGGCGGGCAACCTGTTCTTGTGCCATTTTTTCAGCCTGAGCTTTCACTGCCACTTCATCAAATTTATCTGCGGTGATCAGGCGATGCATGATCTCCATTTCGCTAACATTAACGGGTGGGCTATCATGCCTTGCCCGGTGCATAAGATCTCGCATCTGTTGGCGTTGTTGCTCAGTCAAATTTATGCCGTCAAACATGTGATTCTGAGCGTTGTTTCGTTTCGCCAGATTGTCGCTTTGTGGCCAGTTAACGCCGGTCGGCAAATCAGCGGCCTGGCTGGCTAACGAGATAACTGCCAGTGTTGAGGCCATGACGACAGCGGTAACATTGCGCATCACTTGCTCCCAAAATCTGTGTGTGCTGCGATTCAACGAGAGCCAGTCTACGATTCCCGCTGCAAACTAGCGTCAGGGGGTGTAAAACAACGTAAAGTCATGGATTAGCGCGCCTTGATGACGTAATTTCTGCCTCGGAGGTAATTTCACAATGAATAAAATCCTGTTAGTTGATGATGACCGAGAGCTGACTTCCCTGCTAAAGGAATTGCTCGACATGGAAGGTTTTGACGTGGTTGTTGCTCACGATGGTGAGCAAGCGTTGACGCTTCTGGACGACAGCATCGACCTGTTATTGCTTGACGTAATGATGCCCAAGAAAAACGGCATTGATACTTTGAAAGAGCTTCGCCAGACACACCAGACACCCGTCATTATGCTTACCGCACGCGGTAGCGAACTTGACCGCGTACTCGGCCTTGAGCTGGGTGCCGATGACTACTTACCAAAACCTTTTAACGATCGTGAGTTGGTCGCCCGTATTCGCGCCATCCTGCGTCGTTCACACTGGAGCGAGCAGCAACAAAACAGCGACAGCAGTTCACCGACGGTAGAAGTCGATGGGCTGAGCCTCAATCCAGGCCGCCAGGAAGCCAGCTTCGATGGGCAGGCGTTAGACTTAACCGGTACCGAGTTCACGCTGCTGTATCTCCTTGCCCAGCATCTGGGTCAGGTGGTTTCTCGTGAACACCTGAGCCAGGAAGTCCTGGGTAAACGCTTGACGCCGTTCGACCGTGCAATTGACATGCATATTTCCAATCTGCGTCGTAAATTGCCGGATCGCAAAGACGGCCATCCGTGGTTTAAAACCTTACGTGGCCGTGGCTATCTGATGGTTTCCGCTTCATGATAAGTAGCCTTACCGCGCGCATTTTTGCCATCTTCTGGCTGACGCTGGCTCTGGTACTGATGTTAGTTTTGATGCTGCCAAAGCTGGATTCACGCCAGATGACCGAGCTGATGGAAAATGAGCAACGTCAGGGCTACATGATTGAGCAACACGTCGAAGCTGAGCTGGCAACCGATCCACCGAATGATTTGATGTGGTGGCGGCGCTTGTTCCGTGCAATCGACAAATGGGCACCTCCTGGCCAGCGTCTGCTGCTGGTCACCAGCGAAGGGCGCGTCATTGGCGCCCAACGCAACGAAATGCAGATCATCCGAAACTTTATCGGCCAGTCCGATAACGCCGACCATCCCCAGAAAAAGAAATATGGCCGGGTTGAACTAGTTGGGCCATTTTCGGTGCGAGACGGTGAAGATAACTACCAACTTTACCTGATTCGCCCGGCCAGCAGTTCGCAATCTGACTTCATCAACCTGCTGTTCGACCGCCCTTTGTTGCTGCTGATTGTCACCATGTTGGTGAGTTCTCCGCTGTTACTCTGGCTGGCATGGAGCCTTGCCAAACCGGCTCGTAAGCTGAAAAACGCGGCAGATGAAGTAGCCCAGGGTAACCTGCGCCAACATCCGGAACTCGAGGCGGGGCCACAGGAATTCCAGGCCGCGGGTGCGAGCTTTAACCAAATGGTGACGGCGCTGGAACGAATGATGACGGCACAGCAAAGATTGCTGTCTGATATCTCTCATGAACTCCGCACGCCGCTGACCCGCCTGCAGCTTGGCACCGCGCTACTGCGTCGCCGCAGCGGTGAGAGCAAAGAGCTGGCACGCATTGAAACGGAAGCCCAGCGCCTGGACGGCATGATTAATGACCTGCTGGTCATGTCGCGCAACCAGCAAAAAAATGCGCTGGTTAGCGAGACGATGAAAGCCAACCAAATCTGGACAGAGATGCTGGATAACGCCGCCTTCGAAGCCGAGCAAATGGGCAAATCGCTGGAGGTCACCTACCCACCAGGCCCGTGGCTAATGTACGGTAACCCGAATGCGCTGGAAAGCGCGCTAGAGAACATTGTCCGTAACGCCCTGCGCTACTCGCACACCAAAATAGCGGTGAATTTCTCAGTCGATAATCAAGGTATTACCGTCACCGTTGACGATGATGGCCCGGGCGTTAGCCCTGAGGACAGAGAGCAGATTTTCCGTCCGTTCTATCGTACGGATGAAGCGCGCGATCGCGAGTCGGGCGGCACAGGGCTCGGCCTGGCCATCGTTGAAACCGCCGTGCAGCAGCATCGTGGCTGGGTAAAAGCCGACGACAGTCCGCTAGGTGGTCTTCGCCTGACGCTCTGGCTGCCGCTCTATCACCGCTGACAAACAGAATCGACATTAGCAATAACAGGCTCTACGGAGCCTGTTTTCGTTTCTGCCCAATAGCAATTTTGCTATTCTGCGCCCCTAGTTGATGGGGGTTGTATGTTAAATATCGTTTTGTTTGAGCCAGAAATTCCGCCCAATACCGGGAACATTATCCGCCTGTGCGCCAACACCGGTTTTCGTCTGCACATTATTGAGCCGATGGGCTTTCCCTGGGACGATAAGCGCCTGCGCCGCGCCGGGCTGGATTATCACGAATTTACGACAGTTCTGCGCCATACCGACTACAACGCCTTTCTGGAGGCTGAGAAGCCTCAACGTCTGTTTGCCTTAACGACCAAAGGAACACCCGCCCACAGTGCTGTGAGCTATCAGGCAGGGGATTATTTGATGTTTGGCCCGGAAACTCGCGGGCTGCCAGCGGAGATACTGAACGCGATGCCGCCCGAGCAAAAGATCCGTATACCCATGATGCCGGACAGCCGCAGCATGAACCTCTCTAACTCGGTGTCCGTGGTGGTCTATGAGGCCTGGCGACAGCTAGGGTATCAGGGCGCCGTTCTCAGAAGTTAAATGCCGTCGCCGTACTCAAAGCCAGCGCCGTTGAAGTGCTGATCCATATCTATCGCTGGCTTATCACTTCCAGGCGTGCCCACGATGCGTGCCGGTACGCCAGCAGCCGTGGTATGAGGCGGAACAGGCTGTAGTACGACGGAGCCTGCGCCAATTTTCGCACCGATTCCGACCTCAATATTGCCGAGGATCTTGGCACCCGCGCCAATCATCACGCCTTCGCGAATTTTCGGGTGGCGATCGCCGCTGGTTTTACCGGTACCGCCCAGCGTGACCGACTGCAGAATAGAAACATCGTTTTCAACGACCGCAGTCTCACCGATAACAATCCCCGTGGCATGATCGAGCATGATGCCACAGCCGATTTTTGCCGCCGGGTGAATATCTACCTGAAAAGAGACTGAAACCTGGTTCTGCAGGAAGATGGCCAGCGCCTGCCGCCCTTGTAACCAGAGCCAGTGGCCAATTCGATATGCCTGGAGCGCATGAAAACCTTTGAGATAAAGCAGCGGCGTTGAATACTTGTCTACCGCAGGATCACGCGTGCGCACCGCCTGGATGTCGCAAGCTGCAGAGGCAATCATCTGCGGATCGGCTGCGTAGGCCTCTTCGACAACTTCGCGAATCGCGATAGCCGGCATAATCGGCGAAGCTAACTTATTGGCCAGCATGTAGCTGAGCGCGTTACCAAGGTTATCGTGCTTGAGGAGCGTCGCATGATAAAAACTGGCCAACATGGGTTCACAATCCGCAAGCGCTCGCGCTTCGGCTTTAATATTGCTCCACACCAAATCCAGTTCTTCTGACGACATTGCTCTCTCCAGACATAAAAACAACGCCCGACACCAGGGTCGGGACGTTTAAGTTATTGCGGTGTATTAAGCGATCCCTCAATTGCCGCTTCGTTCATCCTTACGAGTACGACCAAGCAACGTTAATGCTGCCTCGCGCGCATTTTTTCCGCAATACAATACCTGATAAATTTCCTCGGTTATTGGCATTTCGACGCCTACCCGAGCCGCCAGCTCGCGAACTTCTTTGGTATTGCGATAACCTTCAACCACCTGGCCAATCTTCTGCTGCGCGCCGTCCACATCCATCCCCTGACCGAGCATCATGCCGAAGCGACGGTTACGAGACTGATTGTCGGTACAGGTCAGCACCAGATCGCCCAAACCGGCCATGCCCATAAAGGTTTCCGGTGAAGCACCGAGCGCACTACCCAGACGCGTCATCTCTGCAAGGCCACGCGTGATAAGCGCGGTACGTGCGTTAGCACCAAACCCGATGCCATCCGACATCCCTGCGCCAATAGCGATAACGTTTTTAACCGCCCCGCCCAGCTGAACGCCGATGAAATCGGGATTGCTGTATACGCGGAAGCTTTTGCCGCAGTGCAGCAGATGCTGGAGATCCTCTGCAAACTGCTCGTCGGTCGCCGCAAGAGCAATCGCCGTCGGTAAGCCTGCTGCCAGCTCTTTCGCGAATGTCGGGCCAGAAATGACTGCCAGAGGAACATCATCCCCCAGAGCCTCGCGAGCCACATCCTGCAGTAATCGCCCCGTTTCAGCTTCCAGCCCTTTTGTCGCCCACACAATACGTGCATCCGGGCGCATCAGCGGCTTGATTTGGCGTAACACTTGCCCGAACACATGGCTCGGTACGACCACCAGAATATTGCGGCTGGCAGACAGCGCGACGGCTAAATCACTCTCAAGATGCAGTGTATCGGGAAAAGGAACATCGGGCAGGAAAGCTACGTTGCAACGATCGGCCTGCAGCGTAGCGATATGTTTGGCATCATGGCCCCACAACACAACGTGGTGGCCATTCCTCGCAAGAGTAATAGCGAGAGCGGTGCCGTAAGAGCCGGCACCGATAACAGTCATTGAAGCATTAAGGCTGTTCATCAGGCATCCTGATGGTTTTCAGCACCTTCGCCAGCTTGCTGCTGCAGATAGTTCATGAACAGTGCATCGAAGTTAACCGGTGCAAGGTTCAGCTGAGGGAAAGTACCGCGAGAAACCAGGCTAGTGATACATTCACGCGCATATGGGAACAGAATGTTCGGGCAGTATGCGCCCAGGCAATGCGCCAGCTGCGTGCCTTCGATACCGTCAACGGAGAAGATACCCGCCTGCTGAACTTCGCACAGGAAAGCGGTGTCTTCGCCCAGCGTAGCGGTCACGGTTACGCGCAGCACAACTTCATAAACATTTTCAGCCAGTTGACTGGACGCAGTATCCAGATCCAGTTTTACTTCTGGCTGCCAGTCTTTCTGGAAAACGTGCGGTGCGTTAGGTGCTTCGAAAGAGACATCCTTGGTGTAAACACGCTGAATCTGGAAACCCATTTCTGTATTGTTTTGTTCTGACATTGTTAACCCTTAAATTTAAACGTCCTTACTCTGCGATACACGGCAGACAAACCGCACTAGCTCAGCAGGGGATCGAGTCCACCACGCGCGTCCAGTGCGTACAAGTCATCGCAACCGCCAATGTGCTGTGCGTCAATAAAAATCTGCGGTACCGTGGTACGCCCACTGCGTTTGATCATCTCTTCCCGCTTAGCGGCATCACCATCAATAGGTAATTCCTGGAACGCCACGCCTTTTTCATTCAGCAGGGCCTTTGCACGGTGGCAAAAAGGACAAGTCGCTTTGGTGTAGATCTCAATATTCGCCATGGTTTACCTCAGTTTTCCAGATTATTTACCGCGAACCAGCGGCAGGTTTTCCCCGCTCCAGCCAGCAATACCTTCTTTTAACAGCGCAACCTGCTCAAAACCAGCTTTGTTCAACAAAGCCGCTGATTCTTGTGAAGAAACACCGTTAGCGCATACCACAATAATGGGTTTGGCTTTGTGTTTTTCAAGTTCACCAAAGTTGCCGCTTTTGATTTCAGTTGGTAGCACGTTCAGTGAATTCGCAATGTGGCCCTTACGGAAATCATCACGCTGGCGTACATCAACAACCACCGCATCTTCTTTGTTAATTAAGCGAGTGGCCTCACCACGGGTGATCACTTTGACTTTAGAAGCCAGACCTTTAAAGGTCATGAAAAGTACCGCGGCCAGCAGGCCAACCCACGCCAGACTAAGTATGGGGTGGCGGCCAACGAATTGCATAATTTCTTGCATGGGGGGTAGTAACTCCCGACTAAGTAATGATGAGAAAACCAGGTGGGGAGTATACCTTCGCGTTGTGGCAATTACAGCCAGTCTGAATAATGTTATGTGGATTCTGCGGGCTGTTACGAAAAAAAAGAACCAGACTGATGAAATCCGATCGCCATCCAGCCCCTTTCTTTGATCTTCTGCGGCTATTCGCCCGGATCGGCTGTAGTAAAATTACGCAAATTTTGTCTTAGACTCAGAGGTTGTTGCAATGTCGGTTACTAAAAAACCTATGGTCCTGGTGATTCTCGATGGCTATGGCCACCGCGAAGAGCAACAGGATAACGCGATTGTTAATGCTAAAACGCCGGTGATGGATAGCCTGTGGGCCCAGCGTCCACATACTTTGATCAACGCATCAGGGCTGGAAGTCGGCCTACCTGACGGGCAAATGGGTAACTCCGAAGTCGGCCACGTCAACCTCGGTGCTGGCCGCATCGTCTACCAGGATCTGACTCGCCTGGATGTTGAAATTAAAGAACGTACTTTCTTTGCTAACCCGGTATTGACTGGTGCAGTCGACAAAGCCGTTGCCGCCGGTAAAGCGGTACATATCATGGGCCTGGTTTCCGCTGGCGGTGTTCACAGCCATGAAGACCATATTTTGGCGATGATCGAGCTGGCAGCCGAACGCGGGGCAGAAGCTATCTATCTGCATGCTTTCCTTGATGGCCGCGACACGCCGCCACGCAGCGCAGAGTCTTCCCTGAAGAAATTTGCCGACAAGTTTGCTGCTCTGGGCAAAGGCCGTGTAGCAACGCTGATTGGCCGCTATTACGCAATGGACCGTGACAACCGCTGGGATCGCGTTGAGCTGGCTTACGACCTGATGACTCAGGCCAAAGGTGAATTCCAGGCAGACAATGCGGTTGCCGGTTTGGAAGCCGCTTACGCCCGCGACGAAAACGATGAATTCGTTAAACCAACCGTGATTCGTGCCGCAGGCGAAGCCGAATCAATCATGAACGACGGCGATGCGCTGATCTTCATGAATTTCCGCGCTGACCGTGCCCGCCAGATTACCCGAGCCTTTGTTAACGCCAATTTCGACGGTTTCAGCCGTAAAAAAGTGGTGCAGTTTGGCGACTTCGTGATGCTGACCGAATATGCAGCCGATATCAAAACAGCCTGCGCTTACCCACCAGCTTCACTGACCAATACCTTCGGCGAGTGGATGGCGAAACACAACAAAACCCAGCTGCGCATCTCCGAAACAGAAAAATACGCCCACGTGACCTTCTTCTATAACGGCGGGGTTGAAGAGCCGTTCGCGGGCGAAGACCGCATTCTGGTAAATTCTCCCAAAGTCGCGACCTACGATTTGCAGCCTGAAATGAGCTCCGCTGAATTGACCGATAAGCTGCTAAGCGCCATCAACAGCGGCAAGTACGATACCATCATCTGCAACTACCCGAACGGTGACATGGTTGGTCATACCGGCGTCTATGATGCTGCGATTTCCGCCGTTGAGGCACTGGATAACTGCGTTGCCCAGGTGGTTAAAGCCGTTGAGGCCGTTGGCGGCGAGCTGTTGATCACCGCAGACCACGGTAACGCAGAGCAAATGCGCGACCCGGCTACCGGCCAGGCACATACTGCGCATACCAGCCTGCCAGTTCCGCTGATTTACGTAGGTGAGAAAAACCTGAAAGCTGTCGCTGGCGGCAAGCTCTCTGACATCGCGCCAACCATGTTGAGCCTGATGGGAATGGAAATCCCGCACGAGATGACTGGCAAGCCGCTGTTCATCGTGGAATAATCCCTCCCCATGAGGGGAAAGGCGATTTTTTCAAAGACATGGGCTGTGAAGCCCGTTATCTACGCCAGCGTGTTTAGCGCTGGCGTCTTGTTATTGCCTTTTTCCAGCCACGCTGACGACAAGCAGCAGCTGCAATCCATTCAACAGGATATCGCCGCTAAAGAGCGCGCGGTGCGTCAGCAACAGCAGCAGCGTTCCGTTTTACTCGCTCAGCTAAAAGCGCAGGAAGAAGCAATTTCTGCGGCCAGCCGCAAGCTGCGTGAAACCCAGAACACTCTCGCGGATTTAAACAATCAAATCGCGACGCTGAACAACTCACTTGCAAAACTTCAAAAACAGCAAGCGACTCAGGAACGTAACCTGGCCGCTCAGCTGGATGCAGCGTTTCGTCAGGGTCAGCATACCGGTATTCAGCTGATTCTCAGCGGTGAAGAAAGCCAACGAGGCCAGCGGCTGCAGGCCTATTTCGGCTACCTTAACACCGCCCGTCAGCAGACTATCGAAGAGTTAAAGCAGACCAAAGCGGAAGCTGCGCAGCAGAAAACCGAGCTGGAAAGTAAGCAAAGCGAGCAGCAAACGTTGCTGTACGACCAGCAGGCGCAGCAGGCCAAGCTGGAGAGCGCCCGCAACGAACGCAAAAAGACGCTGGCAGGCCTGGAATCCTCCATTCAGCAGGATCAGCAGAAGCTGAGTGAAATGCGCCAGAACCAGGCGCGCTTGCAGAGCCAGATCGCCCGCGCAGAAGCCGCGGCAAAAGCTCGCGCCGAGCGTGAGGCACGCGAAGCAGAGCAGGTTCGTAACAAGCAGCAGGAAGCGTCCAATAAAGGCACAACCTACAAGCCAACCGAAAGCGAACGTTCGCTGATGTCGAGAACCGGCGGCCTCGGGTCACCGCGCGGGCAGGCATACTGGCCGGTTCGCGGTTCGTTACTGCATCGTTATGGCGAACAGCTGCAAGGTGAGCTACGTTGGAAAGGTATCGTTATTGCGGCGTCAGAAGGCACGGAAGTTAAAGCCATTGCCGACGGGCGCGTGATCCTTGCCGACTGGCTGCAGGGCTATGGCCTTGTCGTCGTTATTGAACACGGTAAAGGCGATATGAGTCTCTACGGCTACAACCAGAGCGCATTGGTCAGCGTCGGCACCCAGGTGCGTGCCGGGCAACCTATCGCACTGGTTGGTAGCAGTGGCGGCCAGGGCCGTCCGTCACTCTATTTCGAAATCCGCCGCCAGGGCCAGGCAGTGAATCCACAACCGTGGTTGGGAAGATAAGTTTTGCCTCAGTTCCGCACTGTTTTTTTTGCCGCCGCCAGCGGGCTAATGCTGGCAACCTCCGCATGGGCCGGTAAGCTCTCGATAGTCATTGATGACTTTGGCTATCGTCCTCAGCAGGAAAACCAAGTGCTGGCCCTGCCGACTAACGTCTCCGTCGCCGTGCTACCCAACGCGCCACATGCTCGCGAAATGGCCACCAAAGCCCATAACGCCGGGCACGAAGTCTTGATCCACCTGCCGATGGCACCACTAAGCAAGCAGCCGCTAGAGAAGGATACGCTCCGCCCGGACATGAGCAGCAGCGAGATCGAGAGAATTATTCGCGACGCGGTGAACAAAGTCCCTTATGCAGTTGGGATGAATAACCATATGGGCAGTGCGATGACCTCCAGCCTGTTCGGCATGCAAAAGGTGATGCAGTCGCTGGAGCAGTACAATCTCTATTTCCTGGACAGCATGACCATTGGCAACAGCCAGGCCACGCGGGCCGCGGCCGGAACTCGTGTCAAAGTGATTAAAAGGAAAGTCTTTCTCGACGATACTCAGAACGAAGCGGATATTCGCTTTCAGTTCAACCGCGCGATCCAGCTCGCACGCAAAACCGGGTCGGCAATTGCTATCGGTCACCCCCACCCTTCAACCGTTCGCGTTCTCCAGCAGATGGTCTATAACCTTCCACCGGACATTACTCTGGTACGCCCGAGCAGCCTGCTTAATGAACCACAGGTAGATACCTCGACGCCAAATAATACGCAGCCGGGCAAACTGCCCCCGCCGCGTAATCCATTCCGTGGCGTGAAGCTGTGTAAGCCGAAGCAGCCTATCGAGCCGGTGTACGCCATCACCTACTTCAAAGTTATCAGCGAAAGTATTGCCGAGAGCGCGCTGGTGAAATACCTCCAGCATCAGTGGCAAGGTTGGGACAAACAGGCATGATTGAAAAACCAGAGGGCGTAAGGCCCTCTGGTTTAATGATTAATCCCAGCTCAGGATAACTTTGCCGGACTGCCCGGAGCGCATCGCGTCAAAGCCTTTCTGGAACTCATCGATAGAGAAGCGGTGGGTGATAATCGGGGACAGATCCAGGCCGGACTGAATCAGTGCAGCCATCTTGTACCAGGTTTCAAACATCTCGCGGCCGTAGATACCTTTAATAAACAGCCCTTTAAAGATAACCTTGGTCCAGTCGATAGACATATCTGACGGTGGGATCCCCAGCATAGCAATACGACCACCGTGGTTCATGGTATCCAGCATCGTGTGAAACGCCGGCGGTGCACCGGACATCTCCAGCCCCACGTCAAAGCCTTCGGTCATCCCCAGTTCGCTCATCACGTCCTGCAGGCTTTCTTTACTGACATTAACTGCGCGAGTGATACCCATTTCGCGCGCCAGCTCCAGGCGGTATTCGTTCACATCGGTAATCACCACGTTACGAGCACCAACATGCTTTGCTACTGCCGCAGCCATGATCCCGATAGGGCCAGCGCCGGACACCAGCACATCTTCGCCCACCAGATCGAACGAAAGCGCGGTATGCACTGCGTTGCCGAACGGATCGAAGATGGAAGCCAGGTCATCAGAAATATTGTCCGGAATTTTGAACGCATTAAACGCCGGGATAACCAAATACTCAGCAAAACAGCCAGGACGGTTCACACCAACACCGGTGGTGTTGCGGCACAGGTGGGTTCGCCCGCCGCGACAGTTACGGCAGTGGCCGCAGGTAATATGCCCTTCGCCGGAAACACGATCGCCAATCTTAAAGCCTTTCACTTCCTGACCAATGCCGACTACTTCTCCTACGTATTCGTGACCTACAACCATAGGAACAGGGATGGTTTTTTGCGACCATTCATCCCAGTTGTAAATATGGACGTCGGTCCCGCAAATCGCCGTTTTACGAATTTTGATCAGCAGGTCGTTATGACCCATTTCCGGCTTAGGGGCATCCGTCATCCAGATGCCTTCTTCCGCCTTCAGTTTTGCTAATGCTTTCATGACCGCTCCCTTAAGCGATAACGCCTAGTTGCTTACCGATGCGCGTAAACGCATCTACCGCACGTTCAATTTGCTCAGGGGTATGCGCCGCCGACATTTGGGTGCGGATACGCGCCTGACCTTTTGGCACCACCGGGTAGAAGAAACCGGTGACGTAAATACCTTCTTTTTGCAGTTCACGCGCAAAGTTCTGGGCGACAACCGCTTCGCCAAGCATTACTGGAATAATGGCGTGATCGGCACCAGCAAGCGTAAACCCGGCTGCGCTCATTTTTTCACGGAACAGGCGAGCGTTTGACCACAGGCGCTCACGCAGCTCTTCGCCTGACTCCAGCATTTCCAGGACTTTGATAGAGGCGGAAACGATAGCCGGCGCGAGTGAATTCGAGAACAGATAAGGACGGGAACGCTGGCGAAGCCATTCGATAACTTCTTTGCGACCCGCGGTATAGCCACCTGAAGCGCCACCGAGTGCTTTGCCCAGCGTACCGGTGATAATATCAACGCGGTCCATAACATCGCAGTATTCATGCGTGCCGCGCCCGTTGGCACCGACAAAGCCCACAGCGTGAGAGTCATCGACCATCACCAACGCGTTGTACTTATCCGCCAGGTCACAGACGCCCTGCAGGTTAGCAATCACACCGTCCATTGAGAACACGCCGTCGGTGGCGATCATCACGTGGCGGGCACCGGCCGCACGAGCCTCTTTCAGACGAGCTTCCAGCTCCTGCATGTCGTTATTGGCGTAGCGATAGCGCTGCGCTTTGCACAGGCGAACACCGTCAATAATTGAAGCGTGGTTTAGCGCATCAGAGATGATGGCGTCTTCCGGCCCGAGCAGGGTTTCAAACAGGCCGCCGTTGGCGTCGAAGCAGGAGGAGTACAGAATCGCATCGTCCGTTCCCAGGAAATCTGCCAGCTTGCTTTCCAGCTGTTTATGGCTGTCCTGAGTGCCGCAGATAAAGCGGACAGAAGCCATACCAAAACCATGTTTATCCATCCCCTGTTTAGCCGCTTCAATCAGCAGCGGATGGTTAGCAAGACCCAGATAGTTATTGGCGCAGAAGTTGATAACGTGGCTGCCATCGGCAACGGTGATATCCGCCTGCTGGGCGGAGGTGATAATACGCTCTTCTTTAAATAACCCTTCCGCACGAGCCGTCTCGAGCTGGGAGGTCAACTGCTTGTAAAAATCTTCGCGCATCGCGATTCTCCAGGCATGGCAAATTTCGGCATATATTACCCAAACCTATACCAGGAGACGAGATTACGCTTCAGTGAATCTGATTTTTGCAGGATAAATCACGAGGGTGAAAAACTTCCGCTCATTAGGCGGGTCTTTAATTGTAATGGTATGATAAGAGCCATTAGCGCATCAGGTGTATGGCCTGAAAGCCCCACTTTTTAAAGGTTGAACTTATGATTATCGTTACTGGCGGCGCCGGCATGATCGGCAGCAACATTATTAAATCCCTGAACGAACAAGGCTACCGCGATATCCTGGTGGTGGATAACCTCAAAGACGGGACTAAATTTGTTAACCTGGTTGACCTGGATATCACCGACTACATGGATAAGGAAGATTTCCTGATCCAGATTATGGCCGGGGAAGAGTTCGGTGATATCGACGCCATCTTCCATGAAGGTGCCTGCTCCTCCACCACCGAGTGGGACGGCAAGTACATGATGGACAACAACTATCAGTACTCGAAAGAAATTCTGCACTACTGTCTGGAGCGTGAAATTCCGTTCCTGTATGCTTCTTCCGCCGCGACCTACGGCGGGCGCAATAAAGACTTCATCGAATCACGCGAATATGAACAACCGCTGAACGTGTATGGTTACTCAAAATTCCTGTTTGATGAATATGTGCGCCAGATCCTGCCAGAAGCTAACTCTCAGGTGACCGGTTTCCGCTACTTTAACGTCTATGGGCCACGTGAAGGCCACAAAGGCAGCATGGCAAGCGTTGCCTTCCATCTCAACACCCAGTTGAATAACGGTGAAAACCCTAAACTCTTTGAAGGCAGTGACGGCTTCAAGCGTGACTTCATCTATGTGGGCGATGTGGCCGCCGTTAATCTGTGGTTCTGGCAAAATGGCGTTTCCGGTATTTTCAATTGTGGTACCGGCCGTGCAGAATCCTTCCAGGCCGTGGCGGACGCTGCGCTGGCGTACCACAGCAAAGGTAGCATCGAGTACATTCCTTTCCCGGACAAGCTGAAGGGCCGCTACCAGGCTTATACGGAAGCTGACTTAACCAATCTGCGCGCAGCGGGTTACGACAAGCCGTTCAAAACCGTAGCCGAAGGGGTTGCGGAATACATGACATGGTTAAATCGCGACGCATAAGCTGCACAGGGAAAGTATGAAGATTCTGGTGATTGGCCCGTCATGGGTGGGCGACATGATGATGTCGCAAAGTCTCTATCGCACGCTCAAGGCACGCTATCCCCAGGCGATCATTGACGTGATGGCACCCGCGTGGTGCCGTCCGCTATTATCGCGTATGCCGGAAGTGAACGAAGCGATTGCTATGCCACTGGGTCACGGTGCGCTGCAAATCGCAGAACGTCGCCGTCTCGGTCATAGCCTTCGAGATAAGCGCTACGATCGCGCTTACGTCCTGCCAAACTCGTTCAAATCCGCACTGGTTCCCTTTTTTGCCAACATCCCCCATCGCACCGGCTGGCTGGGCGAAATGCGCTATGGCCTGCTAAATGACAGCCGCAAGTTGGATAAAGAAGCCTGGCCTTTAATGGTAGAACGCTACGTCGCCTTAGGTTACGACAAGGGTGTAATGCAGTCGGCTAAAGATCTCCCGCAGCCAATGCTGTGGCCTCAACTGCACGTTAGTGAAGGTGAAAAAACACAGGCCTGTGCCGCCTTTAACCTTGAGCAACAGCGCCCGATGATAGGTTTCTGCCCCGGGGCAGAGTTCGGCCCGGCAAAACGGTGGCCGCACTATCATTATGCCGCGCTCGCGGCAAAACTCATTGATGCTGGCTATCAGGTTGTGCTTTTCGGCTCCGCCAAAGATAAAGACGCGGGTAAAGAGATTCTTGCTGCCCTCAGCACTGAGCAACAGGCATGGTGCCGCAACCTTGCTGGAGATACCCAGCTTGAGCAGGCCGTTATCTTGCTCGCAGCTTGCCAGGGCGTAGTCACTAATGACTCCGGCCTGATGCACGTCGCGGCAGCACTCGACCGCCCACTGGTGGCACTTTATGGCCCTAGCAGCCCAGATTTCACGCCACCGCTTTCCCATAAAGCGAGGGTTATTCGCCTGATCGGTGGCTATCATAAAGTCCGTAAAGGCGATGCTGAGGAAGGATATCATCAGAGCCTGATCGATATTACGCCCGAAAGTGTGCTGGTGACATTGACTGAACTGCTAACCAGCAGCAAGGAAGACTGATGCGTGTACTTCTCGTTAAAACGTCCTCCATGGGCGATGTGCTCCATTCTCTTCCTGCGCTGACGGATGCGATGCATGCCATTCCGGGTATCAAATTCGATTGGGTAGTTGAAGAAGGCTTTGCCCAGATCCCGAGCTGGCACCCGGCCGTGGATAAAGTATTCCCGGTTGCGATCCGTCGCTGGCGTAAAAGCTGGTTTTCGTCGAAAACACGCGCCGAACGCAAAGCATTCTACCAGGCACTGAAGGCCCGAGAATATGACTGCATTATCGATGCTCAAGGCCTGGTAAAGAGTGCCGCGCTGGTCACTCGTAAGGCACAGGGTAGAAAACACGGCATGGACTGGAACAGCGCACGTGAGCCATTAGCCAGTCTGTTCTACAACGTAAGACATAGCGTGGCCAGGCAGCAACACGCCGTAGAACGCGTGCGTGAGCTTTTTGCTAAGAGTTTGGGATATACCCAATCCGATCGGCAGGGCGATTATGCAATCGCACCGCATTTCCTGAACTCGCTGAACGCGGGTAATGGTCAATATGCCGTATTCTTACATGCGACTACACGAGATGATAAACACTGGCCGGAGACGCACTGGCGTGAGCTAATTGGCCTGCTGGAGGGTTCAGGGGTTCGCATTAAGCTTCCGTGGGGAGCGCCACATGAAGAAGCGAGAGCAAAGCGGTTGGCGGAAGGGTTTGATTTTGTAGACGTCTTACCGAAAATGACGCTTGAAGAAGTGGCCAAAGTGTTGGCGGGGGCAAAATATGTGGTTTCCGTTGATACAGGATTAAGCCATCTTACCGCAGCATTAGACCGCCCGAATATCACGCTTTACGGACCGACAGATCCGGGGCTGATTGGCGGGTATGGGAAAAACCAGGAAGTGTGTAACGCCCCAGACGACAAGATGTCAAAACTCTCCTCACGAGAAGTATTAGAAAAAATTCAGAGCACATTCAAATAAACACCCCGAATGCCTGGGCAACATCAGGGTGTATAGTATTTATGCCTTCTTATTAAAGTAGTCTGTTATCCGGCTCAGTACTTCATCACAGCTAATTTTCTCTAGCGCTGACTTATATTTCAATTCATCCAGAACAGTATAGGCTTTATAAATGACCGAATGTAATTGTGGATCCTGGAAAGGTCCATACAGATAAGGGGAAGTAATAACAAACATACTGACGGTAGGTATCTGCATCGCCACCGCAAGGTGCATAGGCCCGGTATCAGAAGTCACCAACAGATCCATATTTTTAACTTCCTGGATTAATTCCTTTAGCGTCGTTTCGCCAATCAAAGGTCTCACTCTGTCATGGAAGCAAGGATCCAGATTTTGCATGAACTCGTCTTGCAAAGGACGCTCATTCGGCGCCCCTATCAGTACAATTCTCACATCCGGAGAAGTAAAGAGTTGGCTTGCTAGTGTGGCAAATCGCTGAACGGGCCAACATTTTTTATAGGATGAAGCCCCCATCTGGAAACCAATCCACCTATAGTTAGCATCACTTTCAGTAATGGTCTTTTCTACCGAAAATGGAAGACGCATACTGTTATCAGGTTTTGAGTCTAACAGGGGAGAAATTAACTCCAACTTCCGCTGAATAGTGTGCCCTACAAATTTATTAATACGGTTCGTCGCCCATTTGCTGACAAGCGGCAAATCTTGCTTATCATTATCCACGAAAACATACTTCGTACCGGACAATATAGCACTTAAGAAATCATATGGCGTATGAGAATGGAGAATAACGGTTAACTCAGGGGAACCATGCTTTTTAATTTCCTTCACTAATTTAAAAAGTGTAGTAAGTTTGTTATCCCAATCGATTAAATTATCCCACTCTGCCCCGTCCTTAAGAAAACTATACATTTTCTTATTACACACTAAGGTAATATTTGCAGAAGGGTATCTCTTTCTAATCTCATGAATGGCAGGGGAATTCATCATAAAATCCCCAAGAGCGGTAGAAGAGTATATTAGTATATTATTGAAATCGCTCTTATCATCGAGTTCAAATACACGTCGACTTGAATACAGATCCTTTTGACGAGTGTAGATAATTAGAAAAAAATTAACCAGCCATAGCTGGATCCTTTTCCTAAATGCTCTAATCATTAAGCAATACCCATTTAAATTATTCTAAAACAGATTGAGATATCATTGCCTTATCAGGCTTGATTTTATTAATCTTTCACGCGTTCACGTAATGCAACGAAGCGGTTCATCACATCATCAACACTGATATTTCTGACATCGTAATCCCTGCCCTGCAACATTTCGAACGGTACGCCCCATGGCGTCCAAAGCCATTCGGCCCTATTACCAAACAACGCAACGATAGGTTTCTGCACACCAGCAGCAATATGTAATGCACCACCATCGCTCGTGACAATCTGGTCGCATAACGCCATTCCGGCCATTAACTCACGCACATTCTTTGTTTTTACCGCAATAATTGGAAGATCTGCACATTGCTCAAGAATAAATTCAGCTTTTTCATCATCACCAGGATGCTGTTGATTATCAGATTTTCCTGGTGACCAAAACAGAAGAATATGGCAAGACTCTCTTTCTGCTAATCGACGAGCAAATTCAACAAAAAGCTCTTTTGGCCACTGCTGCTCGATTCTACGAGAGCTAATTTGTAAGCCATATACCGGTAGATTATCTTCAGGAAAGTTTATTTTTGACTTGATCGCATTAACTTCTTCTTCCGTAACATACAGCTCTAATGGACCCGGTGCCGATGTACAACCAAGAGGAGTCCCCAGCCTGGCCAATAAGTTAACTAAGTGCAGCTTCTCTTCCGTTTCGGGAATTGCATCAGTGATGCTATCTGGACAGTTGTTACCTATCGCGATAACTCTTTTCGCCCCGGATAACTTAGCCCACAATAATGGACGTTTATCCCAACGCTCTTTCGCAACGATCGCAACATCATATTTCTCACGGCGCAAGCTAATAATAGTCTTCAGTCTCTGGAAGAGAACATTTATTTTTGACGTCCCCTCCGTACGATGATGAAGTTTACTGTACAAAAAAACCTTTCCTACATTGGGATTATGCTCAAGAATAGATTTATTATAGGTATTAACCAATAAACCCACTTTACAATTCAGTTCTTTTGCAAGCGTAGAAATAAGTGGTGTTGTTAATATCAAATCACCGATATTATCTCTACGAATAATTAACACTTTCATTTTTCATCCCGAGACATTTTTGGAGTAAAAATCAAACCAAGCATCAGTCCAGTCAGAGCCAAATTTTGCTCAAGGAAATGATCTCGCATCATATTATCCACACTAGAGCGGAATAAGAAGCTCACCGTAAATAATGACAAATACAGACCAATAACATTCGATTCACGTGAAAACTTTCTCCATCCAATCAGTATCATAGAAAAAACAAATGCTAACCAGATAATTAACCCGAGAACACCATTCTGAAGCGTAACATCGATTAACCCATAATGACTATTGGATTGTTGAATAATTGGGTCATTAAATTCTTTTTGTAAGAGCACTAAGAAGGCATCTTTACGCGGGCCGCTACCAAATGGATTTTCTGTAATTAACTCAATTCCCTGATGGAAAAAAGATGCTCGACAGCTATTCGAATCGTCCATGATTCGCCCATTTTTATCCTGCATCGCTGGACCATCAAAACCATTATAACAGCGGCTATGCATATCGATGTTCCAACCCGCCACCATATCCATACTCAGGGTTTTCCAACGACTGTCCTGATGCCAGGAAGTGTAACCTATAGCGCCGACGGTGATAGTTATTAATACAAATGCTGAAAGCAGCTTTGGCAGGTTTTTTTTACTCAATTCCTTTAACGCAATAAAAAAGCAAATAGAAATTGTACTACCAATCATCCCAACAGTTCCCCAGCGGGTTTTAATGATGACTGAACAGATAAAACACAAAATAATAGCAGTGGTAATTAACCATGTTTTAAATATTAGAAACTGACGATGCAGGAATACTCTACAAGCTATCTCGGCCAGTAGTAAACCCGTTACAAGATTGATCTGAAAGCTCATTTCAGTACGGCTAGGAACACTCCATGTCTCGCCCCACAAAAGCTCACCAGTTTTAAGATAAAAATATAAGAATTGTAGCAACTGAATAAAGACTATAATCAAAGAAGAAAGTATAACGTACGAAAACAGCTTGTTTTTGTTAAAGCCTTTAAAGTGATAACTACAAATCGGATATAAATACAGCCCAACAAAGAACAATAATCCAGCCCGTAAATATTGCCCTTGCCAGCTTCTGACCATTTCTAAGAGATTGGGGGCAACAAAAAAACCGTTGACTAATGTAAATACCAGAAAGGCAACAAGCAAATAGATACCATATCTGCCGCCCTGATCTAATTCATATTGAATGTATTTTTTCTTACTGTATAGAAATAGAGTGAGAATTACACTGAGGTAAATTATAAAGTTCCTGTTTGCGGGCAGGATGTTACTTTGAACAGGCCAAATAAAACACAGAATCAAGAATGATAAAAGCAATAAACATACAGTATATTTATTCTTATAACGCTGTACATTAGCACTTGAAAACATATAAACCCTATAAATTTAAAATTTAACTTGTGATGTAGAATCTAACTTCATCATTTAAGCTGTAGATTCTGCATCATCAAAAACTGACACTACAAAGATTTACGCACAGTTCGCTCAGCAATATATTTAGCTTTTTCAGATGCCTGACGAATGAAAGAATGCTCTCTTTTTAAGATTTCTCTCAAATTACTATTGAAATAAACCTTTAAGAATCTATATACATCGCGGTCAGTTATCTTAATTTTTGATGATGAAAAATAAAGCCCAATTAAATCTTTATTGCGCCAACGCAAGGGCACTTTTTTTCTTATTTGTGCCCGATGTAAATCTATGACAGATATTTTCAAACTCTCTGCATTAACGCCAAGGGGTAAATGTAACAGGAAATGGCAAAGGTAACAGTCCCGGTGATTAACTCCGCCTAAATGCATCTTGCGAACCATCTCAGCAACACGCTGTATTAGTAGGATTTTAATACTTAGACTGGGAGGGTTGTCACGCCAACTATCACAATAATCTTCCAGACTCACTGTCGGCGTTAGTGCTTCCGTAATAATAAATGATGTTTTTTTAACAGGATTCCATCCCCTCTCTCCATAGGCAACACCCTGCATAGTATCGACGCCTAACTCAGCCAGGCGATGTATTGCCTTCCATTCTCTATCAGCACCAAGAACAGGTAGACGAAAAGACAGTAAATTCTTAAAGACCTCATGATAAGTCGTACCAGAGTGCCATTTAAGAAAATATTCTTTTTCCCCACAGACAAAACGCAGCGTACGGCGGGTTTCTAATTCACGAAAAACTTCACCCTGAAGCTTTTTCACCTCAACAAATGGGTTTTTTCCCTGCCACAGCGTGGCAAACGGCTCTTTTAATTCAACCATCAATTTTACCTGTGATTATATCCGCTACATGTTCTGGTAAGCTAAAAAGATCTTGAGTATCAGTATAATGTCTGGCATTCCTTCTCCATTCTTCCCGAAGAGAGGCGTCAGACAATGCTTCATACATTGCCTGATTCAGGACATCCTGCTGGAAGGGCTCACCGCACACAACGCCGCATTGGGCTGAAGCAATATAATGTGCATAGCCACAACACTCGGTCACCAATACAGGCAAACCAGCGGCAATCGCTTCTACCAATACAATCCCTGCCGCTTCTTGTTTAGCCGGATGAATTAATATATCTGCTGCCGTCATTAAACTGGCAACATCATCCCGGCCAGCGAAGAAATGTACATTATCTTTTACCCCTAACTTTTCGGCTAAGGCGGCAAATGTGCGGGGTTCATCCTGGCCAACAACAAATAACCTGGTTCGCTTACGTATTTCTTCAGGTAATGCTGCAAGAGCTACTATAGATCGGTCGACTCCTTTTCTTGAGAAATCAGAGCCGACCTGGAGCGCCAGAAAACAATCATCGGTTATGCCATTTTTTTCGCGATAAATATTTCTGCTATTATGCTCCTGATTACTGTATTTTCGGTCCGGATAAACACCCGGCGGGAGATGCTGAAAACGTTCTGGCTCGGTATTATAAAAGCGTTTAAAATCACTTATTTGATTACCGGTAAGCATAAGCAGCTTTGTTTTCCCGCCCCGATGGAATACAGCATCCTCAAACTTAGAGTAATGTTTATATCGCCCGGTTAAACGATAAAAGAAACCTTTTTCTTTTGCGACTTTTGCAACATAACAGATATCTGCAGCATAATAATAATCCAGCCCTGGCATTTTATTGAAACCAAGAACACAATCTACAGGATGCTGGGATAAATGCGCTAATACCCATGCTGAGTACTGCTTATCACGCTTATGATTTGAATATGCTGAGACAGGGACATCAACATACTCAAAATCAGGTGAACGCTCTCCTTGCCATGAGCGAGTATAGACTCTAACGTGATGCCCACGATTCGCAATAGTCGAGGCGATTCGCATAAAATCACGCTGCAATCCACCATAAGGGAAATATTTATAAAGACAAATTGCAATAATCATAATGAATTTCCCTATGCGCGGAGAACGTCGCCATTTAAAACCTGATTCACAGCTTTAATGACATCTTCCGCTGGAATAACCGAGAGATATTTTTTACTACGATCGAGGTTGTCTCTTGAAGGCATGGCCTGATAGTTTCCAGCCCAAAGCAAAATCATATTATTAGTCCAGGGGCGCCATGCAATATGATCTGTCGCCCCGAACAAGCATATAATAGGCGTATGCACGGCAGCCGCAATGTGCATAGGCGCAGAATCGACACCGACAAATAAAGCCGCGTGTTGAATTAGAGCAGCCAATTCAGGAAATGTTGTTTTACCAGCCAATGCTGTCACTGGCGCTATTCTACATTCAGTAGCGATCTCATGGATACAATCCAAGTCTTCCTTACCTGGTCCTGAAGTCAGAACAACTGAGTACCCACAATCATGAATATAGTCAATTAGCTTACTAAACTTAATGTTATCCCAACATTTAAAAATCTGTCTTGCCGTAGGCTGAATCACAATGTACTGCTGCGTGACATCAAGCTTATTCAGTTGCTCCTGGATATTATCCCAGTCAGCTTCTTTATAATGCATTGAAAGCTCAGTAACATAGTCTTTGATTCCCAAAGGGGCAAGTACAGACAAATTTCGCTCAACAACATGATCGCCAACAATAGGAACGAGATGAGTAAAGCTATTTACCCAGAAAGCCTTTTGACGATGAGGAAAGTCGTGAGAAAGTTTTATACCAGCAGAGAGGAAACGAACTAATAAAGCTATCACCCATTGATCGGTTAAATTTATCACTAAATCATATTTATTTTTGCGTAATGTTTTTAACAAGTGATAAAAATTATCTACTTTATTTCTGGTTGATTGTTTTTTATTGCTAATACCCAGCAGCGTATTTATTTCTGAATTTTCTGACAAAATTGGTTTTGTATCATCATACAGTAACACATCAATTTTTGCGTCGGGGTAGTTACGTTTTACAGTACTGATTACTGGCGTTGTCAGCAACATGTCCCCATGAAATCGCATTTTAATGATCAAGATATTTTTGAATAGCTTTTCCACAAGAGGCTCTTTTGGTATGAGGTTCCGGAATTGTTTAAACAAAAAAAGCACGCTACCGCCCCAGGCTCTACAGCTACCTGTTCACTGACAACGTGTCCATTTTCGTGCGTAGTGTATCACTTATCTCTACCCATGCCGAAGGATACAGACAACAGCATAAATCAATGATAAATAATATAATTAAATCAATCCTCTCTTATTCAACCAAACTATCACCCCACTTTTGACTTTCGCACTATTCACCCGTTCAAAAATTTAGGTGCAATACATAGCTGACATACCGTCGGCTGGAGGCATCCATCCGGTTTTAGCCCAAATCCCGCAAAAGTAATGGCAAAGCTCAGGTTAAATACATAGAATCCCCAGCACATTCATAATGCCAGCCGTGTCCTATGCTCCAATTGCTTTACACCATACTGCTTTACCTCATACAGCCACTCATTTGGCTGCGATTGTGGGTGCGCGGTCGTAAAGCCCCGGCATACCGCAAACGCATTGGCGAGCGCTACGGCTTCTATAAAAAGCCGCTCAAGCCCGGCGGCATCATGCTGCATTCGGTCTCAGTGGGGGAAACGCTGGCCGCAATCCCTCTGGTTCGCGCTCTTCGCCACCGCTATCCAGAGTTACCGATTACCGTAACGACAATGACACCAACTGGCTCAGAAAGGGTCATGTCCGCTTTCGGAGAAGACGTCCAGCACGTCTATCTGCCTTACGATTTGCCGTGTGCGCTAAATCGTTTCCTGGATAAAGTCGATCCAAAGCTAGTGCTTATTATGGAGACCGAACTTTGGCCGAACCTGATCGCCGCGCTACACAAACGCTATATTCCGCTAGTGATTGCCAATGCCAGACTTTCCGCACGCTCGGCGAAAGGCTACGCAAAACTTGGTGACTTTGTCCGAACGCTACTGCAGCGCATTACGCTGATCGCCGCACAGAATGAAGAAGACGGTGAACGCTTCATCTCGCTAGGTGCAAAACGAAGCCAATTGACGGTTACCGGCAGCCTTAAATTTGATATTTCTGTGACACCTCAACTGGCCGCTCGTGCCGTCACGCTTCGCCGCCAGTGGGCACCGCACCGCCCTGTCTGGATAGCCACCAGCACGCATGAAGGCGAAGAAAGCATTATCGTTCAGGCTCATCAGTCGCTTTTACAGCAGTTTCCTAATTTATTGCTGATTCTGGTTCCGCGCCACCCGGAACGCTTCCCTGACGCCATTAACCTTGTCAGAAATGCAGGATTGAGCTTCATCACTCGCTCTTCTGGGGAAGTTCCGTCCTCCAGTACGCAGGTCGTCATTGGCGATACAATGGGTGAGCTGATGCTGCTATATGGGATTGCTGATTTGGCCTTTGTTGGTGGTTCGTTAGTTGAACGAGGTGGCCATAATCCGCTCGAACCAGCCGCACACGCTATTCCAGTGTTAATGGGCCCACATACCTTCAATTTCAAAGATATCTGTGCACGTCTGTCGCAGGCCGATGGCCTAATCACCGTGACCGACGAGCAGTCATTAGTAAAAGAGATTGCGTCTTTGCTCACAGATGAGGATTATCGTAACTTCTACGGGCGCCATGCTGTGGAAGTGCTTTACCAGAACCAGGGTGCATTACAGCGCCTGTTGCAGCTACTGGAACCTTATCTCCCCCCTAAAACACACTAAGGTCAGATATGCAAAAGCGGGCAATCTATCCGGGGACGTTCGATCCTATCACCAACGGTCATATTGATATCGTTACCCGTGCAGCCAGTATGTTTGATCAGGTGATCCTTGCCATTGCGGCAAGCCCCAGCAAGAACGCCTTATTCACCCTCGATGAACGCGTCGCGCTTGCACAGCAGGCGGTTGCACATTTACCCAACGTTCAGGTTCTGGGCTTCAGCGATTTAATGGCTAGCTTTGCACGCAAGCAACAGGCAAACGTGCTAGTTCGTGGGTTACGTACCGCAGCAGATTTTGAATATGAAATGCAGCTGGCGCACATGAATCGCCATCTCATGCCAGAACTGGAAAGCGTATTCCTGATGCCATCCAAAGAATGGTCGTTTGTTTCCTCTTCTCTGGTCAAAGAAGTGGCACGCCATCACGGAGATGTCGCTCACTTCCTGCCAGAACATGTCTGTAAAGCGCTTCTCGAAAGGCTTAAATAGCTATCGCTGACAGCGACGACAATAGTAAGTGCTACGCTGAGCGTGCTTAGCGGCGACAATCGGCGTACCGCATACCCGACAAGGCTCTCCTTCTCGCCCATAGACCTGCAGCTCCTGAGCAAAATAGCCCGGTTTGCCATCAGACTGGAGGAAGTCTTTTAAAGTCGTTCCACCTTGCTCTATTGAGCGTTGTAATACTGCTTTGATTGCTGCGACCAGGGTTTCAGACTCTTTTTGGGATAGCGACTGCGCGCTGCGGTCAGGATGGATCCCCGCCGCGAACAAAGATTCGCTGGCATAGATATTCCCTACCCCAACAACCAATTTGTTATCCATCAGCCAGGGCTTAATAGCCGTTTTCTTTTTGGCCGATTTTTCGCGAAGGTATTCTGCACTGAATGCCTCACTCAACGGTTCTGGCCCAAGGTGAGACAGTACATTGCTACCTTCAAGCTCTTTAACCCACAGCCAGGCCCCAAAACGGCGGGGATCGGTGTAGCGCAGGACTTTGCCGTTGCTCATGATCAGATCAACATGATCGTGTTTTTCCGCGGGAAGCTCCTCCGCGAGGATCCTCAGGCTGCCGGACATTCCCAGATGAATGATTATCCAGCCGTCCGGGAGCTCCAGCAGCAAATACTTCGCGCGACGCTGCACGCTCAACACCGGCTTATCGCTCAGAGCATGTATTTCTTCAGAAACCGGCCAGCGTAGCCGGGCATTACGTACAACGGCATGCAAGATGGTTTCACCCACCAGATGCGGCTCGATACCGCGTCGACTGGTTTCTACCTCTGGTAATTCAGGCATCTCTCCTCCGGAAAGCAGACATAAAAAAACCCGGCCTGAGCCGGGTTTCTTCAACAAAGTTACCAGAATTATTTAATTTTGGCTTCTTTGTATACAACGTGCTGACGGACAACTGGATCGAACTTTTTCAGTTCCAGTTTTTCCGGCTTAGTACGTTTGTTCTTCGTGGTGGTATAGAAGTGACCAGTACCAGCAGAAGAAACCAGCTTGATTTTCTCACGAATACCTTTAGCCATGATTTATTTCCTCTAAGTACTTAGTACTTTTCGCCACGGGCACGCAGTTCGGACAGAACTGTATCGATGCCTTTCTTATCGATTACACGCATACCTTTAGCAGATACGCGCAGGGTGACAAAACGCTTCTCGCTCTCAACCCAAAAACGGTGAGAGTGCAGGTTCGGCAGGAAACGGCGTTTAGTCGCGTTCAGTGCGTGGGAACGGTTATTACCGGTCGCCGGACGCTTGCCAGTAACTTGGCAGACTCGGGACATGTCTATTCTCCAAAAATCAAATTAGCTCGAGCTTCGTATAGGGTTAGGCGCCTCGTCAGGCTGCAAGCCTGGTCCCTGGCGGTTCAATGTGAACCACAGTGCCAGGCGCATAATGCCAAACCCGAGATTCTCAAAGGTGGCGTAGTATACGCTGTGTGAGGCATGTGCTCAAGTCCCGAACAGACAAAGATCCCTATGGATCGCGCCTGACGGCTTAAATCCACCCTCGTTCAGCGAAAGAAACGTATTCTCCGTGACCAATAACCAGATGATCAAGCACTCGAATTTCCATAAACAGACAAACTTTTACGATACGTTCCGTAATAGCCCGGTCTGCTTTACTGGGTTCGGCCTTACCTGACGGGTGGTTGTGCGCCAGTATAATGGCACCGGCGTTGCATTTCATCGCTTCGCGGACAATTTCTCTCGGGTGAACCTCAACGTGGCTTAGCGTTCCGGCGAACAAACGCTCACATTTAATAACCTGATGCTGATTATTCAAAAACAGCACCATAAAGATTTCACGCTGTTCAGTCGTCAACTGACTCTGAACATACTCCCGCACTTTCCCAGGCGTAAGCAAAGAGAGTTCTTTAACGCCCTGAGAAGAATAATAACGCCTCGCCAGCTCGGCAATTGCGTTTAGTTGAGTGTATTTTGCTTCGCCAATCCCCTTCACGTTCTTGAAGTGGGAATAATCTGCCGACAACAAGCGGTGCAGGGAACCAAACTCACGCAACAGCATATTGGCAAAAACAAGAACGTGCATTCCCTGGTGGCCCGTGCGCAGAAAGAGCGCCAGCAACTCAGTGTCCGTGAGAGAACCGACGCCGAATTGCAGCAGTTTTTCCCTGGGTAAATGCGCTTTTTCAATCTCAAGATCCCTGTTCATCATACCTCTTCCTCTCTCATCACTCCCATCATGCGGACTTTTTTCTTATCCGGCGACCCGCAGGTTTTGGTCTTGCGTAACGCCTCGCAAACTGCAAAAAGGCGCATGTCAGGGATTGTGATAAAATGGCCATTCGACTGTGACTTCCAACGGATAAAAATCATGATGGGACTTTCCGGCAAGAAAATTGTTCTTGGTGTCAGCGGCGGTATTGCTGCCTATAAAACACCTGAGCTGGTTCGTCGTCTGCGCGATCGCGGAGCGGATGTACGAGTGGTAATGACCGAGGCGGCGAAGGCCTTCATCACGCCACTAAGTTTGCAAGCAGTGTCCGGTTATCCGGTGTCCGACAGTTTGCTAGATCCCGCGGCAGAAGCCGCAATGGGCCACATCGAACTCGGCAAATGGGCAGATTTAGTGATACTCGCACCTGCGACAGCAGACCTGATTGCGCGCGTAGCAGTAGGAATGGCAAACGACCTTGTCAGCACTATTTGCCTGGCAACAGCTGCCCCGGTTGCCGTTGTTCCGGCAATGAACCAACAAATGTTCCGTGCGGCAGCCACCCAACATAATTTGGACGTGCTAAGCTCTCGTGGCCTCCTGATTTGGGGTCCGGATAGCGGAAGCCAGGCCTGTGGGGATATCGGGCCAGGCCGCATGTTGGATCCGCTAACGCTCGTTGATATGGCCGTTGAACATTTCTCCGTAGTCAAAGATCTGCAACATCTGAACGTCATGATTACCGCCGGCCCCACTCGCGAACGCCTTGATCCCGTCAGATACATTACGAACGACAGCTCTGGAAAGATGGGGTTTGCTATAGCCGCCGCCGCCGCCGCACGCGGGGCCAACGTCACCCTGATTTCCGGCCCGGTAAATCTGCCTACTCCAGCATGGGTCAACCGCATTGACGTCACTACGGCGCTGGAAATGAATGAGGTGGTCCAAAACCGCGTCGACGGGCAGCATATATTCATTGGCTGCGCCGCCGTTGCCGACTACCGCGCTGCGGTTGTTGCTGACGAGAAGATTAAAAAGCAAGGCGATGAAATTACGCTGAAAATGGTTAAGAACCCGGATGTGGTCGCCGGGGTCGCGGCACTTTCCGAAGGGCGGCCCTATGTAGTAGGGTTTGCCGCCGAAACAAATAATGTGGAAGAATACGCCCGGAAAAAGCGTGCCGCTAAAAACCTGGATCTGATCTGCGCCAATGACGTATCTCAGAATAATCAAGGGTTTAATAGTGACAGCAACGCATTGCACCTTTTCTGGCAGGAGGGAGACAAAGTCTTACCGCTTGAGCGTAAAGCACTCCTTGGCCACCTTTTACTGGACGAGATCATTACCCGCTATGATGAAAAAAATCGACGTTAAAATTCTCGACCCGCGTGTTGGTCAGCAGTTCCCACTGCCAACCTATGCCACCTCCGGCTCTGCCGGTCTTGACCTGCGTGCTTGCCTGGATGACGCCGTAGAACTTGCACCTGGTGCAACAACGCTGCTGCCAACCGGCCTGGCTATTCACATTGCGGACGCCTCCCTGGCCGCGGTTATCCTGCCTCGCTCCGGTCTGGGCCACAAACACGGCGTTGTGCTGGGTAACCTGGTGGGGCTGATTGACTCCGATTATCAAGGCCAGCTGATGGTTTCTGTCTGGAACCGCGGCCAGGACAGCTTCACCATTCAGCCGGGCGAACGCATTGCGCAGATGGTCTTTGTACCTGTTGTACAGGCCGAATTTAACCTGGTCGAAGATTTTGACGCCAGCGACCGTGGCGAAGGCGGTTTTGGCCATTCAGGCCGCCAGTAATACCGTTTTATCAACGTAACCCTACCGCGCAGATAACGTTAAAACAGACCGCGAACCAGGCGTTTGCGGGCGCGGTTCGGTGCTTACCTGACAAGGTATTTTTCAGGGGTATTTTAGAACATGGCAGAAAAACAGACCGCGAAAAGGAATCGTCGCGAGGAAATACTTCAGTCTCTGGCCCAAATGCTCGAATCCAGCGACGGCAGCCAACGCATTACGACCGCTAAACTGGCAGCAACCGTTGGCGTGTCCGAAGCCGCACTTTATCGGCATTTTCCCAGCAAAATGAAAATGTTCGATAGCCTGATTGAGTTTATCGAAGATAGCCTGATTACTCGTATCAACCTGATTCTGAAAGATGAAAAAGACACGCTGGCCCGCCTGCGGTTGATCGTACTTTTGGTGTTGGGTTTTGGTGAACGGAACCCTGGTCTGACGCGCATTCTTACCGGCCACGCGCTGATGTTTGAACAGGATCGCCTGCAGGATCGTATCAACCAGCTTTTTGAACGCATTGAGGTTCAGCTGCGCCAGGTTATGCGCGAAAAGAAAATGCGCGAAGGCGAAGGGTTTAGCACCGATGAGGCTTTGCTGGCGAGTCAGTTGCTGGCTTTCTGTGAAGGCATGCTGTCACGATTTGTGAGAAGTGATTTCCGCTATCTGCCCACGGATGATTTTGATACCCGCTGGCCGCTGATTGCCGCTCAGCTTTACTAATAAAAGGGCCGAAAGGCCCTTTTTGCTAGCAGATTTATACGCCAAACTCTTCGCGATATTTACGCACTGCAGCCAGCTTGTCCGCCATTTCAGGCTTCTCTTCCAGGTAAGAAATCAGGTCTTTAAGTGTGATGATCGAGATGACTTTGCACTGATAATCGCGCTCAACTTCCTGAATGGCAGAGATTTCGGCGCGGCCACGTTCCTGACGGTCGAGAGAAATGAGTACCCCTGCCAGGCTTGCACCGTTAGCAGCAATGATCTCCATTGACTCACGAATAGCGGTCCCGGCCGTGATCACGTCATCCACCAACATAACGCGACCCTGTAGCGCACTGCCCACCAGGTTACCGCCCTCACCGTGGTCTTTCGCTTCTTTACGGTTAAAGCAGTAAGGCACATCGCGCTCGTGATGCTCCGCCAGCGCAACCGCCGTCGTGGTAGCAATAGGAATGCCTTTGTAGGCCGGGCCGAAGAGCAGATCGAAGTCGATACCGGAATCCATCAGTGCGGCTGCATAGAAACGCCCTAATAACGCCAGATCGCGCCCGGTATTAAACAGCCCGGCGTTGAAGAAATAGGGGCTCGTACGCCCGGATTTCAGCGTGAATTCGCCAAACTTGAGTACCTGTTTGTTAAGCGCAAACTCAATAAACTGGCGCTTATACGGTTTCATGGATTCACTCCTTAGCATTGTGATACGGACATAAAAAAAGCGACTTCTCAGTCGCTTTTAAAAATTAATTTTCTAACGCCGCCTTCTGCGACGCGATGATGGAATCAATTCCCCCTCGAGCCAGCGCCAGTAGCGCCAGTAGCTCTTCGTGGGAGAACGGCTCGCCTTCCGCGGTGCCCTGCACCTCAATCATGCGCCCGTCTTCCATCATGACAACATTCATATCGGTTTCGGCTGCCGAGTCTTCGACATATTCCAGATCGCAGAGAGCTTCACCGTTGACGATGCCAACAGAAACCGCAGCCACCATGCCTTTCATTGGGTTAGTTTTCAGCTTGCCGGAGGCAACCAGGCCATTAAGCGCATCGGCCAGAGCCACGCAGGCACCAGTGATAGAAGCGGTGCGGGTACCGCCGTCGGCCTGCAGAACGTCACAGTCAAGCGTAATGGTAAATTCACCCAGCGCTTTTAAATCCACAGCTGCACGCAGAGAGCGAGCGATAAGACGTTGAATCTCAAGAGTACGGCCACCCTGTTTGCCTTTTGCCGCTTCACGGGCATTACGGCTGTGGGTTGCACGCGGCAACATACCGTATTCCGCGGTGATCCAGCCCTGGCCCTGGCCTTTCAGGAAGCGAGGCACGCCTTCTTCAAGGGTCGCGGTGCACAGTACTTTGGTATCACCGAACTCGACAAGCACGGAACCTTCAGCGTGTTTAGTGTAATGACGGGTCAAGGTAACTGGGCGCACTTGTTCGGCGCTACGACCTGATGGACGCATGGGCTTATCTCCGGCTAAAACGAATGTGGCTGCGCATTATACGGACTTCAGGCGCTTATTCCTATCCTGCAAGACCCCTGATGGCTATAATCCCCCCATACATTAGCTGAAAACGGGTACGTACTATGATCCGCAGTATGACCGCCTACGCCCGGCGTGAAGTAAAAGGTGAATGGGGCTCCGCCTCCTGGGAATTACGCTCGGTAAACCAGCGCTATCTCGAAACGTATATCCGCATGCCGGAACAGTTCCGCAGTCTTGAGCCCGTCGCTCGCGAACGTATTCGCAACCGCCTCACACGCGGCAAAATTGAATGCAACCTGCGCTTTGAACCCGATGCCCGCGCACAAGGATCGCTGATTCTTAATGAAAATCTGGCTAAGCAGCTGGTTGAGGCCGCTAACTGGGTCAAAATGCAAAGCGATGAAGGCGAAATCAACCCGGTTGATATTCTTCGTTGGCCAGGCGTAATGGCAGCTCAGGAGCAAGATCTTGATGCCATTACCGCTGAAATTCTTTCCGCTCTTGATGGCGCGCTGGATGATTTTATTGTTGCCCGCGAAACCGAAGGTCAGGCGCTGAAAGCACTGATTGAACAACGCCTGGAAGGCGTTAGCGCAGAGGTGGTTAAAGTCCGCGCTCAAATGCCAGAAGTTGTGAAATGGCAGCGGGAGCGTCTGGTCAACAAGCTGGAAGAGGCCGAAGTACAGCTTGAGAACAACCGACTTGAGCAAGAACTGGTGCTGATGGCACAGCGTATTGACGTCGCTGAAGAGCTGGACCGCCTGGAAGCCCACGTCAAAGAGACCTACAACATCCTGAAAAAGAAAGAAGCCGTTGGCCGCCGCCTCGACTTTATGATGCAGGAGTTTAACCGCGAGTCGAACACGCTGGCCTCTAAGTCTATCAATGCAGACATCACAAGTTCGGCTATCGAGCTGAAAGTCTTGATCGAGCAGATGCGCGAGCAGATTCAGAACATCGAGTAATGCCATATAAGCCTGCGTTCAGCAGGCTTTTTCTTTTTACGTATACGCTAAAAGCTGCTCCGCCGTAATGAGCCCCATCTTTTCTAGCTGAATAGCCACCGCACGCGCAGAACGACCAAACTCACCACCTAAGGCTTCAATCGCCTCACTTTGCCCAAAACGTTCCGCCAGGATTGCTTTCTCTTCTTCAGTCCAGGGGAAGTAAGACTTTGCCGGGCGCCCCTCAGCAAGGTTACGCTGCTGTTTTTCCTCCGGCGTCGGCTTTGTTTTTTTCTGCTTTTCCGGAGTAGCCGACAGCTCCTCTGCCAGGGCAAACAGCATTCTTATCGCTTCCGGCCTATTGGCTGTTGATTCGGCACCAAACCCTTCTCCAGTTTCTGGATTGACGCCATTTGCTAGCGCTTTTAACATCTCCGATATCTTCATTGCCTCTCCTTGAATGATTTTACTAATCCATTAACAATCATAAAAACCAACCATTACCCGCAAACAAAGAACAATTTTCTTATTTTGGATAAATAAAACTAATCCTTTTTCATTCAACTTAGAAAATCTCAATCGTGATATGGCGCACAAAACGTTACCCTCTGCCGGTATTCTGAGGGGGTAAACATGCTGCTACACATCCTTTATCTGATAGGTATCACGGCGGAAGCGATGACCGGGGCATTGGCCGCTGGCCGTCGCCGCATGGATACTTTTGGCGTCATTATTATCGCCACGGCCACGGCACTAGGCGGTGGTTCAGTTCGCGATATTCTGCTGGGTCACTATCCCCTCGGCTGGGTGAAACACCCTGAGTACGTAGTGATTGTTGCCATCGCGGCAGTACTCACCACTATCATGGCCCCGGTGATGCCACACCTTCGCAAACTCTTCCTGGTACTTGATGCGCTGGGGCTGGTTGTCTTTTCTATCATCGGTGCGCAGGTTGCTCTGGATATGGGCGAAGGCCCAATCATTGCGACCATTGCCGCCGTTGTCACCGGCGTCTTTGGGGGTGTATTGAGGGATATGTTCTGCAAACGTATTCCCCTGGTGTTCCAGAAAGAACTGTATGCCGGTATCGCTTTTGCCTCAGCCGTGCTTTATATCGCGCTGCAGCACTACGTCAGCAGCCATGACGTAGTGGTGATTGCCACCTTACTGTTTGGATTTACCGCTCGGTTGCTTGCGCTCCGTCTGCGCCTTGGCCTGCCCGTATTTCATTACAAGCACGCCGATCACTGATGACCAAAACCCGGGATGCTTTGTTGGCCGAGGAAAGTGGCCAACCCAACCACCTGTGGGTGCTTCATAAAATCGACTAACTGCCTTGCTCGCTTAGCCCCCACCCCGGGTAAAGCCTGCCATCGGGATTGATCCCAGCCACCAAGCTGCTGCCAGTGTTTGTTTTTAAGAGAGTCATGCGCACTTCTCGGCAGCGGCATCCCTAACGCCAATACCCAGCGAATAAACGGCTGTTTTCGGGACAGAGAAAATTGATGCCATAGCAACTCGGATTTTTTCACTGAAACTCCCGGCAAATCAGACAGCGTCATCTTGTTCAGTTCCAACCATGAGAAAATGTGCTGAAAGCGTGTCGTCATGTG
Organism: Cedecea neteri NBRC 105707 = ATCC 33855; assembly: GCF_001571265.1. Classification (GTDB taxonomy): domain Bacteria; phylum Pseudomonadota; class Gammaproteobacteria; order Enterobacterales; family Enterobacteriaceae; genus Cedecea; species Cedecea neteri. The sequence goes on along the minus strand of NZ_BCTL01000026.1, from coordinate 32,410 downwards.
CAAATGCCGCCAGGTACTTTGACTAACACCGGCCAAATCCAGAACGGGCTTTTGGCTCATCCACGTCAGACGGGCAATAAATTGCTCTGCACATTCAGATGAAGCATAAAGGCAAGTCACCGGTGTAAAAGCCACCCTTTCCGGTATGGCCGTGTCTCGCTGGCTGACGCGCCAGACGACTTCGTCCATCCGAGGTATTCCCTGACCCGCGAGGCTAATTTTTACTTTATCACCGGCCACAACATCCCATTCTTGCCAGCGTTTTAGCGAACCGATATTCACGCGCCGAACGCGTTTATCGTCGAGCTGGACCTCTTCCAGTTCAAGCACAACTGACACCTTACCCGTTCGCCCCACGGTAAATTCAACGTTACGTACCACGGCGACTTGCTCAGCGGGAGGATATTTCCACGCAATCGCCCATTCCCCGTGCCCCGGTTGCCAGAATTTAGCCTCGGGTTCACGTTCCTGACGAATCACAATGCCATCCGTGACAAAAGGAAGCGGTTGATGAAACCAGCCCTCGCGTAAGCGAGCAATCTCATCAATATCTGCTACTGGTTTGGACCATTCAGACGTTAATAAAAAGCCTGCGTCACGCAATATACGACCTTTTTCAGCAAGGCTTTCGGGGCCATCAGGCCAGGCCCAGATAAAAATGCCCAGCGCGTTTCGATCGCTAACCGCCCCAGTTCGCAGCATTTCTCCGGCAACTTTAGACCTCGCATTGACTCCGCCAGCCTTGCTTTGAATATGGCCGTCTCGTTTCAGGAAAAGCTCTCCCTGCAATACGCTGTTCGCAAGTGGCCCAGAAACCTGAGGAGGAATTGCAGCAATACCGGCAGCCTTATGCGTCCAGTCCTCTCCCTTTATGCCATCGCCGCGGCTGAGCATTTTCACCAACCGCCCGTGCTGATAGACCAATGTGATAGCCACCCCATCTACTTTGGGCTGTGCCCATAAGTTTTGTCGGCCTGCAGTCCATAACTCGACGGCACGTTTATCCGGTAACTTTTTTAGCCCTGTATGCGCAACAGGGTGAGACGAGTTTCCTGCCCAGCCCATCCTTGCAGATTCAGCCTCTTTTCCCTGTTTAATGCAGCGCCGCCAGGCGGACAGTGTCTCTTTTAAGTCATCGTAAACGGCATCACTCACCAAACTCTTTCCCTGCTGGTAATAGGCGTCATCCCAAATAACTAGCTGATGTGCGAGCCTTTCTATCTCCTTCTGCGTTCTGACATCAGTCCACGCCGGACACGATGCCGACACGGTGGACATGGTGCTAAGTAAAGCAACGATAAATGCTAATACTGTCCCTTTCATGCTGCCCCCATTGTTATTCTCAGGGGAGATATAACCAGGTCCGGCATCAATCACGAGCATGAAAGATCTCGCATACGAGGTGCCTCCCTAAAAACTAACTTCGTTGCATCACGAGTGGCAAAAAAGCGGAAAACATCGCGTAAAGCACGAGAAAAAACGAGTCAGACAATGACAAAACCTACGTACTAAGGCAGCGGTGTGTATAATATGCCGGTAGACGCTCTTCCTTTTATGCATACCGATTAAGTTAGAACTCATGGCTCAAGGCACGCTTTATATTGTTTCCGCTCCAAGTGGCGCGGGTAAATCCAGCCTCATCCAGGCTTTGTTAAAGACACAACCGCTGTATGACACCCAGGTTTCCATCTCTCATACCACCCGTGGTGTGCGCCCTGGAGAAAATCATGGGGAACATTACTTCTTTGTCAGCAAAGACGAATTCCAGCAGATGATTGCTGAAGACGCTTTCCTCGAGCATGCAGAAGTATTTGGTAACTACTACGGTACGTCGCGCCAGGCGATCGAAAATGTACTGGCAACCGGCGTGGATGTATTTTTGGATATCGACTGGCAGGGTGCAGAGCAGATTCGTCAGAAAATGCCGCAATCCCGCAGCATCTTTATTCTGCCGCCGTCAAAAGACGAACTGGACCGCCGCCTGCGTGGTCGTGGTCAGGATAGCGAAGAGGTGATTGCAAAACGCATGGCGCAAGCCGTTGCGGAAATGAGTCACTATGCAGAGTATGATTACCTTATCGTTAATGATGACTTCGATACCGCCCTGTCTGATTTAAAGATAATCATTCGTGCCGAGCGTCTACGAATGGGTCGCCAAAAGATGCGACATGACGCTTTAATCAGCAAACTATTGGCAGACTGACACCAGTTTCAGTATCATGCCCAGTCATTTCTTCACCTGTGGAGCATTTTAATTATGGCACGCGTAACCGTTCAGGACGCTGTAGAGAAAATTGGTAACCGTTTTGACCTGGTACTTGTGGCCGCGCGTCGCGCTCGTCAGATGCAGGTTGGCGGTAAAGATCCGCTGGTACCGGAAGAAAACGATAAAACGACCGTTATCGCACTGCGTGAAATCGAAGAAGGGTTGATCACCAACCAGATTCTCGATGTTCGTGAGCGCCAGGAACAGCAAGAGCAGGAAGCCGCAGAACTGCAGGCCGTAACTGCTATTGCTGAAGGTCGTCGTTAATTAGCCTGCGGGTAGCCCTTGTATCTGTTTGAAAGCCTGAATCAGCTGATTCAAAGTTATCTGCCAGAGGAGCAAATTAAGCGCCTCCGGCAGGCATACCTTGTCGCACGTGATGCTCACGAGGGACAAACTCGTTCAAGCGGTGAACCCTACATCACCCATCCCGTCGCCGTTGCCTGTATCCTGGCCGAGATGAAACTCGACCATGAAACGCTCATGGCAGCGCTTCTGCATGACGTGATTGAAGACACCCCGGCCACCTACCAGGATATGGAACAACTGTTTGGCAAAAGCGTTGCCGAACTGGTGGAAGGGGTTTCTAAGCTAGACAAACTGAAGTTCCGCGATAAGAAAGAGGCTCAGGCCGAAAACTTCCGCAAAATGATCATGGCGATGGTGCAGGATATCCGCGTCATTTTGATCAAGCTTGCTGACCGCACGCACAATATGCGCACGCTTGGGTCATTGCGCCCGGATAAACGTCGCCGTATTGCCCGTGAAACCCTCGAAATTTATAGCCCGCTCGCTCACCGCCTCGGTATTCATCATCTGAAAACCGAACTGGAAGAGCTTGGCTTTGAAGCGCTTTATCCGAACCGCTACCGCGTCATTAAAGAAGTGGTAAAAGCGGCGCGAGGTAACCGCAAAGAGATGATCCAAAAAATCCTCTCTGAAATCGACGGGCGTCTTCAGGAGGCAGGCATTGCCTGTCGTGTAAGCGGCCGCGAAAAGCACCTTTATTCCATTTACTGCAAGATGACGCTAAAAGAGCAGCGTTTCCATTCAATCATGGACATCTACGCATTCCGCGTCATTGTCCACGACATGGATACCTGCTACCGCGTCCTCGGGCAGATGCACAGCCTCTACAAACCTCGTCCAGGCCGAGTGAAAGACTACATCGCCATTCCGAAAGCGAACGGCTATCAGTCTCTGCACACCTCAATGATTGGGCCGCACGGCGTCCCGGTTGAAGTGCAGATCCGTACGGAAGATATGGATCAGATGGCGGAAATGGGGGTTGCTGCTCACTGGGCTTATAAAGAGCAAGGCGAAAGCAGCACAACGGCACAAATCCGCGCTCAGCGCTGGATGCAGAGCTTGTTAGAGCTGCAGCAAAGCGCCGGTAGTTCGTTTGAATTTATCGAGAGCGTAAAATCCGATCTGTTCCCGGATGAGATTTACGTTTTCACCCCGGAAGGCCGCATTGTAGAGTTGCCCGCTGGCGCGACGCCGGTGGACTTTGCCTACGCCGTGCATACCGATATCGGCCACGCCTGCGTGGGTGCCCGTGTCGACCGCCAGCCGTACCCGCTTTCACAGTCTTTGACCAGCGGGCAAACTATCGAAATCATCACCGCACCGGGGGCGCGTCCAAACGCCGCATGGCTTAATTTTGTTGTCAGCTCCAAAGCGCGCGCCAAAATCCGCCAAATGCTGAAGAACCTGAAGCGTGATGATTCCGTCAGTTTAGGGCGTCGCCTGCTCAACCATGCTCTTGGTGGCAGCCGTAAACTGGCTGAAATTCCGGCCGAAAGTCTCCAGCGTGAACTGGACCGCATGAAGCTCGCGTCGCTTGATGACCTGCTGGCTGAAATTGGTCTCGGCAATGCAATGAGCGTCGTCGTGGCGAAAAATCTGCAAGGGGAATCACCGGTTGCCACTCAGTCAGGCACGGTACCTGCAGCAAACCACAGCAACTTGCCAATCAAAGGTGCAGACGGTGTTCTGATTACCTTCGCCAAATGCTGCCGCCCAATTCCGGGAGATCCTATCGTCGCCCATGTCAGCCCAGGCAAAGGGCTGGTTATCCACCATGAGTCCTGTCGAAATATTCGTGGCTACCAGAAAGAGCCTGAGAAATTTATGGCCGTGGAGTGGGATAAAGAGACCGAGCAGGAGTTCATCACCGAGATCAAGGTGGACATGTTTAACCACCAGGGCGCGCTGGCGAACCTCACCGCAGCAATCAATACCGCTGGCTCTAATATTCAAAGCCTGAATACCGAAGAGAAAGACGGCCGCGTGTACAGCGCCTTTATTCGTCTGACCGCCCGGGATCGCGTCCATCTGGCGAACATCATGCGCAAAATTCGCGTGATGCCGGATGTGATTAAAGTTACCCGCAACAGAAACTAGTGTTATGAATCCTCAACGTTATGCGCGTATTTGCGAGATGCTCGCCAGACGCCAGCCGGACCTGACCGTGTGTATGGAGCAGGTGCACAAGCCCCATAACGTCTCCGCCATCATCCGTACCGCCGATGCCGTAGGCGTGCATGAAGTGCACGCCGTTTGGCCAGGCAACCGGATGCGTACCATGGCGTCTTCCGCTGCAGGAAGCAATTCTTGGGTTGAAGTCAAAACACACAAGACAATCGGCGAAGCCGTTACTCAGCTAAAAAGCAGCGGTATGCAGATTCTGGCTACTCATCTTTCCGATAAAGCCGTCGATTTCCGTGAGATAGACTATACGCGCCCAACCTGCATTCTGATGGGGCAGGAAAAAACCGGCATTACCGAAGAGGCGCTAGCGCTTGCTGACCAGGACATTATCATTCCTATGATCGGTATGGTGCAGTCCCTGAACGTGTCCGTCGCCTCGGCGCTGATTCTTTACGAAGCCCAGCGCCAGCGCCAAAATGCAGGCATGTATCAGCGTGAAAACAGTACGTTACCGGAATCAGAGCAGCAGAGATTGCTGTTTGAAGGCGGTTACCCTGTGCTGGCGAACGTCTCCCGCCGTAAAGGCTTACCGTACCCACATGTGAATCAGCAGGGTGAGATAGAAGCTGATGCTGCATGGTGGGCAACGATGCAGTCTGCGAAGTAAGCCATGAAAGGCCGCCTGCTGGATGCCATACCGTTAAGCACGCTTGCCGGAGTGGGCGCCAGCCAGAGCGGCAAGCTGGCCAAAATCGGCCTGCACACGATTCAGGATTTACTGCTGCACCTGCCACTTCGCTACGAAGACCGTACCCATCTTTACCCCATTAACGATCTCCAGCCGGGCCTTTACGCCACGGTGGAAGGTGAAGTGCTGAACTGCAATATCACCTTCGGCGGTCGCCGGATGATGACCTGCCAGATTAGCGACGGCACCGGCATTCTTACCCTACGTTTCTTCAATTTCAACGCCGCAATGAAGAACAGCCTTTCCGCCGGCAAGCGTGTGCTCGCCTACGGTGAAGCCAAACGTGGCAAATACGGCGCCGAGATGTTCCACCCTGAATACCGCATTCAGGGCGATCTCAGCACGCCTGATCTACAAGAAACGCTCACGCCGGTTTACCCAACCACCGAGGGCATCCGTCAGGCCACCTTGCGTAAGTTGACCGATCAGGCGCTTGAGCTGCTGGATACCTGCGCGATTACCGAGCTTCTTCCCGCAGAACTCAGCCAGGGGATGATGAGCCTGCCGGAAGCGTTGCGCACCCTGCACCGACCGCCGCCGGACATGAAACTTGCCGACCTGGAAACCGGCAAACATCCTGCGCAGCAGCGGCTTATTCTCGAAGAACTGCTTGCCCATAACCTGAGCATGCTGGCACTACGCGCCGGGGCACAGCGTTACCATGCGCTGCCGCTGGTCAATCACGACGAGCTAAAAAACCAACTGCTTGCTGCCCTGCCCTTTAAACCTACCGGGGCACAGGCGCGAGTCGTGGCAGAAATAGAACGCGATATGGCGCTGGACGTCCCCATGATGCGCCTGGTACAGGGCGATGTGGGTTCCGGAAAAACGCTGGTTGCCGCACTTGCCGCGCTGAGAGCTATTGCTCACGGGAAGCAGGTTGGCCTGATGGCGCCTACCGAGCTGCTGGCGGAACAGCACGCCAATAACTTCCGTCTGTGGTTTGAACCATTAGGCATCGAAGTGGGCTGGCTGGCCGGGAAGCAGAAAGGGAAAGCCAGAATTGCGCAACAGGAAGCGATTGCCAGCGGTCAGGTTTCAATGGTGGTCGGCACTCACGCTATTTTCCAGGAACAGGTACAGTTTGCCGGGCTGGCGCTGGTTATCATTGATGAACAGCACCGCTTTGGCGTGCACCAACGCCTGGCGCTGTGGGAAAAAGGCCAGATTCAGGGCTTCCACCCTCATCAGTTGATCATGACCGCGACCCCTATTCCGCGCACGCTGGCGATGACCGCCTATTCCGACCTGGACACGTCCGTCATCGATGAACTACCTCCTGGGCGAACGCCGGTCACTACCGTGGCAATAGCGGACACCCGACGCAGCGAGATAATCGAGCGAGTACGCAACGCCTGCCGCGACGAAAAACGCCAGGCTTACTGGGTTTGTACGCTGATTGAAGAGTCTGAATTGCTGGAAGCTCAGGCGGCAGAAGTCACCTGGGAGGAGCTAAAAACCGCCCTGCCGGAGCTGAATGTTGGCCTGGTGCACGGGCGTATGAAGCCGCAGGAAAAACAGGCGGTGATGCAGGCCTTTAAGCAAGGTGAACTGCATCTTCTGGTCGCCACAACGGTGATTGAAGTCGGTGTGGATGTGCCCAACGCCAGCCTGATGATTATCGAAAACCCCGAGCGTTTAGGGTTGGCGCAACTCCACCAGCTGCGCGGCCGCGTAGGCCGTGGCGCGGTAGCCTCTCATTGCGTACTGCTGTACAAATCCCCGCTCTCCAAAACGGCGCAGCTTCGCCTGCAGGTGCTGAGAGACAGCAACGATGGCTTTGTGATTGCGCAAAAAGACCTGGAGATTCGAGGGCCTGGCGAGCTGCTTGGCACTCGCCAGACGGGTAACGCAGAATTCAAAGTAGCCGACCTGCTGCGGGACCAGGGGATGATCCCGCAGGTTCAGCGCCTGGCGCGCCATATCCACGAACGCTATCCTGAACAGGCTAAGGCGCTGATTGAACGCTGGATGCCGGAAACCGAACGCTACTCCAACGCTTAAGCAAACAGCGGCAGCATCAGGAACAGCTTGATCACCACCGCATTCACGATGTCGATAAAGAACGCCCCCACCATCGGTACCACCAGGAAAGCCATATGTGATGGGCCGAACCGCTCGGTAATTGCCTGCATGTTAGCGATAGCCGTTGGCGTAGCGCCCATACCAAATCCACAGTGACCAGCGGCCAGCACCGCCGCATCGTAGTTTTTGCCCATCAAACGCCAGGTGACAAAAATGGCATATAGCGCCATAAACAGCGTTTGAACGGCCAGAATAGCCAGCATCGGCAATGCCAGAGAGGCCAGCTCCCAGAGTTTAAGGCTCATTAACGCCATCGCCAGGAACAGCGACAGACAAACGTTGCCCAGCACGGAAACTGCCCGTTCGAAGACGCGGTAAAAGCCCACGGCCGCAAGCAAATTGCTGAGGATCACGCCAATAAACAGCACGCAGACAAAGGTCGGTAGCTCAAACAGCGTGCCCTGCAATAATCCAGCAACGACGCGCCCTACCGTCAGGCAGATAGCAATCAGGGCGATGGTTTCAATCAGCACCAGGGACGTAATTACCCGCCCCACGTCAGGCTTTTCAAACGCGCCGGGAATTTCATTATCATCGGGGGCACCATTCGGCGTAGAAGAATGTTTCACCAGATAGCGAGCAACCGGACCACCAATTAAACCGCCCAGCACAAGGCCAAAGGTCGCACAGGCCATAGCAACCTCGGTGGCGTTCTGGAAGCCATAGCGCTCGGTAAAGAGCTTGCCCCAGGCCGCACCGGTACCGTGCCCGCCGGATAAGGTTATCGAGCCTGCCAGCAGCCCCATCAGCGGATCGAGCCCCAGCATGCTGGCCATACCGATGCCAATCGCGTTCTGCATCACTAGCAGCCCAACAACGATAAACAGGAAGATCCCCACCACTTTCCCGCCCTTGCGCAAACTGGCGATATTGGCATTCAGGCCGATCGTGGCAAAAAAGGCGAGCATCAAAGGATCTTTGAGGCTCATATCAAACTCAATTTCCCAGCCCATGCTTTTTTTCAGGATCAGCAGCGCAACGGCGACCAGCAGCCCACCAGCGACGGGTTCAGGAATGGTGTACTTCTTGAGAAAAGGGACGGAGTGGACCATTTTGCGCCCCAGAAGCAGGACTAACGTGGCGGCCACCAGGGTAGAAAGGGTATCAAGATGAAACATTGCAGTGCTCCTTTTATTGCGCATCCATCAATCGCGCGCTTAATTATCTTTCGCTGTTTTTCCGTCGTTCAGGAAACCAGCAGGCACATTTTAACCAAAAAATGCGCATCAGTTATAACTAATGGCTGATTTATGACATTTCACTCTTATCTTCATTTATTGGCAATCGTTTGCTTTTGCCGTTCAGTCCGTTAAAATCAGCGCTTTTCCAGCCACGAGATAACCTCTGATGTCCGTCAATGCCGTAGAGTCAGAAAATGCGCAACCGGTTGCGCAGACTCATCCGAGCGAACTAATCTATCGCCTTGAAGATCGCCCGCCGCTTCCACAAACGCTTTTCGCCGCCTGTCAGCACCTGCTGGCTATGTTTGTGGCAGTGATTACCCCGGCATTGTTAATTTGCCAGGCGTTGGGGTTACCGGCATCGGACACTCAGCACATTATCAGCATGTCTTTGTTTGCCTCTGGCGTGGCTTCGATTATTCAAATCAAGGCCTGGGGGCCGGTAGGTTCAGGCCTGCTGTCGATTCAGGGCACCAGCTTTAACTTTGTTTCACCGCTGATTATGGGCGGCATGGCGCTGAAAAACGGCGGTGCGGACGTGCCGACGATGATGGCAGCGCTGTTCGGTACCCTGATGCTTGCCAGCTGCACGGAAATGCTGATTTCTCGCGTCCTGCACCTGGCCCGTCGCATTATTACGCCACTGGTTTCCGGCGTGGTGGTGATGATTATCGGCCTGTCGCTGATTCAGGTTGGGTTGACCTCTATCGGCGGCGGCTACGGCGCAATGGCTGACCATACTTTTGGCGCCCCGAAAAACCTGCTGCTGGCGGGCGCGGTTCTGCTGGTTATTATCCTGCTAAACCGCCAGCGTAACCCGTACCTGCGCGTAGCCTCTTTGGTTATCGCAATGGCCGTGGGCTACCTGCTGGCCTGGGCGCTGGACATGCTGCCAGCCGCGACCCAGGCAGCTAATACCGATCTGATTATGGTTCCGACGCCGCTGTATTATGGCCTTGGCATCGACTGGAGCCTGCTTATCCCGCTGATGTTGGTCTTTATGGTGACCTCGCTGGAAACCATCGGCGATATCACCGCTACCTCCGACGTGTCAGAGCAGCCGGTTTCCGGCCCGCTGTATATGAAGCGCCTGAAGGGCGGCGTGCTGGCAAACGGCCTCAACTCCTGCGTTTCTGCCGTGTTCAATACCTTCCCGAACTCCTGCTTTGGTCAGAATAACGGCGTCATTCAGTTGACCGGCGTTGCCAGTCGCTATGTCGGTTTTGTCGTCGCGCTGATGCTGATCGTGCTTGGTCTGTTCCCGGCGGTAAGCGGCTTTGTGCAGCATATCCCTGAGCCCGTTCTCGGCGGTGCAACGATTGTTATGTTCGGCACCATTGCCGCTTCCGGCGTGCGTATTGTTTCCCGCGAGCCGCTTAACCGCCGCGCGATTATGATTATCGCCCTGTCGCTCGCTGTTGGTCTTGGCGTCTCCCAGCAGCCGCTGATCCTGCAGTTCGCCCCGGACTGGCTGAAAACGCTGCTCTCTTCGGGCATTGCTGCCGGCGGGATCACGGCCATCGTGCTGAACCTGATTTTCCCTCCAGAAAAAGAATAATCCTCTCACGCGCCGGCAATGTTTTTATGCCGGCGCGAAACCTCCTTTGACAATCCCTTCCTTGAGCTATAGCGGTAAATGGGGCATAACACCCTTAGAGAAACTCAATGGAGCGGAAGGCAATGAAATTCCTCGGAAAGCTGGTTCTTATCCTGTTGGGCCTTGTCATACTGGCGCTGGTTGCCTTTTATATTCTGCTGCAAACCCGCTGGGGCGCTGGCCAAATCAGCAGTTGGGTGAATGAAAAAACCAACTACCATCTCTCTTTCAATGAGATGGAACACGACTGGTCTTCGCCCACTCACCTGATGTTTCATAACGTCACTTTTGGCCGCGCAGGCCAGCCCGCAACGCTGGTCGCGAAGAATGTGGATATTGGCCTGAGTACGCGACAGTTTTCTCAGCCTCTCTATGTCGACACTATTTTGCTCCAGCAAGGGACGTTAAATCTCAGCGCAAATGCCGTTCCACTCCCGCTAGAGGCAGATAAGCTGCAGCTGCAGGATATGGCGATTAACAGCCCGGATAGCGAGTGGAATCTCAGCGCTCAGCGCGTTGAGGGCGGTGTTTCGCCCTGGCAGCCTCAGGCCGGGAAAGTGCTGGGGAATAAAGCCACTATTGCCTTCAGCGCGGGTTCTCTCACGCTCAACGGCGTCAACGCCAACAACGTCCTGCTGCAGGGAAACCTGGATAATGAACAGGTCACGCTGACCACTATCGGGGCGGACGTTGCTCGCGGCTCGCTGACGGGCAATGCCCACCGTAATGCCGACGGCTCATGGCAGGTTGGCAGCCTGCGCCTGAACGATATTCGCCTACAAACGGCAAAATCACTCTCTGATTTTCTTGCGCCGGTGACGTCGGTTCCCTCGTTAACCATCGATCGCCTTGAAATAACCGATGCGCGGCTGGAAGGGAAAGAGTGGGCGGTGAGCGACCTCGCCCTAAGCCTGCGCAATCTGACGCTGGCTAACGGTGGCTGGCAAAGCGATGACGGCCAGCTGTCGATGAACGCCAGTGAATTCATCAACGGCTCGCTGCATTTGCAGGATCCGATCGTCAACGTCGATTTTGCTCCGGCTGCCGCTACGCTCAGGCAATTCAGTTCACGCTGGGAAGGCGGCCTGGTTCGCGCTTCCGGGCAATGGCTGCGCGACGGCAATCAAGCGGTGATGGATGAAGTGGTCGTAGGCGGGCTTGAGTACACGCTTCCATCCAACTGGAAAACTCTGTGGATGGAGAAACTGCCTGACTGGCTGAATAGCGTTACGGTGAAAAAGTTCTCCGCTAACCGTAATTTGATTATCGATATCGACCCGGCATGGCCGTTCCAGTTCACCGGGCTGGATGGCACCGCAACGAATATCCAGCTGGCACGGGACCATCAGTGGGGAATTTGGTCCGGCAATGCCTCGTTTAATGCCGCAGCGGCCACCTTTAATCGCGTTGATGTACGGCGACCGTCGCTGTCGCTAACGGCGAATCAGAGCCAGGTGGCGATAACCGAGCTGAGCGCCTTCGCGGGTGAAGGCTTACTGGAAGCCACGGCAAACGTGAGCCAGACGCCACAGCGAGCGGTGAGCGTTAGCCTGAAGGGCCAGAGCGTGCCGGTGAATGTGTTACACGCCTGGGGATGGCCTGCTCTGCCGCTGGAGGGGAATGGAAATCTGCAGCTTTCAGCGACCGGCCAGATAGCCGCAGGTACTGCCCTGAAGCCCACCGTAAATGGCATCTTGCAGGCCACCAGCGCCAGCGGACAACAGGTTAAGCAGACAATGCGCAATGGCGATGTTCCCGGCGCGTAGTCTGCATCCTGACCTACTCCTCTTCGTTTCCGCCCTCTTCCAGGGGGCCAAACGGTTTGGCAGGCAGCACCAGATAGACGCCCTCAAACACCGCGCCGGGCGTATCATTGCCGTAAAGCTCAACCTCAAGCGCAACGCGAGCTTTACGGCCACGGGCAAGCCTGTCCAGATCGCCGCTCAAAGACCCTAAATCGGCGGTTGCCCCCGGTTTCCCTGTGATCGGTTTGCTATAGCGGATATGGGCATCGGCCAGAATAATCGTCCCGCCCAGATGCCGCTCACGCAGCATCAGCCAGATAAGCCCCCAGCCGGTTAAGGTGGCCAGCGAGAACAGGCTCCCCGCGAAGAGCGTATGGTGAGGATTCTGATTGCCCGTCTCCGGCATCGTGGTGATAAATTTCTGCCCGGTATACTGCTGAATACGCACGCCCATTTTCTCGCTCAGCGGAATATGTTCGTACCAGGCCTGCTGGAGCTGCCCACACCAGTCACCCCGATGAAGAATATCGTCAAGCGTAGCAACGGGTTTGATCATCAGGAAGTGGCGTACAGGCGTGGTTTGCGGGGTTGTGATTTCGCCCTGGTTAACAAAGCCCAGCTTGGAGAAAAACGCCACGGCATCTTCACGTGCGCTGCAGGTTACGCGCTTAACGCCTTCCTGCCGCGCTACGGACTCCAGCGCCATTGCCACCAGCGTACCTAAGCCTTTGTCCTGAACCGAAGGGTGTACTGCCATAAACCGGATCGCGGCTTCGTTGTCGGCATTAATATAAAGACGGCCTACGGCAACGGTATTGCCCTCTTCATCAACCACCATCTGGTGATGCGCCATTGCATCCCAGGCATCGCGTTCGGAACCTTTAGGCTGGTGCAGTGGTTTACGCAACATTTCCCAGCGAAACTGGTAATAACGATCTAGTTCTTCTTCTGTTTGTGGCACACGAAGGTGATACATAAATTGTTCTCTCGTTGCGCGAGCCGGATGGCGAGGATTATACCTGCAGCCAGAACGTCACCGGCCCGTCATTAATTAGCGAAACCTGCATATCGGCGGCAAATCGCCCGGTAGGAGCTTCTATCCCCTGCTGCTTGCAGCGCCCGACAAAATACTCATAGAGAGCTTCAGCCTGCTGTGGCGCTGCGCCACCGGAGAAGCTCGGCCGCATCCCGCGTTCAGTGTCAGCAGCCAGCGTAAACTGAGACACCACCAGCAGGCTGCCGCCGGCCTGCTGGACGTTCAGGTTCATCTTGCCCTGTTCGTCGCTGAAGATTCGATACCCCAGAACGCGCTCGCACAGGCGATTGGCTTTCTGCTCGTTATCTTCTTTTTCGACACCCAACAACACCAAAAGTCCGGGGCCAATTTCACCCGTTACCTCACCCTCCACGGTGACGCTGGCACGGGTTACGCGCTGAATTAATGCAATCATGGTTCTTCCAGTTCTTCCTGCTCTGCAGCTTGTCGCAATTTACGGTAGTCGCCCAGCGAGGCGGTGATTTCCGCCCCCAGCAACACAATACACCAGGTCCAGTAGACCCAGACAAATAATATGGGGATAACCGCCAGCACGCCGTAAATCAGCTGGTAAGAGGGGAACATGGTGATATAGAGGGCAAAGCCCTTTTTGCCCAGCTCAAACAGTAACGCGGCAACCAACGAGCCTATCATGGCGTCCTTTGCCCGCACGCTGGTCGTCGGCACTAGGCTATAGAGTAGCCAGAACGCAAGCCAGGAAAGTAGTAGAGGAAAAATGCGCAGGACTTCATCCAGCATGCTGTTAAGTTCTGACGCCCAGCGTAGAGAAAGCAGATAAGAGCTAATTGCCAGGCTCGCCCCGGCCAACAATGGGCCAAGCGTCAGGATCATCCAGTAAATGGCAAAGGAGTAGACTTTTGGCCGCACGCGTTTACTGCGCCAGATGGTATTCAGCGCGCTGTCCACCGCATACATCAGCAGCAGCGAGGTTACGATCAGCCCAATGGCCCCAACCGCCGTCATTTTATTGGAGTTCGCGACAAACTGTTCGATGTAGCGCTGAATCACGTCCCCGGTGGCCGGCATAAAATTGGCAAAGACAAAATGGCGCAGCTGAACGCTGATATCGGCAAACATCGGAAACGCGGCGAACAGCGCAAATACGACCGCCACCAGCGGCACCAGTGACAGCAAAGACACGTAGGCAAGGTTGCCGGCCAGGGTCGTCATGTTGTCCTGATCGATACGCTGCCACAGCAGTTTGCCCCAGGCCCAGAGCGGCCTGAGGCGATGCGCAGTTTTGCGGGGCACGCTTTTGCTCATCCCTGTTTAGCAAACCAGTCGGGAATAGTCTGCTTGTCGATCACCTGTATGCTCGTGATGCCTAACGCTCGTGCACCGTGAATATTATCGGCATTATCATCGAAGAATACCGCTTGATCGGCGGAGAAGCCCTCTTCTTGTAGCACTTTAAGGTAGATTTCTGCGTCCGGCTTGCGCATCCCCATTTCCTGGGAGAGGTAAATTTTATCGGCCGACTGCGCCACTTCCGGGTATTCGTCAGGCCAGAAACCGGTGTGCAAGCGGTTGGTATTGGAAAGAACCACCACGCGATGTCCCTGCTCGCGAAGCTTCTGCATGACGCCAATTGTTTCTTTGCGCAAGCCAATGAAAATAGCCTGCCAGCCCGCGGCAAACTGTTCGTAGCTCAGCGCAACGTCCATTTCATGGCATAAGCGTTCGGCAAACACTTCATCCGTTATTTGCCCACGTTCATGCTGATGGAAGGTTTCTCCCATCGCAAAACTTTTCTGCAGGTTGGCTAACGGCACCCGACTGTAATCGCTCCAGACTCCGAGCACGCGATTAAAGTCGATATCAACGATGACGTTACCTAAATCAAAGATATACAGCATGCGCACCTCCTTTCCGACATGGAGAAATAACTGTAGCGGGAAAGGCTGACTTTGACTATCAGAGGAAGGCGACGTTGAGCATTCTGAGAGATAAAATAAAAAAAGCCCCGCCTTTACAGGCAGGGCTTCAGCAGACTGCAGAAAAGAAACTTACGCTTCTTTGCTACCACGACCTGCACGTTTGCGGTCGTTTTCAGTCAGGTGGCGCTTACGAATACGCACGGACAACGGAGTTACTTCTACCAGTTCGTCGTCATCGATGAACTCCAGAGCTTGCTCCAGGGTCATTTTCTGCGCAGGAACCAGAGTGGTCGCTTCGTCAGTACCGGAAGCACGCATGTTGGTCAGCTTCTTACCGGTCAGGCAGTTTACGGTCAGGTCGTTAGAACGACTGTGAATACCGATGATCTGGCCTTCATAAACTTCAGCCCCGTGGCCCAGGAACAGCTTGCCGCGATCCTGCAGACCGAACAGCGCAAACGCAACTGCTTTACCCTGACCGTTAGAGATCAGTACGCCGTTCTGGCGCTGGCCAACTTCGCCCTGACGGATATCGTCATAGTGGCTAAAGGTGGAGTACAGCAGACCGGTACCGGAGGTCATGGTCATGAATTCGTTACGGAAGCCAATCAGACCACGGCTTGGAATCACGTAGTCAAGACGCACGCGGCCTTTGCCGTCCGGATTCATGTTTTTCAGGTCGCCTTTACGCTCGCCGAGTGCCTGCATCACGGAACCCTGATGCTGCTCTTCGATATCCAGCGTTACGTTTTCGAACGGCTCTTGTTTACGGCCGTCGATTTCGCGGAAGATAACTTTCGGACGGGATACCGCCAGCTCGAAACCTTCACGACGCATGTTTTCGATAAGAACGGAAAGGTGCAGCTCACCACGACCGGATACGCGGAATGCATCCGCATCTTCGGTTTCTTCAACGCGCAGCGCAACGTTGTGTACCAGCTCTTTGTTCAGACGATCCAGAATCTGACGAGAGGTCACGAACTTACCTTCTTTACCGCAGAACGGAGAGGTATTGACGTTGAAGAACATGGAAACGGTTGGTTCATCTACGGACAGTGCTGGCAGCGCTTCAACATTTTGCGGGTCGCAAATGGTGTCGGAGATGTTCAGCTCGCCCAGGCCGGTGATGGCGATGATATCGCCCGCTTCGGCTTCGGTAGACTCGATACGCTCCAGACCCAGGTGGGTCAGAACCTTACCAACTTTACCGTTACGGGTTTTCCCTTCGCTATCAATGATAGTGATCTGCTGGTTTGGCTTCACTTTACCGCGTTTGATGCGGCCGATGCCGATAACGCCAACGTAGTTGTTGTAGTCCAGCTGGGAAATTTGCATCTGCAGTGGACCGTCGAGGTCAACGTTCGGTGCCGGTACGCGATCGACAATGGCCTGGTACAGTGGAGTCATGTCCGCTGCCATGTCATTGTGATCCATGCCCGCGATGCCGTTCAGTGCGGATGCATAAATGATTGGGAAGTCGAGCTGCTCGTCGGTCGCATCAAGGTTAACGAACAGGTCGAAGACCTGATCCACAACCCAGTCAGGACGCGCGCCAGGGCGGTCAACTTTGTTGATAACCACGATCGGCTTCAAACCATGGGCAAACGCCTTTTTGGTTACGAAGCGCGTCTGCGGCATTGGGCCATCCATTGCGTCAACCACCAGCAGAACGGAGTCAACCATTGACATTACGCGCTCAACTTCACCACCGAAGTCGGCGTGTCCTGGGGTATCAACGATGTTGATACGGTAGTCATTCCATTTGATAGCGGTGTTTTTAGCGAGGATGGTAATCCCACGCTCTTTCTCCAGGTCATTGGAGTCCATCACGCGTTCAGTGGCTTCAGCACGTTCGTTACTGAAAGTACCAGATTGCTGCAGCAGCTTATCAACCAGGGTAGTTTTACCGTGGTCAACGTGCGCGATGATGGCGATATTACGCAGATTTTCGATCACAACTTTGCCTCAGGCATTAGAAATAGCGCGTTATTGTACACGTATTAATCGAAGGACAGAACAGGATCACAAAGAACCTTTACAAACAATGCAGAAAGTAAGGGTTTGTGATCGCTTTCACGGAGCTAAAAAGGGAGCCATAACGTAAATTGCACCAATATGGTGCTCAGGTTTCATGCTGAAGCACTATATTGGTGCAAATTATTCATCCTGGTGCAGCCCTTTTGCACTATGGTGCGCATGATAGCGCCTTTTTAGGGTGATTTAAAAGTTGGCACAGATTTCGCTTTAAACATTTTATGGCGAAAAGCCACATTAAGAAGTGTTTGATTACCTCGTTACCACGACGACTACACCAATCCGGGAGAGTTTAAGTATGTCCGCTGAACACGTTTTGACGATGCTGAATGAGCATGAAGTTAAGTTTGTTGATCTGCGCTTTACCGACACTAAAGGTAAAGAACAGCACGTCACTATCCCTGCTCATCAGGTAAATGCTGACTTCTTCGAAGAAGGCAAAATGTTTGACGGCTCCTCGATTGGTGGCTGGAAAGGTATCAACGAATCCGACATGGTGCTGATGCCAGACCCAACCACGGCGGTTATCGACCCGTTCTTCGCGGACTCTACCCTGATTATCCGCTGCGACATTCTCGAGCCAGGTACCATGCAGGGCTACGACCGTGACCCGCGTTCCATTGCAAAACGCGCTGAAGACTATCTGCGCTCTACCGGCATTGCAGATACCGTTCTGTTCGGGCCAGAGCCAGAATTCTTCCTGTTCGACGACATCCGTTTCGGCAGCTCTATCTCCGGCTCCCACGTGGCTATCGATGATATCGAAGGCGCATGGAACACCGGCACCAAATACGAAGGCGGTAACAAAGGTCACCGTCCAGCCGTGAAAGGCGGTTACTTCCCGGTTCCACCGGTCGACTCCTCTCAGGACCTGCGTTCTGCTATGTGTCTGACCATGGAGCAGATGGGCCTGGTTGTTGAAGCTCACCACCACGAAGTGGCGACCGCGGGTCAGAACGAAGTGGCTACCCGCTTCAACACCATGACCAAAAAAGCTGACGAAATTCAAATCTACAAATACGTTGTACATAACGTTGCTCACGCCTACGGTAAAACCGCGACCTTTATGCCTAAACCAATGTTTGGCGATAACGGTTCCGGTATGCACTGCCACATGTCCCTGTCCAAGAACGGCGTAAACCTGTTCTCCGGCGACAAATACGCAGGCCTGTCCGAGCAAGCGCTGTACTACATCGGTGGTGTTATCAAGCACGCTAAAGCGATCAACGCCCTGGCGAACCCAACCACTAACTCCTACAAGCGTCTGGTCCCAGGCTATGAAGCTCCAGTTATGCTGGCTTACTCTGCCCGTAACCGTTCTGCTTCTATCCGTATCCCGGTTGTTGCATCTCCGAAAGCACGTCGTATCGAAGTACGCTTCCCGGATCCAGCGGCTAACCCATACCTGTGCTTCGCAGCGCTGCTGATGGCAGGCCTGGACGGCATTAAGAACAAGATCCACCCTGGCGAAGCCATGGACAAAAACCTGTATGACCTGCCGCCTGAAGAAGCGAAAGAGATCCCACAGGTTGCAGGTTCTCTGGAAGAAGCACTGAATGCTCTGAACGAAGACCGTGAGTTCCTGACTGCAGGTGGCGTATTCACCAACGACGCTATCGATGCTTACATTGCGCTGCGTATCGAAGAAAACGACCGCGTACGCATGACTCCGCATCCGGTAGAGTTCGAGCTGTACTACAGCGTCTAATATTTAGAAATCCAACGAATTTCGCGTTGCAGCACGACGGCAACTGAGTGAATCCCTGGAAGCATAGGTAACTATGTGACCAGGGTGAGTAAGGGCAGCCAACGCAGCTGTGGCGCGAAGGGCGTTAGGAGTTTTTTGTTGCCGTGGAAACTTTGGCCCATCTCCGGATGGGCTTTTTTCTCCACCGGAATCCCCCTGTGACGCTGTTTTTTGTCACCCAAAGACTATAATGCACTAAAACGGTGCACGGAGACTGCTGTATGGCAACTGGCGCGCTGCCCGATGCTGGGCAGATTCTGAATTCTCTCATCAACAGCATCCTGCTCGTGGATGACGAGCTGGCGGTACATTACGCCAACCCTGCGGCTCAGCAACTGCTGGCGCAGAGCTCACGCAAGCTGTACGGCACGCCTCTGCCGGATCTATTGAGTTATTTCTCGTTGAACATTGGCGTCATGCAGGAAAGCCTGATGGCGGGCCAGGGGTTTACCGACAACGAGGTTACGCTGGTCATTGATGGCCGATCGCACATTCTCTCCCTGACGGCGCAAAAGCTGCCGGAAGGTTACATCCTGATGGAAATGGCGCCGATGGATAATCAGCGTCGCCTGAGCCAGGAACAGCTGCAGCATGCGCAGCAGATTGCCGCCCGAGACTTAGTCCGCGGGCTGGCGCATGAAATTAAAAACCCGCTTGGCGGGCTGCGGGGGGCGGCACAGCTGCTGAGTAAAGCGCTGCCGGATCCTTCGCTGACTGAATACACCAAAGTGATTATTGAACAGGCCGATCGCTTAAGAAATCTGGTCGACCGCCTGTTAGGCCCCCAGCAGCCGGGGATGCACGTCACCGAAAGCATTCACAAAGTTGCCGAGCGCGTTGTGACGCTGGTATCGATGGAGCTGCCGGACAACGTGACTCTCGTGCGGGATTACGATCCAAGTTTGCCGGAGTTTGCGCACGATCCGGACCAGATAGAGCAGGTTTTGCTGAATATCGTTCGTAATGCGCTGCAGGCGCTGGGTAGTGAAGGCGGTGAGATTATCTTACGCACCCGCACGGCTTTCCAGCTGACGCTTCACGGCTCGCGCTATCGTCTCGCAGCACGCATAGACGTTGAAGATAACGGCCCGGGTATTCCGGCACATTTGCAGGACACGTTGTTCTACCCGATGGTCAGCGGGCGAGAAGGTGGCACCGGGCTGGGTCTTTCCATAGCACGTAGCCTTATCGACCAGCATTCGGGGAAAATCGAATTCAACAGCTGGCCTGGTCATACCGAATTTTCGGTTTACCTGCCTATTCGGAAGTAGAGGTCTTTATGCAACGAGGGATAGTTTGGGTCGTTGACGACGATAGCTCCATCCGCTGGGTACTGGAGCGCGCGTTAACCGGAGCCGGGTTGATCTGCACCACCTTTGAAAATGGCAACGAGGTGCTGGACGCGCTGGCGACCAAAACCCCAGATGTGCTGCTGTCGGATATTCGTATGCCCGGCATGGACGGTCTTGCCCTGTTAAAACAGATTAAACAGCGCCACCCTATGCTGCCGGTCATCATAATGACCGCCCATTCGGATTTAGACGCCGCCGTTAGCGCCTATCAGCAGGGTGCTTTTGACTATCTGCCAAAACCGTTTGATATCGATGAGGCAGTGGCGCTGGTTGAACGCGCCATCAGCCATTATCAGGAGCAGCAGCAGCCTCGTAATGCACCGGATAACGGGCCAACGACCGACATCATCGGTGAAGCCCCGGCGATGCAGGACGTGTTTCGTATTATTGGCCGCCTGTCACGCTCGTCCATCAGCGTGCTGATTAACGGTGAATCAGGGACCGGCAAAGAGCTTGTAGCTCATGCCCTGCATCGCCATAGCCCGCGGGTTAAATCGCCGTTTATCGCGCTTAATATGGCGGCTATTCCCAAAGATTTGATCGAGTCAGAGCTGTTTGGCCATGAGAAAGGCGCTTTTACCGGCGCCAACCAGATTCGTCAGGGGCGTTTTGAACAGGCTGACGGCGGCACGCTGTTTCTCGATGAAATAGGCGATATGCCGCTGGACGTACAGACTCGGCTGCTCCGCGTGTTGGCCGACGGCCAGTTTTATCGCGTTGGCGGCTATGCGGCCGTTAAAGTCGATGTGCGTATTATTGCCGCAACCCACCAGAACCTCGAGCTGCGGGTTCAGGAAGGGAAGTTCCGTGAGGACTTGTTCCACCGCCTGAACGTGATCCGCGTACACCTGCCGCCTCTACGTGAACGCAGGGAAGATATTCCTCGCCTGTCACGTCACTTCCTGCAGGTGGCCGCACGCGAGCTGGGTGTTGAAGCAAAACTGCTGCATCCGGAAACGGAAAATGCCTTAACGCGCCTGGCCTGGCCCGGCAACGTGCGCCAACTGGAAAACACCTGTCGCTGGCTGACGGTGATGGCGGCTGGTCAGGAAGTGCTTATTCAGGATCTCCCGAGCGAGCTGTTTGAAACGACAGTGACTGAAAGCGGCGGGGTTACGCAGACCAACCCAGACAGCTGGGCCATGCTGCTGGCACAGTGGGCGGAACGAGCGCTACGTTCAGGGCATCAGGATCTGCTTTCTGAGGCTCAGCCGGAAATGGAACGCACGCTGCTAACCACTGCGCTGAGACATACTCAGGGGCATAAACAAGAAGCGGCTCGCCTGCTGGGCTGGGGGCGAAACACGCTGACTCGTAAGCTAAAAGAGCTGGGAATGGAATAGCGCTTTGCGAAGGGTAAAATAACGGCGGGGCTAAACCCCGCCGTTTTTATATCACGCGCGAAAACTGCTGCAGACGCGCCTTTTGCCTCAGGTAGGTATCAAAGCACATGCAAACGTTGCGAATCAGCAGACGCCCCTTGCCGGTTACCTGAATACCCTGACTGTCTATCACCACCAGCCCATCTTTCGCCAGCGGAGCCAACAGGCCCAGCTCTTCCGCAAAGTAGTCAACAAACGCCAGCGACCATGTTTGCTCAATCTCAGCGAAGTTAAGCTGGAAGTTACAGATCAGCGCCTTAATCACGTCACGGCGAATACAATCGTCACGCGTTAACGCCAGACCGCGCCACAGCGCATTACCCTGCTCGTCCACCTGCTGATAATAACGCTTCAACTCTTTCTGATTCTGCGCGTAGCAATCGCCAATCATGCTGATGGCCGACACGCCAAGCCCCAGCAGGTCGGTATCGCCCTGAGTGGTGTAGCCCTGGAAATTACGGTGCAGTTTGCCTTCACGCTGGGCGATAGCCAGTTCATCATCCGGACGGGCAAAGTGATCCATCCCGATAAACTGATAGCCTGAGCCGGTTAGCGAAGCGATAGTTTCCTGCAGGATATCCAGCTTCTGCTGGGCACTCGGTAAGTCAGCGTCTTTGATCTTGCGCTGGGCGGCAAACAGCGTCGGCAGGTGCGCATAGTTAAAAACGCTCAGACGATGCGGGCTTAGCTCGGCCACGCGCTTAAGCGTAAAGGCAAAGCTTTCCGGCGTTTGCTTTGGCAGGCCGTAAATCAGGTCGATATTGGTGGAGGTAAAACCCAGCTCCCGCGCACGTTGAATAAGCGCGAAAATAAACTCTTCGTCCTGCTCGCGGTTAACCAGACGCTGCACTTCTTTATTGAAGTCCTGAACGCCCATGCTGAGGCGGGTAAAACCTTCCAGCCGAAGATGATCGAGCACGTCCAGCTCGATTTCACGCGGGTCAACTTCAATGGACAGCTCGGCGTCATCATTGAAGCGGAAATTACCGCGCAACAGCGCCATCAGGCGACTGATTTGCGCTTTGCTCAGGTAAGTTGGCGTCCCGCCGCCCCAGTGAAGCTGACTAACGCGACGGCCGGCAAACAGCGGCGCACGATGGATGATTTCCTGTTCCAGGGCATCGAGATACTGATCGGCTTTATGCTGCTGGCGGGTCACAATCTTATTGCAGCCGCAGAAATAGCAAAGCTTGTGGCAGAACGGGATGTGCACGTAGAGCGACAGCGGGCGCTCCGGGTAACGGGCAACCGCCTGCAAAAATTCCGGCTCGCCAAAAGCTTCAGAAAACTCCAGCGCGGTCGGATAAGAGGTGTAACGCGGCCCTGAATAATTATATTTCTGGATCAGAGCCAGATCCCAGTCGATTAACTGCTCAGACATACTCACTCCTTGCGGTGTTGTCGCCGGCGCCGACGAGGCGAAGCTGGCCCGCTCGTTCCGCGAGCCATAACCCTTCGCCGCAGCAAATTCTGCAGCCGCGACAGCCGCCGTAGTTTAACGAATAACCACAGCAGATAACACACCAGCGGAATAACCATAATAAGAACAGGTAATCCCATAGGAGTAGGCGTCAGTTACCGCCCTTCAGCAGACGCATTAAATCGTCAGCTTTTTCTTCTTCCTCTTCATCGTCTTCCCAGGCGATGCCGAGTTCAGCCATCAGCGCGTCGATACGGTCGAGTTTCGCATCAACCCACGATTGCTCTTCTTTGCTCAGGGTTTCGCCTGCTTCCAGACGCTCCAACAGCCCATCCAGGCGCTCATCGTTTTCCAGCATATCCAGCTCAGCCTGTGGTGTTAGCATAGGTTTCTCGCTCTTAGGTTTGTGCTGTTTAGCGACCGGTGCCGCATCGGTTACGCCCAGTTGAATTGGTTTTTTACTGCCAATACGAGGGTCTTTCACCTGTCCCGAGGATTTACCGCCTTTTGCCTGGCTTTCGCCGTTAGCGCGGCTACCCGCTGCGTGGCCACTGTGTTTTTTCTGGCGCTTGCGCTCACGCGCTTCCTGGTCAATCTCTTCGCGCGATTTACGGCGTACTTTTGCCGGTTTTTTACCTTGTGGTGCCGAGTTTGGTTGCTTCATGATAAGTCGTCTTAAGCCATTTTATTCAGTATAGAATTGCGGCGGAATCTAGCAGAAAGCAAGCAAAGAAAAAAGGCGACAGGTTAACCCGCCGCCTTTTTCTTATTCTGGCCCCCGTAAAGGAGCAAATATTCCATGTTAGCTCGAGACAACCCTGTCCTTCCTTCGCCGACACACCCACTTTACCGCTACGCTTGTCTTTAACAAGGTAGCCACTCGTGAGCATGACTTACCTTACGATGAGCTATTAAGTTAATTATCTGAAAATAAACAACTATTTAATTTATAGTGACGAATATTCACCGGGATATCTGCCATTTGCTATAGCAAATGACTTACAAAATCGATCCACTCCACTGTAAGCCTTATGCTTCTGGCGAGAAACACGGCGTTTTCCGCTCGTTCAGGTATAATCCCCGGCAAATGCTTACCTGACGGAGACAACCGTTTTGAAAAACTGGAACTATCAACTGACTAAGTTCGTGCTTAGCGCACCGGACATTCGCCATCTGCCTTCTGATACCGGTATTGAGGTTGCTTTCGCAGGCCGCTCTAACGCGGGTAAATCCAGCTCGCTGAACACGCTGACCAATCAGAAAGGCCTGGCTCGCACCAGTAAAACCCCTGGTCGTACTCAGCTTATCAACCTGTTCGAAGTTGCCGAAGGCAAACGTCTGGTGGATTTACCTGGCTACGGCTATGCCGAAGTCCCTGAAGAGGTGAAGCACAAGTGGCAGCGTGCGCTAGGTGAATACCTGCAAAAGCGTAACAGCCTGAAAGGCCTCGTCGTGCTGATGGATATTCGCCATCCGCTGAAAGATCTCGACCAACAGATGATTCAGTGGGCCGTAGCCAGCAATATCGAAGTGATGCTGCTGCTGACCAAAGCCGATAAGCTGGCATCGGGCGCGCGTAAGGCGCAGCTGAATATGGTACGTGAAGCGGTTCTGGCATTTGGCGGGAATATCGAAGTTGAAGCGTTCTCTTCCCTGAAGAAAACCGGCGTTGATAAACTGCGTCTGAAGCTGGATAGCTGGTACAACGATCTTCCTCCTGCAGTGGAAGAAGAAGCGGCTGAAGAGTAATTATTCCCTCTCCGAATTGGAGGTTTACTCTTAGTCCACAGCGCGGCCCAGGCCGCGTTTTTCTTTTCTTTCGCGCAATAAAAAACGCCCCAGTCATTTCTGACTGGGGCGGCTAAATATTCAGCCAAATCCGATTACGTGAAGTAAAAGGTCTGAAAGATAGAACATCTTACCTCTGTACCCTACGCGAATAACTTTACTCCTTTTTAATCGCTCAAAAAAGCATTTTTTGTAGTTTTTTTTCACTTTTTGCATCACATTCTTGAATCATCATCACAAAAAGCTATGACTTATGTTGCTTAGTTACAAAAACGTGACCTGAGCATTGAGTATTAATGCGCCTCATCCCAGTTCTTACCGCTACCCACTTCCACCAGCAGCGGTACGTCGAGCTTCATGCTGCTTTCCATCAGCTCATGCACCTTTTTAGACACAGCTTCCACGTCATCTTTGTGCACTTCGAACACCAATTCATCGTGTACCTGCATGATCATTTTCACCCGCGGTTTATCCTTCTCCAGCCAGGCATCAACGGCGATCATCGCACGCTTGATGATGTCTGCGGCGGTTCCCTGCATCGGGGCGTTAATCGCGGCACGCTCCGCACCGGCACGACGAGCGCCGTTGCTGGAATTGATATCCGGCAGATAGAGGCGGCGGCCATCCAGCGTTTCTACATAACCCTGCTCTTTCGCCTGGGCACGCGTGCGCTCCATATACTCCAGCACGCCCGGATAACGCTCAAAGTAGAGATCCATATACTTCTGGGACTCTTTACGCGGGATGTTGAGCTGGCGGGAAAGGCCAAAGGCACTCATCCCGTAGATCAGACCAAAGTTAATCGCCTTCGCGCTGCGGCGCTGTTCGCCGGTAACGCTTTCCAGAGGCAGACCAAACACTTCTGCGGCTGTGGCGCGGTGGATGTCTTTTCCTTCGGCAAAGGCGCTTAACAAGCCTTTATCGCGGGAGAGATGGGCCATGATGCGCAGTTCAATCTGCGAGTAGTCCGCAGAAAGAATCACGTAATCTTCAGGCGCAATAAAGGCCTGGCGAATACGGCGACCTTCATCGTTACGAACCGGGATGTTCTGCAGGTTAGGGTCGGTAGAAGATAGACGCCCGGTGGCCGTGACCGCCTGGTGATAAGAGGTATGCACACGCCCGGTTATCGGGCTAATCATCAGCGGTAACTTGTCGGTGTAGGTGGATTTCAGCTTCGCAAGGCCACGGTATTCCAGAATCACTTTCGGCAACGGATAGTCCAGCGCCAGTTCTTCAAGTACCTCTTCAGACGTCGACGGCGCGCCGCCTGGCGTTTTCTTCAGCGGCTTAATACCCTGCTTTTCAAAAAGAATGGTTTGCAGCTGCTTCGTAGAAGAGAGATTGAATTCTTCTCCCGCGATTTCATGCGCCTTCAGTTCAAGCTCGGCCAGGCGCTTGGTTAGCTCGCCAGAATGCGCGTGCAAAATAGCCGGGTCGATTTTCACGCCGTTGCGTTCAATGCGTGAAATCACCGTTACCAGCGGCATTTCGACGTTTTTAAAGATGTTAAGTGGGCCTGCAACCTTCTCGAGCTTTGGCCACATCTTCAGATGCAGCTGCAGGGTGACGTCGGCATCTTCTGCCGCATAGCGCCCGGCAGTTTCCAGGTCGATCTGGTTGAAGGTCAGCTGTTTTTTGCCTTTGCCGGCAATCTCTTCAAACGAGATAGTTTGATGCTTCAGCCAGCGATCGGCCAGGCTGTCCATATCATGGCGGCCCGCAACGCTGTCCAGCGTGTAGGATTCCAGCATGGTGTCAAAAGCGATGCCACGCAGCTCAATGCCATAGTTTTGCATGATGCCGCGGTCGTATTTCAGGTTTTGCCCGACTTTCAGCGCTTTCTCGTCTTCCAGCAGCGGCTTAAGCAGTTCCAGAGCCCGCTCACGAGAAATCTGCTCCGGCGCATCGAGATAGTCATGGGCAACGGGGATATAACAGGCCACACCCGGTTCTGTGGCAAAGGAAAGCCCCACGAGGTTAGCGCTGACGTTATCCAGGCTGTCGGTCTCGGTATCAAACGCAAAGAGCGGCGCTTTTTTCAGCCGCTCAATCCATTCAATAAGTACGTTCTCATCAAGAATAGTGACGTAGTTGTCATAAGAGAGCTGGCTGGCCGGCGCTTCAGGTTCGGCTTCAATCTCAGCGGTTTTCTGCGGCTGAGCGGCCGGTTTAGCCCCTTTGGCCTGCATCCATTTCCCGGCTTCTACGTCCGTTATCCAGCGTTTGAATTCATACTGCTTAAAGTGTGCCAGCAGTTCCTCTGCCGCTGGCTGCTGAACTTCAAGCTGCTCACAGCCTAGTTCCAGCTCAACGTCAGTCTTAATAGTGGCGAGCTTATAGGAGAGGTAAGCCAGCTCTTTGCTTTGTTCGAGCTTAGCGGCCATGGTTTTCGCACCACGGAAGGAAAGTTCAGCAATTTTATCAGGGTTGGCGTAAAGCGTATCCAGCCCACCCAGCCCCTGAAGCAGCGCCTGCGCCGTTTTTTCACCCACGCCCGGTACGCCAGGGATATTGTCCGAAGAGTCCCCCATCAGCGCCAGGAAGTCGATAATCAGTTCCGGAGGCACGCCGTATTTTGCCTGCACCTCTTCCGGCCCAAGAATGGTGTTGGTCATGGTGTTAATCAGCGTCACGCCCGGCGTCACCAACTGCGCCATGTCTTTATCGCCGGTACTGATCAACACCGGACGACCGGCTTTTTCAGCCTCCAGCGCCAGCGTACCGATAACATCGTCGGCTTCAACGCCGGATACAGCCAGAAGCGGCAGGCCCATCGCTTTCACCATCGCGTGCAGCGGCTCAATCTGCGCTCTTAAATCGTCCGGCATCGGCGGGCGATGGGATTTATAGTGCTCAAAAAGCTCATCACGGAACGTTTTGCCTTTGGCATCAAACACCACGGCCGCGTGCGTTGGCTGATACTGCAAAATCAGGCTACGCAGCATGTTCAGCACGCCATACATCGCCCCCGTTGGCTCGCCACGGCTGTTCGTCAACGGTGGGAAGGCGTGATATGCCCGATAAAGATAGGAGGAGCCATCAACGAGGATAAGCGGGTTGTCTGCGATCTGGACCATAATGTTCCGTTCCATGCCTGTGATTAATGTATTGCTAAAGGATGCCATAGCCTGGCCAAAAACATGAACTATTGGGCGCAATATGCTGAAAAGAATTCCAGGATCGGAAGATCCTGCGCAAGATCGGTTTTGTGGATAACTTTGTGTATATTTTTTTAACTAACTAATTTCATGACATTATCTCTATCATGATGCCATTAAATGCATTTTAATTTCAGTAAGTTAAATGAATGTTAGTTTAGCCTCGATGAATTAACTAACGATCGTTTGATGTGGATATATACTCAGACGAGTAAGAAACAATGGGCCATTGTTCTACCCATAAATGCGATTCATGAAAATCCTGTTCATTTGGCGAGTCGTCATTATAGGTTTTCTGATAAAATCCGCCTCTTATTGCCGCTAATACCAGCACCCTATACACCCTAACCTGCAAAAAATTACCTATGTCGAGATTACTCGCCGCGATCACATTGGTGTTGAGTATTGCACTGACTATTCTGGTCACGATCGCCTGCTCTGTTCCTATCATTTTGGCCGGGATCGTTAAGCTAATGCTGCCTGTTCCGGCTATCTGGCGCTCGATCTCGGTATTTGCTGACTTCATGATGTACTGCTGGTGCGAAGGGTTAGCGTTGCTGCTCCGCCTCAACCCTTATTTAAAATGGGATGTCGAGGGACTAGAGGGACTGAATAAAAAGAACTGGTATTTGTTAATCTGCAACCATCAGAGCTGGGCAGACATCGTGATCCTTTGCGTGTTATTTCGCAAACATATCCCCATGAACAAATATTTTCTTAAGCAGCAGCTTGCCTGGGTTCCCTTTATGGGGCTGGCCTGCTGGGCGCTGGATATGCCGTTTATGAAACGCTACTCGCGAGCTTATTTACTGCGCCACCCGGAGCGACGCGGCAAAGATGTCGAAACCACACGTCGTTCCTGCATGAAGTTTCGCGCCCATCCCACAACGATTGTGAATTTTGTTGAGGGCTCGCGCTTCACCCCAGAGAAAAAGGGACAGACCCGTTCGCCGTTTAACTATCTGTTGCCGCCGAAAGCGGCCGGTATAGCGATGGCAATGAATGTACTGGGCAAACAGTTTGATAAGATGCTGAACGTCACGCTGTGTTACCCGGAGAATAATCGGCTGCCGTTTTACGATATGCTGTCAGGCAAAATGACAAAAATCGTTGTGCGAGTCTCTTTAGTGCCCATTACCGAAGAACTGCATGGAGATTACGTTAACGATAAAAGCTTTAAGCGCCGTTTTCAGCTCTGGCTAAATATGCTGTGGAGCGAGAAAGATAAGCAGTTGGAAACGCTACTCTCTGGGGATAAAAAAGCCGGTCAATGACCGGCTTTTTTAATCTTATTTCTTCTCAACCAGGTATTTCACCGTGTCAGCATACTGCTGCACGAAGATATCCATGCTGCTGGTATCCATTCCCTGCATGTTCAGCTGATATTTGCCATTAACATACATGGCCGGTACGCCCTGCAGCTGAAGATCGGCTGCCGCTTTCTCTTGCTGTGCAACCAGAGATTTAACCACGAAGCTGTTCCAGGCCGCATCGTACTCTTCCGGCTTCACGCCCGCATCGATGAACACCTTGCGGATATCTGCGTCGTTCTGCACGGTTTGAGTTTTCTGAACGGCTTCAAACATTGGGGACGTAATTTTATCTTCCACGCCCAGCGCCATAGCCACTGCCCATGCCTGAGTCAGATCTTTGCCCAATGGGCCCAGGAACTCAACGTGGTACTTGGTCATTTTGGTGCCTTCCGGCAGCTTTTTCTTCACGTTATCAGAAACATGAAGAACCTGTTCGAACTGGTAGCAGTGCGGGCAGTAGAATGAGAAAAACTCTAATACCTGTGGCTCGCCGGCGACCGGTTTATCCAGGGTGACGTACTGTTTACCGTCGGTAAACTGTGCTGCAGAAGCGCTAAATGCCAGGATCATGCCCGCCAGCGCCAGCCAAATCTTCTTCATAATCAACTCTCTCCTGAATTTTACTGATTAATACATTGGCGTTAATTGTAATGGTGGTTCTCGAAGAACCCGGACCTGCTCTGTAAAGGTTGCAGTCTGTCTTCTCCAGAAATCCTCCTCGCTAAACCAGGGGAAATTTCGGGGGAATGCGGGGTCATCCCAGCGTCGCATCAGCCACGCGAGATAATAGATGATGCGCATGGCACGCAACGGTTCAATCAGAGTTAGCTCGCCGGTATCAAACGACGAAAACTCTTCGTAAGCTTCAACAATGGTTTCTAACTGCATGCGCTGTTCGGCCTTATCGCCATTAAGCAACATCCAGATATCCTGTACAGCCGGACCATTACGAGCGTCATCAAGGTCAACAAACAGGGGCCCATCGCGCCAGAGGATATTGCCAGGGTGGCAATCGCCGTGCAGACGCAGCGGTTCAAAATCAGTATGCCAGGTACGTTTCACTTCCTCTATCAGCGCATCCGTTGCCGCCAGAAAATATTTCTTAAGGGTGCGGGGAATAAGCTCGCTATATTCAAATAGTTCGCGCGGCTGAAAAAGATATTCATCCAGGCCAAAGGTTGGGCGGTGTTGAAAGAGTTGCTGGCGACCCGTTTGATGAATGCGGCCAAGATAGCGGCCCACCCATTCCATTTGGTCGAGGTTATCGGTTTCATACTGTCGTCCTCCCAGGCTTGGGAACACGGCAAACATAAACCCCTGATGCTGCAGGAGTGTGTTTCCAGCAAAACGGAGGGGAGCAGCCATAGGCACTTCATCAGCCTGAAGCTCCAGCGCAAATTGATGTTCTTCTTCAATTTGCGCCGCTGACCAGCGATGTGGACGATAAAACTTCACCACAAACCGTTGGCGATCTTCATCCTGGAATTGATAAACGCGGTTTTCAAAACTGTTTAACGGCGTCAGCCCCGAATCAACCCGAATGCCCTGTTCAAAAAGAGCATCGAGGATAGTATCCGGATGTAGAGTCTGGAAATTAAAAGCGCTGTCTGTCATCCCGGCAACCGGAAGTAAATACGAATACTTCAGGATAACATTTCAAAACCGCTTAAGTGTCTCGACTTACAAGCTTTTACTCTTTAATCACACCACGTGCGCGTAACAGAGCCGTTTTAAAGTCTTCCTCATAGTCTTTTTTAAGACCCGGAATAGCGTCATCTTTTGCAGAATCACGCATTTTAAGGTGGTAGATCAGTACATCGTCAGTGAGATCGGTCAGTTCACCGCGATAGCCTGACTCAGCGGCCAGTTTCTGCAAGAATTGTATCAAGTTGAGATCTGGCTCTTTCTGCCAGGCGGGCTGAAGCAGCTCAAGAAGTTCGTTCAGGCGCTTACATTTCATGTTGGTGTTCCTTATCACATGTGAAAAGCAACACGTTAGCAGGCTCAAACCCACATTAAAAGAGGCGATATTCGTGCAGCGATTAACAAAGGTCACCGGCGTTGTGTTAGCCGGTGGCAGGGGAAGCAGAATGGGCGGCAATGATAAGGGATTAGCCCCGCTTAACGGCCAGCCACTTTTCCAGCATGTCCTCATGGTATTAAAACCACAGGTAGGTGATGTGGTTATCAGCGCCAACAGGAATCTCGAGATTTACCGGAAAAGTGGAGCTCAGGTTATCCAGGACGCTATTGCTGACTATCAAGGACCGCTGGCCGGTATGTTAGCCGTTATGGAGCAAACAGAAAGCGAGTGGCTGCTATTTTGCCCTTGCGATACTCCCAATATTCCCGCCGATCTTGCCTGCAAACTTTGGCAAGCGCGTGGTAACGCGTTGGCAATCTGGGCCAATGATGGGCAACGAGATCACCCCGGCGTAGCAATGCTTCATCATTCGCTTTGTTTGCCATTGAGAGAATATCTGCTCGCTGGCGAAAGGCGAGTGATGCAGTTTTTACTTAGCGTTGGCGGGCATTCAGTCTCTTTCGATGGCCAGGCCACATGTTTTACCAATATAAACACTCTCGATGAGCTTTCACGATGGCAGAAAAACGAATAGCCCCCCCTCTGCTGGCAATAGCGGCCTGGAGCGGGACAGGAAAAACCACATTGCTAAAGCAGCTAATCCCATCGTTACTCTCTAAAGGCATCAGGCCAGGGCTCATCAAACATACGCATCATGATATGGATGTGGATAAACCGGGTAAGGATAGCTATGAGCTACGCAAAGCTGGCGCAGCGCAAACCATCGTTGCCAGCCAGAAGCGCTGGGCGTTAATGACGGAAACACCCGAAGTGCCGGACCTGGATCTGCATTACCTTGCCTCAAGGATGGACAGCAGCAGATTGGATCTTATTCTTGTCGAGGGTTTTAAACACGAGCCGGTGGCGAAAATCCTGCTATTCAGGCAGGAAACGGGTCATAAAGCGGAAGAATTAGAGATCGATCCCTGTGTCATCGCTGTAGCCAGTAACGTACCTTTGGCCATTTCCGTACCTGTATTGGATATTAATAATGCAGAAGGGGTGGCTGATTTCATCTATGAGTGGGCAAAACAGCAATAACGGGCTGAAAAGATGCCGCTTGCGGCGTTTTAAAATCTGTAAAAAGCAAAAAACCCCGGCCGTCAGGCTGAGGTTTTCTGTTTTATTTGATGCCTGGCAG
>NZ_BCTL01000025.1 GCF_001571265.1 Cedecea neteri NBRC 105707 = ATCC 33855 | reverse complement strand
GGACACGTTCACCTTATTCCGAGCATGCAGAGGGAAGCAAATGTACTGGTGAACGGAACCTGAGCCGATCCTTCATAGAGTGTATTTATGACTAAGAGGCAGCCTGAGGTGAGGGGAAACATTACCCTTTCAGCCCCTGAATCCGGCTCAGCCAGCCGTTAACGCCTTCGTCGATCAGCGCTTCCGTAATCGTATTTGCCCCCTGGATCAGCGCGGGCGCCTGCCAGATCATTCCTGTCTTATTCGCCATCGCGTGGAACGGCAGCAGCAGTTCTTCGACCGTATAGCGGTTAGCGCCTTCTGCGCGATAGGCATCCGCCGCCCCGCCGGTTGAGGTCATCACCATCAGTTTTTTACCGTGCAGCGCGGTGCCGTTGGTGCCGTAGGCAAAGCCAAAGGTCAGCACCTGATCCTGCCAGTCCTTGAGGATCGCCGGGGAGCTGTACCACCAGAACGGAAACATCAGCACGATCGATTCATGATCCACCAGCAGCGCCTGCTCACGCGCCACATCAATCTGGTGATCCGGATATTCACGCTTCAGCTCATGCACGGTAACGCCTTCAATACCTTCCAGAGCGGCAATACCTGCCTGGTTAATACGGGAATCATCAGGCACACGATGTGCCGCCAGAACTAATATTTTTTTCATCTTTCAGACCTCATTTTTTAGGATGAGGCTATCTTTTCAGATGACAGGGCATACCTGTAGTCCATAGCATGGCACATCTGTTTCAACCAAAGGTTACAAGCATGATGCTTTCAGCAGACGTTCATCGGCTCATTCCCGCTTTTCTGGCGGCGGCGGATTGCCAGAGTTTTTCCGAGGCAGCGCGTCAGTTGGGCATTACGCCTGCGGCGGTGAGCAAAAGCATACGCCAGCTTGAACAGCGGCTTGGCATCGTGCTCTTTGTGCGC
This sequence comes from Cedecea neteri NBRC 105707 = ATCC 33855, assembly GCF_001571265.1. Lineage (GTDB taxonomy): Bacteria > Pseudomonadota > Gammaproteobacteria > Enterobacterales > Enterobacteriaceae > Cedecea > Cedecea neteri. The sequence continues at coordinate 112,435 of NZ_BCTL01000025.1, read as the reverse complement.
AATACGCATTTTGTCGTGCTTACCGAAGAAGGGACTGCACTGCGTGATGAGGTCGCGCCGCTATGGCAGGCGCTGAACCAGGCGCTGGTTAACCCAGGCGCGGAACCTTCGGGGCTGCTGCGCGTCAGCGTGATCCCCGGCTTTGGCCGCCACTGCCTGATGCCGATTCTGGCCGAATTCCAGCGGCGCTATCCGCTGATACGCTTTGAGCTGTCAATGGAAGCCCGCAGCGTGAATTTGATTGCTGAACGCATAGACGTGGCCATCGGCCACCGCACGATAAGAGATAACCGCGTGGTCGCCCGCGAACTGTATACTTCAAAAATGATTACGGCGGCCTCACCGGCCTATTTAGCACAGCACGGAACGCCACAAACGCCGGAAGATCTCGCGGGGCATCGCTGCCTTATCCACCGTAACTCTGGCACCGGGCGCCTTCAACAGTGGATGAATAACGAAACGCTGTTTGACGAGCCCTCTGCCTGGTTTATCACTACCTCACCGGATTCGCTGGTGGACGCGGCGCTGTCCGGCATGGGGATCGTTTATCTCGCCGACTGGTATCTCACCAAACCGATTGCCGAAGGGAAACTGCAGGCGATTTTACAGGACGTTGCCACTGAACCTCAGCAGCTCTGGGTGAAATATGCAGGAGGAAAAGTCCCGCCAAAGACTCGGGTTTTTGTCGAGTATTTATCCGAAAAACTAATCAGATAATTCTTGGCATTTTTAGCAATGCCCACCGCTTCTGCTGCCCCTGATTTACTTTGTCCTGCATCAATAAAATCGCAAACATGTTTGATGCAAATCACTATATATAGAACTTAGAATGCACCCCGGCCCTACATGTTGTATCTATCACCTATTATAACAACAACCTCCACAGGATAAGTTTGGGGATTATCTGTGGATAAAAAGGGCCGGATTTCGGGAAGTTTTGGTAGGACAAACGGCTACGCGCTCCCGGAAACGCCCCGACCTTTGTGGATAACCTAAAAATAAACGGAGAAATCATGACACCGCATGTGATGAAAAGAGACGGGTGCAAAGTACCTTTCACTTCAGAGCGCATCAGAGAAGCTATTCTGCGTGCAGCTAAAGCAGCGGGAGTCGATGACGCGGACTATTGCGCCACCGTCGCAGAGAGTGTCAGTCAGCAGATGGCCGGCCGCAGCCAGGTAGATATCGGCGAGATCCAGGTCGCCGTGGAAAACCAGCTCATGGCCGGTAACTATAAGCAGCTGGCGCGCGCCTACATTGAGTACCGCCATGACCGTGATATTGAGCGCGAAAAACGTGGCCGCCTGAATCAGGAAATTCGCGGCCTGGTTGAGCAGACTAACTCCGCCCTGCTTAACGAGAACGCCAACAAAGACAGCAAGGTGATCCCAACCCAGCGCGATCTGCTGGCCGGGATCGTCGCCAAGCACTATGCCAAGCAGCATCTGCTGCCGCGTGACGTCGTGCTGGCACACGAGCGCGGCGATATCCACTATCACGACCTTGATTATTCTCCGTTCTTCCCGATGTTCAACTGCATGCTTATCGATTTGAAAGGCATGCTGACCCACGGGTTCAAAATGGGTAACGCCGAGATCGAACCGCCAAAATCCATCTCTACGGCAACGGCGGTAACGGCCCAGATAATTGCCCAGGTTGCCAGCCACATTTACGGCGGGACCACCATCAACCGCATCGACGAAGTGCTGGCGCCGTTTGTGACCGAAAGCTTTAACAAGCACCGTAAAATCGCCGAAGAGTGGCAGATCCCGAATGCTGAGGAATATGCACATTCCCGCACCGAGAAAGAGTGCTACGACGCTTTCCAATCCCTTGAGTATGAAGTGAATACGCTGCATACCGCCAACGGGCAAACGCCGTTTGTTACCTTTGGTTTTGGCCTCGGCACCAGTTGGGAATCACGCCTGATCCAGAAGTCTATTCTGCGCAACCGCATCGCCGGCCTGGGTAAAAATCGTAAAACTGCGGTGTTCCCAAAACTGGTCTTTGCAATTCGTGACGGCCTGAACCATAAGTTTGGTGATGCCAACTACGACATCAAACAGCTGGCGCTGGAATGTGCGTCCAAACGCATGTATCCGGACATTCTTAACTACGACCAGGTTGTGAAAGTGACCGGCTCGTTTAAAACGCCAATGGGCTGCCGCAGCTTCCTGGGCGTGTACGAGGAAAACGGCGAGCAGATCCACGACGGGCGTAACAACCTGGGCGTAATAAGCCTGAACCTGCCGCGCATTGCGCTGGAAGCTAAAGGGGATGAGGCTACTTTCTGGAAACTGCTGGACGATCGTTTACAGCTGGCGCGCAAAGCGCTAATGACCCGCATTGCCCGTCTGGAAGGCGTCAAAGCTCGCGTGGCCCCTATCCTCTATATGGAAGGCGCCTGCGGTGTCCGCCTGAAGGCCGATGACGACGTGTCTGAGATCTTTAAAAACGGCCGCGCGTCGATTTCGCTGGGCTATATCGGCATTCATGAAACGGTTAACGCCCTGTTCGGTAATCAGCATGTGTACGACAGCGAAGCCCTGCGCGAGAAAGCCGTTGCTATCGTGGCTCGCCTGCGTGAAGCCACCGACAGCTGGAAAGAAGAAACCGGCTACGGCTTCAGCCTTTACAGCACGCCAAGCGAAAACCTGTGTGACCGCTTCTGCCGCCTTGATACCGCAGAATTCGGCGTCGTGCCTGGCGTGACCGACAAAGGCTACTACACCAACAGCTTCCACCTCGACGTGGAGAAAAAGGTTAACCCTTACGACAAAATCGACTTTGAGGCACCGTACCCACCGCTGGCTAACGGCGGCTTCATTTGCTACGGCGAATACCCGAACATCCAGCACAACCTGCGGGCGCTCGAGGACGTGTGGGATTACAGCTACAAGCACGTGCCGTATTACGGCACCAACACGCCGATCGATGAATGCTATGAGTGCGGCTACACCGGTGAGTTCGAATGCACCAGCAAGGGTTTTACCTGCCCGAAATGCGGCAATCACGACGCCGCGCGCGTGTCGGTTACCCGTCGCGTATGTGGCTACCTCGGCAGCCCGGACGCTCGGCCGTTCAACGCCGGCAAGCAGGAAGAAGTTAAGCGTCGCGTTAAGCACCTGGGTAACGGACAGATCGGTTAACGATTTCCGTTTTAGCCTTTAACGCTGCCAAATCTTTGGGATAAAGCTAACTTTCAGCAAGTTTTTCGCAAAGCAATTGACGTTAGAACAAGGCGGCAAAGGAAGGAATCCCCGGGAGCTTACATAAGTAAGTGACCGGGGTGAGTGAGAGCAGCCAACGCAGTTATGGCGTCAATTGAGATGCGAAAATGAATTATCATCAATACTATCCCGTCGACATCGTCAACGGCCCCGGCACTCGCTGCACGCTGTTTGTCTCAGGCTGCGTGCATGAATGCCCCGGCTGCTACAACAAGAGCACCTGGCGCTTGAATTCAGGTATGCCGTTCACCTCAGAAATAGCCGACCGCATTATTGCCGACCTCAACGATACCCGCGTTAAGCGTCAGGGAATTTCGCTTTCGGGCGGTGACCCTCTGCACCCACAAAACGTGCCGGAGATTCTTAAACTGGTGCAGCGCGTGCGCGCCGAATGCCCCGGCAAGGATATCTGGGTCTGGACGGGATATAAGATTGACGAACTGAACGCAGCCCAGCAAGAAGTGGTTGCGTTGATTAACGTGCTGGTAGACGGCAAGTTTGTTCAGGATTTAAAAGACCCGGCGCTTATCTGGCGCGGCAGCAGCAACCAGGTCGTGCATCACCTGCGTTAAATCAGGCTTCCCGCCAGCCTGCGGGAATCTTCACTTCAGCGCATCATGGCGATGCACGTTTCCCCATTCGCACATCATATCCAGCACCGGGATCAGCGACTTACCTCGCTCGGAAAGGCTGTACTCCACCTTTGGCGGGATCTGCGGATATTCGTTGCGGATAATCAGCCCGTCGCTCTCCAGCTCTTTCAGCGTCAGGCTCAGGGTTCTGAATGAGATGGTATCGATGCAACGCTTAAGCTCGTTAAAGCGGATCACCGGTTGATACTCCGCCAGCGCATAAAGAATGATCATTTTATATTTCCCATTCACCAGCGACAGCGTATAGGCAAAGCCCGTATCGCCCATAAATGCGCAGGAATCCGGCGCGCTCTCTTCGCTCATGACACTATCCTTTTGTATAGTACATATCAACAATGACAGTATTGTACTTTAATTTAAAGCTGCCTATGATGCAAAACATAAAATAATCGCTGACGGTCAGCCACTCCGTAAGGAATTAAATATGAAAACATTAATTGTCGTTATTCATCCCAATATCGATGAGTCAAAAATCAATAAGCATTGGGTAAAGGAAATAGAAAAACACCCGGAGTTATACACCGTGCACCATCTTTATCAGACCTATAAAGATGGCGCTATTGATGTTGAAAGAGAACAGAAACTCATTGAGCAACACGATAAAATTATTCTGCAATTTCCACTGTACTGGTTTAATAGCCCGCCTTTGTTGAAGCAGTGGCTGGATGAAGTCTTTACCTATGGCTGGGCCTACGGCTCTACCAGCGGGCATAAACTCAGAGGCCGTAAGTTCGCGCTGGCGGTAAGCGCCGGGATTAAGGCAGAGGATTTCTCACGCGAAGGGCGCTACCACCATTCGCTTCAGGAAATACTTCTGCCCTTTGAAATGACGGCGAAGTATGTCGAAGCAGATTATCAGCCGTTCTATGCTTTTTACGGTGCCGAATATGAAGTTTCCGCACAACAGCTGGAAAGCAGTGCTAAAGGATATATTGATTACCTGCAGTCCTTTTAATATATAGCATCCACCTCCAAAGCAGTTATTCCCTCAATAATATTGAGCAGAATTTCTTCGCCATTAAAAAGCCACGCTATTGCGTGGCTTTTATTAATCAGAGGGCTGGCAAATAATATTAAATAAGCGCCAGGCTACCGACAATCACGCCGCTTAGCACCACCAGCCCACCGGTGAGCCACAGGGCTTTAGCCGGGAAAGCTTTATGCAGCATGATCAGCGACGGCAGGCTGACCGCTGGGAGCGTAATCAACAGCACCAGTGCCGGAGCCGTGCCCATTCCCGCTAGCATCATGGTTTGCACGACAGGAATTTCAGCCGCCGTAGGGATCACGAACAGGCAGCCAACGATCGCCATGGCAATCACCCAGAACAGCGTGTCGCTTACCACCCCATCAGCATGCGGGAACAGCCAGACTCGCGCAGCGCCGAGTACCAGCACGGCAAGAATATAGACAGGGATCGTGCTCCAGAATAACTGCCACAGCGCTTTTCCCCAGCGAGACGGGAAAGTACCTTCGTCTGCCGGGTAGTTGGCGGCAGGTACAGGCTCAATGTTTTGCGGTTTATCTTTGACCCAGCGCTGCACCAGCCAGGCAACGCCAAGTACCGTTGCAAGGCCAGCCACTAATCGCACTAATGCAAACTGCCAGCCCAGAACAAACCCCATAAAGACCAGAGTCGCAGGGTTAAGCAGAGGATTTCCCATCCAGAAAGCCAACGCTCCCCCCATAGAAACAGACTGGCGGCGCATGCCTGCCGTCACCGGTGCCGCGCAGCAGGTACACATCATGCCGGGGAGTGAAAACAGTGTGCCAAAGAGCGTGCCTCTGAAACGCTGCTGCCCCAGGGTGCGCAGCAGCCAGTCACGGGGAATAAGCACCTGCACCAGAGATCCCAGGATAACGCCCAGTACCGCCGCTTTCCAAACGGCCAGGAAATAGACCATCGCATAATCCAGCGCGGCCTTGAGCGGGTTTGCATCCGCCTGAGCGATGATAGATTTTCCAATACTGTGGGTTTCCGCGGCGGTAAACGCTTTGCCGTAGTATGGCTGCCACTTCACGTACCAGAGCCCGGCTATCACCACCAGGAAAAACAGCGCGGGCTTCCACCACGGAAATGTACGCACTCCCTGGGCGGAGGCGGAAGAAAGAGACATTGTCGTTTCCCTGAAATTGATTAGCGAGAGAAGTATTTATCGCGCCATATTATGCGCGACAGGCACAATGGGAAAGATTAAACACCAGAAGATTGTGCGGCTAATTCACGCAGTTGACCTGAGTCGAGGATCGTCACGCCTTCCCGTGCTGGATTGAACGCTTCCGAAAGCATCGCTTTCGCCACGTCCACTGACTCAATAGCTTTTAGCTTGCCGGGCAGCATTTTGAAAATCGGCACCATCAGCGTTTCATTTAATCTCCGGGCGTGGCGTTCCCCCAGCAGCATTGAAGGCCGAGCAAGGGTCAGGCGCGGCCAGTTCTGTGCTATCAGCGCGTCTTCCATTTCGCCCTTAACGCGGTTGTAGAAGAACGGCGAGCGGCTGTTTGCCCCCAGCGCGCTGACCACAAGCATATGTTTTGCACCCAGCCGGAGGCCAGCAAGTGCGGTATCAACCACCAGCGTATAGTCGACGAGGATAAAGGCTTCTTTGCTGCCCGCATCGCGTAGCGTCGTTCCCAGGCAGCAAAAGACGATATCGACCGGCTCAGTGACCTGCGCGAGCGCGTCGGAAAGCTGCGGGTCGTGAGGATTAATCACCTTGTTCAGCGCTACCGGCAGCGGCCGGCGAGTGGGTGCCGCAATCGAGCTGATGCGCGAGTCCTGACTAAGCAGGCGGAGTAAATGGCCGCCAACAAGCCCCGTGGCTCCGGTGATTAAGATTCGACTCATAATGCCCCCTGTTCTCGCTAAGCGCTTGCAATGTCAGCATGGTAGTCCAGGCTTAATAGTGCCACAAACATAACGGAGGAAAGATGAGCAAGAAAATTGCAGTTCTGATTACCGACGAGTTTGAGGACTCTGAATTCACCTCACCGGCTGAGGAGTTTCGGCAGGCCGGACACCAGGTAATCACTATCGAGAAGCAGGCGGGAAAAACGGTTACCGGCAAACAAGGCGAAACCAAAGTGAAGATCGACAAGGGGATCGACGAAGTTCGCCCGGCCGACTTTGATGCCCTATTGCTCCCTGGCGGTCATTCCCCTGATGCCCTGCGTGGCGACGATCGGTTTGTCAGCTTCACCCGCGATTTTGTTAACACCGGAAAACCCGTGTTTGCCATTTGTCATGGCCCACAACTGCTGATCAGCGCAGACGTGATACGCGGCAGGAAGCTCACTGCGGTAAAACCTATCGTCGTTGATGTGAAAAACGCCGGTGCAGATTTTTACGATCGTGAAGTCGTCGTTGATGGGCATCAGCTGGTCACCAGTAGAACGCCTGAGGATCTACCGGCGTTTAATCGTGAAGCATTGATTCTGCTGGGCCGCTAGTCCTCACGCAGCCAGTGTAGCTTTTTCCCGAAGCCAAGCGTGTTGTCGGTCATTTTCAGCTCATCAAGCCGAATTTCCCACATCGGGGCCGACATCACTTTCGCAATCGGAAAACGCTTTAAGTAGCGGCGACGATAGTCAGCCGCTTCTGCCTCCGCCAGCAGGCGAATTTCCCCCCGGAACTGTACGCCGCGGATAAGTGCCACGGTTTTGGGCTGACCGTTTATCGTGCCGGCAACCGGCGATTGCTCTCCAATCAGCTCGCCGTGGCGTGAAGTGGTTTCGCTCAGCAAATAGAACGCCACCCGCTCCACATCGAAGATATAAAAAGCATTCGCACACCAAAGCGCGTCCCCACTGCCCACGCAGTAGCTAAGAACATGTTGTTTTGTCAGCCAGCGGCTGATGGCATTGAGTGATTCCATCGTCATCCTGAACAGTGATACTCTGCGACAAATGTTAATTATGCGCCCGCCCTATGACTTCCTGGTATCTCTATTTAATTCGCTGCCCCGATAACCGCCTCTATACCGGTATTACCACCGACGTAGCACGCCGCTTTGCCCAGCATCAGTCCGGAAAAGGAGCCAAGGCGCTGCGTGGCAAGGGGGAGCTGGATTTGGTGTTTAGCCAGGTGGTGGGAAACCGATCGCTGGCGCTGCGGGCCGAGTATCGGATTAAACAGTTGAGCAAAATAGAGAAAGAACGGCTGGTTGGCGGAAAGGTTGCCCTCGAAGACCTGCTGGCAAGCCTTCAAGGGGAAACCCGCTAAACGTTGTTGAAGTGGTCAGAATACTCCACCAGGCCACTTACGCCGTTTAGAGCATCATCAGCCAGAGGATGCACCTGGAATGCCGCTTCGGTACCCGGCCAGCTGCAGCGCAAGTCGTAACGGGCCGCAGGCTGGAAGCCAAGATGGCCGTACATTTCCGGCGAGCCCAGCGTGACCACAGCGGCATAGCCAAATTCATTCAGAGAATCCAGTCCTTCGTATACCAACTGTTTGGCAATGCCCTGCCCACGAACCGACGCATCTACGGCCAGGGGCGAAAGCCCAACCCACTGCAGCTCTTCGCCTTCTACGGCGACCGGACTGAAAGCCACGTAGCCAATCACCTGCCCTTCATCATCGGTGGCGACGAGGCCCAGCGTTAACAGCCCGTCTTCCCGCAGTGCTTTCACCAGCTCGGCTTCACCCTCGCCTTCAAAGGAACGGCGCAGCAGCGCGTCGATGCCGGGAGCATCAATGGGAATTTCTACACGAATTAACATGGTTCACCTATCGAATTACCTTCAGGGGCGGGGTTATGCTTCAAACCCGCCTCAACAAAATCAGCCAACTGTATTAGCAGGATGCGTAACGGTTTAGGCATTGCATCCAGCTCAATGGCATCCATTAGATTCTTCACATATAACCCGAGTTCCGTGTCGCCTTCAATAACCAGACGACGTTGGAAAAATAGAGTATCCGGGTCCTGCTTGCGAGCGGCGATCAGCAACAGGTCATTGGCCTCAGCGCTAAAGCTCACATCTGCAGGCGCATCGTCGCACACCAGCAGCTTATTGTCCTCAACGGAAGTAAACCACTTCAGGCCAAGATCGCGCACTTCAATACTTAGCCAGCGGCCCTCCAGAAAGTCCAGTTCGCCATCCTGCAGCGCCTGACGGAACTGCCAGCCCAGCACCTGCTCCAGTACCTGACGCTTAACGGCAAAGGGGGTTAATTTGACTGGAACCCGCAGCAAAGAAGGACCAGCCTGAACCAGGCGAGAACGCAGTTTATCGAACACGGGTTTAACTCCTTTAAAAAATTTGTCGCTATTTTGCCATAACGACAATTCCCGATGGCGCGCCAAATCAACAATTCCGCAGGTTGCTGCGGGACCGAATTGGCGGCGGCGACACTAAGCAATACGCCTTTCTCTGCCCCAAATCAAAAATTGTCGCCGACAGGTTAACTAAAATCCCGGTTCGTTAACAATTTTGCTGCCCGTCCCTGTGCAGCGCGGGCCGTCCTTATGGCCCCTTTGATTCAGGAAAAATTATGGAGTTGCTTTGCCCGGCCGGAAACCTTCCGGCGTTGAAAGCGGCCATCGATAACGGTGCAGATGCGGTGTACATCGGCCTGAAAGATGATACCAACGCGCGTCATTTTGCCGGCCTTAACTTCACAGAGAAAAAGCTGCAGGAAGCCGTCAGCTACGTGCATCAACGCCGCCGTAAGCTGCATATTGCCATCAATACTTTCGCTCATCCGGACGGCTACGTGCGCTGGCAGCGGGCGGTTGATATGGCCGCGCAGCTTGGGGCCGATGCGCTGATTCTGGCGGATTTGGCCATGCTGGAGTATGCCGCTGAGCGCTATCCACACATTGAGCGCCATGTGTCGGTCCAGGCTTCGGCCACTAATGAAGAAGCGATCCGTTTTTATCATCGCAACTTTGACGTTGCCCGCGTGGTACTCCCACGCGTGCTCTCTATTCATCAGGTTAAACAGCTCGCTCGCGTCACGCCGGTGCCGCTGGAGGTATTTGCCTTCGGCAGCCTGTGCATTATGGCCGAAGGCCGTTGCTATCTCTCGTCTTACCTCACCGGCGAGTCGCCGAATACCGTGGGTGCCTGCTCCCCCGCCCGCTTTGTGCGCTGGCAACAGACGTCGCAGGGGCTGGAATCTCGCCTCAACGACGTACTGATCGATCGCTATAAGGACGGCGAAAATGCCGGGTATCCAACGCTTTGCAAAGGGCGTTACCTGGTGGACGACCGCCCCTACCATGCGCTGGAAGAACCCACCAGCCTTAACACGCTTGAGCTGCTCCCGGAACTGCTTGCCGCGAACATAGCCTCGGTAAAAATCGAAGGCCGCCAGCGCAGTCCGGCTTACGTTACGCAGGTGGCTAAAGTCTGGCGCCAGGCTATCGATCGCTGCATGGCAGATCCTAAAAACTACCAGGCCCAGCCAGCCTGGATGGAGGCCCTGGGATCGATGGCCGAAGGCACGCAAACAACGCTCGGTGCCTATCACCGTAAATGGCAGTAGGAAAAAGCATGAAATATTCATTAGGGCCAGTGCTTTACTATTGGCCAAAAGAGACGCTGGAAAAGTTTTATCAGGCGGCTGCCAAAAGCCGCGCCGACGTTATTTATCTGGGCGAAGCGGTATGCAGCAAGCGCCGGGCAACCAAAGTCGGAGACTGGCTGGATATGGCAAAAATGCTCGCAGGCCAGGGCAAGCAGGTGGTGCTTTCCACGCTGGCGCTGGTGCAGGCACCTTCCGAGCTTGGTGAACTGAAACGCTACGTAGAAAACGGCGATTTTCTGATTGAGGCCAATGATATCGGCAGCGTAAATATGGCCGCAGAACGTAAGCTGCCGTTCGTCGCCGGACATGCGCTCAACTGCTATAACGCCGTTACACTACGCCTGCTGCATAAGCAGGGCATGATGCGCTGGTGCATGCCGGTAGAACTCTCCCGCGACTGGCTCGCCAATATGCTTATCCAGTGCGAAGAACTCGGTATTCGCGACAAATTCGAAGTGGAAGTGTTGAGCTACGGCCATCTGCCGCTGGCTTATTCCGCCCGCTGCTTCACCGCTCGCTCAGAAGACCGCGCCAAAGACGAGTGCGAAACCTGCTGCATTAAGTACCCGAACGGCCGGGATATGCGTTCACAGGAGCAGCAGCAGGTCTTTGTGCTGAACGGCATTCAGACCATGAGCGGCTATGTCTATAACCTCGGCAATGAGCTGACGTCGATGAAAGGACTGGTGGATATCGTTCGCCTGTCGCCAATGGGCTTAGGGACGCTGGATATTCTTAACGCCTTCCGCGCCAATGAGAACGGCAGCGCGCCGCTTCCGTTGGCCAACCGCAGCGACTGCAACGGCTACTGGCGACGCGTGGCCGGGCTGGAGCTTCGCGCCTGATAATAGCTCACTTTGTTAACAAATTTGGTCATCGTTTAATGCACTATTAAGAGTGCAGCTTTTCTGGCCGGCGCGGTATTCCTGCGCCAGGCTGGAAGAAGACCTTCAATCTGATGACTACGCTGTAACAAAAGTGAGCGGTTATGACTGACAAAAATGTTGCTTTCTCGGTGCTCGATCTGGCGCCGATCCCTCAAGGCTCCTCGGCGCAGGAGGCTTTTTCCCACTCTCTGGATCTTGCCCGGCTGGCTGAAAAACGCGGCTATCACCGCTACTGGCTGGCGGAACACCACAATATGGTCGGCATTGCCAGCGCGGCAACGTCGGTACTGATTGGCTACCTGGCCGCGAATACCACTACACTGCATTTAGGCTCCGGCGGCGTGATGTTGCCGAACCATTCACCGCTGGTGATTGCCGAGCAGTTCGGGACCCTGAATACGCTCTACCCGGGCCGTATTGACCTTGGGCTTGGACGAGCGCCGGGCAGCGATCAGCCCACCATGAGGGCGCTGCGACGCCATATGAGCGGCGACGTTGATAACTTCCCACGGGACGTTGCAGAGCTCGTGGACTGGTTTGACGCCCGCGATCCGAATCCGCATGTACGCCCCGTACCGGGTTATGGAGAAAAGGTACCGGTCTGGCTGCTAGGCTCCAGTCTGTATAGCGCTCAACTGGCGGCACAGCTGGGCTTGCCTTTTGCCTTTGCTTCGCACTTTGCGCCAGACATGCTGTTCCGGGCGCTGCAGCTTTACCGCGAGAACTTCAAGCCGTCCGAGCGGCTGGAAAAACCTTACGCGATGGTGTGCATCAATATCGTTGCGGCTGACAGTACCCGAGACGCCGAATTCCTGTTTACTTCTATGCAGCAGGCTTTTGTTCGACTGCGTCGTGGCGAAACAGGGCAGCTTCCGCCGCCGGTAGAGAATATGCATCAGCTCTGGTCTGCCTCTGAGCAGTACGGCGTCCAGCAGGCGCTGAGCATGTCTCTGGTGGGGGATAAAGCGAAAGTACGCCACGGCCTGGAGTCCGTTCTGCGCGAAACTGAAGCGGATGAGATTATGGTTAACGGCCAGATTTTCGATCATCAGGCGCGCTTACATTCTTTCGATTTGGCGATGCAGGTTAAGGAAGAGCTTTTAAGTTAGCGTTGTGGGGCCCTCCCAGTTCGGAGGGCCCTTTAGTATTTACTTATAAACCGGCAGCACGTCGAAGGTAGAAAGGATGTGTACCAGCGCGTTGCCCACGCCAAAGACCAGAATCAGGGCAATCATTGGCTTGCCGCCCCAGACCCGGAATTTAGGGCTGCCAAAACGTTTACGGGAAGCCCTGGCCAGCAGTGCAGGCACAATGGCCGCCCAGATAGTCGCCGCCAGCCCCGCGTAGCCAATCGCATACAGGAAACCGTTCGGCCACAGCAGGCCACCGACAATCGGCGGCACAAAGGTCAGCAGCGCCGTTTTCAAACGCCCCATTGCGGAATCGTCAAAGCCAAACAGATCCGCCAGGTAATCGAACAGCCCAAGCGTAACGCCGAGGAAAGAACTCGCCACCGCAAAGTTCGAGAATACTACCAGCAGCAAGTCGAGGCTCCGGCTGTTGAGCACGCCGCTCAGCGCCTGAACCAGCACATCAATGTTACCGCCCTTCTCGGCGATGCCGACGAACTCAGGGCGCGGAATATTCCCCATCGTTCCCAGCAGCCAGATGGTATACAGCACCAGCGCCATCAGCGTGCCGTATACCAGGCAACGAATGATGGTCCGCGGGTCTTTGCCGTAATACTTCATCAGGCTCGGCACGTTGCCGTGATAGCCAAAAGAGGCCAGGCAGAATGGCAGCGTCATCAGCAGATATGGCGTATAGGACGCATTGCTCTCCGCCACGTTAAACAGCGTTGTCGGCGTCACGTGCCCAAGCAGGCTGCCAAAGGTCAGGAAGAAAGTGATGACTTTCGCGCCGAGGACAATTGCCGTCATGCGGCTCACCGCTTTGGTGCTCAGCCAAACTATAAATGCCACAGCCAGCGCAAAAACCAGTCCCGCCAGGCGAGCCGGCACGTCAAGCGACAGTTCAGAAAACGTGTGATGCAGGATAGAGCCGCTGGCCGAAATATAGGCGTAGGTCAGGATATAAAGCACAAAAGCAATCGACAGGCCGTTTATTGCGTTCCAGCCTCTGCCCAGCAGGTCTTTGGTAATGGTGTCAAAGCTGGAGCCAATGCGGTAGTTAAGGTTCGCTTCCAGGATCATTAACCCGGAATGCAGCATGCAAAACCAGGTGAAGACCAGCGCGGCCAGCGACCAAAAGAACCAGGCCCCCGACATCACCACGGGTAACGAAAACATCCCTGCGCCAATGATAGTCCCACCGATGATCATCACCCCGCCTACTAGCGAAGGCCTGGTGCCGGGGGTGGTTAACGTTGTCATATCGGATCCCTGAAAAACTGAGCACGACGAAATTGTCTTATGTGGTTCATTGTACCAGTACATGAGTACAAAAGGGATAAAAAAAAGCCCCGATAACAATATCCGGGGCTTTTATCACTGCCGTTTAAAAATAATACGGCAGATTATAGGTCAATTATGCATCACCGAAGCGACGACGTGCGGTTGCCGCACCGTCTTCACGACGCGGGCCACGGCCACCTTCACGGCGTTCACCGCTGAAGCTACGGCCAGCCCCGGCACCGGCACCTTCACGACGTGGACCACGACCGCCTTCACGACGCTCGCCGCCGAAGCTACGACCACCGCCGTCACGACCGCCACGACGTTCACCGCTGCGTTCTGGACGAGGCTGTGCATCACCCAGCAGCTGCATATTCATCGGCTTGTTCAGAATACGAGTGCGAGTAAAGTGCTGCAGAACCTCACCCGGCATGCCTTTCGGCAACTCGATGGTGGAGTGGGTCCCGAACAGCTTGATGTTACCGATGTAACGGCTGCTGATGTCGCCTTCGTTAGCGATAGCGCCAACGATGTGACGAACTTCAACACCATCGTCACGGCCCACTTCGATGCGATACAGTTCCATATCGCCAGCATCGCGACGTTCGCGACGTGGACGATCTTCACCGCCACGCTCTGGACGGTCGCCACGCGGGCCACGGTCATTGCGGTCGCCACGACGTTCGAAGCGATCGTCACGCTCTTTGAATTCGCGACGTGGACGCATCGGTGCATCTGGTGGCAGGATCAGAGGACGTTCACCCTGAGCCATTTTCAGCAGAGCTGCAGCCAGGGTTTCGATGTCCAGCTCTTCTTCAGCAGAAGGCTGAATTTTTGCCAACAGGCCACGATAAAGATCCAGATCGCTGCTTTCCAGCTGCTGCTGAACTTTAGCGGCGAATTTAGCCAGACGACGCTCACCCAGCAGATCTGCGTTTGGCAGCTCTACTTCAGGAATAGTCAGCTTCATGGTGCGCTCGATGTTGCGCAGCAGGCGGCGTTCACGGTTCTCAACGAACAGCAGCGCACGACCAGCACGACCAGCACGGCCGGTACGACCGATACGGTGAACGTAAGACTCAGAGTCCATCGGGATGTCGTAGTTAACAACCAGGCTGATACGCTCTACGTCCAGGCCACGGGCCGCAACGTCGGTGGCGATCAGGATATCCAGACGACCGTCTTTCAGGCGTTCCAGAGTCTGCTCACGCAGCGCCTGGTTCATGTCACCGTTCAGCGCGGCGCTGTTGTAACCGCTGCGCTCCAGCGCTTCAGCCACTTCCAGGGTCGCGTTTTTGGTACGCACGAAGATGATAGCTGCATCAAAGTCTTCTGCTTCCAGGAAACGAACCAGCGCTTCGTTTTTACGCATGCCATAAACAGACCAGAAGCTCTGGCTGATGTCCGGGCGAGTAGTGACGCTGGACTGAATGCGCACTTCCTGAGGATCTTTCATGAAGCGACGGGTAATGCGACGAATCGCTTCCGGCATGGTTGCAGAGAACAGCGCGGTCTGATGTTCAGCCGGGATCTGCGCCATGATGGTTTCAACGTCTTCGATGAAGCCCATACGCAGCATTTCATCCGCTTCATCCAGTACCAGACCTTTCAGGCCGGACAGGTTCAGCGTACCGCGTTTCAGGTGGTCAAGCAGACGCCCTGGGGTACCGACAACAATCTGTGGTCCCTGACGCAGAGCGCGCAGCTGCACGTCATAACGCTGGCCGCCGTAAAGGGCCACAACGTTCACGCCGTGCATATGTTTAGAGAAATCCGTCATGGCTTCAGCAACCTGAACCGCCAGTTCGCGAGTCGGTGCCAGCACCAGGATTTGTGGTGCTTTCAGCTCAGGATCGAGGTTGTTCAGCAGCGGCAGGGAGAACGCTGCAGTTTTACCGCTACCGGTCTGGGCCATACCCAGAACGTCACGGCCATTCAGCAGATGTGGAATACATTCTGCCTGGATTGGTGATGGCTTTTCGTAGCCCAGGTCGTTAAGAGCCTGAATGATGGAGGCGTGCAGCCCCAGATCAGAAAAAGTGGTTTCGATGATATCAGTCATGTAGTACATGTGCCTCATTGATGGCGGCCAGTCTACGTAACTCATCGTGAAATTGATCTGCAATTTTCATTGAAAAGTGTGAACCGGCTCAAATTTGATTGATTAACGAACAAAAACGCCCTCACCCGTGAAGGTGATGACTTTAGTTAAAAAGTTTATGGGACGATCGTTGTTCGTCAGCTATTGCTGGTCCGATTCTGCCAGGTCGTCATGCTCCTGGCCCAAGAGCGCTAATTCCAACAATGCATAACGATGCTCAACGTAGTTGTGTACGTTGTTAGCAACCGCTAACTTGAACAGTGCCTTGGCGCTGTCCTTATCCCCCAGACTTAGGTAGTACTTACCTAAATAGAAGTTGGTTTCACTGAGATGCTCAGCGAGCGAGGTGTTATCCGTTGCGTCCGCCTTGAGGCGTTCCATTAGCTCTTTTTCGCTAATGTTGCCCAGGTAGAACTCGACAATGTTCCATCCCCATTGTTCTTTATCCGATTTCTCGAGACGCTGTTGTAGCGCCACTTTGGCCTGTTTTTCGTCCAGATTGCGTTCAGCAATATAGAGCCACAGGCTACGGAAAGGATCGTTGGGATCGTCTTGATAAAACGCCAGCAGATCATCTTGCGCTAAACGATAGCGACCACCGTAATAGAGGGCGATACCGCGATTTAAATGCGCGTAGTTGTAAGTTGGATCAAGCTCAAGTACAGAATCAAACGCTTCATAGGCAGCATCAAAATTGCCTGCCTGCGTTAAATAAATGCCTAAGTAATTGAATACTTCAGGCATATCGGGACGGATGGCCAGCGCTTGTGAAAAATCATTACGCGCCAGAGCCCTCAGACCGAGGCTATCATACAACACTCCGCGCTCATATAAAAGCTGTGCGCGTTCGTCATCGGTTAAAGCCCGACTGGCAAGTATTTGTTCCATGCGTGCCAGAATCACTTCCTGCTGCAGCGTAGGCTGCAATGGCACCGCTAATACTTCGTTCTTACGCCAGGCAGAGTTGCTGCATCCGGCCAGCGTGATAGCTGTCGCAACGAAACACCAGCGCAAAAAAGGCTTCATTTCCTACTCCCGAAGACAACAAATGGATGAACGTCCTGTCCCCCGGCTGCAAACGAGACATCCTGTCCCGTAACAAACAGCTCTCCATGTCACCATGGAGAGCTTAATTGGCAAACCTTACTCAGCTTCTGGCGCTGCTGGTGCTGCACCTTCTGCCGGAGACTGCTCGGTTGCTTCTTTAATGCTTAAACGGACGCGGCCCTGACGGTCAACTTCCAGTACTTTTACCGGTACTTCCTGACCCATCTGCAGGTAGTCAGTCACTTTCTCTACGCGCTTGTCTGCGATTTGAGAGATGTGAACCAGACCTTCTTTACCGCCGCCGATAGCAACAAACGCACCGAAATCAACGATACGAGTGACTTTACCGTTATAGATACGGCCAACTTCGATTTCAGCGGTGATCTCTTCGATACGACGAATAGCGTGCTTCGCTTTATCACCGTCGGTCGCTGCGATTTTAACGGTACCGTCATCTTCGATTTCGATGGTGGTGCCGGTTTCTTCGGTCAGCGCACGAATCACAGCCCCGCCCTTACCGATCACGTCTTTGATCTTGTCTGGGTTGATTTTGATGGTGTGAATACGTGGTGCGAACTCAGAGATGTCGCCACGCGGTGCATCGATAGCCTGTTCCATCACGCCCAGAATGTGCAGACGCGCACCCTTAGCCTGGTTCAGAGCCACCTGCATGATTTCGCGGGTGATACCTTCGATTTTAATATCCATCTGCAGCGCAGAGATACCTTCACGGCTACCGGCAACTTTAAAGTCCATATCGCCCAGGTGATCTTCGTCACCCAGAATGTCGGACAGAACAACAAAGTTGTCGCCTTCTTTCACCAGGCCCATCGCGATACCTGCAACGGCAGCTTTGATAGGCACACCCGCGTCCATCAGTGCCAGAGAAGCACCACACACGGAAGCCATGGAAGAAGAACCGTTAGATTCGGTGATTTCAGAAACCACACGAACGGTGTACGGGAATTTATCAGCTTCTGGCATAACGGCCAGCACGCCACGCTTCGCCAGACGACCGTGACCAATTTCACGACGCTTAGGCGAACCTACCATCCCGGTTTCACCAACGCAGTATGGAGGGAAGTTGTAATGGAACAGGAAGCTGTCAGTACGCTCGCCCATCAGCTCATCCAGATTCTGCGCATCACGTGCGGTACCCAGAGTCGCGGTAACCAGCGCCTGAGTTTCACCACGGGTGAACAGCGCAGAGCCGTGAGTACGTGGCAGAACGCCAGTGCGCACGTCCAGGCCACGAATCATGTCTTTTTCACGACCATCGATGCGCAGCTCGCCTGCCAGGATACGGCTACGAACAACGTTTTTCTCGATAGCGTGCAGAATGTCAGACAGTTCGCCAGCATCCAGAGAGTCGTCTTCTGCGGTCAGCGTCGCAATAACGTCCGCTTTGATGACGTCAACCTGAGCATAACGTTCTTGTTTCTCAGTGATGCGGTAAGCATCGCTCAGACGGGATTCTGCCAGCGCAGCAACGCGTGCATTCAGCGCGTCGTTTACTGCTTCTGGCTGCCAGTCCCAACGAGGTTTGCCAGCTTTAGCAACCAGCGCGTTGATTTCTTTGATGACAACCTGCTGCTGATCGTGGCCAAAGACAACGGCGCCCAGCATCTGGTCTTCACTCAGCAGTTCAGCTTCGGATTCAACCATCAGTACTGCGCTTTGGGTACCGGCAACAACCAGATCCAGTTTGCTGGTTTTCAGCTCTTCAGCGGTCGGGTTCAGCACATACTGGTCATTGATGTAACCAACACGAGCGGCACCGATTGGGCCGTTGAACGGAATACCGGACAGGCTCAGCGCTGCAGATGCGCCAATCATGGCAACGATATCAGGGTGTACCTGTGGGTTTACGGAAACAACGGTCGCGATAACCTGCACTTCGTTGACGAAACCTTCAGGGAACAGCGGGCGAACCGGGCGGTCAATCAGACGCGCAATCAGAGTTTCGCCTTCGCTTGGACGACCTTCACGACGGAAGAAGCTGCCTGGGATACGGCCAGCAGCGTAGGTACGCTCCTGATAGTTAACGGTCAGCGGGAAGAAGTCCTGGCCTGGCTTGGCTTTTTTCTGGCCAACAACGGTAACGAATACCGCGGTGTCATCCATGCTTACCATTACAGCAGCGGTAGCCTGGCGAGCCATCATGCCGGTCTCAAGCGTGACCGTATGCTGGCCATACTGGAATTTACGAACGATCGGATTCAGCAAAATAAGATCCTTTAAAATGACGGGCAGCACGTGGCTTCACGCGCCGCCGTTGGTACCCGACCTTCATCGCATCCTCGCGACTAATGACAATCCTAACCCGCTCTGACGGGTAAAGCCTCTCATTAGCCGCGCGAACCTCTGCAATAAAGATCACACTCAGCAACAATACATTAGTTTCCATAGAATTGCTGCCGCCTGGTTGAAAAAAGGGGCCCTTACAGGCCCCTTTTTCTGAAACTCGCAAGAACTAGCGACGCAGACCCAGACGTTCGATCAGGCTGGTGTAACGTGCTACATCTTTACGTTTCAGGTAGTCGAGCAGTTTACGACGCTGAGAAACCATACGCAGCAGACCACGACGGCTGTGGTGATCTTTTTTGTGCTCTGCAAAGTGACCCTGCAGGTGGTTAATCTGTGCGGTCAGCAGTGCAACCTGAACTTCGGTAGAACCGCTGTCGTTAGTACCACGACCAAACTCGGAAACGATTTTAGCTTTAGCTTCAACGCTTAGAGACATTTTCAACTCCAACATTATAGATAAATAAACAGGGTGCCGATCTCTAATTCAGCAACCCCAGTGCACGCCTGAACCGGTTGTTAAACAATCGGCCAGCCGTTAAGCCGCGCTATTTTACCTGTAGCGCCCTTTTACCGCAAGGTAGCGGCAAAAGTCAGACGGGATATTCGACGACCAGGCGACGTGGAGCAACCCGACCCTCGTCATCGATTGTCCCCATACCGATAAATTTCTTCTCTTCGCCTTCAGTAACTCGCACCAGCCCTTCGGCCTGAACGCCTGCCACCCGAACTGGATTACCGTTTTTAAAGTAGACGGCAACTTCAGGCAGCAAATTCACCAGCGGGAAATCAGAGGCCGGACTATCCATCGGCATCAACAGCGGATCCAGCAGTTCTGCAGGCTCTACCTTCTGCCGATATGCCTGCTCGACCAGCTCATTAAGCTGCTCCAGAGTGACCATGCGCTCAATCGGATATTTACTTACCGCCAGGCGACGCAGGAAGATAACATGCGCCCCACAGCCCAATTTTTCACCGAGATCGTCAACGATCGTACGAATGTACGTTCCCTTAGAGCAGTGGACTTCCAGCTCCAGTTCATCACCTTCATGGCGAATAAACAGCAGCTCATACACCGTGATTGGGCGAGCTTCGCGTTCAACCTCAATACCCGCGCGCGCATATTCGTACAGGGGCTTACCCTGATGCTTGAGCGCAGAATACATCGATGGAACCTGCTCGGTATCCCCGCGGAAAGTCTCCAGCGCGGCTGCAAGCTGCTCGGCGCTAAAGTTGACCGGGCGCTCCTGAACGACAATGCCGTCGGCATCAGAAGTGTCGGTACGCTGCCCAAGTTTAGCAATCACGCGATAACGCTTGTCGGAGTCCAGCAGATATTGGGAGAACTTCGTTGCTTCACCGAGGCAGATTGGCAGCATACCGGTCGCCAACGGATCCAGCGCACCGGTATGGCCCGCGCGGTTCGCGTTATAAAGGCGTTTTACTTTTTGCAGTGCATCGTTGGAAGAGAGCCCCTGAGGCTTGTCCAGCAACAGTACACCATGAATATCACGACCGCGACGACGAGGACGACTCATCAATCCTCCTTGCTGTCGTCCGTATTCACGCGACGCTCGTCATCATGACGGATGACATTGGAAACCAGGTTAGACATGCGCATCCCTTCAACCAGCGAGTTATCGTAGAAGAAGGTCAGCTCAGGCACGATGCGCAAACGCATTGCTTTACCTACTAAAGTGCGGATATAGCCAGACGCGTCCTGCAGAACTTTGATGCCTTCTTTGATGGCTTCTTCGTCTTTGTCGTTCAGGAACGTTACGAAAACTTTGGCATAGGCCAGGTCACGGGAAATTTCAACACCGGAGACGGTGGTCATCATACCCAGACGCGGGTCTTTAATTTCACGCTGCAGGATAATGGCAATTTCTTTCTGCAATTCCTGAGAAACGCGCTGCGAGCGACCAAATTCTTTCGCCATAATAATTTCTCCAGACAAAACAGGGGGCACACGGCCCCCCTAAGATAATTGATGCGGTATAGCTATCAGGAGATGGTACGCTTGATCTCGATAATTTCGAAGACTTCGATCATATCGCCCACGCGCACGTCGTTGTAGTTCTTAACGCCGATACCACATTCCATACCGTTACGGACTTCGTTAGCATCATCTTTAAAGCGACGCAGGGATTCCAGCTCGCCTTCATAGATAACCACGTTGTCGCGCAGTACGCGGATTGGGTTATGACGTTTGACCACACCCTCGGTGACCATACAGCCAGCAATCGCGCCAAACTTCGGTGATTTGAAGACATCACGAACTTCAGCCAGGCCGAGGATCTGCTGTTTCAGCTCAGGAGACAGCATACCGCTCATCGCCGCTTTCACTTCGTCGATCAGGTTATAGATGACGGAGTAGTAACGCAGATCCAGGCTTTCTGCTTCAATTACGCGGCGCGCAGAAGCATCTGCACGGACGTTGAAGCCAACCAGGATGGCGTTAGATGCTGCGGCCAGCGTTGCGTCAGTTTCGGTGATCCCGCCCACGCCGGAACCGATGATTTTAACTTTAACTTCATCGGTAGACAGTTTCAGCAGGGAGTCGCTGATCGCTTCCACAGAACCCTGAACGTCGGCTTTCAGCACGATGTTCACTTCGGACACTTCGCCTTCGGTCATATTGGCGAACATGTTTTCCAGTTTGGATTTCTGCTGACGAGCCAGTTTCACTTCACGGAATTTACCCTGACGATACAGAGCAACTTCACGAGCTTTCTTCTCGTCACGAACAACGGTCACTTCGTCACCCGCGGCAGGTACGCCAGACAGGCCAAGGATCTCAACAGGAATAGAAGGACCTGCTTCGGTCACTTCACGGCCCATCTCGTCACGCATCGCACGCACGCGGCCATATTCGAAGCCACACAGGACGATATCACCTTTGTTCAGGGTACCTTCACGCACCAGAACGGTAGCAACCGGACCACGACCTTTATCCAGGAAGGATTCGATGACCACGCCGCTTGCCATGCCTTTGCGGACAGCTTTCAGTTCCAGAACTTCGGCCTGAAGCAGGATTGCATCCAGCAGGTCGTCGATGCCGGTACCGGCTTTCGCAGAAACGTGGATGAACTGGCTTTCACCGCCCCACTCTTCCGGCATGATGCCGTACTGGGACAGTTCTTGCTTAACGCGGTCTGGGTCTGCTTCTGGCTTATCGATTTTGTTCACTGCGACAACTACCGGTACCTGCGCCGCTTTCGCGTGCTGGATAGCTTCGATAGTTTGTGGCATTACGCCATCGTCAGCGGCAACAACCAGAACAACAATATCCGTTGCCTGAGCACCACGAGCACGCATGGAGGTAAACGCTGCGTGACCCGGGGTATCCAGGAAGGTCACCATGCCGTTGTCAGTTTCTACGTGGTAAGCACCGATATGCTGGGTAATACCACCCGCTTCACCGGAAGCAACCTTAGTAGAACGAATGTAGTCCAGCAGGGAGGTTTTACCGTGGTCAACGTGGCCCATGATGGTCACAACCGGTGCACGGGTTTCTGCCGCAGCGCCGGTATCACGGTCGCTCATTACTGCTTCTTCCAGTTCGTTCTCACGACGCAGGATAACTTTGTGACCCATCTCCTCAGCAACCAGCTGAGCGGTTTCCTGATCGATAACCTGGTTGATGGTCGCCATCGCGCCCAGCTTCATCATTGCTTTGATGACCTGAGAGCCTTTAACCGCCATTTTGTTAGCCAGTTCAGCAACGCTGATGGTTTCACCAATCACAACGTCACGGTTAACGGCCTGCGCTGGCTTGGTGAAGCTCTGCTGCAGGCTGCTTGGCTTACGCTTGCCTTTACCACCGCGAACGGCTGCACGAGCTTCTTCACGGTCAGCCTTAGACTCGCCGTGCTTACCGCCAGCTTTTTTCTGACGTGGCGCTTTCGCTGCAGTACGACCACGGCCACGGCCGCCTTCGACTTCACGGTCGTTTTCGTCTTCTGCCTGACGAGCGTGTTGGGAAGTGGTGACGTGATAGTCAGACTTGTCGTCCTCTACCTTCTCCTGTTCTTCCCAAACGCCAGCGTTAGCTTCAGCCATTTTACGGGCTTCTTCCGCCACACGACGGGCGTCTTCTTCGAGTTTGCGACGGGCTTCTTCTTCGGCTTTACGCTTCAGTTCAGCAGCTTCCGCTTCACGGCGTGCCTTCTCGGCGTGGGCGGCTTTCGTCATTTCATCAGTTTGTTGATTGCTCACTTTGTCTTTTTCCGCAGCTTCACGTTTCGCTTTATCAGCGGCTTCGCGCTTAGCTTGTTCTTCAGCTTCACGCTTAGCTTTTTCTTGTGCCGCACGTTTGGCAGCTTCCTCTGCCTCACGCTGGGCTTGCTCTTCCGCTTCACGCTGCGCCTGTTCTTCCGCTGCAAGGCGCTCGGCCTCTTGCGGATCACGTTTCACAAAGGTGCGCTTCTTGCGGACTTCGATTTGTACCGATTTACTTTTCCCACCGGTACCTGGAATGTTTAAAGTACTGCGCGTTTTGCGCTGTAAAGTCAACTTGTCTGGACCTGAACCATGTTCATGATTCAGGTGGGCCAGCAGCGTTTGTTTCTCTTGCGCCGAAACGGAGTCGTCAGCAGACTTCGGGATCCCTGCATCAGCAAATTGCTGTACCAGGCGGTCCACGGAGGTCTGAATCTCTGCGGCCAGCGCTTTTACGGTTACATCTGTCATGCTGTTCCTTCCTGCTACAGTTTATTACGCTTCGCCGCCAAACCAGCAAATGTTACGCGCTGCCATGATCAATTCGCCGGCTTTCTCATCCGTTAAGCCTTCGATATCAGACAGATCGTCAACACCTTGCTCGGCAAGGTCTTCCAGCGAGCTAACACCACGAGCAGCCAGTTTAAAGGCCAGCGAGCGATCCATACCTTCGAGGTTCAGCAGATCCTCGGTAGGTTTCTTATCGCCAAGACTCTCTTCTTGCGCCAGAGCCAGTGTGGTGAGCGCGTTTTTAGCGCGATCGCGTAATGCTTCCACGGTGTCTTCATCAAGGCCGTCGATTTCCAACAACTCTTTCATTGGCACGTAGGCCAGTTCTTCAAGCGTGGAGAAACCTTCTTCGACCAACACAGTGGCGAAATCCTCGTCAATGTCGAGGTATTTGGTAAAGGTATCAATAGCCGCATGCGCTTCAGCCTGATGTTTAGCCTGCAGGTCATCAACGGTCATGACGTTGAGTTCCCAGCCGCTCAGCTGTGATGCCAGGCGAACGTTCTGACCGTTACGGCCAATGGCCTGGGCCAGGTTGCCTGCCTCTACCGCGATATCCATCGTATGTTTGTCTTCGTCGACAACGATGGATGCTACGTCGGCCGGTGCCATTGCGTTGATAACAAACTGCGCCGGGTTGTCGTCCCACAGCACGATATCAATACGCTCACCGCCTAACTCAGTAGAAACCGCCTGAACGCGCGCACCGCGCATACCAACACACGCGCCGACAGGGTCGATACGTTTGTCGTTTGTTTTCACAGCGATTTTAGCTCGAGAGCCAGGATCGCGTGCAGCGGCTTTAATTTCGATAACTTCTTCACCGATTTCCGGCACTTCAATGCGGAACAGTTCGATCAGCATTTCAGGTTTGGAACGGCTAACGAACAGCTGCGCACCGCGAGCTTCAGGGCGAACTGCGTACAGCACGCCGCGAATGCGGTCGCCCGGACGGAAGTTTTCGCGTGGCAGCATATCTTCACGCAGAATCACGGCTTCAGCATTGCTGCCGAGATCCAGAGAGATGTTGTCACGGTTAACTTTTTTCACCACGCCGGTGATAATCTCACCTTCGTGTTCGCGGAACTGATCGACCACCATCGCACGCTCGGCTTCGCGAACTTTCTGCACGATAACCTGTTTAGCGGTTTGAGTGGTGATACGGTCAAAGGTTACGGACTCAATCTGATCTTCAACGTATTCACCCACGGTGAAAGCTGGATCTTCAAACTGGGCCGCTTCAAGAGTGATTTCACGCGTCGGTTGGGTGACTTCTTCAACGATAACCCAACGGCGGAAAGTATCGAAATCACCGCTTTTACGGTCGATTTCAACGCGAACGTCAATCTCTTGCTCGTATTTTTTCTTGGTCGCCGTTGCCAGCGCACTTTCCAGCGCTTCGAAAATTTTCTCACGCGGCAGCGCTTTTTCGTTGGAAACTGCTTCAACAACAGCCAAAATTTCTTTGTTCATCCTGGGTTTTCACCTCAATCCAAACTATTAAAAGTGGGGTACCAGGTTCGCTTTCTGGATGTTGCTCAGCGCGAACACTTCGTCTTTTCCTTCGACCGTTACCGTGATCATCTCACCGTCTACGGCTTTAATAATACCCTGCCATTTGCGGCGGTTTTGTACAGCCATACGCAGTACAATGCTCACTTCTTCGCCGGTAAAACGAACATAGTGTTCTGCAGTGAACATTGGGCGATCGAGGCCAGGTGAGGACACTTCCAGGTTATAGGCCACGGTGATGGGATCTTCGACATCCAGTACGGCACTGACCTGGTGACTGACATCAGCACAATCATCAACATTGATGCCATCTTCACTATCAATATAGATGCGCAGCGTAGACGTGCGGCCGCGAACGAATTCGATGCCTACAAGTTCGTAGCCCAGTGCTTCGACCGGTGCTGAAATCATCTCTGTTAATTTTTGCTCTAATGTGGACAAGCCCACCCCCAAGACATAAAAAAAGGGCATATAGCCCAGTTATTCTAAAGTCAGATAACAAAAAACCCCGATAAATCGGGGCTTTATATAACTGAACCCTGTATGCCGCAACTGCGGCCCGGACACCGTCCAGGAGAATTTTTTTCTAAATTCTTCGCGAAGGCACCGAAACTGGTGTTCACAGTATATTTGAAAAAGAACTCTCAGGGAAAGTGGTTGCGGGGGCCGGATTTGAACCGACGACCTTCGGGTTATGAGCCCGACGAGCTACCAGGCTGCTCCACCCCGCGTCCGAAAACGTGGCAAATACTACGCCAGAATTGCATTAAATGCAAGAATTGCTAGGATTTGGTACCGAGGACGGGACTTGAACCCGTAAGCCCAATCGGGCACTACCACCTCAAGGTAGCGTGTCTACCAATTCCACCACCTCGGCACTCTTTGAACACGGTAACCTTCATGTTACCGCATTGAAGCTGACAAACTTACTGCGGGATATCGCTGCTCGGCTTGGTAGGTGCCGCTGGCGCAGTCTGCTCAGTTTGCGCTGGCTGACTTAAATTTTCCCACTCGCTTCCTTTACTGGTTTTGTTGGTGCTCAGGTTACCCAGAACCAGGCTCAGGATAAAGAACAACGTTGCGAGCACACCGGTCATGCGGGTCATGAAGTTACCAGAACCACTTGAACCGAATAACGTAGCGGAAGCGCCTGCTCCGAAGGAGGCTCCCATATCAGCGCCTTTACCTTGCTGCAGCATAATAAGACCTACAAGGCCCAACGCTACAATAAGGAAAACAACCAAAAGAGCTTCGTACATAATCAACCTGTTCCTTGCGGGGTTACCGCACGCCAATTGCTTCAAACCAGTTAAGCGGATACGTTTGTCATTACCCACTGAAGCGGGTGAGAATACTAACCAAAGCCAGACTGGTGCGCAAGGGCAATTTATTAACAATGCACTGACTGCGGAAAAAAACAGCAAACAAGCCGTTTTCCCTGAAGAAACAGGCGGCAACTGCCGCCTTTTCAATCAGTTTGCGATAATCAAAACGTTAAACTGCTTTTACTGCATCTGCGATTTGGTGCGCAAAAGCGGTCACTTGAGCTTCATCCTCACCTTCGACCATCACGCGAATGAGTGGCTCCGTTCCGGATTTACGCAGCAACACCCGACCACGGTTGCCCAGCGCAGCTTCCACTTCAGCCGTAATACGTTTGACCTCTTCGTTTTCAAGTGGATCGCCGCTGCCCGCAGTAAAGCGAACGTTAACCAGAATCTGCGGGAAGAGTTTCATCCCGCTACACAGATCGTGCAGGCTCATGTGGTTACGAACCATCGCGGTGAGTACTTGCAAACCTGCGATGATACCGTCGCCAGTCGTCGTCTGGTCCAGAAGAATAACGTGCCCTGAGTTTTCAGCCCCAATCCGCCAGCCTTTCTCCTGAAGTTTTTCCAGCACATAGCGATCGCCAACTTTGGCGCGGGCAAAAGGAATACCCAACTGCTTCAGTGCGACTTCAAGCCCCATATTGCTCATTAGCGTCCCCACGGCACCGCCGCGCAGTTGCCCCTGACGCAATCCTTCCCGGGCAATGATATAGAGGATCTGATCGCCATCGACTTTATGCCCCAGGTTATCCACCATGATTACCCGGTCACCGTCGCCGTCAAACGCAATGCCGAGATCGGCTTTTTCCGCCAGCACGCGTTCTTGCAGCATACGCACATCCGTCGCACCGCATTTTTCATTAATGTTCACCCCATCTGGCTCACAGCCGATGGCAATGACTTTTGCGCCTAACTCACGCAGTACATTAGGTGCGATGTGATAAGTCGCGCCGTTGGCACAGTCTACGACGATTTTAAGGCCATTCAGGCTCAGTTCGTTCGGGAACGTGCCTTTACAGAATTCAATGTAACGCCCGGCAGCATCCACAATGCGGCTGGCTTTACCCAACTCCGCCGAGTCTACGCAGGTGATCTCTTTTTCCATCTCCGCTTCAATAGCTTCCTCGACTTCATCCGGCAGTTTAGTCCCGTCGATGGAGAAGAATTTTATGCCGTTGTCATAGAATGGATTGTGTGATGCGGAGATAACAATGCCGGCTTCCGCGCGGAATGTACGAGTCAGGTAGGCAACCGCAGGCGTTGGCATTGGCCCGGTGAAAGATGCGGACAAGCCGGCAGCTGCCAGGCCCGCTTCCAGTGCAGACTCCAGCATGTAGCCGGAAATACGAGTGTCCTTACCGATAATAATTTTACGCGAACCATGACGCGCAAGGACCTTGCCCGCAGCCCAGCCCAGCTTCAGAACAAAATCAGGGGTAATGGGTGCATCGCCCACGCGACCACGGATGCCATCGGTGCCAAAGTATTTACGGTTACTCATAGTATTTGTTTTCCTTCACTGAAAGCGTAGCTTCGACCACGCGCATAGCTTCAACAGTTTCTTTTACGTCATGAACGCGAAGAATTTGAGCCCCCTGCATCGCAGCAATCACCGCGCAGGCAAGGCTACCGCTCAGGCGTTGATCCGGGCCAACATTTAGCAGTTGCCCAACCATTGATTTACGGGACATCCCTACCAGCAGCGGCATACCATAGCGATGAAATTCCGAAAGGCGTGCCAGTAACTGATAATTGTGGGTGAGATTTTTACCGAAACCAAAGCCCGGGTCGAGCAGCAATTTATCTTTTGAGATCCCCGCCGCCTCACAGCGGGCAATGTGTTCCACAAAAAAACGGTTCACATCGGCAAACACATCGTCATACTGCGGGGCCTGCTGCATCGTTTTCGGCTCGCCCTGCATATGCATCAGGCAAACGGGCAGCCCCGTTTCCGCAGCAGCAGCTAACGCACCAGGCTCCTGTAAGGAACGAATATCGTTGATAAGATGCGCCCCTACTCGTGCAGATTCGCGAATGACATCGGCTTTTGATGTATCCACCGAAACCCAGACTTCAAAACGTTGAGCAATCGCTTCGACCACCGGAATAACGCGCTCAAGTTCCTCTTCTGTGCTCACCTCTGCCGCGCCAGGCCGGGTTGACTCTCCGCCAACGTCAATGATAGTCGCCCCGGCATTGATCATCGCGTTTGCATGCTTCAGGGCCTCAACCAGGGAATTATGCTGACCACCGTCGGAAAAAGAGTCCGGCGTGACGTTTAAAATCCCCATGACGTGAGGATGAGAGAGATCCAGCGTGGAGCCTTGCGCGGTGAGTTTCATTCTTCTTCCTTTGCGATCGTCTTAGGCTGTACAAAAACAAAAACCCCGGGACAGGCCCGGGGTTTATAGATTACTGCAAAAAAATCTATCGCGAGCGTCTTATTTGTCGCCCAGCTGTTCTGACATTGTGTTACCCGGATTTGGCGTACGCGGTTCATCAACCGGACGTGGCGCATTTGGGGTACCGTTATTATCAGAATTATTGCTGTTTTTGCTCGCATCTTCCCAACCCGCTGGCGGACGCACTTCGCGGCGCGCCATCAGATCGTCAATCTGCGGTGCATCGATGGTTTCATACTTCATCAATGCGTCTTTCATGGTGTGGAGAATATCCATGTTTTCATTCAGCAACTGGCGAGCACGAGCATAGTTGCGTTCAATCAGAGACTTAACTTCCTGATCGATAATACGCGCTGTCTCATCAGACATATGCTTGGCTTTTGCTACTGAACGGCCCAGGAATACTTCGCCATCTTCTTCCGCGTACAACAGCGGACCGAGTTTGTCGGAGAAGCCCCATTGGGTCACCATGTTACGAGCCAGGTTAGTCGCAACTTTAATATCGTTCGACGCACCGGTAGAAACATGTTCTGGCCCGTAGATAATCTCTTCAGCCAGACGACCGCCGTACAGCGTGGAGATCTGACTTTCCAGTTTCTGACGGCTGGCGCTGATTGCGTCGCCTTCAGGCAGGAAGAAGGTCACACCCAGCGCACGGCCGCGAGGGATAATCGTCACTTTATGTACCGGATCGTGTTCCGGTACCAGGCGACCGATAATCGCATGGCCAGCTTCGTGATAAGCGGTTGATTCTTTTTGCGCTTCCGTCATCACCATGGAGCGGCGTTCTGCCCCCATCATGATTTTGTCTTTCGCTTTCTCGAACTCAACCATCGATACCACACGCTTGTTACCGCGAGCGGCAAACAGCGCAGCTTCGTTCACCAGGTTAGCCAAATCGGCACCGGAGAAGCCAGGCGTACCACGAGCGATAATTGCAGCATCGATATCCGGCGAAAGCGGTACGCGACGCATATGCACTTTCAGGATCTGTTCGCGACCGCGAACGTCCGGCAGACCGACAACAACCTGACGGTCGAAACGGCCAGGACGCAGCAACGCAGGGTCAAGCACATCAGGGCGGTTAGTTGCCGCAATAACGATGATCCCTTCATTTCCTTCAAAGCCATCCATCTCAACCAACATCTGGTTCAGGGTCTGCTCACGTTCGTCGTGACCACCACCCAGACCGGCGCCACGCTGACGGCCAACGGCATCGATTTCATCGATAAAGATAATGCAAGGTGCCGCTTTTTTGGCCTGTTCGAACATGTCACGCACACGGGATGCACCGACACCAACGAACATTTCAACAAAGTCAGAGCCGGAAATCGTGAAGAACGGCACTTTCGCTTCACCAGCAATCGCTTTTGCCAGCAGCGTTTTACCCGTACCCGGAGGGCCGACCATCAGGACGCCTTTCGGGATTTTACCGCCCAGCTTCTGGAAACGGCTCGGCTCACGCAGGTATTCCACCAGCTCAGCCACCTCTTCTTTCGCTTCATCACAGCCAGCGACGTCAGCAAAGGTGGTTTTGATTTGGTCTTCCGTTAGCATGCGCGCCTTGCTCTTACCGAACGACATGGCGCCTTTGCCACCGCCGCCCTGCATTTGACGCATAAAGAAGATCCAGACCCCAATCAGCAGCAGCATTGGGAACCAGGAAATGAAGATAGTTGCCAGCAGACTCTGCTCTTCAGGCGGCTCGCCCACAACTTTCACGTTCTTGGTAATCAGATTATCAAGCAGCTTGGGATCATTAACGGGGATGTAAGTCGTGTATCGGTTACTATCTTTCTTGGTAACGTTGATTTCACGTCCGTTGATGCGCGCTTCGCGAACCTGGTCCTGATTAACTTCAGACAGGAAAGTGGAGTAATCCACCCTACGGCCATTTGACTCGCTGGGCCCAAAGCTCTGGAATACCGACATTAGCACAACGGCAATGACCAGCCAGAGTATTAGGTTTTTCGCCATGTCACTCAAGGGATTAACCTCATATTACAACTGTGTTAACAAACAGCGTCAGGGTACTATAGTTTGCGCCCGGTCGCTACAATGTACACTTCACGTGAGCGGGCACGAGAAGAGTCCGGCTTACGAACTTTAACCGTCGTAAACAGGGAGCGAATTTCTCGCAGGTATTCATCGAAACCTTCGCCCTGAAACACTTTCACTACAAAACTACCGCCCGGCGCCAGCACGTCCCGACACATTTCCAGCGCCAGTTCAACCAAGTACATAGCGCGCGGAATATCGACTGCCGGTGTCCCGCTCATGTTTGGCGCCATATCTGACATGACAACCTGCACTTTACTGTCACCAACACGTTCCAGCAGGGCCTTGACGACTAATTCATCACGAAAATCGCCCTGAAGGAAGTCCACACCAACGATAGGATCCATTGGTAAAAGATCGCAAGCGATGATTCGCCCCTGATTCCCGATTTGCGTCACGACATACTGTGACCACCCGCCGGGTGCAGCGCCAAGATCAACAATAGTCATTCCTGGCTTAAAAAGTTTGTCACTTTGCTGTATTTCATCAAGTTTAAACCAGGCACGGGACCGCAACCCCTTTTTCTGTGCCTGTTGAACATATTTATCGCTAAAGTGTTCCTGCAGCCAGCGACTGGAGCTGGCAGAACGCTTCTTACCTGTCATCTCAATATCCAACTTTGTTCATCGTGAATAGCAGGCTAACTAACAATCAGCACAGCCGATTTGGCGATACACTGGAGATGGCGGTAGAATGAACCGTTTTCAATCCCAACGTAAGCAAAAAAATACGATGAATCTGAGTACTAAACAAAAACAGCACCTGAAAGGTCTGGCCCATCCACTCAAGCCGGTGGTTCTGCTTGGTAATAATGGTTTGACCGAAGGGGTACTGGCCGAGATTGAACAAGCGCTTGAGCACCATGAATTAATCAAGGTGAAGATCGCAACGGAAGATCGCGAAACGAAAACCTTAATTGTGGATGCCATCGTGCGGGAAACCGGCGCCTGTAACGTACAGGTCATCGGTAAAACGCTGGTGCTCTATCGCCCTTCTAAAGAGCGGAAGATCTCTCTGCCGAAATAAGCAGAGATGTGCAAAATGCCACGCTATGTTCGTTGATAAAAGGCCGCTATGCGGCC
Organism: Cedecea neteri NBRC 105707 = ATCC 33855; assembly: GCF_001571265.1. GTDB lineage: Bacteria > Pseudomonadota > Gammaproteobacteria > Enterobacterales > Enterobacteriaceae > Cedecea > Cedecea neteri. The sequence continues at coordinate 80,151 of NZ_BCTL01000025.1, read as the reverse complement.
TTTTTCTTTTCTTTACAATACGCCAACCCTTTAGCCAGCGTAGTAAAAATTACAAATATTCTACTTTTAAGATTTCGAATTCGACATCACCGCCCGGCGTGCGAATTACGACAACATCGTCGCATTCCTTACCGACAAGGCCGCGAGCAATAGGCGAATTTACAGATATAAGATTCTTTTTAAAATCAGCCTCATCGTCGCCAACGATGCGATAAGTAAGCTCTTCATCATTGTCCAGGTTCAATACCGTTACAGTGGTACCAAAAATCACACGGCCATTATTTGGCATTCTTGTAACGTCGATCACCTGAGCATTGGAAAGCTTTGCTTCGATATCCTGGATGCGGCCTTCACAAAAACCCTGCTGCTCACGCGCGGCATGATACTCAGCATTTTCTTTCAGATCGCCATGTTCACGAGCTTCGGCAATCGCAGCAATGATTTCAGGACGGCGAACGGACTTCAGGAAATCCAGTTCTTCGCGAAGTTGTTCAGCGCCACGTAAGGTCATCGGAATAGGTTGCATTTGTTATACCTCTTAAAATCAGTCCTCTGCAGCAGGGCAAAACACCGCGCTGGCTTAAGAGCATGGCCGGTAACGTACGTCTCTCCGGCAACAAATAAAAGAAAACCGACCCGGGGTGATAACTCCAGGTCAGTAACAGTTTTCAAATTGACCGGTATTTTACCCTGGAGTTCCCTAAGGGTCATCGTTTACTTTGCACCATAATGCACCGTAGTATGACGGTCACGTTTCCAGGCCGTTACCGCGAGATTATGCGATTTTTGAGATTTGTCATTGGGTTGACCGCTGCCGTAGCCATCAATGTCCAGGCTGCGAACGTTGAAGAGTACACCTCCCAGTTGCCTGATGGGGCGAACCTGGCGCTGATGGTGCAAAAAGTCGGTGCCACAAGCCCGTTCATCGATTACCACAGCCAGCAAATGGCACTGCCTGCAAGTACTCAGAAAGTGATTACGGCGCTGGCGGCTCTCCTTCAACTGGGCCCGGATTTTCGCTTTACCACGACGCTGGAAAGCCGTGCCCAAATCGATAATGGCGTACTTAACGGCGATCTTATCGCACGTTTCGGCGGCGATCCTACGCTAAAGCGCCAGGATATTCGCAACATGGTTGCCGAATTAAAAAAAGCGGGCGTCCAACAGATTAAGGGCAATGTGTTGGTCGACACGTCTATTTTTGCCAGCCACGATAAAGCTCCCGGCTGGCCGTGGAACGACATGACACAGTGCTTCAGCGCGCCGCCAGCCGCCGCCATCGTGGACCGCAACTGCTTCTCTATTTCGTTATACAGCGCTCCAAAGGCCGACGATTTAGCCTATATCCGCATTGCTTCTTACTATCCGGTTGTGATGTTTAGCCAGGTCAGAACGCTGGCCAAAGGCTCTCCTGACGCCCAATACTGTGAACTTGACGTCGTGCCCGGTGATTTGAATCGCTTTACGCTAACGGGATGCCTAACGCAACGCGCCGATCCCCTGCCATTAGCCTTTGCCATTCAGGATGGTGCCAGCTATGCGGGCGCCATCATCAAAGATGAGCTGAAGCAGGCAGGGATCGGCTACAGCGGAACACTGCTGCGCCAGACACAACCCAATGAGCCAGGCACCGTTATCGCCAGTAAGCAATCAGCACCACTGCATGATCTGCTTAAAATCATGCTCAAGAAATCCGATAACATGATTGCCGATACCGTATTCAGGACCATTGGACATAACCGGCTGGGTGTTCCCGGCACCTGGCGAGCAGGGGCTGACGCTGTGCGCCAGATATTGCGTCAAAAAGCGGGCGTAGATTTAGGGAACAGTATCGTCGTCGATGGGTCAGGCCTATCGCGTCATAACCTGATTTCACCAGCCACAATGATGCAGGTTCTGCAATACATCGCGCAGAACGATAATCAGCTAAACTTTATCTCCATGCTGCCACTCGCGGGCTACGATGGCTCCCTGCAGTATCGCGCAGGTCTGCATCAGGCTGGCGTTGACGGCAAAGTGTCGGCGAAAACGGGCTCGTTGCAAGGGGTTTATAATCTGGCTGGCTTCATTACCACGGCAAGTGGGCAACGTATGGCCTTTGTACAGTATCTCTCCGGCTATGCCGTTGAACCGGCGGACCAGCGTAATCGCCGCATCCCGCTAGTCCGCTTCGAAAGCCGACTTTACAAGGATATTTACCAAAATAACTAGCTATGAAACTGCTTATTGTTGAAGACGATTTACTGCTACAGGAAGGTCTTGCGCTGGCATTAGGCGGGGAAGGCTATGCGCTGGACTGCGCCGCGACGGCCGCGGAGGCTGATGCTCTGCTGCAAAGCGGTGAATACAGCCTGATTATTCTCGACCTGGGGCTTCCTGACAAAGACGGGGCCACACTGCTTAGCCAGTGGCGTCGTCGTGGGGTGAAAAATCCTGTGCTTATTCTGACGGCCCGTGACGCGCTCGAAGACAGGGTAAATGGTCTGGACTCCGGCGCAGATGATTATCTGGTTAAGCCCTTTGCGCTGGCAGAGCTGCAGGCGCGTGCGAGGGCGCTGATCCGCCGCTATCAGGGCCACAGCGACAACCTTCTTCAGGAAGACGACTTGACCCTCAATTTACAGACTCAGCAGGTCCTACTCGCCAATCAGGCCGTAGAAATTACGCCTAAAGAATTCGCTCTTCTGACGCGCCTGATGATGCGAATCGGCCAGACGGTCCATCGCGAAACGCTGCAGCAGGATATTTACAGCTGGCAGGACGATCCGGGTTCCAACACCCTTGAAGTGCACATTCATAATCTCCGCCGTAAGTTAGGCAAAGACAGAATCAAAACCGTACGTGGTGTTGGCTACCGGCTGGAAACCCGTTCATGAGCAGCATGCGCCGGCGCCTGATGATCCTGCTGGCGCTTATTCTTCTTTTCTTCCAGTTGATTAGCGTTGTCTGGCTTTGGCATGAAAGTCGTGAACAGATTGGTTTTCTGGTAAGCGAAACACTCTCCGCAAAAGCCCGAAATCAGCAGGTCGAGAAAGAGATCCGTGAAGCGATTGCCTCTCTGCTAGTCCCTTCTTTGGTGATGGTTGCCTTTACGCTGTTTTTCTCTTTCTGGGCAATTACCTGGATAACCCGTCCGCTGAATCAGCTGCGTTCAAGCCTGGCTAACCGTTCAGCCGACAACCTCACTCCCCTGCCCATGTTTTCAGATATGGACGAAATGGTGGCGGTGACCAATTCTCTCAACCAACTGCTTGGGCGTCTGGATCATACTATTCAGCAAGAACGCCTGTTCACTGCCGATGCCGCACACGAACTGAGAACGCCGCTGGCTGGCCTCAGGCTGCATCTCGAACTGATGGCAAAAAAGGGCATAGAGCAGGCCCCGATGCTGCTCGCCCGAATAGATCAGCTCATGCATACCATTGAACAGCTCCTGATGCTCTCACGCGCCGGGCAAGCGCTGGCCAGCGGACATTACAATACGTTAGTCTGGAGTGACGACATCATTGCACCGCTGAAAATGGAAATGGAAGAACTTGCTGCACCACGTGGGCAAAGACTCACCTGGCCCGCAGTATCCGCTCTGACCGTACAGGGCGATGCCGTGCTGCTACGTTTGATGCTGCGCAATCTGCTGGAAAATGCCTCCCGATATAGTCCGGAAAAAGGCGAAATACATCTGGCACTAACGGAAAAAGAGGGTGGAACACTGTTGAGCGTCACCGACAGCGGCCCGGGCATTAAAGACGAATATCTCGAACAGATAACCGAGCCCTTCAGGCGTATGGATCAGCGCTATGGCGGTAGCGGGCTGGGCCTAAACATTGTGCAGCGTATTGTTCAGCTTCACCATGGCCATCTGGAACTGAGTAACCGCGACGAAGGTGGTTTACATGCAGGCTGCTGGCTTCCGGGCAGCATTCAATAAAAAAGGCCGGGTAACCGGCCTTCTTCGTTTGAGACTTACTTCTGGTAAATAATTTCGACGCCTTCGTCGTCTTCATCATCCCAGTCGTCATCCCAGTCTTCTTCTGCTTCAGCTTCCATTTCATCGAGCTGCTGGCGATGGTAGTCATCCCACATAAACTCGACTTTCTCTGTCTGCTTAGCGACTTCAACCGCCGTAACTGGGTTTTCGATGATAAAGGTCATTACATCCCAGCAGAGATCTTTCACGCCCATCTGGCTGGCTGCGGAGATAAGATAGTATTTATCTTCCCAGCCAAGCGCTTCAGCAATGGCTTTGGCTTTCTCTTCGGCCTGCGCTTTATCCATCAGATCGATTTTGTTAAACACGAGCCAGCGAGGTTTTGATGCCAGGCTTTCGCTGTATTTCTCCAGCTCGCCAACGATAATACGGGCGTTTTCAACCGGGTCAGAGCCATCGATAGGCTCAATGTCAATGAGATGCAGCAGCACACGGCAGCGCTCAAGGTGCTTCAGGAAGCGAATGCCCAAGCCAGCGCCATCAGCTGCGCCCTCGATCAGCCCTGGTATATCCGCCACAACGAAGCTCTTTTCATTGTCCATACGAACAACGCCAAGGCTTGGTACCAGAGTGGTAAACGGATAGTCAGCCACTTTTGGTTTCGCGGCTGATACGGCACGGATAAAGGTGGATTTACCTGCATTAGGCATCCCCAGCATACCCACATCGGCCAGCAGCATCAGTTCTAACTGCAGATCGCGTTTTTCACCCGGCGTACCCATGGTTTTTTGGCGTGGAGTACGATTGACGGAGGATTTAAAACGGGTATTACCCAGACCGTGCCAGCCGCCCTTAGCAACCATCAGCTTTTGACCGTGCTGCGTCATATCGCCCATGGTTTCACCGGTGCCCTGATCGATAACTCGGGTACCGACCGGCACCTTCACAGTCACGTCATGTCCACGCTTACCGGTACAGTCACGGCTTTGGCCGTTCTGGCCACGCTCGGCGCGAAAAGCTTTTTCAAAACGATAATCGATGAGCGTGTTCAGGTTCTCGTCAGCTTCAAGCCACACGTCACCGCCGTCACCGCCGTCACCGCCATCCGGGCCGCCTCTCGGGATATATTTTTCACGGCGGAAGCTAACGCAGCCGTTACCGCCATCACCTGCTACGACCAGGATCGTTGCTTCATCAACAAACTTCATCTTACTTCTCCGTAAATCATTCGCCCGAACGCTGCACCGGTGTGACCGTTTCGGTTTTATGCCAGCGCCCCCAAAGGCGATGGCCAATCGCGGAATACATCGCACCAGCCACAACCACGAGTGCCCCGATATAACCTACAAGGTTAAGCATCGGTATGGCGAAATACTCGGGCCAGGCCTGAGACAGCAGGTCTGAGAACAGCAACGTAAACAACGGGGTTAGCGTAATGATGGCGCTAACCTGGGAGGCCTGCCAGCGCGCCATCGCCTCAGCGAGCGCGCCATATCCTACCAGCGTATTCAGACCGCAAAAAACCAGGCATGCCAGTTGCCAGCTACTGAGCTGGGAAATCACACCTGGTTTTGCCAGCGGCAAAAGTGCAATAGTACATAAAGTGTACAACAAAAAGAGGATCTGCTGTGAGGCTAAGCGGCGCAATAATACCTTCTGCGCCACGCCATAGCTGACCCAAACCGTTGCCGCCAGCACGCCGAAGATGACTCCAAGGGTGTAATCTGTCAGGCGAGTAAAAATCTCGATCAGACTGGTATTGAAAAACATAACCAGTCCACATAAGAGCATAATGGCACCAATAATCTGCGTGCCACGCATTCTCTCTTTCAGCACCACTACGCTCGCCACCATCATTCCTACAGGGGAAAGCTGGCCAATAACCTGAGACGCAGTTGGACTCAAATACTGCAGGGATGAACTAAAGAGCAAAAAGTTGCCAAACAATCCACCTGTGGCGATCGCTAGCAGCGCTAACCACCGGGGCTTGCGGAACATTCTGAGCGGCGGTAATTTCCCGCGAATTGCAAGGAAAATGCCCAGCCCAATACTGGCCATCAGAAATCGATAAAAGACCACGGTAGGCGGTGCCATTACCGGAAGCACCTGCTTCATCGCTATGGGTAACGCCCCCCAGCACATCGCCGTGGTTAGCGCTAAAAGAATACCGATTCCCGCCTGCTGCCCCATGCCCATTCCCTGTTTTAATTTACCAGGCGTACAATGTAAAAAGCCCCGCAACACGTTGCGGGGCTTTCATCCGTTACCGGACCGAAAAACTTACTCAGCAACGATGCTGATGTATTTACGATTGTTCGGGCCTTTAACTTCGAATTTTACTTTACCGTCTGCTTTAGCAAACAGGGTGTGGTCACGACCACAACCTACATTGTTGCCAGCGTGGAATTTAGTACCACGTTGACGAACGATGATGCTACCAGCCAGTACAGTTTCGCCGCCAAAGCGTTTTACACCCAGGCGTTTTGCTTCTGAATCGCGACCGTTACGAGTTGAGCCGCCAGCCTTTTTATGTGCCATTTAATCTACTCCTCAGGTCTTAGGCGCTGATGCCAGTAATTTTCACATCAGTGAACCACTGACGGTGGCCCGCTTGCTTACGATAGTGTTTACGGCGACGGAACTTAACGATTTTAACTTTCTCGCCACGACCGTGAGCAACGACTTCAGCTTTGATAACGCCACCATCGACGAAAGGAACGCCGATTTTGACTTCTTCACCGTTTGCGATCATCAGAACTTCAGCGAACTCAACAGTTTCGCCAGTTGCGATGTCCAGCTTTTCCAGGCGAACGGTCTGACCTTCGCTTACTCGGTGTTGTTTACCACCACTTTGGAAAACCGCGTACATATAAAACTCCGCTTTCCGCGCTTACCTTACATAGGTTTCAGGTAGCGCTATAAATATTCACAATAGGGCGCGAATATTACGCAAATCGTGAGGGTTTGACAAGCCCGATCGTCAATTACCGTAGAAAAAAAACGCAACAGCACACACACCGTTTATCTGCCTCGTTTTTTCAGTACAATCTGTACTACAGTATCGAACCTCAACCCTCTCGTTATGCCATATGGATGTGGAATAAACAGGACGAAAGCCAGACTTTTGCGATGAATTTAGAAAAAATTAATGAGTTAACCGCGCAAGATATGGCGGGTGTCAATGCGACAATCCTTGAGCAATTGAATTCCGATGTCCAACTGATCAACCAGTTGGGCTACTACATTGTCAGCGGCGGCGGTAAACGTATCCGTCCAATGATTGCCGTACTCGCTGCGCGGGCGCTTTCTTATGAAGGGCAGGCACACGTCAGAATTGCGGCTCTGATCGAATTCATACATACCGCTACCCTGCTTCACGATGACGTCGTGGACGAATCAGATATGCGTCGTGGTAAAGCTACCGCCAATGCCGCTTTCGGCAACGCAGCAAGCGTCCTGGTCGGTGATTTCATCTATACGCGAGCATTTCAGATGATGACCAGCCTTGGCTCGTTGAAGGTGCTGGAGGTGATGTCAGAGGCTGTGAATGTGATTGCCGAAGGCGAAGTGTTGCAGTTGATGAACTGTAATGATCCTGACATCACTGAAGAAAGCTACATGCGGGTCATCTACAGCAAGACCGCCCGCCTGTTTGAAGCCGCGGCCCAATGCTCTGGAATTCTTGCTGGGGCAACAGAGGTTCAGGAAAAAGCCCTGCAGGATTATGGGCGTTACCTGGGCACAGCCTTCCAGCTTATAGATGACCTGTTGGATTACAGTTCGGACGGACAAACGCTTGGTAAAAACGTAGGCGACGATCTGAACGAAGGTAAACCGACGCTGCCGCTGTTGCACGCTATGCGCAACGGTTCAGCAGAGCAAGCGCAGATGATCCGTGAAGCGATCGAGCAAGGAAATGGACGTCACCTGCTAGAACCCGTATTAAAAGCCATGTCGGATTGCGGTTCTCTGGAATGGACTCGCCAGCGCGCCGAAGAGGAAGCAGATAAAGCGATCGATGCTCTCTCTGTCCTCCCTGATAGCCCGCATCGCGAAGCGCTGATCTCTCTGGCCCATATGTCCGTACAGCGCGATCGTTAACCTGGACTTTAGCGCGCCAAACGGCGCGCTAAAGTTTCCAATAAATCATTCTATCCCCCTTCCCCTTCTTTCCTTTTCTAATCGTTTTCACCCGCTTTCATCATATTTGCGGATGGAAACACAGAATTTATTATTCCTTGCACTTACTGGAATCATTTGGAAATTTTTATGTTATAAATTTCCAGTGTTATCGCTCTGCTCAGAGCAGGACTTGTAAGATTACAGGGAGAGATTATGGAAAATCAGTATGTGGACTGGCATCCGGCGGACATTATTGCCGGCCTGAGAAAAAAGAGAACGTCGCTTGCCGCTTTATCACGTCAGTCAGGTTTAAGCTCATCAACGCTCGCCAATGCGTTATCACGCCCCTGGCCTAAGGGGGAGTTTATTATCGCTCGGGCTTTAGGCGTAGCCCCTCAGATCATCTGGCCCTCACGTTACCACGATCCGGTGACCCATGAGTTTATCGACAGAACCAGAAAGATTCGGCAGCAATAAAAAAGCCGGGGCATGCCCCGGCTTTTTGTCACGATAAAAAGTCGCTTACTCGCTACCCTTCACGCGTTCAATCTTAGCGCCCAGCGCCTGAAGTTTATCTTCGATGCGCTCGTAACCGCGATCAATGTGATAAATACGGTCTACCACCGTTGTTCCTTCTGCAATACAGCCAGCAAGCACAAGGCTTGCGGATGCACGAAGATCGGTAGCCATCACCTGGGCACCGGAAAGTTTTTCGACACCGTGGCAAATAACTGTATTACTTTCGATTTCAGCATGCGCACCCATACGGATTAATTCAGGCACGTGCATAAAACGGTTTTCAAAGATAGTTTCGGTAATCACGCCCGTCCCTTCCGCCACCAGATTCAGCAGGGTGAATTGCGCCTGCATATCGGTAGGGAAACCTGGATGCGGAGCAGTACGCACCGTCACGCCTTTTGGACGCTGGCCGTGCATATCAAGGCTGATCCAGTCTTCACCAGTTTCAACCTCGGCCCCAGCTTCACGCAGCTTCGCCAGCACAGCATCCAGGGTATCGGGCTGTGCGTTACGGCAAAGAATTTTACCGCCAGAAATTGCCGCGGCCACCAGGAAAGTCCCGGTTTCAATACGGTCAGGCAGCACGCGATAAACGCCCCCGCCCAAACGCGCAACGCCTTCGATCGTAATACGATCGGTGCCTGCGCCGCTGATCTTCGCACCAAGGGTGTTGAGGAAGTTCGCGGTATCGACAATTTCCGGTTCACGGGCGGCGTTTTCAATGATCGTTTTGCCTTCCGCAAGCGTAGCTGCACTCATGATGGTGACGGTAGCGCCCACGCTCACCTTATCCATCACAATGTGGGCCCCTTTAAGACGGCCATTCACCGACGCCTTAACGTAACCTTCTTCCAGCTTAATTTCCGCCCCCAGTTGCTCCAGACCGGTAATGTGCAAATCCACCGGGCGAGCGCCGATGGCACAGCCGCCAGGCAGAGAAACCTGCCCCTGCCCAAAGCGAGCAACCAGTGGTCCCAGCGCCCAAATAGATGCACGCATGGTTTTCACCAGGTCATAAGGCGCGCAGAAAATATTTACGCCGCTGGCATCAATATAGACGGAGCCATTGCGCTCAACTTTGGTACCCAGCTGGCTCAGCAGCTTCATGGTGGTATCAATGTCTTTCAGTTTTGGAACGTTCTGAATCTCTACCGGCTCTTCTGCCAGAAGGGCTGCGAAGAGGATCGGCAGCGCGGCGTTTTTAGCCCCTGAGATTGTGACTTCCCCACTCAGGCGGGTAGGCCCCTGCACACGAAATTTATCCATTGAAACTGCTCTCTTTTAAATTCAAAACGTTATCACCAGCCTGAGCCGATGATTCAAAAACCATTTAGTTTGCGGTCGCGCGCCCACTCTTCCGGCGTATAGGTCTTAATAGAAACGGCATGCATGCGATTATCAGCGATGAATTCCATCAGCGGGGCGTACACCGTTTGCTGTTTTTTGACGCGACTTAACTCGGCGAATAACTCACCCACCGCTATCACCTGAAAGTGGCTGCCATCGCCTGAGACGTGGACTTCCTGGAGGGGCAGTGCGTTCATCAGCACTGTCTGAATTTCATGATTTTCCATGGGGTATCTATTCGTCGATTAATAAATGATGAGATAAGCCACACATCTTAGAGGAAAGTGGCGCCCGCTTAAATAAGCAAAAAGCCCCGGAACTTAACAGTTCGAGGGCTTTGAAAGTAACGTGCTGAAATCATTAGCCTGCCAGATGCGGCAACAGCGCCTCTGGCAAATTGTAGAGTTGAGCCAGCGTGCGCAAATTATCACTGGCACCCTTAAGTTCAACCTTGCGCCCCTGACGAGTAACGATGGCCGTCAGGTGAATAAGCAACGCCAGCCCGGCGGTATCAACGCGGGTTAAGCCGCTTAGCTCAAAGAAGTTGATACCCTCAACCACTTTCTCACGCTGCTGCCAAAGCGACTCAATGGTGTCACCATCCAGCTCTCCGAAGAGGTGCAACGTTGTGCCGTCCTGTTTCCAGCTCAGTTCTTCCGACATTACTTTTTACTGTCTAGAGTAATTGGCTGTTTTGAAATTGACTGCAGCTGCGCGGTCAAACCATCAATGCCTTTGGTGCGCAACAGATCGCTCCACTCGTTTTGCTTGGTAGTGATCATACTGATCCCTTCGGCGATCATATCGTAAGCCTGCCAGTTACCGGTTTGACTATTCTTACGCCATTGGAAGTCAAGACGCACCGGTGGGCGACCATTTGGATCGATAATCGTCACGCGGATCGCCACAATATCAGCATTACCCAGCGGTTGCTCGGGAGCAATTTGGTAAGTCTGACCGTGATACAGCGCCAGCGCCTGGCCATAGGCCTGCTTAAGGTACTCTTCAAAAGCCTTGAAGTAGGCATCTCGCTGAGCAGGCGTTGCATCTTTGTAGTAACGCCCTAATACCAGCGCACCAGCGTATTTTACCTGTACGTACGGCAGTAATTCCTGGCCAACGATTTCCCGCAGATAATTCGGGTTCTGTCGAATTTGAGGCTGCTCATTTTTCAGGCGATCAAAGGTCTTCTGCGCCGCCTCGTTCATTAATTTGTAAGGGTTGGTCTGGTCTGCCGCCATCGCAAATGGGGCGATTACCAGCATGGCTACCATCATAAGACGCTTAAACATCACTCGTTCCTCTTAAATTAATTCGTAGTGCCTGACTGCGGTGCGGCATCAGTATGGCCTGCAGGATGTGCTTCGGCATCGCCAGAATTCTTATTATCGCCGTTGCCGCTCTTGTAAAGGAACTGACCTATCAGATCCTCAAGTACCAACGCAGACTTCGTATCCTGAATAGTACTGCCGTCTTTAAGCATAGATGACCCGAGCTCTGGATCGTCAAAACCAAGGTTAAGGGCAATATACTGCTCACCTAGCAAGCCAGAGGTACGAATCGCCAGAGAGCTGGTATCCGGGATCTGGTTGTAGCGCTGTTCGATATCCAGCGTTACGCGAGGCAGGTACGTTTTAGGATCGAGGGCGATGCCATCAACACGGCCAATCACGACGCCGCCAAGGCGAACAGGCGAACTCATTTTCAGGCCGCCAATGTTGTCGAAGGTGGCGTAGACCCGATAAGTCGGCTCACTGCGCAGAGACGTGACGTTAGCCACCTTCAGGCAGAGAAAAATAATTGCGACCAGCGCGACCAGCAGAAAAGCACCAACCCAAACTTCAAATTTCTTTGTTTGCATGAACTCAATTCCCAAACATCAGTGCTGTCAGCACAAAATCGAGGCCTAAAACGGCCAGAGAAGCGTGCACAACGGTGCGCGTGGTTGCCCGGCTAATCCCTGCAGAGGTTGGGATAGCATCGTACCCGTTGAATAACGCAATCCATGTTACGGTAATGGCGAAGACTACGCTTTTGATCACGCAGTTAACCAAATCAAGCCGCCATGAGACCGCATTTTGCATCGCTGACCAGAAGAAACCGGCATCAATACCTTTCCAGTTAACGCCCACCAGAGCTCCGCCCCAAACGCCCACGGCAACAAAAATAAGCGTTAACAACGGCAAAGAAATCACCCCAGCCCAAAAACGCGGCGAAACGACGCGACGCAGCGGATCAACCGCCATCATCTCCATGCTGGAAAGCTGTTCGGTAGCGCGCATCAGGCCAATTTCGGCGGTTAAAGCAGAACCCGCACGGCCGGCAAACAGCAGAGCGGCAACGACCGGGCCAAGTTCACGAAGCAAGGAGAGCGCCACCAGCATGCCGAGACTCGACTCGGCGCTGTAGGTCGTCAGAACCAGGTAGCCCTGAAGCCCAAGCACCATCCCAATGAACAGGCCGGACACCATGATGATCAGCATCGACAACACGCCAACGTTATAAAGCTGACGAACCAGCAACGGCGCATGCTTGCGAAACTCCGGTTTCCCTACCAGCGCGTTGAATAACATCAGTCCGGCACGCCCAAACGAGGCGCAGGTTTTTATCCCGCGTCGCCCGATAGATGCCAGTGCATTTAGCAGCATGAGCAGTTTAGCTCCTCGTTCCAGGTAATAAATCTTGTAGATAATCCCCGGCGGGATAACGGAATGGCACCGGGCCGTCAGCAATCCCATCAAGGAACTGCCGCACGCGCGGGTCGTGGTTTTCACGCAGCTCCGCGGGGCTACCTTGCGCAACAATGTGCTGATCGGCAGCAATATAAGCGTAATCGGCAATGCTTAACACTTCTGGCACATCGTGTGAGACCACAATACAGGTGACGCCAAGAGCGCTGTTTAACTCAGAAATGAGCTTAACCAGCACGCCCATGGTAATAGGATCCTGCCCGACGAAAGGCTCGTCGAACATAATCAGGTCTGGTTCAAGTGCAATAGCACGGGCAAGCGCGGCACGGCGTGCCATCCCGCCTGATAATTCAGAAGGCATAAGATTCGCTGCTCCGCGAAGCCCGACGGCTTCCAGCTTCATCATCACCGTACTGTGTAGTAAAGGTTCTGGTAACTGAAGATGTTCACGCAGCGGATAAGCCACGTTTTCAAACACGTTAAGATCGGTAAATAAGGCGCCGGATTGAAACAGCATGCTCATGCGCTTGCGGACAGTAAAAAGCCGCGAGCGCGACATCGCCGGCACATTTTCACCATCAAACAGAATTTCCCCGCAGTCCGGCTGGATCTGCCCACCGATAAGCTTCAAAAGCGTCGTCTTACCGATCCCCGATGGCCCCATGATCGCCGTCACTTTGCCGCGTGGTACGGTCAGCGAAATATTCTCGAAGATCTGTCGCTCCCCACGGGAGAAACTCATCCCGCGGATCTCAACCAGATTCGCTTCTGTCTGACTCATCGCCCTTCCTTTTTTATGTTTGCCGGCAAGCATGGCCTCAAAGGGATGCTAAAACCCAACATTTTTACAGAATATTACCTGCGGAGGTTAGCGAAAGCTGGCATTTGTTTTACTTTTCCGCCGCATAAAGTCAGAATTACGACTTATCGCCAGGCTCAGGCTGCACTTCGTTTTGCCCGACCCTTCAGGCTCTCAGGATCGGCGATTATACCCTAATAAAGGATTTTTCATGCTGTTAGCTACGGCGCTATTAATTATTGGTTTACTTCTGGTGGTCTATGGCGCCGACCGTTTAGTTTTCGCCGCAGCGATCCTTTGCCGCAGTATCGGCATCCCACCGCTGATTATCGGCATGACGGTGGTCAGCATCGGCACCTCGCTTCCTGAAATCATCATCGCCAGCACGTCTGCGCTACACGGCCAACTGGATTTGGCCGTAGGGACAGCAATTGGTTCAAATATCACCAATATTATGCTGATTCTGGGCCTGGCCGCCCTGCTGCACCCATTTACCGTTAATTCCGATATTCTACGCCGTGAGTTACCTCTAATGTTGGCGGTGAGTGCCGCCGCAGGTCTGTTTCTCTATGACGGTGAGCTGACGCAGACAGAAGGTGTCCTGCTGCTGACAATCGCGGTGTTATATCTATTCTTTATCATTAGAATAGGTCGTCTTGCGGAACGGCAGGGGATCGACAGCCTGACGCGGGAACAACTGGCCGAACTCCCTCAAGAAGGCAGTCTGTCCGTCGCATTTTTATGGCTGGGCGTTGCGTTGGTTATCATGCCGATGGCAACGCGGATGGTCATCGATAATGCCTCAGTGCTTGCCCATTATTTTGGCGTAAGCGAACTGGTTATCGGTTTGACGATCATTGCGATCGGCACCAGCCTGCCAGAATTAGCGACCGCTATAGCCGGAGCGCGCAAGGGTGAAGATGATATTGCGATTGGGAATATCATCGGTTCGAACATTTTTAACGTGGTGTTTGTGCTTGGCATTCCTGCGTTGCTGGCGCCGGGCCAACTGAACCCGTTGGCTTTTGCCCGGGATTATTGGCTGATGTTAGCGGTAAGTGCTGTTTTCGCCCTGCTCTGCTGGCGTAAACCTCGCCAAATCGGCAAGCTCGCGGGCGCTCTGTTAACATGTGGATTCATCATATGGATCGTGGTGCTGTGGTTAGTTGCGCCACCAGTCGTCGGATAAAGCGGAAACGGGAATTATGTCTCATATAGATTTAGCACCGGGTTTTGACTTTCAACAAGCGGGCAAAGACGTGCTCAATATTGAACGTGAAGGCCTGGCTCAGCTCGACCAGTACATTAACGACGATTTCTCACAGGCCTGTGAGAAGATATTCTACTGTCCCGGTAAAGTTGTTGTGATGGGGATGGGAAAATCGGGTCATATTGGGAAAAAAATAGCGGCAACCTTTGCCAGCACCGGCACACCAGCCTTTTTTGTGCATCCTGGAGAAGCGAGCCACGGTGACTTAGGCATGGTCACAGCACAGGATATCGTTCTGGCAATTTCTAATTCCGGTGAGTCAAACGAAATTCTGGCGCTCATCCCGGTATTAAAGCGTCTTCAGGTACCTCTGATTTGCATGACCGCCCGCCCGGAAAGCTCAATGGGGCGCGCAGCCGATATCCATCTGTGCATCAAAGTGCCTCAGGAAGCTTGCCCTCTCGGCCTCGCGCCAACTTCCAGCACAACGGCGACGCTGGTTATGGGCGATGCGCTGGCCGTGGCGTTACTGAAGGCACGTGGTTTTACCGCTGAAGATTTTGCTCTGTCTCATCCTGGCGGTGCGCTGGGTCGTAAGCTGTTACTCCGCGTAAACGATATCATGCACACGGGTGATGATATCCCGCACGTCAGCAAAGAGGCCTCTTTGCGCGATGCACTGTTAGAAATCACCCGTAAAAACATGGGCATGACGGTCATCTGCAATGACCTGATGAAAATTGAAGGCATCTTTACCGATGGCGATTTACGTCGCGTGTTCGATATGGGCGTCGATTTACATACCTTACGTATTGCGGATGTCATGACCACAGGCGGCATTCGCGTACGCCCGGGAACATTGGCTGTGGATGCATTAAATCTGATGCAGTCACGCCATATTACTTCGGTTCTGGTCGCAGATGGCGACCAGTTGCTGGGTGTGGTACATATGCATGACATGCTACGCGCAGGCGTAGTTTAAAAAAGGATTAGCCTTAATGAGTAACCGTGATGCGCTGCTCAATACCTGTTATGGACCGGTAAGCGCGCAGGTCATAGCGCGGGCGAAAGAGATTCGCCTGCTGATTCTGGACGTTGACGGCGTGATGTCTGACGGCCTTATTTACATGGGCAACAGCGGTGAAGAGCTTAAAGCCTTCAACGTGCGCGATGGTTATGGTATTCGCTGCGCCCTGACCTCGGGAATAGAAGTCGCTATTATTACGGGAAGGAAAGCAAAACTGCTGGAGGATCGCTGCACAACGTTGGGCATTACCCATCTTTATCAAGGGCAGTCCGACAAGCTTGTGGCGTTCCACGATTTGCTGTCAAAGGTTGCGCTGTCTCCCGATCAGGTTGCCTACATTGGCGATGACCTGATCGACTGGCCGGTCATGGAACGGGTCGGTTTAAGCGTTGCCGTTGCTGATGCTCACCCATTATTGACGCCAAAAACGGATTATGTGACCAGAATCAGCGGTGGGCGAGGTGCAGTGCGGGAAATCTGCGATCTTCTGTTGATGGCGCAAGGCAAGCTTGATGAGGCTAAAGGGCAATCCATATGAGTAAGACCAAACGTTGGATTATTTTCCTGCTTGCCATTGCGGCATTAGTGCTTATCGGCCTGAATCTGACAGAGAAGGACGAACCTGGCGTAACCGTTAACAGCGATACGCCGACTTATCAAAGTGAATTCTCCACAACGGTCGTATACAACCCGCAGGGCGCGTTGAATTATAAGCTTATTGCTCAACACGTTGAATATTTTTCCGATACCGGCATTTCATGGTTCACCAAACCGGTCATGACTCAGTACGATGAAAATAAAATCGCCACATGGGAAATTCACGCGGATCGCGCCAAACTTACCGATGATAAAATGCTTTATTTGTACGGCAACGTCATCGTCACAGCGCTAACGCCTGATTCTCAGTTACGCAAAATCACGACAGACAATGCGCAGGTAAATTTAATCACTCAGGATGTCGCTTCTGACGATCTTGTTACCCTGTACGGCACCACATTTAACTCCAGTGGCCTGAAAATGCGTGGCAACTTACGCAGCCAAACTGCACAGCTGATTGAAAAGGTTAAAACCTCCTATGAAATCCAGAATAAACAAACTCAGCCTTAAACTTGTTCTGCTTGGTTCGCTTTTTGCCGCACCTTTGTCAGCCTGGGCCCTGACGGGCGACACCGAACAGCCTATTCATATCGAATCTGACCAACAGTCTCTCGATATGCAGGGCAACGTTGTCACCTTCACCGGTAATGTCGTCGTGACCCAGGGCACTATCAAAATTAACGCCGATAAAGTCGTTGTTACCCGCCCAGGTGGTGAACAAGGCAAAGAGGTGATTGATGGCTTCGGTAACCCTGCTACTTTCTATCAAATGCAGGACAGCGGTAAGCCGGTACAAGGCCACGCGTCCACCATGCATTATGAATTGGCTAAAGACTTCGTTGTACTGACCGGCAACGCTTACCTTGAGCAGTTGGACAGCAACATCACTGGCGACAAAATCACCTACCTGGTGAAAGAGCAGAAAATGCAGGCGTTTAGCGAGAAAGGCAAACGCGTGACCACAGTACTGGTACCGTCTCAGTTGCAAAACAAAAACGGCCAGCAACCGGCACCGAAAAAGAGTAACTGATTCGATATGGCAACTTTAATTGCGAAAAACCTGGCCAAAGCCTACAAAGGCCGCCGCGTAGTCGAAGACGTCAGCCTGACCGTTAAATCGGGTGAAATTGTGGGGTTACTCGGGCCAAACGGCGCCGGTAAAACCACGACGTTTTACATGGTGGTGGGTATCGTGCCACGTGATGCGGGCAACATCATTATTGATGAAGAAGACATTAGCTTGCTGCCACTGCATGCTCGTGCACGTCGCGGCATCGGTTATTTGCCGCAGGAAGCGTCTATTTTCCGCCGCCTGAGCGTGTTTGATAACCTGATGGCGGTGCTGCAGATTCGCGATGACCTGACGTCAGAGCAGCGTGACGATCGCGCTAACGAACTGATGGAAGAGTTCCACATCTCGCACCTGCGCAATAACCTTGGGCAGTCGCTATCCGGCGGTGAACGGCGCCGTGTTGAAATCGCTCGCGCGCTGGCGGCCAACCCGAAATTCATTTTGCTGGATGAACCCTTTGCCGGGGTTGATCCTATTTCCGTCATTGATATCAAACGCATCATCGAGCATCTGCGAGACAGCGGCCTCGGCGTATTGATTACCGACCATAACGTCCGCGAGACGCTGGCCGTCTGCGAACGCGCCTATATCGTTAGTCAGGGGCATCTGATTGCCCACGGCACACCGGAAGAAATCCTTGAAGACGAGCAAGTTAAGCGAGTCTATCTGGGCGAAGAGTTCAGACTCTGATAGGGTGGGAAGTCTTACACGACTTATTTGAGGAAGTTTGCTCTGAACATGAAGCAAGGTTTGCAATTACGGCTTAGCCAACAACTTGCTATGACGCCCCAGCTGCAGCAGGCCATTCGTCTGCTACAGCTCTCAACGTTAGAGCTTCAGCAAGAACTCCAGCAGGCACTGGACAGTAATCCATTGCTTGAGCAAACCGACCTGCATGATGAGATCGATACTCAGGAAATGCCTGAGAGCGAAGCAATGGATACCCGTGAAGCCCTCGAGCAGAAAGAGATGCCCGATGAGCTGCCTCTGGATGCCAGCTGGGATGAAATTTACACCGCCGGTACCCCTTCAGGAACGGGAACTGACTATCTGGACGATGAGCTGCCGATCTATCAGGGTGAAACGACCCAGTCACTACAGGACTACCTGATGTGGCAGGTCGATCTGACGCCATTTTCCGATACGGATGTCGCGATTGCGACGTCTATTGTCGATGCAGTAGATGAAACCGGATATCTCACCGTTCCTCTGGAAGACATTCTCGAAAGCCTGGGCCACGACGATGTGAGTCTTGACGAAGTGGAAGCCGTCCTCAAACGTATCCAGCGTTTTGATCCCGTCGGCGTTGCTGCGCGGGACTTACGTGATTGCCTGTTGATTCAGCTTTCTCAATACGCCAAAGAGACCCCATGGCTGGCGGAAGCCCGGCTTATCGTGAGCGATCATTTAGATCTGCTGGCAAATCACGACTTCCGTACTTTGATGCGGGTCACGCGCATTAAAGAGGATGCTCTTAAAGAGGCCATGTGCCTGATTCAGTCTCTCGATCCTCGCCCAGGCCAGTCGATCCAAACGGGTGAGCCAGAGTACGTGATTCCTGACGTACTGGTGCGCAAACATCTGGCTCGCTGGGTTGTAGAACTCAACGCGGACAGCATCCCTCGTCTCAAAATCAACCAGCAATATGCAGCCATGAGCGGCAATACGCGCAATGACAGCGATTCGCAGTTCATCCGCAGTAACCTGCAGGAAGCGAAATGGTTGATTAAAAGCCTGGAAAGCCGCAATGATACGCTATTGCGTGTGAGCCGCTGCATTGTCGAACAGCAGCAGGCCTTCTTTGAGCACGGTGAAGAGCACATGAAGCCGATGGTGCTGGCCGATATTGCTCAGGCGGTTGAGATGCACGAATCGACAATCTCAAGGGTGACCACCCAGAAGTATTTGCATAGCCCACGCGGCATCTTTGAATTGAAATATTTCTTCTCCAGTCACGTCAATACCGAAGGCGGCGGCGAAGCCTCCTCCACGGCAATTCGGGCGCTGGTGAAGAAGTTAATAGCTGCGGAAAACCCAGCCAAACCGCTGAGCGACAGTAAGTTAACCTCAATGCTGTCGGATCAAGGTATCATGGTGGCGCGCCGCACAGTTGCGAAGTACCGAGAGTCTTTATCCATTCCACCGTCAAACCAGCGTAAACAGCTGGTGTGACTTCACCGATAAGGAAGACACTATGCAGCTCAACATTACAGGACAAAACGTCGAGATCACTGAGGCACTGCGTGAATTTCTGAACTCGAAGTTTGCCAAACTGGAGCAGTACTTCGAAAGAATCAACCAGGTCTATATTGTATTAAAGGTGGAAAAAGTCACCCATACAGCGGATGCTACGCTGCATGTGAACGGTGGAGAACTGCATGCCAGCGCCGAAGGCCAGGACATGTATGCGGCGATTGACGGCCTGATTGATAAATTGGCCCGACAGTTAACGAAACACAAAGATAAACTAAAACAACACTGATAATCCGGGCATCCGATGTGCATATGGCCGGCCCGCTGCTTAAGTAGCGGGCCGTTTGCACAAAAAGTGCTTAGGTGAACTTATGATGAACAACGATTCCGCTCTACAACTGAGCAATGTCCTTAACCAGGAATGTACTCGCAGTGGCGTCCACTGTCAGAGTAAAAAACGCGCGCTGGAAATCATCAGCGAACTGGCAGCTAAACAGCTTGGTCTTCCGCCACAGGTCGTTTTCGAAGCCGTCCTGACCCGTGAACGTATGGGCAGTACCGGCATTGGCAACGGCATTGCGATTCCCCACGGCAAACTGGAGGAAGATACGCTTCGCGCCGTAGGCGTCTTTATTCAACTCGAAACGCCAATCGCTTTTGATGCCATCGACAATCAGCCGGTTGACCTGTTATTTGCGCTACTGGTACCGGCTGACCAGACCAAAACCCACCTGCACACACTGTCCCTGGTGGCCAAGCGTCTGGCGGATAAAACCATTTGTCGCAGGCTGCGCTCAGCCAGCAGCGACGAAGAGCTTTACCAGATAATTACTGAATCAGAAGTCGATAACGACAGCGAAAATGAATAATCGGCGCGTTTGATGTCTCAGACAGATAAATCGGGGGAATGATTATATGGTGCTGATGATTGTCAGCGGCCGCTCAGGTTCAGGGAAGTCTGTAGCCTTGCGCGCACTGGAAGATATGGGATTCTACTGCGTGGATAACCTGCCGGTTGTCCTGTTGCCAGAGCTGGCAAAAACGCTTGCCGATCGGCAAATCTCTGCCGCGGTCAGCATCGACGTGCGTAACATGCCGGAGTCGCCGGAAATCTTCGAGCACGCGATGGACAGCCTGCCGGACGCTTTTTCTCCGCAGTTACTGTTCCTTGATGCCGATCGTAATACGCTGATTCGCCGCTACAGCGACACACGCCGTCTTCATCCGCTCTCCAGTAAAAATCTCTCTTTGGAAAGTGCGATTGACGAAGAGAGCGATCTTCTCGAACCGCTAAAATCCCGAGCAGATCTGATCATCGATACCTCAGAAATGTCGGTGCACGAACTGGCGGAGATGCTGCGTACTCGTCTGCTGGGCAAACGTGAACGCGAACTCACAATGGTGTTCGAGTCTTTCGGCTTTAAGCACGGTATACCGATTGATGCCGATTATGTGTTCGACGTGCGTTTTCTGCCAAACCCACACTGGGATCCAAAGCTGCGCCCAATGACAGGCCTCGACCGCCCGGTTGCCGCCTTCCTCGACAGGCACACAGAAGTACACAATTTTATCTACCAGACCCGCAGCTATCTTGAGCTATGGTTACCGATGCTGGAAACCAACAACCGCAGCTACCTGACCGTGGCTATCGGCTGTACGGGCGGTAAACACCGTTCGGTTTATATTGCAGAGCAGCTGGCCGACTATTTCCGCTCACGCGGTAAGAACGTCCAGTCCCGTCACCGCACGCTGGAAAAACGTAAAACATGAGCGTAAAGCAGACCGTTGAAATCACCAACAAGCTGGGCATGCATGCGCGCCCGGCGATGAAACTGTTTGAGTTGGTACAAAGTTTTGACGCAGAAGTGATGCTGAGAAATGAAGCGGGCACCGAAGCCGAAGCCAGCAGCGTGATTGCCCTCCTGATGCTGGACTCCGCCAAAGGAGGCCACATAGAAATAGAAGTCACTGGCCCGGAAGAGGAGCAAGCACTGGCTGCCGTGATTGCTCTGTTCAATGCCGGCTTTGACGAAGACTAACCGCTGTGCGCGCGGAGCTAGCCGCGCCCTATTTTCCATACTGCGGCAACGTTACGCGCCGTGACACAAATGTTCTCTCCCGCCCTTTCCAACGCCTCCGGCAGTGTCTGAACCCGATTAAGCACCGAAAACACGGCGTCGAGCCCGTGCTGATGCACGACATCGTAATCAGCCGTCATCCCCCCGGCCAACGCGATAACCGGCACATGAAAATGCTTAGCCACTCTTGCCACGCCTATCGGTGTTTTCCCGTGGATCGTCTGGCTGTCTATACGCCCTTCTCCGGTAATAACCAGGTCTGCCCCCTGAATAGCGTCGGCGAGCCGCAAAGCTTCAGTGACAATTTCCACGCCGGGCTGCAGACGGGCATTAAGTAAACCAAACAAAGATGCCCCCATACCGCCTGCGGCGCCAGCACCTGCAACGGTAATCACATCCTTACCGCTGATGCGCTCCAGCTGTTCACCATAATGCCTGAGTGCAGCATCAAGCTGCTCAACCTGTTCCGACGTAGCGCCTTTCTGCGGGCCAAATACCGCTGACGCACCGCGTTCACCGCACAGCGGATTATCGACATCACAGGCAACCAGAATGTCGCACTGCGCCAGGCGGACATCCAGTTGACTAACATCAATCTCTGAAAGCTCAGCCAGGGCGGCACCGCCTGCGCAAAGTTCATTACCTTGCTCATCACTCAATCTGGCCCCCAGCGCCTGCATCATGCCGGCACCGCCGTCGTTGGTCGCGCTTCCTCCGATGCCAATAATGATTTTGCGTGCACCGCGATCCAGCGCCGCCAGGATAAGTTCCCCGGTGCCAAACGTTCCGGTCAGCAGCGGGTTACGTTTTTCGGGCTGCACCAGATGCAGCCCTGAAGCGGCCGCCATTTCAATGATGGCTGTTTCACCGTCGCCCGTTAACCCAAAAAAAGCTTCGGCAGGCAGCCCCAGCGGGCCAGTAACCGTTACCGGAATGATTTTCCCTTCCGTCGCGGCCACCATTGATTCAACGGTCCCTTCACCTCCGTCGGCCATCGGTAGCTTGATATACTCTGCGTTCGGGTAAACCTCCCGAAAACCTTGCTCAATGGCCTCAGCGACCTGCATCGCACTCAGGCTTTCTTTGAAAGAATCGGGGGCAATAATAATTTTCATGGCTACCTCATTAACCCGCTAAATTAAACACACCAAACATCAGGGTTGAAACAAAAGCGATGACCAAACCAACGGCGGTTTCATAGGGAAGCAGCTTTAAGCGTTCGTGAACCTGCATATTCACGCTGCCACCTGTGGCATGGAAAAAGCTGCCGTGCGGCATATGGTCAAGCACCGTCGCCCCGGCATGGATCATTGCCGCACCGGCAAGAGCAGAAATCCCCATATCGACAAGCGTTGAGCTAAACACTGCCGAAGCTACCGCGGTCCCGGCGGTCGTTGATGCCGTAGCCATCGACATCAGCGCCCCGGAGAAAGGTGCCAGTAGATAAGACGGCATGCCGGAGGCCGTTAAGCCGCTAATCAAAACATCCTTCAGCCCGGAGTTGGCGATAATCCCGGCCAGCGTCCCGGTCCCCATTAGCATAATCGCCACCGGAGACATTCGAGCCAGCCCCGACACCATATAATGGTTTGTCTGCCGCCACTGCCCCATCACTATAGTCCCAATCAGGCCGCCGATGGGCAGCGCGACCAGCGGGTCAATGGCGATGCCGGCGATCGGACGCAGCGCCAGCAGAAAAATAGCCACCAGCGGGGCCGCTATTGCCGCTCCGAAGGCCGGTAAAGCCTTCTCTGTTTTCACCGCAACCAGCTCATTGATGTCCACCTTCGAGCCTCGATGCTTCAGCCGTTTTGCCAGAAAATAGGCCAACACCAGGCCAAATAATCCCGGTACCACGCCAGCCATCATCAAATCGGTAAGCGGCACATGGAAAGCGTCAGCCGCCGCGATAGTATTGGGATTGGGCGACATAACGTTGCCGGCCTTACCACCGCCAATCATCGCCAGCAAAATAGCCATTTTCGAAATATCCGCCCGATGGGCTATCGCGAGGGCAATAGGTGAAACGGTGATCACAGCGACATCGATAAATACGCCGACGGCAGTCAGCAGCATCGTGGCCACCGCCAGAGCGAACAACGCCCTTTTCTCACCCACCTTACGGACAATGGTTTCGGCGATCGTGTTGGCGGCCCCGGATTCAATCAGTACGCCTGCCAGTATGCCCGCCCCCAGAATGCGCAGCACCGCGTTGGTAATGCCCTGCGCTCCGGTAATCATCAATGAAATGGTCTGGACTAAGTCTGCGCCGCCGACCAAACCGCCCGCCAGCGCGCCAGCAATCATGCCGTAGGCAGGCGGAACCTTGCGTAAAATAAGGACAATAGAGACAACCAGCGCCACCAGGGCGCCCAGAGCCGAAACCGTGGTCATGTATCACTCCTGTTTTGATTTTTTTAGGGAGATCGAATGGGTACGGCGGGACATTACCCTGGGCGGGCGATGAATAGCTTGAGACGAAACGCCAGAAAATAAGCGCCGAAAGAAAGATTTTTTGTAGATAACTACAAATCAGTCACTGAGCTGCATTCCGATAAACAGCTGAAGAATTGAATCTAACTTATTAATATTTAATGCTGTTATCGACTCTATTTTGCCCAGCCGATAGCGTAAGGTATTCACGTGGATATGCAGTAATTTCGTCGTTTGAGACAGATCACAATTCTGTTCAAAATAGCAGCGAAGCGTACGGCGCAATACGCCTTTTGGATCAGCCTCGCAGAGCGTCTGCCATGCCCGTCCCATTTCGTCCGCCTGCCAACTTCCGGCGAGACCGTTAATCAATACGGGCAATAAAAGGTCCTGATAATACAGCGTCGACTGCTCTATTTTCTGGCGTGTAGCCATTTCGTGCAGCGCCACCGCGCTAAGCCAGGAACGCCTTAAGGCATCGTTTCCGTCGAATAAACCACCGACAGAAAGAGTGACGTCAAAATGTGCCAGCAGCTGAGAGTGAAGCTTACGCAGCATTTTTTTCAGCAACGCCTGGCGTTCCTCGATTCGCCCTCCACCCAACGGCAGCAGCATCGCTATTTGTTCAAAACCGAATGGCGTGACCAGAACCTGGCTGTCGTAGTTGCTGAGGCGTTCCAGCAGTTCACGCTGACGCAGAGCCTGCTGAGATGAAAAGTGAATCATCAAAGCCACGCGCGGCAGTTCAAGATCGACCCCAAGGCCGCTGGCCATCGGGCGCAGTTCCGCCAGACTTTGCTGCCCGGAAATAATCTGGGCGGCGAGTTGCTCCCGATAGCGCTTTTCCCACTGATTTTGTTCGAGCATGTCCGCCTGCTCCAGAATCAGCTCGGCGGCCATTTTTACCAGCTCCGCGTAGGCCTGCACTTTCTCCGGCTCACCGGAAATACCGACCACGCCCACAATCTGCTGACGAAAGACAATAGGCAGATTAATGCCAGGTTTTACTCCTTTAAGACGGCGGGCAGAGGCTTCATCGATGATTACCGTCCTGTTTTCCGTAAGCGCAAGGACCGCACCTTCATGACGCTGGTGCAAACGGCGAGGATCGCCGGAGGCAATAATGACGCCCTGTTCGCTCATCACATTCACCGAGTGATCGATGATGTTCATGGTGCGCTGGACAATTTGCCGGGCGGTATCTTCTTTCAGGCAGGAGGTCATCATAGCGTTTACCTTGTCGTGGAGACAGCGGGATTGCACCGGGTGCGGCAGTGATAAAGCCGAATGGCTTATTTTAAATTGTGTTGTTCGAGGAACGACTCCCCACCCAGCTGGCGCATCTGACGCAAAATCCACTGCTGACGCTGGCGAATATAACCTGAAGGCGCGTTGGCTTTAAAACGAATCGGGTTAGGCAGGACGGCAGCCAGCAGCGCCGCTTCGGCTGGCGTCAGGCGGCTGGCCGGCTTGTTGAAGTAGCGACGGGAGGCTTCTTCCACGCCAAAAACGCCCTCACCAAATTCGGCAATATTGAGATACACCGTCAGAATACGTCGCTTGCTCCACGCGGTTTCAAGCCCCACCGTGAGACCAGCTTCCAGCCCTTTACGCAGCCAGCTTCGTCCATCCCACAAAAACAAATTCTTTGCGGTTTGCTGGGAAAGCGTCGACGCGCCTCGCACCCTGTTTTCGTTACGCTCGTTATGCGCCAGGGCCTTTTCTATGGCATCGGTATCAAAGCCCCAGTGCTCGGGAAACTTTTGATCCTCAGAGGCGATCACCGCCAGCCCCATCCACGGCGAAATATCATCCATGGAAACCCAGTCAGAATGGGCTACGTAACCGAAGTTGCCGCTAAACCAGGCGCTGAACTGCCGTTCTACCATCACCGCGGAAAAAGGCACCGGAAGGAAGCGGAAAACCAGTATACCCATGATCCATAAGGCCAAAACCGCCAGAACAACTTTCAGCAACCACCGTTTAACCCACTGCCACGGCGCGAAACGCCCTTTACTCATGCGCTAAGTTCCAGGACTCGGGCAACCAGCTTGTCGATCCCGGCAGCGGCTTCAGCGATATTTTGCGCCAGCATGTAAGCAGGCGTGGTGACAACCTTCTGTTCCTCGTCCACCACGATATCATCCACCGGGCAAGGGATGTGCTCAGCCCCCATAGCTTCCAGTAACTCAGCGGTATCAATGTCGGTACCGATGGTCAGACGCAAAGGCATATCCAGAATCTTTGGCAACATCGCCGGAGCAATACACATAAAACCGAGCGGCTTGCCCTGTTCGTGACATTCCCGCGCAAGGCGGCGTAAATCTGCATCCACCTCACAATCAGCACCCTGTGAAGCAAAGGTGCTGAGATTTTTAGCCGCGCCAAAACCGCCCGGCACAATCAATGCGTCAAGGTTTTCAGACAAAGCTTCATGCAACGGCTGAATATTGCCGCGAGTAATGCGCGCAGCTTCCACCAGCACACCACGAGTCTCCGTCGCAGGTTCACCGGTTAAATGATCGATCACGTCAGACTGAGGTTTATCCGGCGCGAAGCAAACTGCTTCAGCACCAGAGCGAGAAATCGCAAGCAGCGTTAATACCGCCTCATGGATCTCACTTCCGTCATAAACCCCACAGCCGCTCAGCACTACGCCTATTTTTTTCATCCGTCAGTTCCTTTTTGTTCCGGGTGAACCAGTATCAGTCACGTTAATTTGATCGCTATGCTTCACATATTTTACTGATTCACGTAACAAATATTTTAAGGTTTGCTATCTTATATGGCTGACAGCCCGCGAATTGCTGGTTGTGCCATTCGATAATTCAACGCTAAAAAAGGCGCAACCCTGTTTTCCCTGGTGTTGGCGCAGTATTCGCGCACCCCGGCCTGGCCGGGGTCATTTTTTTCCAGCATCCGCAACCCACGCTTTTAATACGCTAACGTCATGTTGCCACTCTTGTTTCAGCTCTTCGATCCATTCACCGACATTATCAGACCAGGCCGGTAAGTCCGGCGACTGAATTTGCTGGGCAACCTGCTGTAAATGCCGCAAACCAACCGAGCCAGCCGCGCCTTTTATTTTATGCCCCTCTTCCACCACACCTTTGTTATCTCGCGCGGTCATATTGGAATCGAGAACGTCTAAATAACCCGGCATCATTTTTTCAAACATCGCCAGGCCATCGGTAATGAGTTTTGGCCCCACCAGCTCGATATATTGTTCGAGCATCGGAATATCGAGTAACGCTTGCTGTTTTTCACTATCGACTTTTGTCACCACAGGCTCCTTGTCCGTTATCTGGTTATCCCAGAATTTTTGGATCATCGACATCAAGGCCGGCACGGCGAGCGGCTTACTCAGCACATCATCCATCCCGGCCTCAAGATATTCAGTCTTGTTTTTCAGCACGTTAGCCGTTAATGCCACCAGAGGCGGCAGTTCATCTTTGCTAAAGCGTTTATTCAGCTCGCGGGAGATATCCAGCCCGGTCATATCCGGCAACTGGATATCCAGCAGCACCAGGTCGTATTCGCCCGGCATAAACATTTCCAGCGCGTCTTTCCCGGTCATTGCTACGTCAACGCTGTTGCCAAGCTTCTCTAGTACCGAGCGCGCAACGATGACATTAAGCTCAATATCCTCCACCAGAAGCACATGCAGGGCAGGCAGCGGCATATCGTCATCTTCAAGCGTATCTTCCACTTCTTCCGCCACGCTCGGTGCCTGAACGGTCAGCGTGAACAGCGAGCCTTCACCCGGCCTGCTAGTGACGGTAATGTCTCCGCCCATGCTTTTCGCCAGACGGCGAGAAACTGCCAGCCCAATCCCCGTGCCGGTCGCAGGCTTGCCACCGTGGCTGTCTTTAACCTGATAGTACATAGCAAAGATTTTGTCCTGCTCATCCACCGGAATACCAATTCCGGAGTCCTGAACCTCAAAGCGCAGACAGCTCTCTTCTTCATAGCGAACGCGCACCGTGACTAATCCACCTTTCGGCGTGAACTTCACGGCATTGCTGATCAGGTTCCAGAGGATCTGGCGCAGGCGAGTACCGTCCGTCACTACCTTGTGCGGCAGCGGCAGAGTAGGATCCATCACAAACGACAATCCTTTTTGCTGAGCCTGCAGGCCAGAAAGGTTTTCAAGGTCAGCAAGGAAGCTGGTGAAATCCACCGGCTGGTTATCGAGCTGCACTTTGCGGCGCTCAAGCTTATCCATATCAATAATATCGTTGAAGATATTGCCAAGCGTGATGGCGGAAACGTGGATCGTTTTCAGGTAATTGGTTTGTTCGGCGGTGAGGTCGGTATCCAGCAGAATACGGCTCAGGCCGACAATGCCGTTCAGCGGCGTACGCAGCTCGTGGCTGATGGTTGAGATGAAGGTTGTCTTGTCCCGGCTCGCGCGCTCCAGCGCATCCTGGTAGCGTTTACGCTCGGTAATATCGCGGCCAAACCCCATCAACCCGTGGCGTTTACCAACGCGGTCGTAATAAGGCACTTTACGGATTTCGAAGCAGGCTTTTCGCCCATCCGGGTAATCCAGCCACTGCTCGTAGGTCAGAGAAACGTTATGGCGGAACACTTTTTCATCCGTTTCCAGCACTTTCTCTGCCGCTTCAGCCGTGTACACGTCCTGCGGTTTGAGATGCACCAGCTGTTTCTCGCTTTTGCCGGTCAACAGCTCCATCGCCCTGTTACAGCCGGAAAACTCTCGGTCTTCGTTGCGGTAGAAGACCAAGTCGGGAGAGGCATCAAGGAAAGAACGCAGGAAGGAGGATTGCTGCTCGAGGCGGATTTGCGTCTCTTCACGCTCCTGCATCTCGACTTTAAGCTGCTCAAGCATGGTCTGGCGTTCAGCTTCCGCTTTCACGCGGTCGGCAATTTCCTGGTTTAGCTGCGAGATATTGTCCTTCAGCTGCACGTTCAGAATAAGATCGCGCTCGCGCATCTCTTCCAGCTTTTCCACCAGCTTCGACAGCCGTTGCCTGGACTCCTCAAGCTGTTCGACAACCACCGACAGGAAGTAAACCGCCCAGGGCGTAATCAACAAACCAAAGAAGATAGAGCGGACCACGTCGATACTTTCGACCTGCCCGCGCAGCAGCATGGTGACGGCCATTTGCACCACCATCGCCAGTAGAACCAGCGCTGAGGCCAGCAGCAGGGAAAAGCGAACCAGCCCCAGCTTCACCATAAGATCAACGTAATACTGCGCCAATAACCGAATTTGCTTCATGGAACGATTCCTTCGCCGTGGATGCGCTAAATATACCGCAAAAAGGAATCGGGCTCAGGATTTACGAAAGAAGTGAGAGATCCCACGGCGTGCCCAGCGCTGAACCCTGCGTCCCGTGCGTCAGCAAATACCTGTCGATATCCACCATCGCGGCCCAGCGATTTTCACACCACAAAGGGGCCAGCAGCGTGGGGCGCCTGGCGTTAGCCGAAATACGATGGAACACCACATCAAGCGGCGTATGGCGAATCATTTCTCCCGCAGTGACGACGTACTCATCCAGCGCAATGCCCTCCAGGCGACCTGCTCGCCAGCTTTTGGCCATAATACTGCCTTCAACAATATGCAGAGGATGCAGCTTCAGGCCATCCACGCCGGTTTCAACCACTTTTTCCAGCGTGTCCATGCATTGCTGCTGACCTTCACCGGGCAAACCGACAATCAGATGGCTGCAAACCTTTAAACCTCTCGCTCGAGCCCGGCGGGTTGTCTCCTGATAGCAGGCAAAATCATGCCCACGGTTGATCCGGTGCAACGTCTTGTCATTCGCCGTCTGTAAACCCAGCTCCAGCCACACTTCATAGCCCTGTGCATGATAATCGCTTAACAAATCCAGTACGCTGTCGGGCACGCAGTCAGGTCGGGTACCGACACACAGCCCCACGATGCTAGTCTGGCTCACCGCCTGTTGGTACATCGACCGCAACACCTGCACCTCAGCCCAGGTGCTGGTGTAGGCCTGGAAATAGGCCAGATAGCGCTGAGCACGGTTCACCCGGCTGGCCTGATGTGCGAGTTGCTCGGCGATGGAATTGTGCTGCTGAGCTTCGTCAGCAAAAGAGGCTACGTTGCAAAAAGTGCAGCCGCCCCGCCCGATAGTGCCGTCGCGATTTGGGCAACTGAATCCACCGTGCAGCGTAAGTTTATGGACCTTTTGCCCATAGCGACGAGAGAGATCGCCGCCAAACATATTGACTAATTTCTGTAACTGCATAATCTGATGGGCCGTCCCGAAAAAGGGGCCTAGCCTGCCATTTTCTTCTCGCACCGGCGATGACCTGGATCAATCGCTTCGGCGCAGCCTTATCCATTGCATATAAACTCAAAATAAGTGCAACTCTATTCACATCAAGCTTGATTACTTTTCCTTATGATGCTGCCCTTTATTTAAAGAATATGACGAGCGGTGAAAAACAGTGTCATGCTGCACTCCTTGGGGGTTAAGCAGCATATCATGCTGGCAATACTACTCATGCCAGCATGGTCTGGAGTTTCAGAGGCTTTCGGATAGTGAGGACGATCACATAACGCTCGGCACTCGCCGTGCCGTCACTACAGGAAAAAAAGCTTAAAACCCCATTATATTCATGCTGTTAAACCACTCTTAGTACAATTCTGTATAAATAAGAATGCCATTTGACCTGTGTGCTCTTTCCCGATAAGTTGGAAATCCGCTGGAAGCTTTCTGGATGGGTTCTGTGCCCATCATATTTATGCAGTAATTGAGATTCCCTCTAAAGCAAGTCCTCAACACTTGTGACACCGGATGCGTTGGACATTAAGAGGGCGACACGCGAGGCAAGCGTATGATGCGCAAACCCCGTCGCCATGCCCTTGCTGCGTCCACGCGCAAACGGTTGGGAGTAACGTAGAGCCTGGGGAGGTTCACTGATATGTTGTACGATAAATCCCTTGAGAAGGATAACTGTGGTTTCGGCCTGATCGCCCACATAGAAGGCGAACCTAGCCACAAGGTAGTGCGTACCGCTATTCACGCGCTAGCCCGTATGCAGCACCGTGGGGCCATCCTGGCCGACGGTAAAACCGGCGACGGTTGTGGCCTGCTGCTGCAAAAACCAGATCGTTTCTTCCGCATTGTTGCAGAAGAACGCAATTGGCGTTTGGCCAAGAACTATGCCGTTGGCATGATTTTCTTAAGCCAGGATGACGCGCTTGCTCGCGCCAGCCGCCGCATTGTTGAAGAAGAGCTGCAAAACGAAACTCTGTCTATTGTTGGCTGGCGTGAAGTGCCGCTGAACAAAGACGTGCTCGGTGAAATCGCCCTCTCCTCTCTGCCACGTATTGAACAAATTTTCGTTAACGCCCCGGCGGGCTGGCGTCCTCGTGATATGGAACGCCGCCTGTTTATCGCCCGTCGCCGTATCGAAAAACGCATCCAGGAAGATAAAGACTTCTATATCTGCAGTCTGTCTAACCTGGTGAATATTTATAAAGGTCTGTGTATGCCGGCTGACCTGCCGCGCTTCTACCTGGACCTGGCGGACCTTCGCCTGGAATCGGCCATTTGCCTGTTCCACCAGCGTTTCTCCACCAATACCGTGCCGCGCTGGCCGCTGGCTCAGCCGTTCCGCTATCTGGCCCACAACGGTGAGATCAATACCATCACCGGTAACCGCCAGTGGGCGCGCGCCCGTACCTATAAATTCCAGACGCCGCTGATCCCCGATCTGCACGACGCCGCGCCGTTCGTGAACGAAACCGGCTCCGACTCCAGTTCCATGGATAACATGCTTGAGCTGCTGCTGGCGGGCGGGATGGATATCGTGCGCGCCATGCGTCTGCTGGTTCCGCCGGCATGGCAGAACAACCCGAACATGGATCCTGAGCTACGCGCCTTCTTCGACTTTAACTCCATGCACATGGAGCCGTGGGACGGCCCAGCCGGTATCGTGATGTCCGACGGGCGTTTCGCCGCCTGCAACCTGGACCGTAACGGCCTGCGTCCGGCACGCTACGTCATCACCAAAGACAAGCTCATCACCTGCGCCTCTGAAGTCGGGATCTGGGACTACCAGCCGGACGAAGTTGTTGAGAAAGGCCGCGTTGGTCCTGGCGAGCTGATGGTTATCGACACCCGCATTGGCCGTATTCTGCATTCCGCTGAAACCGATGCCGAGCTGAAAAGCCGCCATCCGTATAAAGAGTGGATGGAGAACAACGTTCGCCGCCTGGTGCCGTTTGAAGACCTGCCGGACGAAAAAGTGGGCGCGCGGGAGCTGGACGATGACACGCTCGCCAGCTACCAGAAACAGTTTAACTACAGCAGCGAAGAACTGGATTCAGTGATTCGCGTTCTGGGCGAAAATGGTCAGGAAGCCGTAGGTTCAATGGGCGATGATACCCCGTTTGCCGTGCTTTCCAGCCAGCCTCGCATTATTTATGACTACTTCCGCCAGCAGTTCGCGCAGGTGACAAACCCGCCAATCGATCCGCTGCGTGAAGCACACGTTATGTCCCTGGCCACCAGCATTGGTCGCGAAATGAACGTCTTCTGTGAAGCAGAAGGCCAGGCACACCGCCTGAGCTTTAAATCGCCGATTCTGCTGTGGTCTGATTTCCAGCAGCTCACCACGCTGGAAGAAGAACACTATCGCGCCGATACGCTGGACATCACCTATGACGTGACCGAGAAGTCGCTGCATGAAACCGTGATGGCGCTCTGTGACGAAGCAGAACGCATGGTGCGCAACGGCACTGTCTTGCTGGTGCTGTCCGACCGTAATATTGCTAAAAATCGTCTGCCGGTGCCGGCCCCGATGGCCGTGGGCGCCATCCAGACTCGTCTCGTCGAGAAGAGCCTGCGCTGTGACGCCAACATCATTGTTGAAACCGCCAGCGCCCGCGACCCGCACCACTTCGCCGTGCTGCTGGGCTTCGGCGCGACCGCTATCTATCCGTATCTCGCCTATGAAACCCTGGCGAAGCTGGTCGACAACGGCGCTATCGACAAAAACTACCGCACCGTGATGCAGAACTACCGCAACGGCATCAATAAAGGGCTGTACAAGATCATGTCCAAAATGGGCATCTCGACTATCGCCTCCTACCGTTGCTCTAAGCTGTTCGAAGCCGTCGGGCTGCACAAAGAAGTGTCCGAGCTTTGCTTCCAGGGTGCGGTCAGCCGCATCGGCGGGGCAGGCTTTGGCGACTTCCAGCAGGACCTTCTGAACCTGTCCAAACGTGCCTGGCTGGTGCGTAAGCCATTGGATCAGGGCGGCCAGCTGAAGTTCGTTCACGGTGGGGAATACCACGCCTACAACCCGGACGTGGTACAAACGCTGCAAAAAGCGGTGCAGAGCGGCGAATACAGCGACTATCAGCAGTATGCGAAGCTGGTTAACGAGCGTCCGGTTGCGACGCTGCGCGATATGCTTGCGCTGAATCCGCAGGACGAGTCCGTCAAAATTGAAGACGTTGAGCCAGCGACCGAGCTGTTCAAACGCTTTGATACCGCGGCTATGTCTATCGGTGCCCTGAGCCCGGAAGCACACGAATCCCTGGCTGAAGCGATGAACAGCATCGGCGGGAACTCTAACTCCGGCGAAGGCGGCGAAGATCCGGCGCGCTACGGCACCAATAAAGTGTCCCGTATCAAGCAGGTGGCTTCCGGCCGCTTCGGCGTCACCCCTGCTTACCTGGTCAACGCCGACGTTATCCAGATTAAAGTCGCACAAGGCGCGAAACCGGGCGAAGGCGGCCAGCTGCCGGGCGATAAGGTCACACCTTACATCGCCAAGCTGCGCTACTCCGTTCCGGGCGTGACGCTGATTTCACCTCCGCCTCACCACGATATCTACTCTATCGAGGATCTGGCACAGCTGATTTTCGACCTGAAACAGGTTAACCCGAAGGCGATGATCTCCGTGAAGCTGGTTTCCGAACCGGGCGTGGGTACCATTGCGACGGGCGTAGCCAAAGCCTATGCCGACCTGATTACCATTGCCGGCT
Source organism: Cedecea neteri NBRC 105707 = ATCC 33855 (assembly GCF_001571265.1). Lineage (GTDB taxonomy): Bacteria > Pseudomonadota > Gammaproteobacteria > Enterobacterales > Enterobacteriaceae > Cedecea > Cedecea neteri. The sequence goes on along the minus strand of NZ_BCTL01000025.1, from coordinate 46,142 downwards.
ACGACGGCGGCACCGGTGCAAGCCCGCTGTCGTCCGTGAAATACGCGGGCTGCCCGTGGGAGCTTGGCCTGGTGGAAACCCAGCAGGCTCTGGTGGCTAACGGCCTGCGCCATAAGATTCGCCTGCAGGTGGACGGCGGCCTGAAAACCGGCCTCGACATCATTAAGGCAGCCATCCTTGGCGCGGAAAGCTTCGGCTTCGGTACCGGGCCAATGGTTGCGCTGGGCTGTAAATATCTGCGAATTTGCCACCTGAACAACTGCGCAACCGGCGTGGCAACTCAGGATGACAAACTGCGTAAAAACCATTACCACGGCCTGCCGTTCAAAGTGACCAACTACTTTGAGTTCATCGCTCGCGAAACCCGCGAACTGATGGCGCTACTGGGCGTGAAACGTCTGGTTGATTTGATTGGCCGTACCGACCTGCTGAAAGAGCTGGACGGGTTTACCGCCAAGCAGCAGAAGCTTGATCTGTCTGCCCTGCTGAAAACGGCTGAACCGATGCCGGGCAAAGCGGTGTACTGCACCGAGCATAACCCGCCGTTCGATAAGGGCGACCTTAACGCGCAGCTGCTGAACCAGGCGCAGGCGTATGTGGACGACAAACAGAGCAAAACATTCTGGTTTGATATCCGCAACACCGACCGTTCGATTGGAGCTTCGCTCTCGGGCTACATTGCCCAGCAGCACGGCGATCAAGGCCTGGCGTCTGACCCAATCAAAGCGCACTTTAGCGGCACCGCGGGCCAGAGCTTCGGCGTCTGGAACGCAGGCGGCGTAGAGCTGTACCTGACCGGCGACGCCAACGACTATGTAGGCAAAGGCATGGCGGGCGGCCTGATTTCTCTGCGCCCTCCGGTCGGCTCAGCCTTCCGCAGCCACGAAGCGACCATTATCGGCAACACCTGCCTGTATGGCGCTACCGGCGGGAAGATGTATGCCGCAGGCCGCGCAGGTGAGCGTTTCGCGGTGCGTAACTCCGGTGCCATCACCGTGGTTGAAGGCATTGGCGATAACGGCTGTGAGTACATGACCGGCGGTATCGTCTGTATTCTTGGCAAAACCGGGGTTAACTTCGGGGCCGGCATGACGGGCGGATTCGCCTACGTGCTGGACGAAGACGGTGAATTCCGCAAACGCGTGAACCCGGAACTGGTTGAATTACTGAATGTGGAAGAGCTGGCGATTCATGAAGAGCATCTGCGCGGCATGATAACCGAACACGTTCAGCTGACCGGCTCCCAGCGCGGTGAAGAGATTCTGGCTAACTGGCCGGCATTCGCCTCGAAATTCACCCTGGTTAAACCGAAGTCCAGTGATGTTAAAGCATTGTTGGGTCACCGCAGTCGTTCCGCAGCCGAGCTGCGGGTGCAGGCGCAGTAAGAGGTCACGATGAGTCAAAACGTTTATCAATTTATCGACTTGCAGCGCGTTGATCCGCCGAAGAAACCGCTGAAGATCCGCAAAATTGAATTTGTGGAAATTTACGAGCCGTTCTCTGAGGGGCAGGCCAAGGCGCAGGCCGACCGCTGCCTCTCCTGCGGCAACCCGTACTGCGAGTGGAAGTGCCCGGTTCATAACTACATTCCAAACTGGCTGAAACTGGCCAATGAGGGGCGCATCATTGAGGCAGCCGAGCTGTCTCACCAGACCAACAGCCTGCCGGAAGTGTGCGGCCGCGTCTGTCCGCAGGACCGCCTTTGCGAAGGTTCCTGTACGCTGAACGACGAGTTCGGCGCAGTGACCATCGGCAATATCGAGCGCTATATCAACGATAAAGCGATTGAGATGGGCTGGAAACCGGATCTGACCGGCGTGAAGCAAACCGGTAAGCGCGTGGCTATCATCGGTGCAGGCCCTGCCGGGCTTGCCTGTGCGGACGTCCTGGCGCGTAACGGCGTGAAGGCCGTGGTTTATGACAGGCATCCAGAAATCGGCGGCCTGCTGACCTTCGGTATTCCGGCATTCAAGCTGGAAAAAGAGGTGATGACCAAGCGTCGCGAAATCTTCAGCGGGATGGGGATTGAATTCAAACTCAATACCGAAGTGGGCCGCGACGTACAGATGGACGAGCTGCTCGGTGAATACGACTCCGTGTTCCTGGGCGTCGGCACCTATCAGTCAATGCGTGGTGGTTTAGAGAATGAAGACGCGCCTGGCGTTTATGACGCCCTGCCGTTCCTCATCGCTAACACTAAGCAGATTATGGGCTTTGCTGAAACGGTTGAAGAGCCGTACATCAGCATGGAAGGCAAACGCGTCGTTGTGCTTGGCGGCGGTGACACCGCGATGGACTGTGTGCGCACGTCTATTCGCCAGGGCGCAAGCCACGTAATTTGTGCCTACCGCCGTGATGAAGAGAACATGCCGGGCTCCAAACGCGAAGTGAAAAACGCGCGTGAAGAAGGCGTGGAGTTTCAGTTCAACCTGCAGCCGCTGGGCGTTGAAATTAACGCTAACGGCCGCGTTTGTGGCGTGAAGGTTGCGCGTACCGAACTAAGCGCACCAGATGCTCAAGGCCGCCGTCGCCCGGAAATCGTGGCAGGATCTGAACATGTTCTGGCTGCTGATGCGGTCGTTATGGCGTTTGGCTTCCGTCCACACAGCATGACGTGGCTGGAGCAACACAGCGTTGAGCTGGACAGTCAGGGCCGCATCATCGCGCCTGAAGGCAGCGAAAACGCTTTCCAGACCAGCAATCCGAAAATCTTCGCCGGTGGCGATGCCGTTCGTGGTTCCGATCTGGTGGTGACCGCCATTGCTGAAGGGCGTAAAGCCGCCGACGGGATCCTGAACTTCCTCGAGGTGTAAACGTTAAAACCTGGCGGCTTCGGTCGCCAGATTTAGCCGCCATCACGCCATAAAAAAAGCCAGTCTTTCGACTGGCTTTTTGTTATTTCACCACGCGCAGTGCGGGGCGACCACCACGCGGCGGCGGCGGCGGATCGTCATCAGGGTTATTGTCGTCATCGCCGTGATCCGGGCGATCGCCGTCAATAACCTGCATCACTGTTTCAGGCTCACCGACGACTGGCTGGTCATCATTGTGGCTTTCGGCGTCTTCATCATAGCCCGCTTCTGGCTCAAACATCGTACCCGCGCCATTTTCACGCGCATAGATAGCCAGAACGGCGGCCATAGGCACGTTCACCTGGCGAGGTACGCCGCCGAAACGCGCGTTAAAGCGCACTTCGTCATTGGCCAACTCCAGATTGCCCACGGCGCGCGGCGCGATGTTCAGCACAATTTGCCCGTCACGCGCATACTCCATCGGAACCTGTACGCCCGGCAGCGTGATATCGACCACCAGATGCGGCGTGAGCTGGTTATCCAGCAGCCACTCATAAAAAGCCCGCAGCAGGTAAGGACGGCGCGGCGACAGCTGCGACATATCCATCACTTAGCCTCGGGTCTGCAGACGCATTTCGCGCTCAGGTTCGGTCAAAGAGGCGAGGAAGGAGTCACGCTCGAAGACGCGGGTCATATACCCTTTCATCTCTTTGGAACCCGCACCTGTCAGCTCAATGCCCATCTGCGGCAAGCGCCACAGCAGCGGAGCCAGGTAGCAGTCTACCAGGCTGAACTCATCGCTCAGGAAGAAAGGCTTCTGGGTAAATACCGGGGCAATGCTTAACAGCTCTTCACGCAGCTGCTTACGTGCTGCTTCCGCTTCCTGCGCGGAGCCGTTCATCACCACGTTCATCAGGGTGTACCAGTCTTTCTCAATGCGGTGCATGTACAGACGGCTTTCACCACGCGCAACCGGGTAAACCGGCATCAAAGGTGGGTGCGGGAAACGCTCATCAAGGTATTCCATGATGATGCGGGATTCCCACAGCGTCAGCTCGCGGTCAACCAGGGTCGGTACGCTGTGATTGGGGTTGAGGTCAATCAGATCCTGAGGCAGGTTATCCGTTTCCACATGCTCAATTTCAACGCTAACACCTTTCTCAGCCAGGACGATACGTACCTGGTGGCTGTAGATGTCAGTAGGACCGGAAAACAGCGTCATCACCGAACGTTTGTTGGCAGCGACAGCCATGAAAACCTCCAAGTTTATCCAGAAAATTACTGCTAATAGCCGCAAGCGGCGACTAACCTGACCGTTTATTACCCAATGCTTCGCCAAAACATCGCTGACGCCCTTTAAGGGGCGAAAACAACCGGATGCCGACATTTGGGCAGAAAATTGGATGATAGTTTACCAGATTTTACTGGTTTTGTGGTGGTCGTATATTGAATTTGCCTGAAAGGCAATTTATTTCAAAGTGTTAGAAGCAATAATATAAATTACGGGCATAAAAAAACCCGGTGCGAAGACCGGGTTTTTGCCAATTGCCTTTCTGCGTAAGCAGAGAACAATTAACGTTTGGAGAACTGAGGACGACGACGTGCTTTACGCAGACCGACTTTCTTACGTTCAACCTGACGAGCATCACGGGTAACGAAGCCAGCTTTACGCAGCTCGGAACGCAGGGACTCATCATACTCCATCAGAGCGCGGGTGATACCGTGACGGATCGCACCAGCCTGACCAGAGATACCACCACCTTTAACGGTGATGTACAGATCCAGTTTCTCAACCATGTCGACCAGTTCCAGCGGCTGACGAACTACCATGCGGGCAGTTTCACGACCGAAGTACTGTTCCAGAGAACGTTGGTTGATAACGATTTTGCCGTTGCCCGGTTTGATAAACACGCGAGCTGCGGAACTTTTGCGGCGACCAGTGCCGTAGTATTGATTTTCAGCCATTGCCTATAATCCCGATTAAATGTCCAGAACTTGCGGTTGCTGTGCCGCGTGGTTGTGCTCGGTGCCCGCGTAAACTTTCAGTTTACGGAACATTGCACGACCCAGCGGGCCCTTTGGCAGCATGCCTTTAACCGCGATTTCAATCACACGCTCAGGACGGCGGGCAATCATCTCTTCAAAGGTCGCTTGTTTGATACCACCGATGTGGCCGGTGTGATGGTAGTACACTTTGTCAGTACGCTTGTTGCCGGTTACAGCAACTTTGTCAGCGTTCAGAACGATGATGTAATCACCAGTATCAACGTGCGGAGTGTATTCCGCTTTGTGCTTACCGCGCAGACGGCGAGCCAGTTCAGTAGCCAGACGACCTAAGGTCTTACCTTCAGCATCAACAACATACCAGTCGCGCTGTACAGTTTCTGGTTTAGCTGTAAAAGTTTTCATTAAAAGCTTACCCAATATATAGTTACACGTTGGTGAACACCCAAACGTTTAAAATCAGTTGAGGTTCACGCGACATTGTCCAGCAAACCTACCCCTTCGAATAGCCTATGCCGGCACGACAAAAGTTTTGGGAAAAAAACTTTGGTTGTAACGTGGGGTCGCAAGATTATAGAGAAGTCGACCTCAAAGATCGACCACAATTTGTCGTTGATATCACATATTCATCGTCAAGGCAGATGAGGGCGACGTAAATACTCTTCACTTTGCATTTCCTGCAGCCTGGAAAGGCAGCGCTGGAATTCAAACTTAAGCCTTTCCCCTTGATAAATAGTAAATAGCTCAGCCTCTGCGGACACCACCAACTTCACGTGGCGCTCGTAGAATTCGTCCACCAGCGCGATAAAACGGCGAGCCTCGCTCTCCATCAACGTGGTCATCACCTGTACATTAAACAGCATGACGGTATGAAACTGACGAGAAAGCGCGATGTAATCATGCTGGCTGCGGGCGTCCACGCACAGCGTGGTAAAATCGACCGCCAGCGTCTGATTAGCCATGCCGAGCGTCGCCAAAGGGCGATGATTAATCTCCAGCACCGGGCCGCCTTCACGTTTAGCGCCCGCAAGCGCCGTATAAAGCTTCTCCATCTGCTGAGCAGACGCATCGTTAAGCGGCGAAAGCCAAAGGTGTGCTTGGGTCAATGTTCTCAGACGATAGTCAATTCCGGCATCGACGTTCATCACATCGCAATAGCGTTTAATCGCTTCTATAGCCGGCAAGAACCGTGCGCGCTGTAACCCATTACGATACAAATCATCCGGCGGGATATTCGACGTTGCTACCAGCGTGATACCGCGCGCAAAAAGCGCTTTCATTAATGTACCCAGCAGCATCGCATCGGTGATGTCGGAGACAAAAAATTCATCAAAGCACAGCACGTCCGCCTGAGCTTTAAAACCGTCGGCAATGATTTCCAGCGGATCGGTGTGCCCCTGCTGCTGCGCCAGTTCCTCATGTACCCTAAGCATAAAGCGATGGAAGTGCAGCCGAAGCTTGCGCTCTCCCGGCAGGCTATGAAAAAACATATCCATCAGCCAGGTTTTACCGCGACCCACGCCTCCCCACATATATAAACCTCGAGCGGGCTCCTGCCCGGCCTGAGTCTCTTTTTTACCGAACAGTTTGCCAAACTTAGTCAGTAGCCCACCGGAAGGTACAGGCGTGGGTGCAGTCGACAATGCTTGCCAGATAGCGTCGAGGCGCATAATCGCTTCACGCTGTACTTCATCAGGTTGGAAGCTGCCTTCTGCCAGGGCCTGCTGGTAGCGCGATGCAGGAGAGAGATTTTGCATGGTATTATTATCTTCCCTTTATAATCGGATAGCCGTTCACTGCCATTTTCGAGCAGGTTGTCGAAAAAAAGGCCGTTCTACCCTAAGCGATGCTGCGTCAGGATTCCACTTCTCTTCGGTTAACGGTTATAGTGGCTACATTACCCTACGGAATCACAAGATAACGGGAGAAGTTCATGACTTGGGAATATGCGCTTATTGGGTTAGTGGTGGGCCTTATTATCGGCGCCGTAGCCATGCGTTTCGGCAACCCTAAGCTGCGCCAGCAGCAAGCTCTGCAGTATGAGCTGGAAAAGAACAAAGCGGAGCTTGAAGAGTACCGCGAAGAGTTAGTCAGCCATTTTGCCCGCAGCGCCGAGCTGCTGGACAACATGGCGCACGATTATCGTCAGCTTTATCAGCACATGGCAAAAAGCTCCAGCAGCCTGCTGCCGGAAATGACCGCGGAAGCCAATCCGTTCCGTAACCGCCTTGCCGAATCCGAAGCCGGTAACGATCAAGCGCCGGTTCAGATGCCGCGTGATTATTCAGACGGTGCTTCCGGCCTGCTTCGCGCCGGTGCAAAACGCGATTAATCCCCGTCTTAGCTTTTCCGGGGCACAGTTCAAGTGCCCCATCCTTTCCTGACCCAGCTATCATTTAATTGTCTTGTGCTTTCTTATTACGCCATTGTGAGTCGACTGGTATTTCAATAACATCAATTGCGTGAGTGGGCATTCCTTTTTCCAGGTGACGAGAGCCAGCATCCAATGAAGAAACAAACACGGCTGTTGAGTGCATTAGCGTTAAGCGTCGGTCTGACGCTCGGCGTATCCCCTCTGGCAAGCGCGTCACTGCCTTCCCAGGTTCCTGGCCAGCCGGCTTTGCCAAGCCTTGCGCCGATGCTGGAAAAAGTATTGCCGGCGGTTGTCAGCGTGCAGGTTGAAGGCACCGCCTCAGCTTCCAGCCAGAAAGTGCCGGAAGAGTTCAAGAAATTCTACGGGGATGACGCCCCGTCCGACACGCCACAGCAGTTCGAAGGCTTAGGTTCCGGGGTCATCATCAATGCCGCCAAAGGCTATGTCCTGACCAATAACCATGTCATCAATCAGGCACAAAAAATTAGCGTGCAGCTGAATGACGGGCGTGAATTTGATGCCAAACTGATTGGCGGGGACGATCAAAGCGATATCGCGCTACTTCAGTTACAAAACGCGACCGGACTTACCGAAATCAAAGTTGCCGACTCTGACAAGCTCAAAGTGGGTGATTTTGCCGTTGCGGTGGGTAACCCCTTTGGCCTGGGACAAACCGCGACCTCCGGCATCGTTTCCGCGCTGGGCCGCAGCGGGCTTAACCTTGAAGGCCTGGAGAACTTTATTCAGACCGACGCCTCAATCAACCGCGGGAACTCCGGCGGCGCGCTGCTGAATCTGAACGGTGAACTGATTGGCATTAACACCGCTATTCTTGCCCCAAGCGGCGGCAGCGTAGGGATTGGTTTCGCCATCCCGAGCAATATGGCCCAAACCCTGGCCAAACAGTTGATGGAGTTTGGTGAAATCAAACGGGGCCTGCTGGGCATTAAAGGCATGGAGATGAACGCCGACATCGCCAAAGCGTTTAATCTTTCCACCCAGCGCGGCGCGTTTGTCAGTGAAGTCCTGCCTCAATCCGGGTCGGCAAAAGCGGGCATTAAAGCCGGGGATATCATCACCAGCCTGAACGGCAACCCGCTGAGCAGTTTCGCCGAGCTACGAGCGAAAATCGCCACAACCGAGCCAGGTACCGTGGTGAAACTGGGCCTGCTGCGCGACGGTAAACCGCTGGAAGTTAGCGTGACGCTGGACAAGAGCACAGCCTCTTCCGCCAGCGCTGAAATGATCCTGCCAGCGCTGCAAGGGGCCACGCTCAGCGATGGGCAGCTAAAAGACGGTGGCAAGGGCATTCGTCTGGATAACGTGGATAAAGGCACGCCTGCGGCTCAGGTTGGGCTGCACAAAGACGATGTCATCGTCGGCATTAACCGCGAGCGTATCCATACCATCGCCGAAATGCGTAAAGTGCTTGAAGCCAAACCCGCTGTCATTGCGCTGCATATTGTTCGCGGCGAACAGAGCCTCTATTTACTGTTGCGTTAACGGAAGCAGAGAAACGGACATCGTCTGTACGATGTCCGTTCAACTCATGCTATTCTGCGGTCGATATCTCACTCATTAACTCAAACTCATGTTTCTAAAGATCTTACGTTCGGTGGTCATTGGGCTGATTGTTGCGGGGCTGCTGCTGCTCGCGATGCCGTCATTACGCAAAGCCATTGGTCCGCTTGCGCCTGCGCAATATGACAGCGCAGACGAAACGCCGATGAGCTTTAATCCGGCGGTGCGCCGCGCTGCCCCTGCGGTGGTGAACGTGTACAACCGCAGCGTCGGCAATAACGGCCAAAACCAGCTTCAAATCAAGACGCTCGGCTCCGGCGTTATCATGGATGGGCGTGGCTACATTATTACTAACAAGCACGTTATCAACGATGCCGAGCAGATCATCGTCGCGCTCCAGGACGGGCGAGTGTTTGAAGCATTGCTTATTGGTTCCGATAGCCTGACCGACCTCGCGGTGCTGAAAATCAACGCCACCAACCTGCCGATCATTCCTATTAACGGCAAGCGCCAGCCGCATATTGGCGATGTGGTGATGGCCATTGGTAACCCCTACAACCTCGGGCAGACGGTGACTCAGGGTATTATCAGCGCTACCGGCCGCATCGGCCTGAGCCCCTCGGGTAGACAGTCGTTCCTGCAAACTGACGCCTCGATTAACCGCGGCAACTCCGGAGGAGCGCTGGTGAACTCGCTCGGGGAACTGATGGGCATCAACACCCTGTCGTTTGATAAGAGCAATGACGGCGAGACGCCGGAAGGGATTGGCTTTGCGATACCGACCCAGTTAGCGACCAAGATAATGGATAAGCTGATCCGCGATGGCCGGGTGATTCGTGGTTACATCGGTATTGGCGGCAGGGAAATCACCCCGCTGCATGGCCCATCCACCGGCATCGATCAGCTACAAGGCATCATTGTTAATGCGGTATCCCCTGACGGCCCGGCGGCCCAGGCAGGTATTCAAGTGAATGACGTGATTATCTCGGTGAACCACAAACCGGCCGTCTCCGCGCTGGAAACGATGGACCAGGTGGCGGAAATTCGTCCAGGCTCAGTGATTCCGGTAGAAGTCATGCGTGAAGATAAGAAACTTACGCTGCAGGTCACCGTTCAGGAATACCCCGCCGGGAGCTAAACGATAGACATAAAAAAACCGGAACCTGAGTTCCGGTTTTTTTTATCCAGCCGTCGATTACTTAACGAATTCTTCGCCCAGCTGAATATCTTTCTTCAGGGTATCCAGCATGCCTTCCATCGCGTTTTTCTCAAACGCGCTGAGGGTGCCAATAGCCTTACGCTCAACGATACCGTTTTTACCCAGCAGCAGTGGCTGAGAGAAGAAACGTGCATGCTCGCCGTCGCCTTCAACGTAAGCGCATTCAACAACATTGCTCTCGCCCTGCAGAGCGCGAACCAAAGACAGACCAAAGCGAGCTGCGGCCTGGCCCATAGACAGCGTTGCAGACCCACCGCCGGCTTTCGCTTCAACCACTTCGGTACCCGCGTTCTGGATACGTTTGGTCAGGTCAGCCACTTCTTGTTCTGTGAAGCTGACGCCTGGGATCTGGGACAGCAGCGGCAGAATGGTCACGCCAGAGTGGCCGCCAATAACCGGTACTTCGATATCTGTAGGCTGTTTGCCTTTCAGCTCGGCAACAAAGGTATTGGAGCGGATGATATCCAGCGTTGTAACGCCGAACAGTTTGTTCTTATCGTAGACACCCGCTTTTTTCAGCACTTCTGCGGCAATCGCCACGGTGGTGTTTACCGGGTTGGTAATAATACCGATGCAGGCTTTAGGGGCAGTTTTCGCCACTTGCTCGATCAGGTTTTTCACGATGCCCGCGTTCACGTTGAACAGGTCGGAACGATCCATACCTGGTTTACGTGCAACACCCGCGGAGATCAGCACCACATCTGCACCCACCAGCGCAGGGGTAGCATCTTCGCCGGAGAAACCTTTGATTTTCACGTCAGTCGGGATATGACTCAGATCCACCGCAACCCCAGGGGTTACTGGCGCAATGTCATACAGAGAGAGTTCTGAGCCTGAAGGCAGTTGGGTCTTAAGTAGAAGGGCAAGCGCCTGGCCGATACCGCCAGCTGCGCCGAGGACTGCAACTTTCATCCTAAACTCCTTATTATGGTTAGCAAAATCGTGCCGTAACTCCATGCGGTGGCGACCATAATCCAGAGAGGAGATAATTACAATCTTCCCGCCGCCAGATTGCGATATAAAGCAATCACCGACCGCGTTGCTGCTGCATTTACTCGCCGGGAGGAACGACGCCATAGCGCCCGGTCACGACCTGATGTGGTTACATCAACGGCGGTTACATTACCCCTCCGCGCACACCAAAACAACATCATTTTGATAACATTTAATTTACTTTGAGGCTTATTTGCGAGTCGTGACACAGGCATGTTCGCCGATAACGAAATTTGATAAAATCGCCCGCTTTCATAACATTATTTCAGGCTGTTCTCCGCCGGATGATTCTCCCACCTTATTCAGGTCGCCGTATAATCAGGCATCTGAAGGAAGATGAACAATTTGCATAAAAATTCATTTAAATGCATAATAATGTTATCTCTTTTACCCAGGATAGGTTATTTATGCGTAACTCCTCAAAACAAGAAGAATTAGTAAAGGCTTTCAAAGCATTACTTAAAGAAGAGAAATTCAGCTCACAGGGCGAGATAGTTCAGGCGTTACAAAACGACGGCTTCGAAAACATCAACCAATCCAAAGTTTCCCGCATGCTGACCAAATTCGGCGCGGTGAGAACGCGTAATGCAAAGATGGAAATGGTCTACTGCCTTCCTGCCGAGCTGGGCGTCCCGACGACCTCCAGCCCGCTAAAAAACCTGGTGCTGGATATCGACTATAACGACGCCGTCGTGGTGATTCATACCAGTCCCGGCGCCGCGCAGCTCATTGCCCGCCTGCTGGATTCACTGGGGAAATCGGAAGGTATTCTTGGCACCATTGCCGGGGATGACACCATTTTCACCACGCCGGCCAACAACTTCACGGTGAAAGAGCTGTACGAAGCCATTCTGGTACTGTTCGAGCAAGAGCTGTAATCTCCCCCCCTCTTCTCTGCCCGCCGCCATGACACGGCGGGCCCCGCACTCGGTAATCTTCCGTAAACAAACCTCAATCCAGCGTATGGAATTGCTTCAATAGCATTCCATAGGGCATTGTTCTGCGCACCACCGCACAAATAGTTAAATTCACCCATATATATGATTTTACTTATATTTAACAAAAATGGCGTGATAAAAACGTCTTTTTTATAACTCATAGTAATAAAAAATCGTTCCATTAATTTAAAGTTGCATAGGCAACAATTAGCAGGGTATTAATTTTTCCCGTAACTAGTGTATACTTAATTTCGTGATGAGGGTCACAGAACGATGACCCAACCAAAAGAATACGACGAGGAAAAAAACCATGAACATGAAAGCCACTTTAGTTACCGCAAGCCTGCTCTCCGCTCTGTCATTCGGCGTTTTCGCCGCTGATTCTATCAACGCTCAGCAGGCGCAAGACCGCCAGTCACTGGGAACCGTTTCCGTCGATGACATCGGCAGTTCTCCGATGGATATGCACGAAATGCTGAACCAGAAAGCTGAACAAAACGGTGCTTCCGCTTACCGCGTTATCGAAGCCCGCACCGGCGGACACTGGCATGCAACGGCAGAACTGTACAAATAATCGTTCTTAGCCATAAGCCAGTTGAATAGATGTCGTTAGAAACGTTATGCCTCGGCGGCCCTAAGTAGAATAAATGCCAGTAAGCCCTTCCGGCCGCCACGTTAAACCTTTAGGAGTAAAGACTATGAAAACCAAATTAACTATCGCCGCACTGAGCCTGTTGTCCGTTATCTCTTTAGGCGCTAACGCTGCCGCACACCAGATCAACAGCGAACAAGCTCAAGGCCTGCAATCCATGGGTTCCATTTCTGTAAGCCAGGTAGGCAGCGCGCCAATGGATATGCGTCAGGAATTGTCCCAGAAAGCGACAGAACAAGGTGCCTCTGCTTACCGCATTACCGAAGCCCGTAGCGGTGATAACTGGCACGCGACCGCAGAGCTGTACAAATAAACCCTCGTCGTACTTGTCCTACGACTTTGCCCCCGCTCGCCGGGGGCTTTTTTATGGCTGCGGATGATATGTTAGCCGTGGATATTAAAGCGAAGCTGGCCCTCCAGCTCCTCTTCAGCCTCGTCAAACAGCAGGATGAGTGCGCCGAATCTGCGCCGCTTGCTCTCCGGTAAGTGTGCAAACTCGATCTCCACCGGCAGTGGTAACATTGACGCCGTGACCACATCCCACAGGCTATCCAGATCGTGAACCTGCTCTTTACGTAGCGCGAGTTGCTCCGCAAACTGGCGATAGAAAGCCAGGTTGTCGTCGATGTGGTTAAAATCAAAAATAAATTTTTTCATCGCTGCCGTCCTGACTCTTTTAAGCAAGCGCTGAGCTAAAGCCCGCCGATATGTAGCGTTTTCACTTCCAGGAACTCATCCAACCCCAGCACGGAGCCTTCACGCCCTAACCCGGACTCTTTCACCCCGCCGAAGGGTCCCAGCTCCGTAGAGACAGCGCATTCATTGATCCCGACCATGCCGCTTTCCAGAGCCTGCGAGACGCGGAAAACGCGCTGTAAATTCTGGGTATAGAAATAGGCCGCCAGCCCAAATGGCGTACCGTTCGCACGCTCGATAACTTCCTCTTCTGTTTTAAAACTGAAGCAGGCCGCCAGCGGGCCAAACGTCTCTTCCCTGGCCAGCTTCATCTCGTCATTAGCATCTATGATGACCGTAGGCTGCCAGAAGTTACCACCTAGCTGGTGAGGTTTACCCCCGACAAGCGCTTTCCCGCCTTTCGCCAGCGCGTCCTCCACATGCTCACGCACTTTATCGACAGCAGACTGCTCAATCAGAGGCCCGACAATCACCCCTTCTTCCAGTCCGTTGCCTACCTTCAGCTTTTTGACCTCTTCGGCAAGCTTGTTCACAAAGCTGTCGTACACGCCCTGCTGGATAAAGAACCGGTTAACGCTGACACACACCTGACCCGCATTACGGAATTTATTAGCAATGGCACCTTTGACCGCCGCGTCGATATCCGCATCATCAAACACGATATAAGGCGCATTACCCCCCAGTTCCATCGACACTTTCTTCATTGTTTCTGCGGCGTTACGCATCAGCGTTTTACCCACCGCCGTGGAACCAGTGAAGGAAATTTTGCGCACCTGATGGCTGGCCATAATGGCGTCGCTGATTTCCTGCGTGTTCCCTGCTACGGCGTTAAGTACGCCGTCCGGCACGCCTGCCTGCGTTGCCAGTTCCAGCAGCGCAAAGGCGGATAGCGGTGTGTTATTGGCGGGTTTTATCACGCCGGTACAGCCAGCGGCCAGAGCGGGCCCGAGCTTGCGGGTCAGCATCGCCATCGGGAAATTCCACGGCGTGATCGCCGCCACAACGCCGACAGGTTCACGCGTGGCCAGAATACGGGAGCCGGGCTTAACCGGAGGAATGATCTCCCCGTTGGCACGTTTGGCCTGTTCAGCAAACCACTGAATGAAGCTCGCGGCATAATCCACTTCACCCTCGGCCTCTTTGAGCGGCTTCCCCTGTTCAAGGGTCATTAACCGCGCGAGCCAGCTTTTGTTTTTCAGAATGAGTTCAAACCAGCGATAGAGAATTTCAGAACGCTGTTTGGCGGTTTTCTCTCGCCAGGCAGGGAAAGCTTTACTGGCGGAAGCAATCGCGGCTTCGGCTTCGCGCTTGCCCGCCTTCGCCACTTTCGCCACCACTTCTCCCGTCGCAGGGTTCAGTACATCAAAGGTTTCGCCGAGCGAGTGCCACTTGCCATCTACCAGATATCCGGTTTTGAAGAGTTCACTTTGCTGGAGGGATTCATTCGTCATAATTTCTCCTGTTGTTAAGTGTTCATCCCAGTAACCGCAGTTAAGTATAGATAGAAAAAAGCCGACGCAGGCGTCGGCTCAAAGTGCAAGGGTTTGGGCTCAGGCGTTAATCAGCGTGTGCCGGTAGCGATGTAAAATGTCTGCCAGCCGCTTCACCGGCTCGGTGACCTGCAGCGGCGCTTCCCACAGGCGAAGCTTCTCTTGATAGATTTCAAGCTCGCCTAAAAGCCTTGCGTAATAGCGTTCTCGCTTATCATCGCTGCTGGCTGAAATCACCTTATCAGCCGTTTTACGCAGCTGCCGGTGGAAGGCAGAGAGATCGTCGTTCACCGGGATAGGCGCATCCCGCAGACGTTGATGCGCGATGATCAGAGTCAGCGCCAGGCGATAACGATCTATGTCGCCAGGGAACATGTTGAGCAGTAAAAACAGCTGCTGATACAGCGCCGGAAGGTGGTTCTCTTTGCGGCGAGCGTTATTGGTCGTCAGCGCCGAAACGGCAGCAGAGACAAACTGGTTCAGCAGCGTGCGGCCCGTACGCTCTTTCGAATTATCGCGGATCAACAGGATCACCATCATGGCAAGGAAACAGCCGACGATCTGCCCCAGTGCGCTGTCCAGGAAGCTGCTGAAATGGAAAGTCATCGGGTTATCCAGCACGATAATATTGATTGTCCCGGCCAGCGCCCCCATCGAACCCAACCGCCTTTTTTGCACCTCAATTCCCATGAAGAATCCAAGCAGGGCAAGGCTGACGCACAACAGCAGCATGCTCTGCTGCGTGGACGGCAGTACCACAAGGAAGTAGAACGCCCCGAGCGGTAGCGCCACCAGCATGCCATAAAGGAAATCGAGTGAAACCATACGCGGGTTAGGCAGGCGCATCGCCAGCGCGGTAACCACCGCAATCATCACCATGGCGCCGCTGCCCGACGTCCAGCCGGTCCACAGCCAGAACAGACTTCCGAGCACGCAGGAAATCGTCGTACGCCAGAAGTTAATCATCGCGTGGTGGCCTTCGGCGGATTCCACCTTCACCACCGCCTCGCCGTTCAGCACTTCCTCTTCAATCGCGCTGACCCGGGTATTACTGATAAAGCCTCGCTTCAGCAGCAAAAAACGAGTAGAGGCCGAAACCCAGGAGCCGATGGTGACCGGCGTGGCCTTTTCACCCATCACGGAAATCGCCCTGCGCAGCACTTTCATACGCTTATAAACATCGTCGGCGGTTTCCACTTCGGCGGCGAAAAGCTGTCGAAATTCCGGCGTGACGTATTCCGGCCGGGTGTTCTGAATGAGGAAGGTTTCACAGGCCTGAGTGATCAACGTCAGCGAAAGTGTATTAATCGCTTTCAGGCGGCGATTGGCCTTCGACCAGCGGGCAGACTCCATATTCAGGTTGGCGCGCATGCCGTTGAGCGCGGTCACTTTGCGCACCAGCCCACTCCAGGCCTTATCCACCTCTTCTTTGTCACCGTGGGCGATGCAAAGCTGCATCAGGCGATACTGATCCACCAGCAGGTTATCCAGCTCCCGATCTATCTCTTGCTTGATGGATCGCGGCGAAAACAGCAGGTCAGCGACGATGGCACAGACAATACCGATCACGATTTCGCTACAGCGCTCAACGGCAAACTGCGGCGTGGTCAACGGAGCCACCTGGATAGTGACCACGATAATCAGCGCGGTATAGCCGGCGAGCCCCCAGGCGTAAGAGTTTTCGACGCGAACAAGCGAAGAGATCCAGGTGCAGAATCCGGCCCAGATACAGCACACCAGCAGCATAACGACCGGCGCACGAATCAGGGTAATGATGATCGCCAGCGCGGCAGCACAACCGATAAACGTCCCGATAATACGTAGCATCCCGCGGTAGCGAATCGCCCCGGAATAGGGCTCCCCGCCGGCGGCAAAGGCAGGCCCGGCGGCAACAATCGCGGCGGTGAGCACCGCCCAGCGCGGTGTTTCCAGCTCAAAGTGGAAGCCGACAAACACCGCCAGCACGATGGCGAAGGCGAGCTTTATCGCAAAGCGGACGTGAAGCCTGGAAATGTTATACATAGCGGCCTGCTTAACCGAACTCGCGCAGGCGATGCATCAGCTTGATAAACGCCGAGTCATTTTCCGCCTTCCGGTCTTTTTCTCCCGTCACAACGACTGTCGCGGTTGTCCCGGCGGGATACAGATTCCCCATCTGCTCATCGAGACGGATTCTGACCGGCACGCGCTGAGCAAGGCGAACCCACTCGAGGTTAGAATCAACCGTCGCCATGCCTTTTGCATCGCTGGTGCTGCTGGCGTTTGTCACCCCGGCAGAAATGCTGTCAACGCTGCCGCGTAGCACTCGGTTGCTGCCGAGCGGCGTAATTTGCACACGGTAGCCTGGGCGAATGCCTTCAAGCTTGGTCTCTTCCATGTAGGCAAGGATGTAGAACGAATTTTGTTTTACCAGCGCCACGGACGTCGCGCCACGATTAATAAACTCGCCGGTATGTACATTAAGGTTAGTCACCCAGCCGTCTGCCGGGGCACGAATCACCGTACGCTGCAGGTCCAGTTTGGCCAGATCGCGCGTGGCCTGCGCTTTATCAAGCTGGTGCAACACGGTTTGCAGCAGATTGTTCGATTGATCTATCTCTTCGCGCGACATCGCCTGAATACCAAGCGTATTACGCCTGCCGGCTTCGCGGCGTTTCTCAGATGCCAGCGCCTGGTAATAGGCCACGTCCGCCTCGGCCTGTTCGAGCGCTTTCTGATAACGTGGCTGGTCGATGGTGAACAGCACCTGGTCTTTTTTCACCAGTTGGTTGTCCTGAACATTCACGCTGGTGATAAGCCCGGATACATCCGGGGCGATAGCAACGACATCAGCGGTGAAACGCGCGTCGCGCGTCCACGGGGATTCGGTGTAAAACACCCACGCACGGAAGATAGCGATGAAGGCCAGCAGCACCAGTAAAAGCGTGATAGCGGTACGGGTTATGTTTCTTGTTAGTATTTTCACATCAACCTCAAACGAACAAACGCGAAATCAGATAAAAAAGGCAGCAATAGAGCGCTGTATTGAATAATGCAGGGTGCCAGACAAAATCATAGATACCGGTTGGGGTCAGCAGCCGACGCGCCAGCCAGAACGCAGCGAGCGACAGAATTAACTCGAAGAATATCGGCGGAAACGAAAGACCGAATATTACGATTACCGGAAATAGACTCATTTTGACCTTGATAAGATAATGCAGGCGATACATAACTCGACGATAAACCGCGACGGAGAGGCCAGAAAAGGCGGGCGAGCGTGCGGTATGAATTATGTTAATAATAATATATTAACGTAACTGTTACCCTGTTATCTATAATATGTGATCTAAATCACTTTTCACTCAGAGTGAACAATGGAACGACTGAAACGTATGTCGGTGTTTGCCAAAGTGGTTGAACTTGGCTCCTACACCGCTGCCGCAAGGCAGCTACAAATGAGCGTCTCTTCCATCAGCCAGATCGTGTCCAAACTGGAAGATGAGCTGCAGGTTAAGCTGCTCAACCGCAGCACCCGCAGCATTGGCCTGACCGAAGCGGGCAAAATCTATTATCAGGGCTGCCGCAAAATGCTTCACGAAGCGCAGGAAGTCCACGAGCAGCTTTACGCCTTTAACAACACGCCCATCGGCACGCTACGCATCGGCAGCTCTTCAACTATGGCACAGAATGTCCTCGCCGACATGACGACCGAAATGTTGAGAGAGTACCCAGGCCTGACCGTAAATCTGGTGACGGGCATTCCCTTTCCCGATCTGATTGCCGACGGCCTGGACCTGGTGATTCGCGTAGGTGCTCTGCAAGATTCCAGCCTGTTTTCACGCAAGCTGGGTTCGATGCCGATGGTGGTCTGCGCTGCGAAAAACTATCTGCAGCTTCACGGTACGCCGGAAAAACCCGCCGATCTGGCGAACCATTCCTGGCTCGAATACAGCGTACGTCCGCACAATGAGTTTGAGCTCATCGCGCCGGAAGGGATTTCCACCAAAGTAATCCCGCATGGCCGCTTTGTCACCAACGATCCGATGACGTTAAGCCGCTGGCTTAAGGCCGGTGCCGGAGTAGGGTTTGCGCCGCTGATGTGGGTGATCGACGAGATCAACAGCGGGGAGCTGGAGATCCTGTTCCCTCGCTATCAGTCCGACCCACGCCCGGTTTACGCGCTGTATACCGAGAAAGACAAACTGCCGCTGAAGGTGGAGGTGTGCATTAACTATCTGACGGATTATTTCGTGCGGGTGACGCAGCTTTTTCAGGGCGTGCGGGCGAGAAATGAAAACAGCCGGGGTTAGAGCCCGGCTGCCAGATGAACTTAAGCGGTACCGCCCACGGTCAGATTATCGACCTTCAGGGTTGGCTGGCCGACGCCAACCGGCAGGCTTTGCCCTTCTTTACCGCAGACGCCGACGCCGTTGTCCAGCGCCAAATCGTTACCGACCATTGAGATCTGCTGCATGGTTTCAATGCCGGAGCCAATCAGCGTGGCGCCTTTCACCGCCTTTGTGACCTTCCCTTTTTCAATCAGGTAGGCTTCGGAGGTGGAGAACACAAA
Organism: Cedecea neteri NBRC 105707 = ATCC 33855; assembly: GCF_001571265.1. Lineage (GTDB taxonomy): Bacteria > Pseudomonadota > Gammaproteobacteria > Enterobacterales > Enterobacteriaceae > Cedecea > Cedecea neteri. The sequence continues at coordinate 26,914 of NZ_BCTL01000025.1, read as the reverse complement.
CTTGCCGGAGGTGATATCGACCTGGCCGCCGCCGAAGTTTGGCGCAAAGATACCGTAGTCCACGGACTCGATAATCTCCTGCGGGGTAGATTTGCCCGCCAGCATGTAGGTGTTGGTCATACGCGGCATCGGCAGATGCGCGTAGGATTCGCGGCGACCGTTACCAGTAGGCGCAACGCCCATCAGCCGAGCGTTCAGCTTGTCCTGCATGTAGCCTTTAAGAATGCCGTTTTCGATCAGCACGTTGTACTGCCCCGGCACGCCTTCGTCATCGATGGAAACAGAACCACGGCGGTTAGCCATCGTGCCGTCATCCACCACGGTACACAGCTCTGAAGCCACCAACTGGCCCATCTGGCCGCTGAAGACCGAAGTACCACGGCGGTTAAAATCGCCTTCCAGACCGTGACCGACCGCTTCATGCAGCAGAACGCCAGGCCAGCCAGCACCCAGCACCACCGGCAGCATGCCGGCAGGAGCCGCAACCGCTGACAGGTTCACCATCGCCATACGCACCGCTTCTTTCGCCCAGGCGTCAGCCCGAACTTCGCCGTTTACGCTTTCCAGGAAATACTCATAGCCAAAACGACCGCCGCCGCCGCTCGCGCCGCGCTCACGTTTGCCGTCTTCCTCAACCTGAACGCTAACCGACAGGCGCACCAGAGGGCGAACATCCGCCGCCAGCGTTCCGTCCGTAGCCGCCACCAGAATCAGCTCGTAAACGCCCGTCAGGCTGGCACTCACTTCCTGCACACGAGCGTCTGCCGCGCGCGCGACGCTGTCCACACGTCTCAGGATGTCGAGCTTCTCTTCACGCGTCATGCTCAGCAGCGGATCGGCGCTGGTATAAAGCGCGCTGTGCGGCACGTTACCCAGCGTGCGGGCACGCCCGTCGCCCTGCTCGCGCACGATGCTGCGAGCCGCATGAGCGCTCTGCTCCAGCGCCAGCAAAGTAATTTGATCCGCGTAGGCAAACCCGGTTTTCTCGCCGCTAACCGCACGAACGCCAACGCCCTGATCGATATTCCATGAACCATCTTTAATAATGCGGTCTTCCAGCACCCAGGATTCATGATAGCTGGACTGGAAATAGAGATCGCCGTAATCGAGACGGCGCTCGGACAGCTGCCCGAGGATGGAAAACAGATCTTGATGGGTTAAGCCATTCGCAGACAGCAACTGCTCACTTACCAGGTTAAGACTCATCGTTTCGCTACTCTTATTGCTTATCGCCCGTTTGGCGAGGAATGGTTTATTAATGGAGCTTGCGGCAATTAACCGCTAACGTCAAATCAGTGGGCTTCGCTGGTACGCGGCTGGCGCAGCACTTCATCAATTTTCGGTTTATCTACCGGGCCGGTAATGCTGTAGCGCAGCACGGAGATTTTGCTCCACAGCGGGCCAAGCACTTTACTGGCGGCAAACACCGCGGCACCGACTATCGGGTTAACCGCAAAAGCAGTAGCCACGCCTACCGTCGCGGAGATTTCAGGGGCGACGACCGCTTCCATATTCAGCTCACGACGAACCAGGTCCACCGAACCTTTCATCGCAATGTCCGCCTCCAGCCCATCAACCAACGTATCGTCTGTATGTAATACGCCATCTTTTATCCAGGCGGTACTGCGAATCGAATCGTAGTAGAAGCCGCTGCCAAAAGTATCGCTAAAATCGAAACGTAGTTTACGAAGCAGCGCGTCAAAGCTGACCAGGCGCAGGAGCTGGCCGGCATGGCCCGTGCTGACGTCGGTAATTTGCCCTTTCCCCAGTTTGGTATGCAGAATGCCGTTCAGCGAAGCTTCATCCGGCTTCCAGGGCACCGCCCGCCAGTGCAAATCATAATCAACGTCGAAAGAAGATCCCTGCAGCGGCGTTTTCACCCCAAAGAAGTTCGCGGCTGCGTCAAGCTTCTCGCCCTTCAGCTTGCCTTTAAGCGATGTGCGCTCGCTACCCGGCTTATTCACCCATTCACCGTCGGCGGTGAGACGCGCAAAGCCGGTATCAACCAGCCCGTTAGCCAGCTGCAGCGTGTCACCATTAATGGTCACATCCCCATCGATACGGCCATATTTCTGCCCCCACAGCCAGCACTCCGCACAGCGTATCTGCATATTTGGCCAGCCACGGAAATTAAGCGTATCGCTGTTTTCCGGTATCTGCGGCTTATTCGTTCCGTCCGCAGCGCCCGACAGCACGCTCCAGTTCGGGTTGAAATAAAGATACTTAACGCTGGCCTGCCAGGGCGCGTTATTCTTCATGCTCAGCGAGGCATTAATCTCACGTCCCTGAGCCTCAACCTGCGTGCCGTTCAGCACAGGGCGGGAAATCAGGCTCAGGTTATGCCACTGCTGGCCCGCTAGCGTTAATGCCGGTGTCCGCAATGTCACTGCTGACGGGAATACTGCAGATCCCCCAACGCTGTCCGCCGCACCTTCACTGAAGAGCGCCAGCCACTGGGCGCCGTCCATTGCGGGGAGATCCAGCTCAACGCCAGGCTGCTCCGGAAGCGGAGGCACGGTTTTACTGTCGGTCGCCCAAATGGCCCGGTCAAGGGTGAGTTTCTTATTCAGCAGCCAGCGGCTGGAAAAGTGATTGAGTGCGCCCGCATTACCCGTGAGATCGAAGCTTTTTAAATTGCCCTTAACGGCGATGTTCAGCGGCAGCACTGCCCCGGATTTTTTGTCCACTGGCGCAGGTAAGTGACTGCTCACATTCTTCAGATCGCCCGCCAGATTTACCTTGTAGCTGGCGCTGCCGTGATAAGGCAGCGTAATCCCCACATCGCCTTTCCACGTCACGTTGCCGCTAACTGCGTCGTTGACCTGCTTCGGCAGAACGCCGGTTTTGTTGGGCTGCCAGTCGCCGCTCAGGTTAACGCCTATCTGGTAGTCCTTATCACCGGTTTTAGTGTTGAAGTTCAGGCTTACCGGCTGATTAAACCAGCTGGCGCTCATCGCCTCGCTCTGCAGGTCACCGTTGGTAAAGCTGAATTTACCGCTTAGATTATGCAGCGTACTGTCCAGCGGCTTGATAAGCAGCGTGTTGTTGTTCAGCCGAACGTCGCCTTTCGCCGTCGTCATTTCACCGGTCAGCGGGATATCGAGATGTAAGCGGGCATTCACATCGCCGCCAATCTGTAGTTCATCCAGCGCGGCGGCAAGGGAATCATCCAGCGGAGTATCTTTGAAATACGGGCCTACCGCGCTGCCCGGCCCGTTGATATCGGCATCAATCAGCAGCTTTTCTTTGGCATAATCAGGAATGTTCGCCGTCAGGTTAGTGGCCGTTACGCCGCCCAACTTGACCTCATTACTGTTCATCCACAGCCCGTTGTTAATGAAGTCGAGTGTAATATCGAGATTTTCCAGCGCCGGCCAGTCCGGCTGGAAAGCAAATTTAGCGTTACGAAGCGGGACGTAAACTTCAAACTGGCCTTCGTTGTGCTCATAGGGGAAAAGATGCGGATTGCCGCCGTACACCAGCGTGGCGTTATCGGCCTGGCCGCCCTGAATCGCCGAGCTAAGATAATCCGTCAGCTCTTTGCCCATCAGGTTTTCCGGGAAGTAGCGCCAGGCGTCCGCGCCGTTATCAGTGCTGATACCCGCCAGTATGCCCAGCCACGGATCTCCGCTGGCGGGCTGGAAGTAACGGAAATCACCGCGAGCCCAAACGGAGCGAGCCTTAACGTCAATGTTCTTACCGTCTAACTGAAAGCCCTCGGCGTTTTTCTGCCAGGCAAGCGTTGCAGCGCCTTTCTCAATCTCAAGCGGCGCGCGGAAGACGGTTTCGTACGGCATTTTGGCGTCGGTCATTACGGCGTTAAGCTGCCCGTTTGCGACGCTGCCGGTCACCGAGCCAGAGAAGTGTTCCGCCCCCGGCAGCAGCTTCCATTGTTTCCAGCTCACGTCATTCCATCGCGCCTGCATTCGGGTCTGCTCGGTTTGCTGCAGTGGAATATCCAGCGCCAGCACGTCGATATGGCCCTGAGGCTGAAGCGAAGTCCAAATGTCGCCAAACTGAGGCGAGATTTTCGCGGCAATCGGCAACAGGCCATTAAACCGATCCAGTTCCATATTGCTGGCACGCACGCGCAGTTCGTCGCTGCGCTGGCTTTGTTTACCGCCCACGTCCTGCGGCGCTATCCAGGCCACGGAGAGCGAGCCTTTGGGCCAGGCCTGGTCATCCAGCGTGATATTGGTGGAAGGGATAGAGAGTTGCCAGCTGGATTTCTCCCGGCTGACCTGCGCCGTCAGGTTATCGACTGAAAGAGAGTGCGTTACGTTGTCGGTGCCCGGCCAGCTTGCCCCGCCTTTTTTCAGCCAGATGCTACCGCCGCTGATATCGCCTTCCTTCACGTCCATCCAGGCTTCGAGGCTAAAACGAGCGCTTTTCAGGTCAACATTGTCTTCCATCCAGCGGCCCAGCCAGGGCTTCACATCCACGTCGTCTGCCTGCAGCCAGACCTTGCCGTTGTTCAGAATGCCGTTTTCATCCCGCAGATCCATGCGGACGTTGGCTACGCCGTGCTGGCCGTTGAAGCTGGATAAGCTCACCTGACCTTCCGCGCGATGCCGGTTTTTACCGTTGAGCCAGGTTAGCTGAGGAATCGAGAGTTCGGCCCGCTGGCCGGAGAGCGTCAGAAAACTAAGAGAGCTGTCGCGGAGATCGAAGTGATCGAACTGGCGCAGGAAAAGATCGCTGATTTTGTCTGCTTCCAGCGAGCCATCGCCGCCATTCTGGCTGAGGGGCGTGTTGGTGCGCATTTGCAGCTGATAGAAGGTTAGATCGCGAAACTGCCAGCGGACGTGAAGCAGGCTTTGCCAGACATCCAGCGCCAGAGTCACGCGTTTGATGCTCAGCGTGCCGCCGTCTTTGAGCCCGGCTTTAACATCACGCACGTCCAGCGTAGGGCCGAGGTTCTCCCAGCTAGCCTTTAAATTGCTGACTTCAACCGGCACGCCGGTCGCCGCCTCAATCTTATCCAGCAACGCAGGCCGCCAGGCATCCAGGTGCGGCAAAACGAGCCGCAGGCCACTCACCAGCAGCGCGACGATAACAACCAACGTTACGCCTGTGAGCAGCAGAATGCCGGGCAGTCGCCTCACCTTTCTCTCCTTGTCAGCCTTACGGGCAAAATGCGCATCCGCACATTTACATCATAACGACGTCGAACTGCTCCTGATTGTAGAGCGGCTCAATCTGGACTTTAACCTGCTTACCTACAAAGATTTCTACTTCGGCCAGCGCGTGAGACTCTTCGCTTTTCAACGCTTCACCTACCGCAGGAGAAGCATAGACCAGGAAACGGTCAGAATCGTAGGCATGATGCACGCGCACGATTTCACGCATAATTTCATAGCAGACCGTTTCGACCGTCTTTACCGTACCGCGGCCGTGGCAGGTCGGGCATTCGTTGCACAGCACATGCTCTACGCTTTCGCGCGTGCGCTTACGGGTCATCTCGACCAGGCCAAGCTGGGAGAAGCCGTTAATACTGGTTTTCACGCGATCTTTATTCAGCGCCTGCTCGAGAGAATGCAGCACGCGACGGCGGTGATCTTCATTACTCATGTCGATAAAATCGATAATAATAATGCCGCCCAGATTACGTAACCGAAGCTGGCGCGCAATGGCCTGAGTGGCTTCGATATTGGTATTGAAAATCGTGTCGTCGAGATTGCGGTGACCAACGAACGCGCCGGTGTTGATATCGACCGTGGTCATCGCTTCGGTTTGGTCAATAACCAGGTAGCCACCTGACTTCAGTTCCACTTTACGCTCCAGCGCGCGCTGGATTTCGTTCTCAACGTCATAGAGGTCGAAAATGGGCTGTCGGCCGCTGTAATGCTCAATTTTGCTGGTCATCTCCGGCATGTACTCGGCGGTAAATTCCAGCAGCATTTCATAAGTCAGGCGGGAATCAACGCGGATACGATCCAGCGCCGCATCAGCAAAGTCACGCAATACGCGCTGCGCCAGCGCAAGCTCGCCGTACATTTGATAGCGGGTTTGATTGCGTTTTTTGCGCTCGCTGACCTTGGTCCAGACTCGCTTCAGGTAAGCCGCATCAGAGGCTAAATCTTCTTCGCAGACACCTTCTGCGGCGGTACGAATAATAAAGCCACCATGCTCATCACAATATTCATTCACGATGCGCTTCAGGCGGTCACGCTCGGCTTCGCTTTCAATACGCTGGGAGACACCAACGTGAGAGGCGCCAGGCATGAAAACAAGGTAACGGGAAGGAAGCGTGATGTCGGTGGTCAGGCGCGCGCCTTTGGTGCCCAGCGGATCTTTCACCACCTGCACCATTAAATCCTGCCCCTGGCGAACCAGCTCGGCAATATCGCGCACGCTAAAGTTCTTTTGCTCCTCACCGGCCACGCACTCGGTGTGTGGCATAATGTCAGAAGCATGAAGAAATGCCGCCTTGTCCAGGCCAATATCTACAAATGCCGCCTGCATTCCAGGCAGCACCCGGCTAACGCGACCTTTGTAGATATTCCCTACTATTCCGCGGCGCGCTTCGCGCTCAATATGAATCTCTTGTAATATGCCACCGTCAATATAGGCTACCCGCGTCTCTGATGGGGTAACGTTGACTAATAATTCAGCCGTCATCTTTTCCTCGTCCGTCACGCAGCGCGTGAAAATTGCTCAGCAACTCACCAGTTTCCACCAGCGGTAATCCCACCACTGCATGATAACTGCCATTAATCCTTTTAACGAAACAGCCACCAAGCCCCTGAATGCCGTAAGCCCCGGCTTTGTCCATAGGTTCACCGCTGGCAATATAGTCGGCAATATCCTGTTCGGATAAGCGGCGAAACGTCACGTCGGTCACCACCAACGCTTCCAGCACCTGATTCGCGTCGGCGACAGCAACAGCCGTCATCACCTGATGCTGATTGCCTGAGAGCAAACGCAGCATTTGTGCGGCATGCTCCGCATCCTTTGGCTTTTCCAGTACTTCGCCGTTAAAAATAACTATCGTATCTGCACCCAGTATCGGCAAATCCTTGACGGCAAGCGCCACGCCAGCCTGGGCTTTTTCTCGCGCCAGACGGCGAACATACTGTTCCGCGCTTTCGTGCGGCTGCCGCTGTTCTTCAATGCCTGGAACCAGGCGTTCGAAAGAGACGCCCATCAGGGTCAGAAGCTCCTGACGGCGAGGCGAACCGGATGCCAGATACAACGTAGTCATGTTTACCTTTTATTGCACAGCGAATTGCTGGCGAACTTTGCGCATTAACAGGAAAATCCAGGGCCACAGGATACCGTTAACTACACTACTCCAGAACACTTCCGGTCTGAAAGAGACGTTGATCACTAAAAATTCTGACCAGAAAACAATGATGTCTGTGACCAGCGAGAGCAGCATGACAACCAGCGCCTGCTGCCAAAGAGCGAGGTTACGGAAAAGCTGGTATTTCAGCGCCACCAGGTAGGCCACAATACTTAATGATAGAGCGCGAACGCCAAGCGTGGAGCCGCTAATCAAATCAAGTATGGCGCCCACAATAAAACCCGTCCCGACGTTCACGCGGTGCGGCAGGGCTAAAATCCAGTAAAGCAGAATCAGCAATACCCAATCCGGCCGGTAAAACTTTAGGTCATCCGGCCAGGGCATTACCTGCAACAGCAGGGCAATCAAAAATGAAAGCCAGATAACCCAACGGCCCTGGCTACGATAACTTCCCACTACTGTGCTCCCGTAGCAGGCTGGGTAATGCCGGTGGCTGGCGCAGGAACCGGCGCTGGTGGGCCCATTGAACCCGGCGGCGGCAGAACCTGTGGCATCATCTGCATCAGACGCTCATTGGCCACGCGATGGACTTCCTCAGGCGGCATTGGCGACGACCCGTTTTTGTCCGCGCCCCACAGCAGCAGCAGGTAACGCAAACGCTGCAGGCCAGCGGTAGGACGAGCCTGGATTACGGTATAGGCGCGCTGGGTGTCCAGCTTAACCGATGATACAACCCCAACCGGGTAGCCTTCAGGGAAGCGGCCGCCAAGACCGGAAGTCACCAGCACGTCCCCGACGCGAATATCGGTATTGGCCGGCAAATGCTCCAGTTGCAGATCGTCGGTGCAGCCGTTACCGGCGGCAATCACGCGGATATCGTTACGCAGTACCTGAATCGGCAGCGCGTGGGTGGCGTCGCAAATCAGCAGCACCCGACTGGTCAGCTTCGCGACCGCGACAACCTGGCCGACAACGCCTTTATCGCTAATGACCGGCTGGCCTTCGTAAACGCCGTTGACGCTGCCCTTGTCGATCACCACCTGATCGCTGTACGGATCGTTAACGGTGGAGATGACCTGGGTCACCATTTTTTGCTCATCCTGACGCAGAGGGGAACCGAGCAGCTCGCGCAGGCGCGCGTTCTCCTGCCGGTATTGACCCAGCATCAGCAATTCACTGTTTTTCAGGATTAGCTCCTGACGCAGAACCCGATTTTCAAGTTCAAGCTGGTCGCGCGAGGCCAGCGTCTGAGACACGCTGTCGAGTAATTCACGGGGACCATTAGAGACAAAATAGAAAGGACTGACGGCTGTATCCATGTATGTTCGAATCTGGCTGAACATACCGAGGCGGCTGTCGGCGATAATGACACCAAGCGCAACCAGCACCGCCAGAATAAGGCGAATCTGTAGCGACGGGCCACGGCTAAAAATTGGCTTCATAGGCTATGCGTATTCCCAAACCAGCAAGCAGGGGCAGCCGAAAGCTCCCCCTGTCCTGTGGCTGTTACTCTTCGCTAAACAAGTCGCCGCCGTGCATGTCGATCATTTCCAGTGCCTTGCCGCCGCCGCGGGCAACACAGGTCAGCGGATCTTCTGCAACTACTACCGGGATACCCGTCTCTTCCATCAGCAGGCGATCGAGGTTACGCAGCAACGCGCCACCGCCGGTCAGAACCATACCGCGCTCGGAAATATCGGATGCCAGCTCTGGCGGACACTGTTCCAGCGCAACCATCACCGCGCTAACAATACCGGTCAGTGGCTCCTGCAGTGCTTCGAGGATTTCGTTAGAGTTCAGGGTGAAGCCGCGTGGCACACCTTCAGCCAGGTTACGACCGCGAACTTCGATTTCACGCACTTCATCGCCAGGGTAGGCAGAACCGATTTCGTGCTTGATGCGTTCCGCGGTAGCTTCACCAATCAGGGAACCGTAGTTACGGCGCACATAATTGATGATGGCTTCGTCAAAGCGGTCACCGCCGATACGGACGGAAGAGGAATAAACCACGCCGTTCAGGGAGATAACGGCCACTTCGGTGGTACCACCACCGATATCCACAACCATCGAGCCGGTGGCTTCAGAAACCGGCAGGCCTGCGCCAATTGCCGCAGCCATAGGTTCTTCAATCAGGAACACTTCGCGTGCGCCTGCTCCCTGTGCGGATTCACGAATAGCACGACGTTCAACCTGGGTCGCACCAACCGGCACACAAACCAGCACGCGCGGGCTTGGGCGCATGAAGCTGTTGCTGTGAACCTGTTTGATAAAGTGCTGCAGCATTTTCTCGGTCACGAAGAAGTCAGCGATAACGCCGTCTTTCATCGGACGAATAGCCGCGATGTTGCCCGGGGTACGGCCCAGCATCTGTTTAGCATCATGGCCTACGGCCGCAACGCTTTTTGGCGAGCCCGCTCGGTCCTGGCGAATGGCCACAACGGAGGGCTCATTCAGTACGATGCCTTGTCCTTTCACATAAATCAGGGTATTCGCAGTACCCAGGTCAATGGACAGGTCATTGGAAAACATGCCACGAAATTTTTTCAACATACTAAGGGATAATCCTGAAAGCTGGGGCGGATACAAAATCCGCTTACTTTACCAACCACACGTTACAGCGACAAGGCGCAAAAATGTTCTGCAACGGTGAAAAATAGTGCAGTTCACTACGGCTGTAACACTTTTGAAACGTCTTCCTACATGGCGTTCAGAAATGCGGCAAACGCGGTAGAATAAACGAACAGCTAACAGCAGCAAACCGGTTCATAACGGCTGCGACAATCTGGCCGGCAGGCTGACTAGCCCCCTTGAGATGCAGCGCGCGTTATTCTACGTGAAATAATGGCAAACGGCAGGTTAAACCGAGTATCTTTGTGAATATTTTTTCACATTACTGTCAAGCGGCTGAGATGCGGCGATAAAATCGCCCTGCGCCCCCGCAACCCCGTTATCAATCAGCGTCTGCCATTCACCGCGGGTCCTCACTCCTGTGGCAAAAACACGGATTCGCGTACCGTTACAGGCTTCAACCAGGCTCTTCACAAAAAGCTGGTTTTCGGTACGCTTGCCGATGTTTCTGACCAGACCTGGATGCAGCTTAATTAACTCCACATCCAGCTCTTTTATATAAGTTGTGCTGACGACCGTTAATCCCGCCTGGATAATCACAACCCTTGCCCCTAAAGCAGTAATTAACCTTACAACATGTTGTAATCGGCTGATGTGTTGACAGACATCTGCCTCAGCAAGTTCAAAAAGAATCCGTGCGCGCTTCGATTTTTCGCACTGCATCAGTGAATCGCGCAGCCAGCGCTGGAAAGGTGCGCGGATCAGCGAGTCGACGGTGATTTGAATGGCAAGCATTTCTTCCGGCCAGAAGTTTAGCAGCGGCAACAGTCGTGACACGATCTGCCGATCATATTGTTCAGATAGACCAAACTGCCTGACCATCGGCATGTATTCTGCCGACAAAACCTCTTGCTCGCCGTCGAAGATACGGCACATGATTTCACGGTGGTGAACCACCCCATGCTTATCCACCGCGGGTTTCTGGTAAAAACGCGGGCCGCCCTGCTTGAGTACCTGTTCTAATAAAGTGCGCCATTTCACATTGCCCCGGCCCTGTTCCGGGAGCTTATCGTCGTAGACGGACCAGCTGTTGGCCCCCTGGAAAGCGGCATTGCGGGTGGCGATTTCCGCATGCTCCATAACCTGCTCTTTTGTCTGCCCGCTGCGCCACGCACAAATGCCGATATGCAGCATATCGCTGCGATCAACCATGCGGGTAGACGGGAGTGCATCCACGGAGTTCAGCAACTGGCTGGCGATACCGTCCGCTTCTTTCAGCGTGCGGTGCGGCAGTAATACTGCAAAATCACTGCGGAAATAACGGGCCAATAAGGCGCCAGGATAGCGCATCACAAAGGTCGAGAGCAGGTTGACCAAAGTGAATAAGTATTCTTCAACCGGACCATTGCCCCAGGTCTCTTTTAATAACTCGAAATCAGGCAGGCGAATCATCATCACCACGCCGTGCGCGCCGACCTGCTCCTGACCCTCCAGCAGCGTGGCCAGTTGGTTATCAAAGAACAAACGATTGTTGAGGCCAGTTTTAACGTCCTGGGCGGCAAATGCCCGGATCAAGGTATCCACGCGGCTTCGCTGCTCGCTGGCGCTTTGCAGATCGGAAAGTAGGGTATCCATTGCGCTGCTCACCAACGGCGGCCATTCATGCACGGAACCACGCACTTCCGCCCCACGCTCTCCGCTAATGATTTTTCCTGCCCTGATTTCCAGAAGCTCTTGCCCGGAAAGCTGGCGCCTCAGCCAGCGTCCGGCCAGGAAGAGCACCACCAGCATAAAAGCGACTGCCGCAGTCAATGGCGTAGTGGTAAACATGGCGTGATAGTAGACAGCAATCGGATCGAGGTAAGTCAGCCGCAGGGTCATGCCAGGGTGTTTCATCAACGCGACGTTAATGGTGCGATAGGTATATTGCGTCCCCACCGGGCGATAGCCTTCGGGTAAAACATGCTGAAAGAGGTAGGTCTTATCCGCCATCAGGCGAATTTCGGTGATATCCACCGGTATCATCAGCTCGCTAAAATGATCAACAAGATCCTGAGGCGAACGTGAGACCAACTGGTTATCAACGATCGTGGCAACAGCCATAATGCGCTGCTGAGTTTTGTCGTGAACAGAGTTATAGAAACTTAGCAGGCACCCGAAGAGCGTGACGAAAATCGCCAGCCCGGTTAAGAGGGTAATAAAGGCTGAAAGTTTCGTCGTTAATCGCATCCCTGTATTAACTCCGGTTAGTGAAAATTAACCACACTCATCATGGGCCCCAAACGAGGAAGCATTAAATAGCAAAGGTCGACCTCAGGCAAACGAAACCCCTCGGGAATTTCTGAGCATTTATTGCGTCAGGTCGGCTCTTCTCATCAGTATCGGAGTATAGTCTGCTAAGATTTTTTTCCCATTGCTACCGACCGAGGAACGCCCATGCAGGCATTAATCCTGGAACAGTCCGAAGGCCAAACCGTGGCCGCGGTAAAAACGCTCGACCACAGCGCGCTGCCAGAAGGCAACGTCACCGTGGAGATTGATTACTCCAGCCTGAATTACAAAGACGCACTGGCCATCACCGGCAAAGGCAAAATTATTCGTAATTTCCCGATGGTGCCGGGCATTGACTTTGCAGGCAAAGTACTCACCAGCGAAGACGCTCGCTTTCAGCCTGGCCAGGCGGTGCTACTCACCGGCTGGGGCGTTGGAGAAAACCATTGGGGTGGCCTGGCGGAAGCCGCGCGGGTGAAAGGTGACTGGCTGGTCGCAATGCCTGAAGGTTTAGACGCACGCAAAGCGATGATTATCGGTACGGCCGGCTTTACCGCGATGCTCTGCGTGATGGCGCTGGAAGACGCTGGCGTTACGCCAGAAAGCGGGGAAATAGTTGTGACCGGCGCAAGCGGCGGAGTGGGCAGCACGGCCATCGCGCTGCTGCACAAACTGGGCTATAAAGTGGCCGCCGTATCCGGCCGCGAAAGTACGCATGATTATCTTCGCAGCCTCGGCGCTGACCGCATTCTGGGCCGTGACGAGTTCGCCGAAACCCGCCCGCTGGAAAAACAGCTCTGGGCCGGTGCCATTGATACCGTGGGCGATAAAGTGCTGGCGAAAGTCCTGGCGCAGATGAACTACGGCGGCTGCGTGGCTGCCTGCGGTTTAGCCGGTGGCTTTGCGCTGCCAACCACCGTGATGCCGTTTATCCTGCGTAACGTTCGCCTGCAGGGCGTGGATTCGGTCATGACGCCACCGGCACGCCGTGCCGCCGCCTGGGCACGTCTGGTAAAAGACTTGCCGGATGCCTTCTACCAACAGGCAACCACCGAAATCGGCCTCGCAGAAGCGCCAAAGTACGCCAGCGACATCATTAATAATGCCGCCCAGGGCAGAACCCTGGTAAAAGTACGCTAACCCTTGCCCGAGGAGTGACATTTTGTCGCTCCTCAAATTTCAATTTTTCGTGACATATTCGCCGGAACGCTTTCTCTCGGTCATGCTTAGGCTATCGCTACGAGGAGAACGTCATGAAAAAGGTCACCCGGCTCACCGAAGCCGACGTTACGCCAGAATCCGTGTTTATGATGAAGCGCCGCCAGGTGCTGAAGGCCCTGGGCATCAGCGCTGCCGCCCTGTCGCTCCCGCAGACAGCCAACGCCGATATTCTTTCCTGGTTCAAAGGTAACGATCGCCCACCGGCCCCGGCAGGCAAACCACTGACGTTCACTAAGCCAGAAGAGTACCAGGCAAAACTGGCGCTGACTCCGGAAGACAAGGTCACCGGCTACAACAACTTCTACGAATTTGGGCTGGATAAGGCCGATCCTGCCGCTAATGCCGGCGGGCTGAAAACCGATCCCTGGCAAATTAAAATCAGCGGCGAAGTCGCTAAGCCAATGACGCTCGATCACGACGATCTGTATAAACGCTTCCCGCTCGAAGAACGCATTTACCGCATGCGCTGCGTTGAGGCCTGGTCGATGGCCGTACCGTGGATTGGCTTCCCGCTCCATAAGCTGCTGGCGATGGTTGAGCCCACCAGCAACGCAAAGTACGTTGCCTTTGAAACGCTTTATGACCCGGAGCAGATGCCGGGACAAAAGGACCGGTTTATCGGTGGCGGCCTGCAATACCCTTATGTAGAAGGATTGCGGCTGGATGAAGCGATGCATCCGCTCACGCTGTTAACCGTGGGTGTATATGGTAAGGCTTTACCGCCGCAAAACGGCGCGCCGATTCGCCTCACCGTGCCATGGAAGTACGGCTTTAAGGGCATTAAATCGATCGTCAGCATAAAGCTGGTACGCGAACTGCCGCCGACGACGTGGAACCTTGCCGCGCCTAACGAATATGGTTTCTACGCCAACGTAAACCCGCACGTTGATCATCCTCGCTGGTCGCAGGCATCAGAGCGCTTTATTGGCTCCGGCGGCGTGCTGGACGTTAAGCGCCAGCCCACGCTGCTGTTTAACGGCTATGCCGACCAGGTGGCCTCGCTATATCGCGGTCTGAATTTGAAGGAGAACTTCTGAGTGCGCCTGACGGTAAAACAGATTACCTGGCTGAAAGTGGGGCTTCATCTGGCCGCATTTCTGCCCTTCGTCTGGCTGTTTTATGCGGCAAGCCAGGGACTTTTCAGCGCCGATCCTGCAAAAGATATTCAGCATTTTACCGGCAGAATGGCGCTCAAACTGCTGCTGGCGACGTTACTGGTCACGCCACTCGCGCGTTACGCTAAACAGCCGCTCTTAATTCGCACACGCCGCCTGTTGGGCGTGTGGTGTTTCGTCTGGGCGACGCTGCATCTCACCAGCTATTCCCTGCTGGAACTGGGGATCAGCAATCTTGGTCTGCTAGGCCAGGAATTAGTGAGCCGCCCTTATCTGACACTGGGCATCATTTGCTGGATTATCCTGCTGGCATTGGCCGTAACGTCGACCCAGCGAGCACAGCGTTTTTTGGGCGCCCGCTGGCAGAAGCTGCATAACTTCGTCTATCTGGTCGCGATCCTCGCGCCAATTCATTTCCTCTGGTCGGTTAAGATTTTATCCCCTCAGCCCTTGCTTTATGCGCTGGGCGCAATCATTCTTCTTGCACTTCGCTACAAGAAGTTTCGCCAGTGGTGGCGCTAACCGCAAAGCGTGTGCTTCTCCGCAGAATAAACATCAATCGGTATCCTTAACTGGATATCGATTGATCATCTTCCCTGATAAGACCAGTATTTAGCTGCCAAATGCTACGAAATCGTTATAATGTGCGACTTCGGTTTTTTCTGACGGCCATTTTCGGCTCGAAAAGGTGACAACCGGAAAACTTAGGTATATTTTGTAAATTGCCTACTAATCGCAGGAGATGGCAGCACGATGTCGGGTGAATTTCACATTTTGCTTTTGAATGGCCCTAATCTGAATATGCTGGGCACGCGGGAGCCGGACAAGTACGGTCACCAGACGTTAGCAGAAATTGTTAACACGCTTGAAGCAGAAGCAACAAGCCTTGGCGTGACGCTCAGCCACCTGCAATCTAACGCCGAATATGCGTTGATTGACCGAATTCATCAGGCCAAAGACTCTGTCGACTTTATCCTGATTAATCCGGCCGCGTTCACGCATACCAGCGTCGCGCTGCGCGATGCGTTACTGGCGGTGGATATCCCGTTTATCGAGATTCACCTCAGCAATGTGCACGCGCGTGAACCGTTTCGCCATCACTCCTATCTTTCAGATAAGGCCGTCGGCGTGATCTGCGGATTAGGCGCTGACGGCTATTCATATGCTTTACAGACGGCAGTAAAACGCCTGTCAAAATCCATCTAAACAAAGAGTACGGAACCCACTCATGGATATTCGTAAGATTAAAAAACTGATCGAGCTGGTTGAAGAATCAGGCATCGCTGAACTGGAAATTTCTGAAGGCGAAGAGTCTGTACGCATCAGCCGCTCCCCAGCAAACGCTGGTTTCCCAATGATGCAACAGGCTTACGCTGCGCCAATGTACCAGCCTCAGCCACAGCCGGGTCTGGCTCAGGCCGTTGCACCAGCCGCAACCCCAGCAATGGAAGCCCCTGCAGCTGCTGAAGTCAGTGGTCACATCGTACGTTCCCCAATGGTCGGTACCTTCTACCGTACCCCAAGCCCGGATGCAAAAGCGTTTGTAGAAGTGGGCCAGAAAGTAAACGTTGGCGACACCCTGTGCATCGTTGAAGCAATGAAAATGATGAACCAGATCGAATCTGATAAAGCCGGTGTGGTTAAAGCAATTCTGATTGAGAATGGTCAGCCGGTAGAATTTGACGAGCCGCTGGTCGTCATCGAGTAACGAGGCGAACATGCTGGATAAAATTGTCATCGCCAACCGCGGCGAGATTGCACTGCGTATTCTTCGTGCCTGTAAAGAACTGGGCATCAAGACCGTCGCTGTGCACTCAAGCGCGGACCGCGATCTGAAACACGTATTACTGGCGGATGAGACGGTCTGTATCGGCCCGGCTCCGTCCGTAAAAAGCTATCTGAACATCCCGGCAATCATCTCTGCGGCGGAAATCACCGGCGCGGTAGCGATTCACCCGGGCTACGGCTTCCTGTCTGAAAACGCCAACTTTGCCGAGCAGGTTGAGCGTTCTGGCTTTATCTTCATCGGCCCGAAAGCTGAAACTATCCGCCTGATGGGCGACAAAGTTTCCGCGATCACCGCGATGAAAAAAGCAGGCGTACCGACGGTACCAGGCTCTGACGGCCCACTGGACGGCGACATGGATAAAAACCGTGCCCATGCAAAACGCATCGGCTACCCGGTGATTATCAAAGCCTCCGGCGGCGGCGGCGGTCGCGGTATGCGCGTAGTGCGCAGCGACGCGGAACTCGAGCAATCCATCAACATGACCCGTGCGGAAGCCAAAGCGGCTTTCAACAACGACATGGTTTACATGGAAAAATACCTCGAGAACCCACGCCATATCGAGATTCAGGTACTGGCCGACGGCCAGGGGCACGCTATCTATCTGGCTGAACGTGACTGTTCAATGCAGCGTCGCCACCAGAAGGTTGTTGAAGAAGCACCAGCGCCGGGCATCACGCCAGAGCTGCGTAAATTCATCGGCGACCGCTGTGCCAAAGCCTGTATCGACATTAACTATCGCGGCGCAGGTACTTTCGAGTTCCTGTTCGAAAACGGCGAGTTCTATTTCATCGAAATGAACACCCGTATTCAGGTAGAACACCCGGTTACCGAAATGATCACCGGCGTTGACCTGATCAAAGAGCAGCTGCGTATTGCGGCCGGTCAGCCGCTGTCCATCAAACAGGAAGACGTTCACGTTACCGGCCACGCGGTGGAATGCCGTATCAACGCCGAAGACCCGAACACCTTCCTGCCAAGCCCGGGCAAAATCACGCGCTTCCATGCGCCTGGTGGTTTTGGCGTGCGTTGGGAATCGCATATCTACGCCGGCTACACCGTACCGCCGTACTACGATTCAATGATTGGGAAGCTCATCTGCTACGGCGAAACGCGTGAAGTGGCTATTGCCCGCATGAAAAACGCCCTGGCGGAACTGATTATCGATGGCATCAAAACCAACATCGAGCTGCAGACCAAAATCATGAACGACGAAAACTTCCAGCACGGTGGAACGAACATCCACTATCTGGAGAAGAAACTCGGTCTTCAGCACTAAGTTTCCGTTGAACATGTCGACAAAAGGCCGGATTTCCGGCCTTTTTCTTTTTTTATCCTCCGACAGGATGGATGCGTTACAATCCCCGCTTTCTGCGAACTCAAGGGACAAAAATGGACAACCGTTTTGTTCAAGCCCATAAAGAAGCGCGCTGGGCGCTCTGGCTGACCTTGCTCTACCTTGCCGCATGGTTAGTGGCTGCTTACTTACCTGACAATGCACAGGGTATCACCGGCTTGCCGCACTGGTTCGAGATGGCTTGTCTGCTGGTGCCGCTGCTGTTTATCCTGCTCTGCTGGCTGATGGTGAAACTCCTCTTCCGTGACATTCCGCTGGGGGATGACCATGCAAAATGAAGTGATTGCCGTGCTGGTCATCTACCTGATTGCGGTCTTTGGCCTGTCCGTCTACGCCATGCGTCAGCGCACCTCCGGCACCTTTCTGAGTGAGTATTTCCTCGGCAGCCGTTCGATGGGCGGCTTCGTGCTGGCCATGACGCTCACCACGACCTACATCAGCGCCAGTTCGTTTATTGGCGGACCGGGCGCTGCCTATAAATTCGGCCTGGGCTGGGTGCTGCTGGCCATGATTCAGATCCCGACGATCTGGCTTTCTTTGGGGATTCTTGGGAAGAAATTCGCTATCCTGGCGCGCCGCTATAACGCCATTACGCTGAATGACATGCTCCAGGCTCGCTACCAGAATCGGGCCGTCGTCTGGATTGCCAGCGTCAGCCTGCTGGTCGCCTTTGTTGGCGCGATTGCCGTCCAGTTTATCGGTGGCGCAAGGCTGCTGGAAACCGCGGCGGGCATAAAGTACGAAACTGGCCTGCTGATTTTCGGGATCACCATTGCCCTCTATACTTCCTTCGGCGGTTTCCGGGCCAGCGTACTTAACGACACCATGCAGGGTATGGTGATGCTGATAGGGACTATCGTGCTGCTGGTCGGCGTGGTTCATGCCGCCGGCGGGCTGGGCAACGCGGTACAAACGTTAGAGCATATTGATCCGAAACTCGTCAGCCCCCAGGGTGCAGGCGACATTCTGACGCCCACGTTTATGGCCTCGTTCTGGGTACTGGTCTGTTTTGGCGTGATCGGTCTGCCCCACACGGCGGTACGCTGTATCTCTTACAAAGACAGTAAAGCCGTTCACCGTGGCATTATCATCGGCACCATTGTGGTCGCGATTCTGATGCTGGGTATGCACCTTGCAGGCGCCCTGGGTAGAGCTGTTCTCCCTGGCCTGACGGTGCCGGACCTGGTGATCCCTACGCTGATGATGAAGGTTCTGCCGCCCTGGGCCGCTGGGTTATTCCTGGCCGCCCCAATGGCCGCCATTATGTCCAACGTTAACGCACACTTGCTGCAGGCATCCGCGACGATCGTGAAAGACCTGTGGCTTAGCGCAAGTCCGGCTAAAATTCGTCAGGAGCGCCGCCTGAAGCGCATTTCTACCACCACTACGCTGGTGCTGGGTATCCTGATGATGCTGGCTGCCTGGCGGCCGCCGGAAATGATTATCTGGTTAAATCTGCTGGCCTTCGGGGGCCTGGAAGCCGTTTTCCTGTGGCCGCTGGTGCTGGGCCTCTATTGGGAGAAAGCTAACGCTGCAGGCGCGCTCAGCGGCATGATTGCCGGGGGCGTGCTATACGCGGTGCTTGCCAGTTTTGGCCTGCAGCTCATGGGCTTCCACCCGATTGTGCCTTCGCTACTGTTCAGCTTGCTGGCGTTCCTGATAGGTAACCGTTTTGGTCGCCCCGTTCCGGAGCCCCTTCTTGTTTCCACTACTGATAAATAAAGAGTTTCGCCATGCCATGGATCCAACTGAAAATTAACACCACCGGCGGTAACGCTGAAAGCCTGGGCGATGCGCTGATTGAAAGCGGGGCGGTTTCCGTCACCTTCCAGGACACCCACGACACGCCGGTCTTTGAACCGCTGCCGGGTGAAACTCGCCTTTGGGGCGATACCGACGTTATCGGCCTGTATGACGCAGAAATCGACATGGAAGAAGTTGTCGCTATCCTTGAAAACTGCCCATTACTGGGCCAGGGCTTTCACCACAAAGTCGAGCAGTTGGAAGACAAAGACTGGGAGCGCGAATGGATGGATAACTTCCACCCGATGCGCTTCGGCAATCGTCTGTGGATCTGCCCAAGCTGGCGCGATGTGCCGGACGAAAACGCGGTGAACGTGATGCTCGACCCGGGCCTGGCGTTTGGCACCGGTACTCACCCAACGACCTCGCTGTGCCTCGAGTGGCTCGATGGCCTGGACCTGGCCGGCAAAACCATTATCGACTTCGGCTGCGGCTCCGGGATCCTGGCCATTGCCGCCCTGAAATTGGGTGCTGCAAAAGCCATCGGCATTGATATCGATCCACAGGCCATTCAGGCGAGCCGCGATAACGCAGAGCGTAACGGCGTTTCAGAGCAGCTTGAGCTTTACCTGCCGAAAGACCAGCCAGAAGCCATGAGCGCTGACGTGGTGGTCGCTAACATCCTGGCAGGCCCTCTGCGTGAGTTAGCGCCGTTAATCAGCGTGCTGCCGGTTGAAGGCGGTTTCCTTGGCCTCTCTGGCGTTCTGGCAAGCCAGGCCGAAGGTGTTTGTGAAGCTTATGCTGATAAGTTCACGCTTGATCCGGTCGCGGAAAAAGAAGAGTGGTGCCGCATCACCGGCCGCAAGCACGACTGATGAAAATAACGGCATACGGCGCTCCTGCCGTGTGCTGTTTTTAGCCAGTTTTAGTGAGTAAACCGCACCCAAAAATGAGAGCTTGTTCGCATAAAAAATCCAAAACTGGCCACAAAAACAGCGGTTTATCTGGTGAAAACCCCCTGTTCGACAGCATATTTCTGCTAACTTTCAGGAAAATTTAAAACAGCATGAAATAAACGAAAAACTCTAACCATCTGATTAATTGGATTAATTGTGTAATCTGGCTACACTTGTTGCCGCTTCATTGATCTGTGACAGAGGATTGTTCAAAGTTTGGCCTTTCATCTCGTGCGAAAAATGCGTAATATACGCCGCCTTGCAGGCACAGTATGGTCATTTCTTAACTCATGCGCATCGGACACCACCAGCTCAGAAATCGCCTGATCGCAGCACCTATGGCTGGCATCACTGACAGACCATTCAGGACGCTGTGCTACGAGATGGGAGCCGGGTTAACCGTTTCCGAGATGATGTCCTCCAACCCGGAAGTTTGGGCGAGCGACAAGTCCCGTTTACGTATGGTTCATGTGGATGAACCGGGTATTCGCACCGTGCAAATTGCCGGCAGCGTACCGGAAGAGATGGCAGAGGCCGCGCGAATTAACGTGGCTAATGGCGCCCAGATTATTGATATCAATATGGGTTGTCCGGCAAAAAAGGTGAATCGTAAGCTAGCAGGTTCAGCCCTTCTGCAGTATCCGAGTCTGGTAAAGGACATCGTGACGACGGTAGTGAAGGCAGTGGATGTTCCTGTGACGTTGAAAATTCGTACCGGCTGGGAGCCCGCGCACCGTAACTGTGTAGAGATTGCCCAACTGGCTGAAGACTGTGGGATTCAGGCTCTGACAATTCATGGACGCACACGCGCCTGTTTATTCCAGGGCGATGCTGAATACGACAGCATTCGGGCAGTTAAGCAGAAAGTTTCCATTCCGATTATCGCGAATGGTGACATTACTGACCCGCTTAAAGCCAGAGCTGTACTTGACTATACGGGGGCTGATGCCCTGATGATAGGCCGGGCGGCTCAGGGAAGACCCTGGATCTTTCGGGAAATCCAGCATTATCTGGACACTGGAGAGCTGCTGCCCCCCTTGCCTCTGGCAGAGGTAAAGCGCTTACTTTGCTCGCACGTTCGGGAACTGCATAGCTTTTATGGCGATGTAAAAGGTTACCGAATTGCTCGTAAACACGTCTCCTGGTATCTCCAGGAGCACGCTCCAAATGACCAGTTTCGGCGCACATTCAACGCCATTGAGGATGCCAGCGAACAGCTGGAGGCGTTGGAGGCATACTTCGAAAATTTTGCGTAAACAGAAATAAAGAGCTGACAGAACTATGTTCGAACAACGCGTAAATTCTGACGTACTGACCGTTTCTACCGTTAACTCTCAGGATCAGGTAACCCAAAAACCCCTGCGTGATTCCGTGAAACAGGCACTGAAGAACTATTTTGCTCAACTGAATGGTCAGGATGTGAATGACCTGTATGAGCTGGTACTGGCTGAAGTAGAGCAGCCATTGTTGGACATGGTGATGCAATACACCCGTGGCAACCAAACCCGCGCTGCCCTGATGATGGGCATCAACCGTGGTACGCTGCGTAAGAAACTGAAAAAATACGGCATGAACTGATACTAATCAGTTAAGTCGTTGATGAAAAAGGCGCTCTTCGGCATGGGGAAGCGCCTTTTTTCTTTTCCTGAGATCTGACATTTTTCCTCATCATTGGCTGCTGCGCTGCGCTTTCCTCCACTTTGTTTACACTGCACACGCTTTGCAATTATTCCCCGATCCTGTGGTCTGAATCGCAGTGGTAAAATAGCCACATTCACACCGGTGCAGCATCCGTGAAAGCTTCGTACCTTTATGGGCACCTACGAAAGCAATCCCTGCTCCGGCGTTTGGTTAAACCGAGGTTCAAAATGACTAAATTCATCGCCGTCGCATTGCTCACGACTTTTCTGGCAGGCTGCGCGACCGAGTCTCCTTGCGTACCGGTCTATGACGACCAGGGGCGCCTGGTGCACACCAATACCTGTATGAAAGGCACCACCCAGGATAACTGGGAAACTGCGGGCGCTATTGCCGCCGGCACAGCTGCCGTGGCAGGCGTTGCCTTGGGTATCGTGGCACTCACCAAATAAATCCCCACGTCTGGCAAAGCGCGAGCCTCTCGCGCTTTTTTGTTTATTATTCCTGCAACATCTGAATCATTTTGCTCTGAAATGCGCCGTTAGTTGCAGACCTGCACTATTTCGGCACATTTTTTGCCCCTTTCTTCATAACAGTCAGCCTTCTTCTGCGTAGTACGTTCCTCCAGTAAACCTGGCATCCACTTTGCTTTAAAGACGATGACTCGGGCATTTGCCACGAATACGGATCTGGCTCCTCCCGGAAGCCATTTCGCCAATAACGATAATTTCGCCACTCAGGATGCATTTATGAAGAAGATGATGATCGCCACTCTGGTCGCTACCGGCACACTGTTTGCGATGGCTAATCAGGCTCATGCAGGCACCACGCTGGATGCCGTAAAAAAGAAAGGCTTCGTGCAATGTGGGATTAGCGATGGCCTGCCGGGCTTTTCTTACGCTGACGGTAGCGGCAAGTTTACCGGTATCGACGTGGACGTTTGCCGCGGCGTGGCGGCGGCCGTATTCGGCGATGCTTCTAAAGTCAAATACACCCCGCTGACGGCGAAAGAGCGCTTTACTGCGCTGCAGTCCGGCGAGGTAGATATTCTTTCCCGTAACACCACCTGGACCTCCTCCCGCGATGCGGGAATGGGGATGGTCTTTACCGGCGTCACTTATTATGACGGCATCGGCTTCCTGACCCACAATAAAGCCGGCCTCAAAAGCGCGAAAGAGCTCGACGGTGCAACGGTTTGTATTCAGGCAGGAACCGACACCGAACTGAACGTCGCCGACTACTTCAAAGCCAATAACATGAAGTACACGCCGGTAACCTTTGACCGCTCAGACGAGTCAGCCAAAGCCCTGGAGTCCGGACGTTGCGATACCCTGGCCTCAGATCAGTCTCAGCTCTATGCCCTGCGCATCAAGCTTAGCAACCCGGCTGAATGGCTCGTGCTGCCAGAAGTCATCTCAAAAGAGCCACTGGGGCCTGTTGTACGTCGCGGTGACGATGACTGGTTCTCCATCGTGCGCTGGACGCTGTTCGCCATGCTGAACGCAGAAGAGATGGGTATTAGCTCTAAAAACGTCGACCAGATGGCGGCTAATCCAACCACGCCGGATATGGCGCACCTGTTAGGGAAGGAAGGCGATTTCGGCAAAGACCTGAAGCTGGACAACAAATGGGCCTACAACATCGTGAAGCAGGTCGGCAACTACGCTGAGATTTTTGAGAGCAACGTCGGCGCCCAAAGCCCGCTGAAAATCAAACGCGGCCAGAACAACCTGTGGAACAACGGCGGTATTCAGTACGCCCCGCCGGTTCGCTAAGCGAAATGCCAGAACAGGGCACTGCTCGGTGCGGTGCCCAGGATTTATGTTCCTGTTACTGAGGTTTGCTTATGCGTCATCACCGCCCAGCCGTGAAGGCCGACTTATCTTTTTCTAACCCTTCGGTTCGCGCCTGGCTGTATCAGATAGTCGCCATTAGTTTTGTGATTGGCGTGGCCGTTTATCTGATTCACAACACGATTACCAACCTGGATAGCCGCGGCATTACCTCCGGCTTTGCCTTTCTCGATCGCGCCGCCGGGTTCGGCATTGTCCAGCATCTGATTGATTACGATCAGGGTGATACTTACGGCAAAGTCTTTGTTGTTGGGCTCCTGAATACTCTGCTGGTGTCTGTCCTGTGCATCGTGTTCGCCACGTTTATCGGCTTCTTTGTGGGCCTGGCACGGCTCTCTGATAACTGGCTGGTGCGTAAACTCTCTACCTTCTATATAGAGACGTTTCGCAACATTCCCCCGCTGTTGCAAATCTTCTTCTGGTACTTTGCCGTCCTGCGCAATCTGCCGGGGCCAAGGCAGGCAATAGATGCCTTTGGCCTGATGTATTTGAGCAATCGCGGGCTGTCTCTTCCGGCCCCGGTTATGGGTGAAGGCCTGCTGGCATTTGCTGTTGCCGTGCTGCTTGCGCTTCTCGTCTCTGCGGGGCTGTATCGCTATAACAAAATGCATCAGATGAAGACCGGGCAAATTCGTCGTACCTGGCCCGTGACGATCGCCTTGATCGTTGCGCTACCGCTGCTGGCACATTTGATCTTCGGGGCCGCACTGCATTGGGATATTCCAGCCCTGCACGGCTTCAACTTTAGCGGCGGGATTGTACTTATTCCTGAGCTGGCGGCTTTAACGCTGGCGCTGTCGGTTTACACCTCGGTGTTTATCGCGGAAATCATTCGTTCAGGTATTCAGTCCGTACCTTATGGCCAGCATGAAGCGGCTTTGTCCCTGGGTCTGCCTAAGCAGGTGACGCTTCGCCAGGTGATTGTGCCTCAGGCGTTGAGAGTCATTATTCCGCCACTGACCAGCCAGTACCTGAACATCGTCAAAAACTCCTCGTTGGCGGCGGCGATTGGTTATCCGGATATGGTTTCTTTGTTTGCCGGCAGCGTACTGAACCAGACGGGACAGGCAATCGAAACTATCGCTATCACGATGTCCGTTTATTTGCTTATCAGCCTGGTTATTTCGCTGCTGATGAACGTCTATAACCGCCGTATTGCCCTGGTTGAGCGCTAAGAAATGTCGATGATTAAAGTTCTGAAGGCGCACAGCGCCCGCCCGGCAGGCAACGCCCCTGAGCAAGTCTGGCGATGGATGCGTAAAAACCTCTTCTCCAGCTGGTTGAATACCCTGCTTACTCTGCTGTGTTTCGGCTTGATGTGGGTGCTTATCCCTCCGCTTCTGGACTGGGCACTTTTCCAGGCGAACTGGATAGGCGAGACCAGAGCCGACTGCACTAAAGGCGGAGCATGCTGGGTGTTTATCCACGAACGTTTCGGCCAGTTCATGTATGGGCTTTACCCCCACGAGTGGCGCTGGCGAATCAACCTTGCGCTTGTCATTGGACTGATTTCCGTTGCAGTCATGTTCTGGAAGTCGCTTCCTCATCGCGGCCGCTATATTGCCTGCTGGGCAGTAGCTTATCCGGTCGTCGTCTGGTGGCTGATGTACGGTGGCTTTTTAGGTCTGGATCGTGTTGAAACACGTCTCTGGGGTGGATTAACGCTCACGCTGATCGTTGCTTCCGTCGGTATCGCCGGCGCCCTTCCACTGGGTATTGTACTGGCGCTGGGCAGACGCTCACGCATGCCGGTCGTGCGAGTCCTCTCAATAATGTTTATCGAATTTTGGCGTGGTGTTCCGCTGATTACGGTGCTTTTCATGTCTTCGGTGATGTTGCCGCTGTTTCTCCCGGAAGGCACCACCATCGATAAGCTGATTCGGGCATTAGTCGGGGTGATTTTGTTCCAGTCCGCCTATGTCGCAGAGGTGGTTCGCGGCGGACTACAGGCCTTACCGAAAGGGCAATATGAAGCTGCAGAGTCACTGGCTCTCGGCTACTGGAAGACGCAAGGATTAGTGATATTACCTCAGGCGCTAAAGCTGGTGATCCCGGGCCTGGTGAACACGATTATTGCGCTGTTTAAAGATACCAGCCTGGTGATCATCATCGGCCTGTTCGATCTGTTCAGTAGCGTCCAGCAGGCAACGGTTGATCCGGCCTGGCTGGGAATGTCGACAGAAGGCTACGTCTTTGCCGCCATCGTCTATTGGATTTTCTGTTTCAGCATGTCGCGCTATAGCCAGCACCTGGAAAAGCGCTTCCACACCGGCCGTACGCCGCACTAAGGATTATCATGAGTAAAATGACACTGCAGGCTGCCGACACGATGATCACGCTGGAAAACGTGAATAAGTGGTACGGGCAATTCCATGTTTTAAAAGACATTAACCTTAATGTGAAGCAAGGTGAGCGTATCGTGCTGTGTGGGCCATCCGGCTCCGGAAAATCAACAACTATTCGTTGTATTAATCATCTTGAAGAGCATCAGCAGGGGCGTATTGTCGTCGATGGAACAGAGCTGAATGACGATCTCCGGAATATAGAAAAAGTCCGTACCGAGGTTGGCATGGTCTTTCAGCACTTTAACCTGTTCCCACACTTAACCGTCCTGCAGAACTGCACTCTGGCCCCTATCTGGGTTCGTAAGATGCCGAAGAAAGAGGCCGAGGCGCTGGCGATGCATTATCTCGAACGAGTGAGAATCGCTGAACATGCACATAAATTTCCGGGGCAGATATCGGGAGGCCAGCAGCAACGTGTGGCCATTGCCCGCTCACTGTGTATGAAACCAAAAATCATGCTTTTTGACGAGCCAACCTCGGCACTTGACCCGGAAATGGTGAAAGAAGTGTTGGACACCATGATAGGGCTGGCAGAATCCGGCATGACAATGCTCTGCGTCACGCACGAAATGGGTTTTGCCCGCACCGTCGCTGACCGAGTTATCTTTATGGATCGCGGAGAGATCGTAGAACAGGCTCCGCCTGAAGAGTTTTTTGCCCATCCAAAATCGGAAAGAACGCGAGCTTTCTTGTCTCAGGTTATCCATTAAACGACAAAGGCCGCTGACGCGGCCTTTTTATGGTGTTTGCCGAATTCAGAAAACAAAAAGGCCACCTGTTAAGGTGGCCTTTTTGTTTTATTTAATGCCTGACAG
>NZ_BCTL01000024.1 GCF_001571265.1 Cedecea neteri NBRC 105707 = ATCC 33855 | reverse complement strand
CTGCCAGGCATCAAATAAAACAGAAAACCTCAGCCTGACGGCTGGGGTTTTTTGTTTATGTGACATCAAATTAAGCATTAACCCCGGCCGGAAGACCGGGGTTTTTTGCTTTTATACCCTTCATATTTTTAACTCTCTACCGTAGATTTATCCACTGCATTCCTGCCTTCAATCCAGCGTAAGCATCTGCCCTTCGTTATCACTCTTAAATGAAACATTTTCACCTTTTCGCTTCTGACTCGACATTGATCTATAAACTCGGTATCGTCAGGTGTCTGGATGTCTAAACGTTTAAACGTATGCTTTGAGGATATAAGGTTATGCCGATTCGGGTGCAGGACGAGCTACCAGCCGTCAATTTCCTGCGTGAGGAAAATGTCTTTGTGATGACTTCATCGCGCGCCAGCAATCAGGAAATACGTCCGCTAAAGGTACTGATCCTGAATCTGATGCCGAAGAAAATTGAGACGGAAAACCAGTTCCTGCGGCTGCTCTCCAACTCTCCGCTGCAGGTGGACATCCAGCTGCTGCGCATTGATAGCCGTGAATCTCGCAACACGCCTAGTGAACACCTCAATAACTTTTACTGTAATTTTGAAGATATCCAACACGATAACTATGACGGCCTGATTGTGACCGGCGCGCCGCTTGGGCTGGTTGAATTCAACGACGTCGCTTACTGGCCGCAGATCCAGCAGGTCCTGGAGTGGGCCAAAGATCATGTCACCTCGACCCTGTTTGTCTGCTGGGCTGTTCAGGCGGCACTGAATATTTTATACGGTATTCCTAAGCAAACCCGGGATGAAAAGCTGTCTGGCGTCTACGAGCACCATGTTACTCAGCCCCATGCTTTACTGACGCGTGGCTTTGACGACTCATTCCTGGCACCTCACTCTCGCTATGCCGACTTCCCTGCACAACTGATTCGGGACTACACCGATCTGGAGATTTTTGCCGAAACAGAACAGGGCGATGCCTATCTGTTTGGCAGCAGGGATAAGCGCATTGCGTTTGTGACCGGCCACCCGGAATATGACGCGTTGACGCTGTCAGGTGAATACTTCCGCGATGTCGAGGCGGGGCTTCAGCCGGAAGTACCGTATAACTACTTCCCGGGTGACGATCCAGCGAAAAAACCACATGCGACCTGGCGCAGCCACGGTAACTTGCTGTTCACCAACTGGCTGAACTATTACGTCTACCAGATCACGCCGTTCGACCTGCGCCACATGAATCCGACGCTCGATTAAGCGTTTCAGCTTCCCACCACAGGCGCCTTCGGCGCCTTTTTTCTATTCTGAAAACCACTTCCCCGCCTGCAAAAACTTTAATCTCATAAATATCAATGCGATAAATAAATTTAAAATCAAAAATGGAAATTGTTTTTGATTTTAAAAATTCATGAAGTAGTCTTAATTCTGTTGCATGAAAACTGCACAGCCGTGCGCGATTCACTTTTGGCCGTCTCGACGGGATAAGACGAAGGAGTAACCGAATGACACAACAGACAGTTAGCGAAGAGCTGGCCTTTAGCCAGCCGTTTGGCGAGCAAGAGAAGCAGATCCTCACCCCGGAAGCCGTAGAATTCCTCAGCGATCTGGTGAGTCGCTTTACTCCACAGCGCAACAAGCTGCTGGCATCTCGCATTGCTGAACAGCAGGCTATCGACGGCGGAAAGCTTCCTGATTTTAATTCGGAAACCGATTCCATTCGTAAAAGTGACTGGCAGATTAGAGGCATTCCTCAGGATCTCCTCGACCGTAGGGTAGAAATTACCGGGCCGGTTGAACGTAAGATGGTGATCAACGCCCTGAATGCTAACGTAAAAGTCTTTATGGCCGACTTCGAAGATTCCCTGGCGCCGAGCTGGAGCAAAGTCATCGACGGCCAGATCAACCTGCGCGATGCGATTAACGGCACCATCAGCTGGACAAACGAAGCGGGAAAAATCTATCAACTGAAGCCCGACCCGGCGGTCCTGGTTTGCCGCGTGCGTGGCCTGCATCTGCCTGAAAAACATGTGGCCTGGCGTGGGGAAGCTATCCCAGGCAGCCTGTTCGACTTCGGGCTGTATTTCTTCCACAACGTGGATGCCCTGCTGGCTAAAGGCAGTGGCCCATATTTCTATTTGCCTAAAACCCAGTCATGGCAGGAAGCGGCCTGGTGGAGCGAAGTATTCAGCTTTACGGAAGATCGGTTCGATCTGCCGCGTGGCACCATTAAAGCGACCTTGCTGATCGAAACGTTACCGGCTGTCTTCCAGATGGACGAGATCCTGCACGCGCTGAAAGATCACATTGTCGGTCTGAACTGCGGGCGCTGGGACTACATCTTCAGCTACATCAAAACCCTGAAAAACCATCCGGACCGCGTCCTGCCGGACAGACAATCCGTGACGATGGATAAACCGTTCCTGAATGCTTACTCGCGTCTGCTGATCAAAACCTGTCATCGTCGCGGTGCGTTTGCGATGGGCGGCATGGCGGCCTTTATCCCGAGCAAAGACAGCGCGCGGAATGAGTGGGTGCTGAACAAAGTTAAAGCGGACAAAGAGATGGAGGCCAACAACGGCCACGACGGCACCTGGATTGCGCATCCGGGCCTTGCGGACACGGTTGTTGAGGTCTTTGGCAAAGCGCTGGGTGAGCGCCAGAACCAGCTGGATATTAGCCGCAGCGAAGATGCGCCAATTACCGCGGCACAGTTGCTTGAGCCTTGTCCTGGCGAACGCACCGAAGAAGGCATGCGTGCCAACATCCGCGTTGCGGTGCAGTACATCGAGGCGTGGATCTCCGGCAACGGCTGCGTACCGATTTACGGGCTGATGGAGGATGCCGCGACCGCTGAAATTTCCCGTACTTCCATCTGGCAATGGATCCACCACCAAAAGACGCTAAGCAACGGCCAGACCGTGACGAAAGCGCTGTTCCGCCAGATGCTTGCCGAAGAGATGTTGGTGATTCAGGAAGAGCTGGGCGACCAGCGTTTTAGCCAGGGACGCTTCGATGAAGCTGCGAGGCTGATGGAACAAATTACCACCTCAGAAGAGTTAATCGACTTCCTGACGCTGCCGGGCTACCGCCTGCTTGCCTGAACCTAACCCTATAAAAATGGAGCATCTGAAATGAAAACCTCTCGTAGCCAACAGATTCAACAAGTACAACAAGAATGGACACAGCCGCGTTGGGAAGGCATTGAGCGTACCTATAGCGCAGAAGACGTGGTGAAACTGCGTGGTTCGCTGACCCCGGAATGTACCCTGGCACAGCACGGGGCGGCTAAACTCTGGCGCCTGCTGCACGGTGAGTCGAAAAAAGGCTACGTAAACAGTCTGGGAGCGTTAACCGGTGGCCAGGCTTTACAGCAGGCCAAAGCCGGCATCGAAGCCATTTATCTCTCCGGCTGGCAGGTTGCAGCGGACGCTAACCTCGCGTCCAGCATGTACCCGGATCAGTCGCTCTACCCGGCGAACTCTGTCCCTGCAGTAGTCGATCGGATCAACAACAGCTTCCAGCGCGCGGATCAGATCCAGTGGGCATCGAATATTGAGCCGGGCGATCCACGCCACGTTGACTACTTCCTGCCGATCGTTGCCGACGCAGAGGCGGGTTTTGGCGGCGTGCTGAACGCCTTCGAACTGATGAAGTCGATGATTCAGGCCGGTGCCGCTGCGGTGCACTTTGAAGACCAGCTTGCTTCCGTGAAGAAATGTGGCCACATGGGCGGCAAAGTCCTGGTCCCGACTCAGGAAGCTATCCAGAAATTAATCGCTGCTCGTCTGGCGGCCGACGTGATGGGGGTTCCAACGCTGCTGATCGCTCGTACCGATGCCGATGCGGCAGACCTGATCACCTCCGACTGCGACGAATATGACCGTGAGTTCGTCACCGGCGAGCGTACGCAGGAAGGTTTCTATCGCACTCGGGCTGGTATTGAGCAGGCTATCAGCCGCGGCCTGGCTTACGCCCCTTATGCCGATCTGGTCTGGTGTGAAACCTCTAAACCCGATCTGGACCAGGCTCGTCGCTTTGCTGAGGCTATCCACGCTCGCTTCCCAGGCAAGCTGCTGGCCTACAACTGTTCGCCGTCATTTAACTGGAAGAAAAACCTCGATGACAAAACCATCGCTTCCTTCCAGCAAGAGCTGTCGGACATGGGCTACAAATACCAGTTCATCACCCTGGCGGGGATCCATAGCATGTGGTTCAACATGTTCGACCTGGCGCACTCTTATGCGCAGGGTGAGGGAATGCGCCACTATGTTGAGAAGGTACAGCAGCCTGAATTTGCTGCCGCTTCTGAAGGCTACACCTTCGTTTCTCACCAGCAGGAAGTGGGCACCGGCTACTTTGACCGCGTAACCACCATTATCCAGGGCGGTGCTTCTTCCGTAACCGCGTTGACCGGTTCTACCGAAGAAGAACAGTTCTGAACAAACTTTATTTTCCCCCTCTCCTTTGGGAGAGGGCTGGGGTGAGGGGAGAAATAAATGTCACACAGGCTGGAGCTGTTAATTGCCCACACCATCCTGCAGGGGTTCGACGCACAATACGGTCGATTTCTCGAGGTCACCGCAGGTGCCCAGCAGCGCTTTGAACAGGCCGACTGGCACGCCGTTCAGCAGGCGATGAAAAGCCGCATCAACCTGTACGATCACCATGTAGGCCTCGTCGTAGAACAACTTCGCTGCATTACCGGCGGGCAGAACACCGACGCGGCCTTTTTACTGCGCGTGAAAGAGCAGTACACCCGGTTGTTGCCGGATTATCCGCGTTTTGAAATTGCCGAAAGCTTTTTTAATTCCGTCTATTGTCGGCTCTTCGACCACCGCTCGCTTACTCCCGAGCGGCTTTTTATCTTTAGCTCGCAGGCGGGCAAACAGCTCCGGCCGCTGCCTCGTCCGCTGGCTAAAACCTTTTTCCCGGAGCAGGGCTGGACGACCTTGCTCACGACCTTGCTTTCCGATCTCCCGCTGCGCCTGCCCTGGCAAGATATTGCGAGGGACGTTGGTTTTATCCTGGCCCATCTCCATGAAACGTTCGGCGCAGAAGCATTGCGAACGGCCACGCTTGAAGTGGCCAACGAACTGTTTTATCGCAACAAAGCCGCCTGGCTGGTTGGCAAACTGGTGCTGGCGGGAGGCAAAATTCCATTTTTGCTGCCGATCCATCGCACCGATGATGGCCGCTTAATGGTAGACACCTGCCTGACCAGCTCGCCTGAAGCCAGCATCGTTTTCGGCTTTGCCCGTTCTTATTTCATGGTTTATGCCCCTTTCCCCGCCGCACTTGTCGAGTGGCTACGCGAGATTTTACCGGGTAAAACCACCGCCGAACTGTACATGGCAATTGGCTGCCAGAAGCATGGCAAAACCGAGAGCTATCGTGAATATCTGACCTACATTAACAATACGCCCGAGCAGTTTATTGAGGCGCCCGGCATACGCGGCATGGTGATGCTGGTCTTCACGCTGCCGGGTTTCGATCGCGTTTTTAAGGTGATAAAGGACAGGTTTGCGCCGCAGAAAGAGGTCACCGCCGAAAGGGTTCGTGCCTGTTACCAGCTGGTAAAAGAGCACGATCGCGTAGGGCGCATGGCGGATACGCAAGAGTTTGAAAACTTCGTGCTGGATAAGCAGCAAATAAGCCGTGAGCTGATGGCGCTGCTGCGTGAAGAAGTCCCGGAAAAACTGACCGATCTTGGTGACCGCATTGCCATCAGCCATCTCTACATCGAGCGGCGAATGGTGCCGCTTAACCTGTGGCTGGAGCAGGTAGAAGGCCAGCAGCTGAGGGATGCGGTGGAAGAGTACGGCAACGCTATTCGTCAGCTGGCGGCGGCCAACATCTTCCCGGGAGACATGCTGTTTAAAAACTTTGGCGTGACGCGCCACGGGCGAGTGGTGTTCTACGATTACGATGAAATTTGCTATATGACCGAGGTAAATTTCCGGGATATTCCGCCGCCTCGTTATCCGGAGGATGAGTTGTCCTCCGAGCCCTGGTACAGCATCTCGCCGGGCGATGTCTTTCCGGAAGAGTTCCGGCACTATCTTTGCGCGGACAGGCGTATTCGCCCGCTATTTGATGAAATGCATGCCGACCTTTTCCGCGCCGACTTTTGGCGAGCTTTGCAAACCCGCATCCGCGAGGGCTATGTCGAAGATGTCTTCGCCTATCGCCGCCGCCAGCGTTTCAGCCAGCGGTTTGGCGAAGTGAAGCGGGCAGGTTAGCGCCCGCCGCCGTATGCCAGCGTTATTTCTTTCGCGGCTTTAATCACCAGCGCGCCAATCTCCGTCACCCGGTCATCGGTGATGCGTGAAATTGGGCCGGAAATGGAGATCGCGGCAAACGCCTCGTGGTGCTCGTCGTAGATGCACGAGGCCACGCAACGCAGCCCCAGCGCATGTTCTTCATCGTCAAACGAGTAACCACGCTTGCGCGTTTGCGCTAAATCTTCTTTTAAATGCAGCGGTGAAGTCAGCGTCGCAGGCGTGTAGCTGTGCAGGCCTTTACGATGTAACAGGCCGGCCAGCTCGTCGTCGTTCAGGTGAGCCAGAAACGCTTTGCCTGCGCCGGACGCGTGCATCGGCAGCTTGCCGCCAATAGGGGCTGACATACGCATCAGCTGCGTGCACTGAACCTGATCGATAATAATCGCCTGATGATCGCTCTTATCGAGCACCGCGAGGTTAACGGTTTCGCCGGAGGCTTCCATCAGTTTGCGCAGAATCGGGTGCACGATGGCCAGCAGGTTGCGGCTTTGCAGGAAGCTGCTGCCGACGACAAAAGCGTGAGCGCCAATCGTCCAGTGACCAAGATCGCCCACCTGATGGACAAAGCCTAACTGCTGCATCGTGGTGAGCAGGCGATGGGTGGTGGAATTGGGCAAACCAGCCTGCTGGGCAAGCTCGGTGAGTGCCACACTACCGTGAGACTCGGCAATCCACTCCAGCAGCTTAAGGCCGCGGGTCAGGGACTGCACTTGCCCGGTAGCAGCCGGAGCCGCAGCGGCTGCGGCGCGGGGTTTCTTACCTCGTTTAGCGGGGACTGTAGCAACCATACCGAACTCCTTTTTCGTATCGTGGAAATCATTTTCGTTTTATTTGGCGAATTTGCAACCACTACCCGGACTGATCGGAGGAGTGATGCTGAACATCTCTCATGTTCCCGACGTGCGGCTTTTACGACCCTATAGATTGTGCAAGTATGGGATGGCATATCCGTCAGGCAGGGAAAACAGGTGGGAGTGAGCGTGAGCAACAACGTAGAAAAGCTGAAGCAACAACTGAGTGAACGCATTCTGGTGCTGGACGGCGGTATGGGGACCATGATCCAAAGCTACCGTCTTGATGAGAGCGATTTCCGCGGGGAGCGTTTTGCCGACTGGCCGTGTGACCTTAAGGGCAACAATGACCTGCTGGTGCTTAGCAAACCGGAAATTATCGCCGCGATTCACTATGCCTACTTTGAGGCAGGCGCAGACATCGTTGAAACCAACACCTTCAACTCCACAACCATTGCGATGGCTGATTACCAAATGGAGTCGCTGTCGGCGGAAATAAACTACGAAGCCGCGAAGCTGGCGCGTGCCTGTGCCGATGAATGGACGGCACGCACGCCGGAAAAACCACGCTATGTCGCCGGTGTGTTGGGCCCCACCAACCGCACGGCTTCAATCTCCCCGGACGTGAACGACCCGGCCTTCCGCAACATCACTTTTGATCAACTGGTCGCCGCTTACCGTGAATCGACCAGGGCGCTGGTGGAGGGCGGAGCCGACCTGATCATGATCGAAACGGTTTTCGACACCCTCAATGCCAAAGCCGCCATCTTCGCCGTAAAAGCGGAGTTTGAAGCGCTCGGCGTTGACCTGCCGATCATGATTTCCGGCACCATTACCGATGCGTCGGGCCGTACGCTTTCCGGCCAGACGACGGAAGCTTTCTATAACTCCCTGCGCCACGCCGACGCGCTCTCCTTCGGACTTAACTGCGCGCTAGGGCCGGACGAACTGCGCCAGTACGTGGCTGAATTATCGCGTATTGCCGAGTGCTACGTGACCGCTCACCCTAACGCCGGTCTGCCAAATGCTTTCGGCGAGTACGATCTCGATGCAGACGTTATGGCTCAGCAGATTGGGGAATGGGCACAGGCCGGATTTCTGAATATTGTCGGCGGCTGTTGTGGGACGACGCCTGCGCATATCGCCGCGATGAGCGCAGCGGTAGCTGGCGTTGCGCCGCGTCAGCTCCCCGAACTGCCGGTTGCCTGCCGCCTGGCCGGACTTGAGCCGCTGAACATTGGCGCTGACAGCCTGTTTGTGAACGTAGGCGAACGTACCAACGTCACCGGCTCGGCTAAATTCAAGCGGCTGATCAAAGAAGAAAAATACAGCGAGGCGCTGGACGTTGCGCTGCAGCAGGTCGCCAGCGGCGCGCAGATCATTGACATCAACATGGACGAGGGGATGCTCGACGCCGAAGCGGCGATGGTGCGCTTCCTGAACCTGATTGCCGGCGAGCCGGATATCGCCCGCGTGCCAATCATGATTGACTCCTCGAAATGGGACGTCATCGAGAAAGGGCTAAAATGCATTCAGGGCAAAGGCATCGTTAACTCCATCTCGATGAAGGAAGGCATTGAGCCGTTTATCCACCATGCGAAGCTGGTACGCCGTTACGGTGCGGCGATGGTGGTGATGGCGTTCGACGAAGCGGGCCAGGCGGATACCCGTGAGCGCAAAATCGAGATTTGCCGCCGGGCCTACAAAATTCTTACCGAAGAGGTGGGCTTCCCGCCGGAAGACATCATCTTTGACCCGAACATCTTCGCGGTGGCGACCGGCATCGAAGAGCACAACAACTACGCCCAGGATTTTATCGGCGCCTGCGAAGACATTAAGCGCGAGCTGCCGCACGCGATGATTTCCGGCGGCGTGTCTAACGTCTCCTTCTCCTTCCGTGGCAACGATCCGGTGCGCGAAGCCATTCACGCGGTATTCCTCTATTACGCGATCCGCAACGGCATGGACATGGGGATCGTGAACGCCGGGCAGCTGGCGATTTACGACGATCTTCCGGCCGAGCTGCGTGACGCCGTAGAAGACGTCATTCTTAACCGGCGTGACGACAGTACAGAGAGGCTGCTGGATCTGGCCGAAAAGTATCGCGGCAGCAAAAGCGATGACGGCGCAAATACTCAACAGGCGGAATGGCGAAGCTGGGATGTGGCGAAACGCCTGGAATATTCGCTGGTGAAAGGCATCACCGAGTTTATTGAAGCGGATACCGAAGAAGCCCGCCAGCAGTCGGCTCGCCCAATCGAAGTGATTGAAGGCCCGCTGATGGCCGGGATGAACGTGGTGGGCGATTTGTTTGGTGAAGGCAAAATGTTCCTGCCGCAGGTGGTGAAATCCGCCCGCGTGATGAAGCAAGCGGTGGCTTACCTGGAACCGTACATCGAAGCCAGCAAGGAACAGGGCAGCAGTAACGGTAAAATTGTGCTGGCGACCGTCAAAGGCGACGTGCACGACATCGGCAAGAACATCGTCGGCGTGGTGCTGCAGTGTAACAACTACGAAATTATCGACCTTGGCGTGATGGTGCCCGGCGAGAAAATTTTGAAAACCGCTCGTGAAGTGGGGGCCGATATCATTGGCCTGTCCGGATTGATCACCCCGTCGTTGGACGAAATGGTCAACGTCGCCAAAGAGATGGAGCGCCAGGGCTTTACGCTGCCGCTGCTGATCGGCGGGGCAACCACGTCAAAAGCCCACACGGCGGTGAAAATAGAGCAGAACTACAGCGGCCCAACCGTCTACGTTCAGAACGCCTCGCGCACCGTCGGCGTGGTTTCTGCTCTACTTTCAGAAACCCAGCGCGATGAATTTGTCGCCCGTACCCGCAAAGAGTACGAAGTGGTGCGAACGCAGCACGCGCGTAAAAAACCACGCACGCCGCCGGTTACGCTGGAGATAGCGCGGGATAACGACCTTCCTTTTGACTGGGAAAGCTACACGCCTCCGGTTCCGCATCGGCTGGGCGTGCAGGAAGTTACCGCCAGCATTGAAACGCTGCGGAACTACATCGACTGGACGCCGTTCTTCATGACCTGGTCGCTGGCCGGGAAATACCCGCGTATTCTGGAAGATGAAGTGGTAGGCGAGGAAGCGCAGCGCCTGTTTAAAGACGCCAATGACATGCTCGATATGCTTCACCGCACGAAGACAATGACGCCGCGCGGCGTGGTTGGCCTGTTCCCGGCGAATCGGGTGGGGGACGATGTTGAGATTTATTCCGACGAAACACGATCTCAGGTTAAAGCCGTCAGCCGCCATCTGCGCCAGCAAACCGAAAAAAGCGGCTTCCCGAACTACTGTATTGCCGACTTTGTTGCGCCTAAGCACAGCGGTAAAACAGACTACATCGGTGCTTTTGCGGTCACCGGCGGTATTGAAGAAGACGACCTGGCCGGCGCCTATGACGCGCAGCATGATGATTACAACAAAATCATGGTGAAAGCCGTTGCCGATCGCCTGGCCGAAGCTTTTGCAGAATATCTGCACGAGCGTGTGCGTAAAGTCTACTGGGGCTATGCGGCCACGGAAAACCTCAGCAACGAGGAACTGATTCGCGAGAATTATCAGGGGATTCGCCCGGCACCAGGCTACCCGGCCTGCCCGGAGCACACGGAAAAAGCGGCCATCTGGGCGCTGCTTGACGTCGAAAACGTGATTGGCATGAAGCTCACCGAGTCTTACGCCATGTGGCCCGGTGCGTCCGTTTCAGGGTGGTACTTCAGCCACCCGGACAGTAAGTACTTTGCCGTCGCGCAAATCCAGCGTGATCAGATAGAGGACTACGCCCGCCGTAAAGGCATGCCGATCGGCGAGGTTGAACGCTGGCTTGCGCCGAACCTCGGGTACGACGCCGACTGACTCACAAACCTGTTATCTTTCCTTACAACTTACAGGGCGCTCTATGGGCGCCTTGTCTCTTTATTGAAGTTAACCCCTTATACTGAAGGAGGGTGGCTATTTTTGCCTCAGGAACCCTAAAAACGATAAGGAGAACAAAAATCCGTGCTGACCTTGTTACACCTGCTGTCCGCCGTTTCGCTGCTGGTTTGGGGCACGCACATTGTGCGTACCGGTATCATGCGTGTTTACGGTGCCAACCTGCGCAGTGTACTTAGCCACAGCGTAGAAAAGAAACCGCTCGCCTTCTGCGCCGGTATAGGCGTTACCGCGCTGGTGCAAAGCAGTAATGCCACCACCATGCTGGTGACCTCGTTTGTTGCCCAGGACCTGGTGGCGCTGGCCCCTGCGCTGGTGATCGTGCTCGGGGCTGATGTCGGTACAGCGCTAATGGCGCGTATCCTGACCTTCGATCTTTCGTGGCTTTCGCCGCTGCTGATTTTCATCGGCGTTATCTTCTTCCTCAGTCGCAAGCAAACGCGCGCCGGGCAGCTTGGCCGCGTAGGGATTGGTCTGGGCCTTATTCTGCTGGCGCTGGAGCTGATTGTTGGGGCCGTGACGCCGATTACCCAGGCGAACGGTGTTCAGGTCATCTTCGCTTCTCTGACCGGCGATATCATGCTCGACGCGCTGATTGGCGCGATGTTCGCCATCATCAGCTACTCCAGCCTGGCTGCCGTTTTACTGACGGCCACGCTGACGTCTACCGGCGTGATCTCCTTTGATGTGGCGCTGTGCCTGGTCATCGGGGCCAACCTGGGCTCCGGCCTGCTGGCGATGATCAACAACAGCGCTGCCAATGCTGCGGCCCGCCGGGTGGCGCTGGGCAGCTTGCTGTTTAAGCTGGTGGGTAGCCTGCTGGTGCTGCCGTTTGTGCATGTCTTGGCCCGGCTGATGCACCACCTGCCGCTCCCTGAGTCTGAACTGGTTATCTACTTCCACGTCTTCTACAACCTGATTCGCTGCCTGGTGATGGTGCCTTTTGCCGAACCGATGGCGCGTTTCTGCCGCCGGGTTATCAGCGAAGCGCCTGAAGTCGACGCCCGCATGAAGCCGAAGCATCTCGACCCGACGGCACTGGATACGCCCGCGCTGGGGTTGTCCAACGCCGCGCGTGAAACCCTGAGAATGGGGGACGTGCTGGAACAGATGCTGGAAACCTGGAGCAAGGTGATGCACGGCGAACCGCGTCAGGAAAAAGAGCTGCGCAAGCTGGCCGACGATGTGGACGTGCTGTATACCGCCATCAAGCTTTATCTGGCGCAGATGCCAAAAGAAGATCTGGTGGAAATGGAATCTCGCCGCTGGGCGGAAATTATTGAAATGTCGCTAAACCTGGAGCAGGCGGCAGACATCA
Source organism: Cedecea neteri NBRC 105707 = ATCC 33855 (assembly GCF_001571265.1). Taxonomy (GTDB): domain Bacteria; phylum Pseudomonadota; class Gammaproteobacteria; order Enterobacterales; family Enterobacteriaceae; genus Cedecea; species Cedecea neteri. The sequence continues at coordinate 98,802 of NZ_BCTL01000024.1, read as the reverse complement.
TCGAGCGTATGGGCAGCGAAGTGGCGGATAAGTCTCTCGCCGCGCGCCGGGCCTTCTCGCCGGACGGCCTGACCGAGCTGGATAACCTGCTTCAGCAGCTGATCAGCAACCTGCAGCTCAGCCTGTCGGTATTTTTCTCAAGCGATCTGGGCAGCGCCCGCCGCCTGCGCCGCAACAAACACCGTTTCCGCATCATGAACCGCCGTTACTCCCACGCTCACGTGGACCGTCTGCACCAGCAAAACGTGCAGAGCATCGAAACCAGTTCGCTGCACCTTGGGCTGCTGGGGGACATGAAGCGCCTCAACTCGTTGTTCTGTTCCGTCGCCTACAGCGTGCTGGACCAGCCGGACGATGACGACGAACGGGATGAGTATTGATCGTTAACCCGGCATCGCTCTATAATTGAACAATGTATGCGCATTGTTATGGGGGTTAATATGCGTGTTGAAAGTGCAGCCGCCAAAAAATCGGTGAATGTCACGCTCGCGCCGGAGATTCTGGATGAGGCCCGTAAGCTGAAGTTAAACATCTCGGCGGTACTGACTGAGGCATTAATCGAGAAATTTCGCGAAAACGCTCGGGTTGAGTGGCTCAGGGACAATCAGGAAAAGATCGCCGTGCTTAATGAGTTTGTTGAGGAGCACGGCTCGTTCAGTGATTTTCAGAGGACCTTCTGATGGAACAGTTTCACGCCTACGAGAATACTGGCGCAGGGAAGAAAACGTATCCTTATCTCATCAATATGCAGCATCCCATTGCTGATGCCTTAAAGCATGCCCTGGTCATTCCCGTTATTGAGCGCGAATTACTGGGGGCCATGCCTCCAGAAAAAATCTGCCCCATCGTGACTATTGAGGGGCGGCCTTGCGTGGCGATGACTCACATGATGGCAGGTATTCCGCTTAAAGAACTCGGTGCTTCGGTCGCTGATTTGACGCATTACAGAGATGAGCTGTGTGGCGCCGTTGATTTTATGATTCAGGGTTACTAACAGGCCCATTTTACGGTTCGCAACGCCCTGCGGGTAAGGTATAGTCCTGGGTTTTCGGAGGAGCCATGCTGACTAATTCATCTATTCGTCTTAACAAATACATCAGCGAGAGCGGGATCTGCTCACGCCGTGATGCCGATCGCTACATCGAACAGGGCAACGTTTTTATTAACGGCAAGCGCGCCAAAATTGGCGATCAGGTTTTTGCCGGCGATAGCGTGAAGGTGAATGGTCAGCTCATCGAACCCCGCAATGAAGAAGACCTGGTGCTGATTGCGCTGAATAAGCCGGTGGGGATTGTGAGCACCACGGAAGACGGCGAAAGAGACAACATCGTCGACTACGTGAACCACAGCAAGCGCGTGTTCCCAATCGGCCGCCTGGACAAAGACTCCCAGGGGCTGATTTTCCTCACCAACCACGGTGACCTGGTGAACAAAATTCTGCGCGCCGGGAACGACCACGAGAAAGAGTATGTGGTCACGGTGAACAAACCGGTCACTGATGAGTTTATTCGCGGTATGGGCGCGGGCGTGCCGATTCTCGGCACCGTCACCAAAAAATGCAAAGTCAAAAAAGAAGCCCCGTTTGCGTTTCGCATCACCCTGGTTCAGGGGCTGAACCGCCAGATCCGCCGCATGTGTGAACACTTTGGCTATGAAGTGACGAAGCTGGAGCGTACGCGCATCATGAACGTCAATCTCACCGGTATTCCGCTGGGGGAATGGCGTGACCTGACGGATGATGAACTGATTGAGCTGTTTAAGCTGATTGAGGATTCGTCTTCAGAGGCGAAACCGGCTAAAAAAGAGAAGCCAAAAACGGCCAGCCCGGCGGCGAAAAAACCGTTGGTAAGCGGCCCGAAAAGCTCAGCAAAAACGCCCGCTGAGCTTGCCTCGCGTAAACGCTTTGCTTCCCCAGGCCGGAAGAAGAAAGGCCGTTAAACTAGCGTTTTCCTCGCGTGTGGTTATTGGCCGACCATGAATAGGTGGTTGTCGTATCCGGCTTTAATGCATTCTGTTTCTTCAGCTGGCGAGCTTTCTTAGCCGCCAGCGCACGTTCCGCCATCAGCTTGTCTATGTACTCTTTTTTTACCTGATTAGTCTCTGAGTTGGTCAACGTACGACCGTGGGCAATGCGGGCGCGATCCAGCAGCGTTTTTAACTCACGCTGTTCGCTTTCCGTCATGTCTTGCTGTGTCAGTCTGGCTGTAGCCATCGTTGCAATCTCCCAGGAAAGGACGTTCAGTGTAAAACAAACCCTCCGCGGCGACGAGACAAAAAAGCCTGCATCAGCAGGCTTTTAGCGATTATTTTTTGTCATCAGGCTTCGAGGTTATCGCCTTGCCAGACCAATAGCCGGCGAGCAGGGAACCGGAAAGATTGTGCCAGACGGAGAACAATGCGCCAGGCAGTGCAGCGAGCGGGGAGAAGTAGATTTTTCCCAGCGTGGCCGCAAGACCTGAGTTCTGCATCCCCACTTCGATAGCCAGCGTCCGGCAGGTCGACTCGTCAAACCCAAACAGGCGTCCGCCCCAGTAGCCGCCGAGCAGGCCAATAGTGTTATGCAAAATCACCGCGACAATCACCACCAGTCCCACGGAAGCGATATGTGACGCCGAACCGGCAACCACCGCGCTAATGATGGCGAGAATACAAAGCATGGAAAATGCGGGCAGCCAAGGTTCCACGCGCTTTACCAGGCGTGGGAAAAGGTGATGCACAATCAGGCCCAGGCCAATCGGGATAATGACGATTTGCAGAATGCTGACCAGCATGCCCATCACATCGACTTTTATGTCGGCATCCACATACAGACGGGTCAGCAGCGGTGTGGCAAAAACGCCGACCAGCGTGGAGACCGAAGAGATCGTTACGGAGAGCGCAACGTCGCCTTTCGCAAGATAAATCATGACGTTGGACGCCGTGCCGCTGGCTACGCTGCCAACCAGCACCATCCCGGCTGAAAGGTCGGGCGGCATATGGAATAGCATCGCCAGCAGCCACGCCGCCAGCGGCATCACCAGGTAATGCAGAAAAATACCTGCGGCCACCGGAGCCGGGCGCGACAGCACGCGTTTAAAGTCTTCAATCCGAAGATGCACGCCCATACCAAACATAATGAGCATCAGCAGCGTGCTGACCCACGGGCCAATCGGAGTAAAGGTTGAGGGGGTATAATACGCAGCGACGGAGAGCAGCAGCGCCCAGAGCGGGAACAGCCGGGTTAGAGTGGCGAACATAGCGGTGTCCTTGCAAAGTGTGTGTTGTTTTATGGTTATAAAAAAGCCGGGTGCGAGCCCGGCTTTCTGTATTCATTGCATAGTTCAGGCTGTTATTCAAACAGGTTGTGGTGCAGCTTCTGCACCACCTGCTCGGCATCGTCGCCAGGCACCAGGAAGCACAGGTTGTAGCTGGAAGCGCCGTAGCAAATCATGCGGATATTGAACGGATCGAGCACGCCGAACACTTCTTTGCCTACGCCACAGGCCTGGGACAGCTTATTGCCGATGATGGCAACCAGCGCCAGGTTCTCTTCAACTTCCACGCGGCACAGCGATGAAAGCTCGGTGAGCAGCGCGGTGGTCAGCAGACTGTCGCCGGTGGAGGTAGAGCCGGTGGTGTCCATGGTCAACGCCACGCTCACTTCGGAGGTGGTGATCAGATCCACGGAAATATTGTGGCGAGCCAGAATGCTGAACACTTCCGCGAGGAAACCGCGTGAATGCAGCATATGCAGGCTGTGCAGCGTCAGCAGCGTTTGCTTACGACGCACCGCAAGGGCGCGGAAGAGCGGTGGATTTTCCGTTTTTTTACACACCAAAGTGCCGCCAGCCGCAGGATCTTTGCTGGAGCCAACAAACACCGGGATATCACAGCGCACGGCGGGCAGCAGCGTGGCCGGGTGCAGCACCTTCGCCCCGAAGGTGGCCATTTCGGCGGCTTCTTCAAAGGCGATGCGGTCGATACGTTTTGCCGCAGGCACCATGCGCGGGTCGGTGGTGTAGATGCCCGGCACGTCGGTCCAGATATCCACGCGAGCGGCATTCAACGCTTCGCCCAGCAGCGCAGCGGTATAGTCGCTGCCGCCGCGGCCAAGGGTAGTCGTTCTGCCTTTCTCTTCGCTACCGATAAAGCCTTGAGTGATCACCAGGGATTCCGCGAGGCGCGGCAGCATCTGCTGGCTTGCCAGTTCCGCCAGCGCGGCGATATCCGGCTCGGCACGGCCAAAGCGGTCGTTGGTGCGCATGACTTTACGAATATCGAACCACTGCGCTTCAACGCTACGTTCACGCAGAATTTCTACAAACAGCAGGGTGGACATCAGTTCACCGTGGCTGACCAGTTCGTCGGTTAGCGCGGTTGAGGTCGCAAGGGAGGCGGCTTCCGCAAGCGTCGTGATGTTTTCCAGCAGGCGATCGATCTCTTCGCGGATCACTTCCGGGCTCGCCAGGCGCTCAACGATGTTGTACTGGATTTTGCGGATGGCATCGAGCTTGACGAAACGTTCGGTCGCTTCGAGGCCTTCAGCCAGAGCAACCAGCAGGTTAGTCACGCCAGCGGAGGCGGAAAGTACCACCACGCGGACGTGGTTATCGGCCAGCACCACATCGGCGCTGCGGTTCATCGCATCGAAATCGGCGACGCTGGTACCGCCAAATTTGGCGACTACGGTTTGAGACATAACTACCTCGTGTCAGGGGCCATTCAACTGGCAAAAAAGTATTCAGCCTTGGCACAAGGGAAGAGCGGTAAACGGGTGGGCGCAGAGCAGGAGAACTACGATATCACCCAGAAGTGCTCCACCTTGTTTATCCGGCTTTATGAGCCGGATATGAAACGCTCGACTGCGAACGTTTCCTGGTGACAACCCAGAGGATTCAGCCCCTGCAGCCGACAATAAGCGTGACCAGCCGCTTCATCATCTCGGCGTTGCTCCCCCTCACGTATCGTCCTTGTTACTGGTTTCTCGGATACGATTTTCTGGGCAACGCGCCTCTTCTGGCCTGCGCAAGCGCAGGTAGCGCCTAATAAATAAAGCTTCAGCGAAGGCATGTCAACTGCGGGGTTATGCGGATTTTTCATGTTAAATCCGTAATCAGGAATTTAACTTATAAGAGGGTATTTTTGCCGCTTTTTAGGGGGTTACGGGAAACCCTCGGTTAATGGCATAAAATCAATCACAATTTTTGCCTGCAGGCGCTACAATCGACCGAAGTCACAATTCTCAAATCAGAAGAGTATTGCTATGAAAAACATCAACCCGAAGCAGACCTCTGCCTGGCAGGCGCTCCAGAAACACTACGATGAGATGAAAGACGTTACGCTTTCCGAGCTATTCGCGAAAGATAACGACCGCTTCAGTAAGTTCTCCGCAACCTTCGATGACCTGATGCTGGTGGATTTCTCCAAAAACCGCATCACCACCGAAACCCTCGAAAAACTGCAGGCTCTGGCGAAAGAGACCGAACTGCAGAGCGCGATCAAATCTATGTTCGCCGGCGAGAAAATCAACCGCACCGAAGACCGTGCCGTTCTGCACGTTGCCCTGCGTAACCGTAGCAACACGCCTATCGTGGTCGACGGCAAAGACGTGATGCCGGAAGTGAACGCGGTGCTTGAGAAGATGAAAGCCTTCTCTGAAAGCATCATCAGCGGCAGCTGGAAAGGTTACACCGGTAAAGCTATCACCGACGTGGTTAACATCGGTATCGGCGGCTCTGACCTCGGCCCATTCATGGTCACCGAAGCGCTGCGCCCTTACAAAAACCACCTCAACATGCACTTTGTGTCCAACGTTGACGGGACTCACATTGCCGAAGTGCTGAAGAAAGTGAACCCGGAAACCACGCTGTTCCTGGTCGCCTCCAAAACCTTCACCACTCAGGAAACGATGACCAACGCCCACAGCGCGCGTGACTGGTTCCTGCGTGCGGCTGGCGATGAAAAACACGTAGCGAAACACTTTGCTGCGCTGTCCACCAACGGTAAAGCCGTCGGCGAATTCGGTATCGACACTGCAAACATGTTCGAATTCTGGGACTGGGTTGGCGGTCGCTACTCTCTGTGGTCCGCGATTGGTCTGTCTATCATCCTGTCCGTGGGCTACGACAACTTCGTTGAGCTGCTGTCCGGCGCGCATGCGATGGATAAACACTTCTCCACCACGCCTGCCGAGCAAAACTTACCGGTTCTTCTGGCGCTGATCGGCATCTGGTATAACAATTTCTTCGGCGCTGAAACTGAAGCGATTCTGCCATACGACCAGTACATGCATCGCTTTGCGGCTTACTTCCAGCAGGGCAACATGGAGTCCAATGGTAAGTATGTTGACCGCAACGGCCACGCCGTAGACTACCAGACTGGCCCAATCATCTGGGGCGAGCCGGGCACCAACGGCCAACACGCGTTCTACCAGCTGATCCATCAGGGGACCAAAATGGTGCCTTGCGACTTCATCGCGCCGGCTATCAGCCATAACGCGCTGTCGGATCATCATCCAAAACTGCTGTCTAACTTCTTTGCTCAGACCGAAGCGCTGGCGTTCGGTAAATCTCGCGAAGTAGTAGAGCAGGAATACCGTGACCAGGGTAAAGATCCGGCCACGCTGGACCACGTTGTGCCGTTCAAAGTGTTCGAAGGCAACCGCCCAACCAACTCCATCCTGCTGCGTGAAATCACCCCGTTCAGCCTGGGCGCGTTGATTGCGTTGTATGAGCACAAAATCTTCACCCAGGGCGCAATCCTGAACATCTTCACCTTCGACCAGTGGGGTGTGGAGCTTGGCAAACAGCTGGCTAACCGCATCCTGCCGGAGCTGGGTGACGACAAGCAAATCGCCAGCCACGACAGCTCCACCAACGGCCTGATTAACCGCTATAAAGCATGGCGTGATTAATTAATCCGCTTGATGTAAATATGCCAGCCTTGTGCTGGCATATTTTTTATAAGAGTTATCCCCTTGCTGTCATAATTTCTGATATTGCCACCCTGAGGTTAATCCGAAAATTAAATACCCCACGTATTTCCTGTGTCTTTTATTTAAGATTATATTGAATTTATTTTGTGCTTTTATTCTTTTAGTGTGTTGTTTTAATTGATTTATTCCTACATTAAATATAATTAACGCATTAATTTTTACTCTTTTTCTTAAAATCCCCTTCTTATTTGCCACAGACCAATTCATCACATTGTGTTGTGTATACTCGATCGCGCCTGAAACCTTTTCAGGTAAATCTCCATTCATTCAATGAAGGGAAATTGTAATGAGAAAAACCCTTTATGGCGCTTTAGCCATATTTACGCTGGCAGCCGCCGGCGCGGCGAATGCTGACCCTGTAGCAGTGGGTGATGCGGCCGGCGCGCAGGCGACGTCTGTGTCTGCAGGCAGTTCTGCTGCAACCAGCGCCAGCACTGTTGGTTCTGCGGTCGGTGTGGCATTAGCCGCAACCGGTGGCGGCGACGGTTCTAACACCGGGACCACCACAACCACGACGACCAGCACCACCACCCGTTAACGTTTGGGTGTTTTTAACCATAACCACACTTCGGTGTGGTTATTTTAAACCGGGGAATCACCGTGCAGCGACTCGCAATACTCTTTGTCTGTCTGTTACTCCAGGCGTGCTCAGCGACCACCAGAGGGCTGGGTACCTCGCTTTGGCACAGTGTTGCCGGAGGCGGCGGCGTGCAGCTTACCGATGATGAAATTGCCGAGATGCGCTACGCGAGCCAATACATGAGCATCAACAACGGCCCGCAGCTGTTCGTGGTACTCGCTTATAACGAAGACGGCCAGCAGAAGTGGGTGACGCAGGACAGGTCGGTCATCGTCACGCAAAACGGTCGCATCGTGAAAACGTCCGGGCTACGCGACAACCTGACGGAAGTCACCAACCTGACCAGCGACCCGCTGGCGAAAGTGAAACAGATCAAGGATGGCGCGAGCTGGACCCGGCAGATGGCCTGGACTGAACGCCAGCAGGTTCGCTACGCCCCAGCAACGTCGACCTTTGAATTTGACGGTACCGACACGGTGAAGCTCGGCAGTAGCGTGACCAAAGTGCGAATTCTGGAAGAAGAAGTGACCGCGCTCGGAAAAAGCTGGACGAACCGCTACTGGGTGGATGATGAAGGGCAAATCCGCAAATCAAAACAGTACCTTGGCCCTGGCTACTGGCCCATCACTACGCTTCTTGTGAAGGCGGCAAAACAATGAAAAAAATCCCCTTTACGCTGATAGCGCTGCTTTTCGCCAGCGCCTTTAGCCACGCAGAAAGTACCGTGACCGTGTATGTAAAACCGCAAACGCAGCCGCAGGTGATAAAAGACGCTGAGCGGCTGGCGGATTTAGTGACTAACCCTGCGTTAAGCCGCAGCTGGTGGCCTGCGGCGGTGATTAGCACCCGGCAGGCAAGCGCCGCAGAAGAGCAGAAGCACCGGCAGCTTCTGGCCCGCCTGGCTGAGGTGGCCGCAGACGAAGACGGAGATGACGGCGCCGCCATCAACGGGCTGCGTCAGCAGCTCAGCGCCATGCACGTAACCGGGCGGCAGTTTGTCAATCTGGACCCCGATTGGGTGCGCCTGCGCCCGCAGGCGAACGTGCCGCTTCAGGGGGAGTACAGCCTGTGGACCGGGCCGCAGCCCACAACAATCACCCTGGTGGGATTAGTCAGCTCGCCGGGAGTGAAACCTTTTACCCTAGGGCGCAGCGTGGATGACTATCTGGATGACACCAGTTTGTTGAGCGGGGCCGAAAGAAGCTACGCCTGGGTGATTTACCCGGACGGCAAAATCGAAAAAGCGCCGGTCGCGTATTGGAATAAGCGCCATATAGAACCGTCGCCAGGTAGCCTTATCTTTGTGGGTTTCTCCGACCGCCTTTTCAGCGCCACCTTTGATGAACTGAACCAGCAAATTCTCAACACCCTGACCCATCGGATACCGGATTAATGAAAAAACGTTACCTGTATAGCCTGATTGCGCTGGCGGTGACTTCCGCCTGCCGCGCCGAAACGTATCCGGCACCCGTTGGCCCTTCTCAGGCAGATTTTGGCGGCGCGGGCCTGCTGCAAACGCCGACGGCGCGTATGGCGCCTGAAGGCGAATTTAACCTCAACTATCGCGACAACGATCAGTATCGCTTTTACTCCGCCTCCATGCAGCTTTTCCCCTGGATGGAAGCCACGCTCCGTTACACCGACGTGCGGACTCGCCACTACAGTAGCGTGAAGGCTTTCTCGGGAGACCAGACCTATAAAGACAAAGCGTTTGACGTGAAATTCCGCCTTTGGGAAGAGGGCTACTGGCTGCCTCAGGTTTCCGCCGGTATTCGTGACCTGGGCGGTACCGGGCTGTTTGACGGTGAATATGTGGTGGCAAGCAAAGCGTGGGGGCCGTTCGACTTCAGCCTCGGCATGGGCTGGGGATATTTAGGTACCAGCGGCAACATCAAAAATCCTCTCTGTGAATACAGCGACAAATATTGCCATCGCGATAACAGCTACCAAATGGCGGGCTCTTTCAACTTTAGCGGCATGTTCCACGGCCCGACATCGCTGTTTGGCGGCGTGGAGTACCAGACGCCGTGGCAGCCACTCAGGCTGAAAGTTGAGTATGAGGGTAACAACTACAGCCATGAATTTGCGGGAAAAATAGACCAACGCAGCAGCGTCAACGTCGGCGCTATCTATCGGGTAACCGACTGGGCCGACGTGAACATGAGCTACGAGCGCGGCAACACCTTTATGTTTGGCGTGACGCTCCGCACCAATTTCAACGACCTCAAGCCGGGGTACAACGATTCCCGTCGTCCTGAGTACCAGCCGCATCCGCAGGACGAAATTCTGCAGCACAACGTGGCGGCCAACCAACTGACCGATCTGAAGTACAACGCTGGGCTGATCAACCCGAATATTCAGGTCAAAGGTGACACGCTTTACGTCACGGGCGAGCAGGTGAAATACCGTAATTCCCGCGAAGGTATCGAACGCGCCAACCGCATAGTGATGAATGATCTGCCGGATAATATTCGCACCATCCGCATTACCGAAAGCCGCCTCAATATGCCGCAGGTCACCACTGAAACGGACGTGGCCAGCCTGCGTAATCACCTTTCAGGCGAACCGCTGGGACAGGAAACGACGCTGGTGCAAAAACGCGTTGAGCCTGTGGTGCCAGAAAGCACCGAGCAGGGGTATTACATCGAGAAGTCGCGCTTCAACTACTCGCTCGATCCGATTCTCAATCAGTCTATCGGCGGCCCGGAAAGCTTCTACATGTACCAGCTTGGGGTGATGGGGAACGTCGATTACTGGCTGACGGACCACCTGTTAACCAGCGGCAGCCTGTTTGCTAACGTCGCCAATAACTACGACAAATTTAACTATACCAATCCGCCAACGGATTCAACGCTACCGCGAGTGCGTACCCACGTTCGCGAATATGTAGAAAATGATATTTACATCAACAACCTGCAGGCTAACTACTTCCAGTACTTTGGGCATGGGGTCTACGGCCAGGTTTACGCGGGCTACCTGGAAACCATGTACGGCGGCGCAGGGGCGGAGCTGCTTTACCGTCCGGTGGACAGTAACTGGGCGATCGGCGTTAACGGTAACTACGTCAAACAGCGTGACTGGCGCAGTTCGCAGGACATGATGAAATTCACTGACTATAGCGCTAAGACAGGGCATATCACCGGCTACTGGACGCCGCCGTTTGCACAGGATGTGCTGGTTAAGCTCAGCATCGGCCAGTACCTGGCGCAGGATAAAGGCGGCACGCTGGAGATCTCCAAACACTTTGACAGCGGTATTGTGGTGGGCACCTACGCCACCATTACCAACGTGTCGAAGAAAGAGTACGGCGAAGGGGACTTCACCAAAGGTTTCTACATCAATGTGCCACTGGATATCTTCTCTGCCTACCCGACCCGCAGTCGGGCGCAGGTGACCTGGACGCCGCTGACGCGTGATGGCGGGCAGATGCTGGGCCGTAAGTTTGACCTGTACGGAATAACCAGCGACCGCAGCGAAAACTTCCGCTAATGAAGGTAAGTAAATAAACTAGATCACGATCACATTTTCGACGTATAACAGCCTCTCAATACCACAATAATAATGAGAGGCCGTTATGCCTGCGACACCGCGTTTTGCCTGGATTTCTACCGTCATGCAGACGGTGCTCAATCTGGGTTTATTAGCCCTGGGGCTGATCCTGATTATCTTCCTGGGCAAAGAAACCGTTCACCTGGCCACCGTGCTGTTCACGCCGGGGGATGATGCCAGTTCGTACCTGTTCATCGAAGGGCTGGTGGTCTACTTCCTCTATTTCGAGTTTATCGCGCTGATTGTGAAGTACTTCCAGTCGGGCTATCACTTCCCGCTGCGCTACTTCGTCTACATCGGCATCACCGCGATTGTGCGGCTGATTATCATCGATCATAAATCGCCGCTCGACGTGCTGATTTATTCCGCAGCGATTCTGGTGCTGGTGATAACGCTCTGGCTGTGCAACAGCCAGCGCCTGAAACGAGAATAAAAAAGGGCGGCCCTGGGGCCGCCTGAATAAAATACTAAGGTCAAAGTTGAGGGTTGCAGTGGTATGGCATAAAGATGAAGCAAATGACTTTCAGGAATAAACGTTAACCTTTCACCCCGCCAGCGGTCAGGCCGCTCACCAGCCAGCGCTGGGCCAGCAGGAACACAACGGTAATTGGTATCGCGGAGAGCACCGCCGCGGCGGCAAAATCACCCCACAGGTAGTTTTGCGGATTGAGGTATTGCTGCATACCCACGGCCAGCGTGTAGCTGTCCACGTCGCGCAGCAGCAGAGAAGCCACCGGCACTTCGGTAATCGCGGCAATAAACGACAGGATAAAGACCACCGCCAGAATCGGCACCGACAGCGGCAGCAGCACCAGGCGGAATGCCTGCCACGGCGTCGCTCCGTCCAGCGCGGCGGCTTCTTCCAGCGAGCTGTCGATAGTTTCGAAGTAGCCCTTAATCGTCCAGACGTGCAGCGCAATCCCGCCTAAATAAGCAAAGATCACCCCGCCGTGCGTGTTCAGACCGATAAACGGAATGTACTGGCCTAAGCGGTCAAAGAGGGCATACAGCGCGACCAGCGACAGTACCGCCGGGAACATCTGGAAAATCAGCATCCCTTTCAGCAGCGTGGCTTTACCCGGGAAGCGCATACGGGCAAAAGCATAGGCGCAGGTCGTCGAAAGCGTAACGATGCCTATCGCCGTGATCCCGGCAATCTTTATCGAATTCCACAGCCACAGTAGAACCGGAAACGGCGGCGGCGTAACGCGACCATCCGCGTGTTCCACGCTAAAGCCCAGCGCCAGCTTCCAGTGTTCCCATGACACCTGGTCCGGGATCAGGCTGCCGGTCGCAAAGTTACCCGGACGCAGCGAAATGGCGATCACCATCAGCAGTGGGAACATGATTGCCGCGATAAACAGCAGCAGCAGAAAGTGCGTGAGAAACAGACGCAGCTTTTGAGATTTGGGTTGCACCATGGCCATCGTCAGGCTCCTTAATCAAACTTCATTCGGGTGGCTTTCAGGTTAACAATCGCAAGGGCGCCCACCAGCAGGAAGATAAGCGTTGCGATAGCTGCAGCCAGGCCAAAGTCCTGGCCGCCGCCACCTTCAAAGGCGATACGGTAGGTGTAGCTCACCAGCAGGTCGGTATAACCCGCTGGCGTAGTCGTCCCGAGCCGGTCCGGGCCGCCGTTGGTCAGCAGTTGAATCAGCACGAAGTTGTTAAAGTTAAAGGCAAAGCTGGCGATCATCAGCGGCGTAAGCGGCTTAATCAGCAGCGGCAGCGTGATTTTAAAGAAGTTCTGGAACGGGCCCGCGCCGTCCATCGCTGACGCTTCGTAAAGGTCGTCAGGAATAGCTTTCAGTAGCCCCATGCACAGGATCATCATGTACGGGTAGCCCAGCCAGGTATTGACGATGATAATCATCGAACGAGCGGTTGTCGGGTCGCTAAACCAGGCGGGCTTAATGCCGAACAGTGCGCTCAGCATCATATTGATTTCGCCGAAGCTTTGGTTGAATAAGCCTTTGAAAATCAGTATCGAAATAAACGAAGGCACGGCGTAGGGCAGAATCAGCAGCAGGCGATACACCGCCTTACCCTTCAATGATTCCCACTGCACCACGCAGGCCAGCACCATCCCTACCGCGACGGTAAGAATCACCGTCAGCACCGAGAAAATCACCGTCCAGACGAAGATCGCCAGGAACGGCTTTTGAATCCCGTCATCATGGAACACGCGGAGGAAGTTTTTCCAGCCGATAGTCACGGTATAGCCAGGACTTAGCTGTTCCCCGGCCCAGCTACCGTCGGCATTCACCGATTCGTAATAGCCGACATGGTCGTTCGGGGCGTATTTCACGCTGGTCTGATTATTGGTCAGCTCGCCGTTTTCCGTGAGGGTGTAGAGCGGGCGAGTGCCGGAGAACTGGCGCAGCGAGCTCATCACGACCCGGGTTTCATCCGGCAGCACGGCGGTTATCTGGCTCAGCGCCTGGCGGTTTTGGGTGATCACCCGCAGATTGCCGCGCTCGCCTTCCGGCAGCGCATCTACTTCTTTCAGCTGGATTTTTTGTGCGCCGCCAAAAGTGAATTTGTCCGAAACATAGTTTTTACCGCTTTCCCCATCGGTCAGCGCCAACGTCCATTCGTTACCATTCGGGTAAAGCCCAAAATTGAACGTTTTGCCCGCCTGGTACTGGCGGTCCATCAGCACCTGCTGCGCGCGTTCAAACGTCAGCTGGTTGGTGCTGCTGTAGTTGGTGAAAGCGATAGCGATAGTGCAGATCAGCGGGAAGAGGACGAACAGCCCCATACCGGCCATACCGGGATAAACATAGCGCCAGGCATAGGCCTTGCGGTTAGCAAAAATATAGAGGCCAAGTGAGCTTAAAATCAGCGTCATTATGGCGAACAGGTACTCCCCCTGGGCGTACATTAAAACCACAAGATAGCCAACCAGCAGGCCCAATGCCCCGATGACTGACCATTTCAGTCCCTCGTTTTGCCACCAGCGGCTCTTTTTAACTGCATCCATGGGGTGTTCCTCTACAGCGTGTTATTTCCCCTCACCCTAACCCTCTCCCCAAGGGGGAGAGGGGACAGAAAGGGCCGGACTTCTGTCGATTTCCCCCTCTCCCCTATGGGGAGAGGGCCGGGGTAAGGGGCAAGGTTTACTTAGTGATACGTCCCTGAGCATCTTTCAGCGCAGCATCAACGGTCTGGCGACCGCTAACGGCGTTGATAACCGCGGTGCGCACGGCATACCAGAAAGCAGACATCTGAGGAATATTTGGCATAATCTCGCCTTTCTGGGCGTTATTCATGGTGGCGGCAATACGTGGATCCTTCGCCAGCTGTTCCTGGAACGATTTCAGCGCCACGGCACCGAGCGGTTTGTCTTTGTTCACGTCTGCCAGACCCTGATCGGTAAGCAGATAGTTTTCAAGGAACTCTTTCGCCAGTTCTTTATTCGGGCTGGCGGCATTAATACCGGCGCTCAGTACGCCCACGAACGGTTTAGACGGCTTGCCTTTAAAGGTTGGCAGTAGCGTCACGCCATAGTTGATTTTGCTTTTGTCGATATTGGACCAGGCCCACGGGCCGTTAATCGTCATCGCCGTTTCGCCCTTGTTGAACGCGGCTTCGGCGATGGAGTAGTCGGTGTCGGCGTTCATCTGCTTGTTCTTGATCATATCGACCAGGAAGCCGAGGCCCGCTTTTGCACCCGCACTGTCTACGCCCACATCTTTCACATCATATTTGCCGTTTTCGAACTTGAAGGCATACCCACCGTCTGCCGCAATCAACGGCCAGGTGAAGTATGGTTCCTGCAGGTTGAACATCAGCGCGCTCTTCCCTTTCGCCTTCAGCTCTTTATCCAGGGCGGGGATCTCCTCCCAGGTTTTCGGCGGGTTTGGTACCAAGTCTTTGTTATAAATCAGCGACAGCGCTTCTACCGCAATCGGGTAAGCGATGAATTTGCCGTTGTAACGCACCGCGTCCCAGGTGAACGGATAGAGCTTGTCCTGGAAAGCTTTGTCTGGGGTGATTTCGGCCAGCAGGCCGGACTGGGCATAGCCGCCAAAGCGGTCGTGAGCCCAGAAGATAATGTCCGGGCCATCGCCGGTTGCCGCCACCTGTGGGAATTTTTCTTCAAGTTTATCAGGATGTTCAATGGTGACTTTAATACCGGTATCTTTCTCAAACTTCTTACCGACTTCGGCCAGGCCGTTGTAGCCCTTATCGCCGTTAATCCAGATGACCAGTTTGCCTTCTTCGATTTTTGCCAGTGCAGAGGCGGAAAGCATCATCGTCGTCAGAGCTGACAGAGCGAGGATACGGGCGCCGGTTTTAATTTTCATGTTCCCATCCTTTGAGTGGTGGTGTGCGCTTTATAGGGTAGTGCAGATTAACGTTGTTAAGTCTGCGGAGATGGCAAGCGCTTCTCATCCTCCTTTGCTCTACGCCCCTGAGTGGTTATCTGTGATCTGCTTTGCATAACTGGCCGTTATGTGTTCTGGCGCACATAAAAACGCACTGAAAACTGAAGCCGCGATCACGAAAATCCCTTGTGTCACCTGCAACCGGTTGCAGATGTCCCTTCCTCATCCTCCCGCCTCCTCCCCCATAAAAAAGCCTTAGGGTGGAGGATTTACCAAATGTAGCTATCCCTCATAGTCGGACACATATTGAAGCACCTGTCCGACGGCAGGCGGCAGTAATGAGGGAGTGGTAATGGCGAGCGTGCAGCTACGGAACGTAACAAAAGCCTGGGGTGACGTGGTGGTGTCGAAAGACATCAATCTCGACATCAATGAAGGAGAATTCGTGGTTTTTGTCGGACCATCAGGCTGCGGTAAGTCAACGTTGCTGCGAATGATTGCGGGTCTCGAAACCATCACCAGCGGCGAACTGCTGATTGGTGAAAAACGGATGAACGACATTCCACCTGCCGAGCGCGGTGTGGGCATGGTGTTTCAGTCGTATGCCCTCTATCCCCATCTTTCTGTCGCGGAAAACATGTCCTTTGGCCTGAAGCTTGCCGGGGCAAAAAAAGTCGATATCAACCAGCGCGTGAATCAGGTTTCTGAAACCTTGCAGCTCGCGCATCTGCTGGACCGCCGCCCGAAGGCGCTGTCCGGTGGACAACGCCAGCGCGTGGCCATTGGCCGAACCCTGGTCGCGGAGCCTCGAGTCTTCCTGCTGGATGAGCCGCTTTCAAACCTTGATGCGGCGCTGCGCGTGCAGATGCGCATTGAGATATCCCGCCTGCACAAGCGTCTGGGGCGCACGATGATTTACGTGACCCATGACCAGATTGAGGCGATGACTCTGGCCGACAAAATCGTCGTGCTGGACGCCGGTCGCGTTGCGCAGGTAGGGAAACCGCTAGAGCTGTATCACTACCCGGCGGACCGCTTCGTCGCGGGCTTCATTGGGTCGCCAAAAATGAACTTCCTGCCGGTAAAAGTGACCGCGACGGCCATTGACCAGGTGCAGGTGGAATTGCCTAACCGTCAGCATGTCTGGCTGCCGGTGGAAAGCCGCAACGTTCAGGTGGGGGCCAATATGTCACTTGGCATTCGCCCGGAACACCTGCTGCCGAGCGACATTGCTGACGTCACCCTTGAAGGGGAAGTGCAGGTCGTTGAGCAGTTGGGACATGAGACTCAGATTCACATCCAAATCCCCGCCATTCGTCAAAACCTGGTTTACCGCCAGAACGACGTGGTGTTGGTAAAAGAGGGTGCCACATTCGCTATTGGCCTGCCGCCAGAGCGTTGCCATCTGTTCCGAGAAGATGGCACCGCGTGTCGTCGGTTGCATCAAGAGCCTGGCGTTTAAGCATTCCCATAAAAAAGAAAAGCAATGATCTCAGGAGATAGAATGATGATTACTCTGCGCAAACTCCCACTGGCGGTCGCCGTAATTGCAGGCATCGTGTCTGCACAGGCTGGTGCCGTTGATTTCAAGGGCTACGCACGTTCTGGTATTGGCTGGACAGGTAGCGGCGGCCAGCAGCAGTGTTTTAAAGCGACAGGTGCTGGCTCTAAATACCGTCTGGGTAACGAATGTGAAACTTATGCTGAAATTGAGTTAGGTCAGCAAGTTTGGCAGGAAGGCGAGAAAAGCTTCTACGTTGACACCATGATTGGTTACGCCACTAACCAGCTGAACGATGACGAGGACACCAACGGTGGTCCGCGCGTGCGCCAGATGAACGTGGTGGGTAAAAACCTGATTGACGCGCTGCCTGGCGCGAATATTTGGGCAGGTAAGCGTTACTACAAACGCCATGACGTGCACATGATCGACTTCTACTACTGGGACGTTTCTGGCCCAGGGGCTGGCCTGGAAGATATTAACCTGGGCTTCGGTAAACTCTCCCTGGCCGCCACCCGTAACGGTGAAGCCGGTGGTTCAGAGGCATTTATCAACGGTACTACCAAAAAACAAGACCTGGCGAACGACATCTTTGATATTCGTTTAGGGCAGATGGAAGTGAACCCTGGCGGTTCTCTGGAAGTGGGCTTTGATTACGGTCGTGCAAATACCAGCAAGCACTACGATTTTGGCGTGCAGGATGCGACTAAAAATGGCTGGTTGGGTACCGTGGAACATACTCAGACCTTCCTCGGCACCAGCCTGAACAAATTTGTGGTGCAGTACGGCACTAACGCGATGGCACAAACCAACGGTACCGGGCGCCCGAATACCTTCCAAAACAACGACGGCAAAATGCTGCGCGTTATCGACCACGGTGCTATCGACTTCAACGATACCTGGGGCCTGATGTACGTGGGTATGTACCAGGATATCAACCGCGATGATAACAACGGCACCAAGTGGTGGACCGTGGGCGTTCGTCCTATGTACAAATGGACGCCAATCATGAGCACCCTGCTGGAAGTCGGCTACGACAACGTGAAGTCTCAGCTGACCGACAAGAGCAACAACCAGTACAAAATCACCCTGGCACAGCAGTGGCAGGCGGGTAACAGCATCTGGTCTCGTCCGGCTATCCGCGTCTTCGCAACCTACGCCAAGTGGGATGAGAAGTGGGGTTATTCTTCCAGCGATTCCACCGACTCTAACTATGTAGCGGGCACGCCATCCGGCATTGCTTTCGCCGATACCAGCGCTCGTACTTTCAGCCGCGGCAACGACAGCGAAGTCACCTTCGGCGCTCAGATGGAAGTCTGGTGGTAAGTTAATCCCCCGTGCGGGTGCTTAGCGCCCGCCGGTTTCACATGCCTGACCCGTCTCTTTTTTGCCTGAAGGAGACGGGTTCGCTTCGAGGATAAAACAATGAAAAAACATCTTCTCGCGCTTTGCCTGCTTCCCGTTCTGGGCTTATCGTCCGTGCCGGCTTCCTTTGCCGCCAACGCGGCGATTAACCCGCAAAATATCTCTACCGCACCGTCTATTCCTACGGACAAATTACAAAGCTTGCCGTGGACTCCGTTGATGCCGCCCGTTAGCCAGGACGTGGTGCTGACCGCTTCTTCGGCCAGCCTTAACGTCGGGGAACTCACCGGGAGCGTGGCCGCCTTCGTGCTGCCAGCGGATCAGGGCTCACTGGAAATCACGCTGACCAGCCTGGTAAAAGACCTGAGCGTTTATGCGCCAAATGTTCTGATTCTCGACGGGCAGATGCAGCCTTCTGCTTTCTTCCCGAGCAGTTATTTCCAGTACCAGAAGCCAGGTATGACCTCCGGCAACCGTCTGGAGAACGTCATGAAGCTGACCCCAATGATGGGTCAGAAACAGATCTACATGCTGGTGTACACCACGAAACACGATCTGACGGAAACCACCCGCATGATCAACCCGGCGAAGCTCTATGCCGAAGGGGCAAGCAACGCCATTCCTGATGTGGCTGACCCGGTCGCCAGCCACAGTGGGCAAGGTACCCTGACGGTTAAGCTGAAAACCGAACAAAACAGCGGCAACATCATGATCGGTAAGATCTTTGGTGGGTCCGATGCCAAACCTGTTGTGGTCGGTAACGTAGCGCCGCCGACGGCTTACTCTGCACCGGCCGCCGCGCCAGCACCTGTGGCAGCGCCAGCTGCGAAAAGCGAACCAATGCTCAATGATACGGAAAGCTATTTTAACCGCGCCATTAAACAGGCGGTGGATAAAGGCAACATCGATAAGGCCCTGAAACTGCTGAATGAAGCCGAGCGTCTGGGTTCCACCTCCGCCCGTAAAACTTTTATCAGCAGTGTAAAAGGCAAGGGGTAACTATCTCCCCACGTTGCTGATGCTTGAAGTATTGGTGCGCTCAGGCGCACCTTTTTTTTCCCGTCATAATTCAAGTCTCAGGAGAGTTGGCTGCACTCCCTGACTCCAGATAGCTCTTCCTGTTGCTCAATTGTTGCGGTATTTGCCGCGTGTGTTGCCATTGTCTGCCCGCACAGAGATGTTCTGCGTTACAATGCCATCAGGTTATGTATCGGAGAGTATTCCCATGTCCGACGCGCTGTCGCCGTTGCGCGCCCTGAATTTCTACACGGAGGTCCCGCAAGGGCTGAGCTCCGCTTATCTCGACTGGCTGTTGCTGGAAGATTCGATGACGAAACGCTTCGAACAGCATTGCCAAAAAGTCACCGTCCGCATCGTGCGTGAAGGGTTTGTTCCCGCTGGCAATGATTTGCCCGAAGCCGATTTATTACCTGCCTCTGAGCATTACTGGCTGCGGGAAATTATTCTCTGTGGGGATGACGAACCCTGGTTGCTGGGCCGCACCGTGGTACCTGAAAGCACGCTTGATGGCCCTGAACTGGCGCTGCAAAAGCTCGGCAACACGCCGCTCGGGCGCTATCTGTTTAGTTCATCAACCCTGACGCGTGACTATATTGAGATTGGCCGTAGCGCCGAACTGTGGGGACGTCGTTCCCGACTGAGACTTTCCGGCAAACCGCTGCTACTGACCGAACTGTTTTTGCCGGCGTCTCCGCTGTACGAAGAGGAAAAATAATGGAGTGGAGTCTTAACCAGGGAAAGCTTCTGGCTTATCACCGGTTGATGCGCACCGATAAGCCCATCGGCGCTTTGCTGTTGCTGTGGCCAACATTGTGGGCGCTTTGGGTTGCAACGCCGGGCCTGCCATCGCTGATGAACCTGATTGTCTTTATCGCTGGCGTTTGGTTGATGCGCGCCGCAGGCTGCGTCGTGAATGATTATGCCGACCGTAAGTTCGATGGTCACGTTAAGCGTACCGCGCAGCGCCCGTTGCCCAGCGGGGCGGTTTCAGAGAAAGAAGCGAAGATCCTGTTTGCCGTGCTGGTGGGCCTTGCCTTCCTGCTGGTGCTGACGCTTAACACCATGACTATCCTGCTGTCGATAGCAGGGCTGGCGCTGGCGTGGGTGTATCCGTTTATGAAGCGTTACACTCATTTGCCGCAGGTGGTGCTGGGTGCGGCTTTTGGCTGGTCCATTCCTATGGCATTTGCCGCCGCCAGCGAATCGGTGCCGCTAAGCTGCTGGCTGATGTTCCTCGCGAATATTTGCTGGACCGTGGCGTACGACACGCAGTATGCGATGGTCGATCGCGACGACGACCTGAAGATTGGTATTAAGTCGACGGCAATTCTTTTTGGCCGCAACGATAAGCTGATCATCGGCCTGCTGCAAATCGCCACCATGCTGTTGATGGGCATTGTGGGCTGGCTAAACGGGCTGGGCGGTGCGTTTTACTGGTCAATTTTGCTGGCGGGCGGGCTGTTTGTCCATCAGCAGAAGCTGATCGCCAAACGTGAGCGTGAAGGCTGCTTTAAAGCGTTCATGAACAACAACTACGTGGGCCTGGTGCTGTTTATTGGGCTGGTACTGAGCTACCTGCATTTCTGAGTCAGCCTCAGGCAATAAAAAAGGCGGGTTAATCACCCGCCTTTTTCGTTTTTGCTGAATTAAGAAACCGCGTCCTGTGACGCAGAGCTCTCAATCGTCAGGCGTACGTCCGAGGTCACAAGGTCTGCCAGCATCTGGTAAACCTTGATGGTTTCGGTTGCGTCCGCATCACCGGTATCGCTGATATAGCCTTCATCGCGCAGGGTAAGGACCAGCGAGGTAAAGACCGCTTTATCAAAGAATTCCGGGGCATTAATGCCGTGCAGAACGGACAGGCGCTGCGCCACCGTGCGGCTTTCGCGCTCCAGCGTCCCGCGGTTGATCGACGGGTTGGCGCTCAGCTGCCAGAAGGTAATGGCATACCGCTGAACCGTCTCGCGCACGCCCGCCGCCAGAAGCTGCAGAGTACGAGAGCGGTTAGGGTTGATCTGCACTTCGTCACCGACAAGCATCACCAGATCCTGACGTTCCATCTCGGCGATCAGCGCGTCAATTTCTCTGCCCAGCTCGCTTTTTTCCCAGCGCAGGAACAGCTCGGCCTTCAGCATCGGATAAACGACTTCTATCTGACGAAGTAGCTCGGCACGTGAGATATGGCGATGCTGAGTGATGATGGACGCCATCAGCGACGGCAACACCAACATATGCATGATGTTGTTGCGGTAATAGGTCATCAACACGGCCTGCTCGCGAGGCAGAATGATGATGTCACCGATGGTGTCTTTCTCCACCTCGAACTTGTTCATCTGTAGCGCGTGGTCGATCAGCGCATCGGCGGAAACCGTTGGTGCGGTGGCATCCGGAGAATACGGCACGTTACGCAGCAGATTCAGGTAGCAGTCGAGCTGTTCGGTGAGCTGTTCACGGGTCAGCGAACGCTGGCGCGAGGCAAGCAGCGCTGTACAGCACAGGTTCATGGCGTTAGCGGCCCCTGCGTTGTTGATTCTCACCATCAGGTCAGCGGCGATATCGTTCACCGTTGGCGTCAGCCAGGCTGGGCGAATCGCTTCAATCGGATCGATAGAATCTTTCCATTCCGGCACATGCTGGTTCAGGTAGGCCATCAGCGGCAGCGGTTCGCCGAAGTTAACGTAGCCCTGACCCAGGTTACGCAGCTTGCTCAGGCCGCGTACCATCTGCATGAAGCTCTCTTTTTCTTTGGTCGCACCGCGCAGCTCTTTCGCGTAAGTCCCTACTTCCATGACGTGCTCGTAGCCGATGTAAATCGGCACCAGAGTAATCGGGCGGGTGCCGCCGCGCAGCATTGCCTGAATCGTCATCGACAGCGTGCCGGTCTTCGGATCCAGCAGGCGACCGGTACGGGAACGGCCCCCCTCGACAAAGTACTCTACGGAATAGCCGCGGCTGAACAGTTCGCCGAGGTACTCGCGGAACACGGTGGAGTAAAGCTTGTTGCCCTTGAAGGTACGACGAATAAAGAACGCGCCCAGGCGGCGGAAAATCGGGCCAGCCGGCCAGAAGTTCAGGTTGATCCCGGCGGCGATGTGCGGCGGAACCAGCCCCTGGTGATAAAGCACGTAGGAAAGCAGCAGATAATCCATGTGGCTGCGGTGGCAGGGCACATAGACAATTTCGTGGCCGTCATGGGCAAGCTGGCGCACGCGCTCGGCGTTGTGCACATTAATGCCCTGATAGAGGCGGTTCCAGGTTAAGCCTAAAACGCGGTCCGTCAGACGTACGGCTTCGTAGGAGAAGTTCGCGGCGATCTCTTCCATCAGCGCGACGGCGTTTTGCTGCGCTTTCTCGTGGGAGATTTTCTTGCTGCGGGCTTCATCTTCTACCGCGCGGGCAATCGCTTTTGACGCCAGCAGCTTGTTGAAGAGATCCTGACGAACCGGCAGGCGTGGGCCTACTGCAGCCAGACGCTGGCGGGCAAAGTGAGTGCGCGCCACGCGAGCCAGTTTTTGGGCGATAATCTTGTCCGTGCCGTGTTCGGTTGCCATGCGGCGCAGCGAAACCGGTGGAGAGAAACGCACGAAGCTATCGCGGCCGAGCCAGGAAACCGCAAAGAATTTCTGGACACCGTTCAGGGTACGTAAAGGCGGATTGATTTCCCCTTTCTCGCGGCCTGGCGAGCGGCCGAACATCACGGAAACCGGCACCATCTGCACATCGAGGTCTGGATTGCTGCGGTGCAGATCCAGATAGTCGTGGAACAGTTTTACCGACTCTTCTTTTGGCGTGTAATAGGTAAAGACGCGCGGCCCGCCGTGGATAAACACGTAGCGCGGCAACAGTACGCCGTCAATTTCCAGAGGTTCCAGCGGGTCGGGCAGATCGTGATCCAGGCATTGGGCCCGCAGCGTCAGTAGGTCTGCCTTAGAGTTGTAGGGCAGGACGTACATAATGGGGCGTGAAGGGTCCAGACCGAGTTCGGTTTGTGGATCCGCCGGGATAGACTTGCTCTTTACCAGAACACTTAATGGTAAATTCAGTAATTTGTAGTAAATTCTTGGCCAGCCTGACATAAATGATGTAAAGCCTCAGGTTAATAATGCAAATGCGCCGCAAGGATATCAGAAACTCTGGGGAATTTCTGTGGCGCTGCGATTTAGACTCAATGAGCATTGACGCTCAATATTTAAAAAGGTTTCCTTGAATGGCGAATAATACCACCGGCATCACCCGCATTATTAAGGCTGCAGGCTACTCGTGGAAGGGGCTGCGTGCGGCCTGGATCAACGAAGCCGCCTTTCGTCAGGAGGGCGTGGCTGCGGTTATCGCTATCATCGTTGCCTGCTGGCTGGACGTTGACCCCATCACCCGTATTTTATTGATTGGCTCGGTCGTGTTGGTGATGATTGTCGAGATCCTTAACAGCGCCATTGAAGCGTTGGTCGACCGTGTTGGCACCGACTACCACGAGCTTTCGGGGCGAGCCAAAGATATGGGTTCCGCCGCGGTATTGATAGCGATTATCCTTGCAGTTGCGACCTGGGCCACCCTGCTTTGGTCACATTTGCGATAGCCCTTCCAGAATAGTTTAAGTCGCTGGTTTTTTGCTTAATTTGTGGTTTCAAAATCGCCTTGGGCTGTATATACTCACAGCATAACTGTATAAACACCCAGGGGGCGGAATGAAAGCACTAACTACCAGGCAGCAAGAGGTGTTTGATCTCATTCGGGATCATATCAACCAGACCGGCATGCCACCTACGCGCGCCGAAATTGCACAACGTCTGGGGTTCCGTTCTCCAAACGCCGCGGAAGAGCATCTTAAAGCGTTGGCACGTAAAGGTGCCATCGAGATTGTCTCCGGTGCATCACGCGGCATTCGTTTGCTGGTTGAAGAAGAAAATGGCCTACCGCTGGTGGGCCGCGTTGCCGCCGGTGAGCCGCTGCTGGCGCAACAGCACATCGAAGGCCACTACCAGGTTGACCCTTCTCTGTTCAAGCCGAATGCCGATTTCCTGCTGCGCGTCAGCGGCATGTCGATGAAAGATATCGGCATCATGGACGGCGATTTGCTTGCGGTTCACAAAACGCAGGATGTGCGTAACGGCCAGGTCGTTGTCGCGCGTATAGATGATGAAGTGACCGTAAAACGCCTGAAAAAGCAGGGCAACACCGTGCATCTGCTGCCAGAAAACAGCGAATTCCAGCCCATTGTGGTCGATCTCCGCGAGCAGAATTTTAGCATTGAAGGCCTGGCCGTCGGGGTTATCCGCAACGGTGAATGGCTGTAACACCTCTTTCGGTGGTGCGGTAAACCTGCTGTACCACCCGCTTTAAACTCCTCTATTTTCCTCTGGATCATTCCCATGCGATTCTTCTCGTCAACGGATGGTGCGCTGTGGCGGCTTGCGCTGCCGATGATTTTTTCCAACATTACCGTGCCGCTGCTGGGCCTGGTCGATACCGCAGTCATTGGTCATCTCGATAGCCCAAACTATCTCGGCGGGGTGGCTATCGGCGCCACGGCGACCAGCTTCCTGTTTATGCTGCTGCTATTTCTGCGTATGAGCACCACCGGATTAACGGCGCAGGCGTTTGGTGCGAACGATCCACAGCGACTGGCGCGTGCGCTGGTTCAGCCTCTGATGCTGGCGCTGATAGCCGGGTTTGCTATCGTGGCGCTGCGTTATCCACTGATTAACCTTGCGCTGCACGTTGTTGGTGGCAATGACGAAGTGCTGTATCAGGCAAGGCGGTTCCTGGAGATCCGCTGGCTGAGTGCTCCCGTATCGCTGGCTAACCTCGTACTGTTGGGCTGGCTGCTGGGCGTTCAGTATGCTCGGGCACCGGTGATCCTGCTGGTGGTGGGAAACCTTATCAATATCGTGCTCGACCTTTGGCTGGTGATGGGGCTGCACATGAACGTGCAGGGGGCAGCGCTGGCGACGGCGGTGTCTGAATACGCCACGTTTTTCATCGGCCTGCTGATGGTGCACAAAGTCCTGAAGCTGCGCGGCATTAGCTGGGCGCGCCTTAAAACGGCCTGGCAGGGGGATTTACGCAAGCTGCTGGCGCTTAACCGCGACATCATGCTGCGTTCGCTGCTGCTGCAAATTTGTTTTGCTTCTATCACCATCTTTGGTGCCCGTCTTGGCAGTGAAATTGTCGCTGTTAACGCCGTGCTGATGACGTTACTGACCTTCACGGCCTATGCGCTGGACGGCTTTGCTTACGCCGTGGAGGCTCATTCAGGGCAGGCTTACGGGGCGCGTAACCGTGGGCAACTGCTGGAGGTTTGGGGCGCAGCGTGTAGGCAGGCGGGGTTGGTTGCGATAGCGTTTGCCGCTATTTATGCCGTTGCTGGAGAACACATCATCGCGCTGCTTACCTCCTTGCCGGAGCTGCGTCAGCAGGCCGACAGCTACCTTGCCTGGCAGGTGATATTGCCGGTTGTGGGCGTTTGGTGCTACCTGCTGGACGGGATGTTTATTGGGGCCACACGCGGGGCCGAGATGCGAAACAGCATGGCGGTTGCGGCGTTGGGCTTTGGCGTGACGATGCTTACGCTGCCCTTGTTGGGTAATCACGCTTTGTGGCTGTCGCTGGCGGTGTTTTTAGCTTTGCGCGGCCTGGCGCTTGGCGTCATCTGGCGACGCCACTGGCGCAATAACACCTGGTTTGCCGCACAGGGCTGCCATTGATGGTGCTGCCTGGCCTTCGTTAACCCATCTTCTATCTGCTGATTTCTCGTTTTTAAGGCGAGGGGTCAGCATGCCATCGTTTTTAAAAATGGTTAAAGATTCTGAGTTTTAAATGTAACCCAGAATCCTTGTCTACAATTACCTTTACATCCAGCAGACAGCGGATGTTTTCCAGCAAGACAGCATCCTGCAGCCCGGATGCAAAATTCTAAACCGAACGATGAGGAGATGACTATGAATAAGGACGAAATCGGCGGTAACTGGAAGCAGTTCAAAGGTACGGTCAAAGAGAAATGGGGTAAGCTGACCGATGACGATATGACCGTCATCGAAGGGAAGCGTGACCAGTTGGTGGGTAAAATCCAGGAGCGTTACGGTTACGCCAAAGACCAGGCAGAGAAAGAGGTGAAGGACTGGGAGTCCGGAAATAAATACCGCTGGTAACCTGGCGGCCCCTCAAATGTGCTAATCAGTAAGACCTATCCTGCCCGGGTACAAGGATGTACCACTCCCTCTTAACGCTTTTTCTTCGGCTGCACTGAATGATCGTGATCGCAGGCACCGTGGTGACTACAAGCTTCAACTTCCGAACAATCAGCACACAATCCGTGGGCTTCAATGACGTTGTGCCGCAGGGAGAACCCCATTTTGGACGCAAGTTTCTGCATAATATCTTCCACACCCTGAGCCGCCTGCTCTTTCACTGCCCCGCATCTGTCGCAGATAAACATGGCAGAAGAATGGGTGGGATGATCGATAAAATTGCACAGCACGTAACTGTTGTTGGATTCCACGCGGTGCACAAAACCCTGCTCCAGCAGAAAATCCAGCGCTCGGTAAACGGTGGGTGGCTTAGCCTGTGGCTCACTGACGCGCAGGAGATCTAGCAAATCATAGGCGCTGATGGCGCCGGTTTGCTCGGCCATAAGGCGCAAAACCTCGAGACGCTGTGGCGTCAGGCGTACATTGCGTTGCAGGCAGAGCTTTTCAGCCTGAGCTAACACGTTTTGCGAAGTTGTGGTATCCATCAGCCTCTCCCGGTCATTGACGCAATACTTTATCATAATGCGGATAAAACGCCGAATCCTGGTACATAATGACCCTATCTACCCAGGAGGAAGTGATGCAAAAACCCGATTGTATTCGTCACTGGCGTGAGCTGGAAGGCGAGGATGACTCAACCTATCCCGACAGCACGGAGCTGTTTTCTATTGGCGCTCCTCTGGCCCGTTATTTCGGTTTAACCCGCCTTGGTATTCACCACGAACGGATTCCCCCTGGCCGCAGAACCTCTTATCCCCACGCCGAGAGCAGCGAAGAAGAGTTCGCGTATGTGCTCGAAGGGCACCCGGAGGTGTGGATCAATGGTCATCTCTGGGCGCTTGAACCGGGCGATAGCGTGGGGTTCCCAGCCGGAACAGGCATCTGCCATACCTTTATTAACAATACCGAACAGGATGTGCGGCTTTTAGTGGTGGGTGAAGCCAATAAAGCCGAAAATAAAATTTATTACCCGCTAAATCAGTCTTACGCCGTGCAGCGTAAGGACCGCTGGATAGATCACCCGCCTCAATTCTTTGGCCCGCATAACGGCCAGCCTTCACGAAAGCCAAAGGGTAAACTATAAATTAATTAGCAAGGAAACAATAAAACGCTAACCCTAAGGATATATCTGGGATCCTGATGGTTCAAATATCCATCTTTTTATCGCGCTATTCACAGCAATAGTCTGCCTCTGTTCAGTCATAACTGTCAGGGGCGAATTACTTCATCTGACAATCAGACAGGCGTGCTGTGAATGAATAAAATAAAATCTTCGGTGGCGACACTCGCTGCAACGTTATTTATTGCCCATCAGGCCGGGGCTGCGGGGACCTGGTCCGAGGCGCGTAACGATGCGATGGGGGGGACAGGCGTAGCTTCTGCTAATTATGGCAGCGGTGTATTAATCAACCCGGCGCTATTAGCCCGATCGAAACCAGACGACAATATTACCGTTATTCTGCCGTCTATTGGGGCGCAAATAACGGATAAAGATAACCTCCAGGACCGCATCGACGATATCAGCGATAAAGTTGATAACTATAAACAGGCCATTGGGTCGTTAACGCCGCGAGATATTCTTTTAAATCCGAATGGGACGTTAAATCAGTTTCGTAGCGCCGCGGGGGATTTAGCCGGCGAGCTTGAGGATTTACGAGGCGAGACGGCGCATGCCAAAGCCGCGGCGGGTATTGCAGTCAGTATTCCAAATGACACCCTCTCCGTTGCTTTTGTCACCAAGGCTTACGCACGTGCGAAGGTCAGCTCTTCAATCGATCAAAACGATATCGATTATCTGCACAGCATCCAGAATTCCAATCTGGTGGCGGGCAGCGTAGCGATTGATGCAGCGCTAAACGGCTCAGACCGTATCACCCGGAACTTGAACTCCACCGCCTCCGGACGTGCGGCTATCGTTTCTGATTACGGCATTGCGCTGGCCCACAAATTTGACGTCGGTGGCGTGCCGGTTTCCGTTGGCGTCACGCCAAAGCTGCAGAAAACCTGGCTCTATAACTACACCACCTCTATTTATGACTACCGCAGCGGCGACTGGAAGAACAGCCAGTACCGCAACGATGACACCGGATTCAACCTTGATGCCGGCGTGGCGGCCGATTTTGGCGAGAACTGGACCGTCGGCCTGAGTGGCCAGAACCTGGTTTCCCGCGATATCGACACCAAAGATATTCGCATCACTAACGGGCGTACCGGTGAGGTTCGCAACTACAAAGATACTTATCAAATCAGTCCGCTGGTTACCGCTGGCGTGGCCTGGCATAACGAGCTAGTGACGCTGAGCGCCGATGGGGATTTGACCGAAACGAAAGGCTTCAAAAGCGAGGCTAATTCCCAGTACATTGGCGTAGGTGCAGAAGTGAGGCCGCTTTCCTGGCTGGCAGTGCGTGCCGGTTACCGTGCGGATGTGAAAAGTAATGACAGCAACGTCTTTACCGGCGGGCTAGGGTTCGCGGCCGGCAAGCACGTTAACATCGATTTAATGGGATTGTACGGCGAGGACCAAACCTGGGGCGCAGGGGCTCAGCTGAGCGTAGCCTTCTGATGCTGAATGCCGGGGCAGCCTGATGCCCCGGCGCTGCTTTATGCTATAGTAGCGACCCTTTTTTAATCGTAGCCTGCGTAAACGTATGTCCTCACAAAGCAACCAGACTCCTTTCCAGCCGCACCGTTTCTCCATTGCGCCGATGCTCGACTGGACCGACCGCCACTGCCGCTATTTCCTGCGTCAGCTGTCCCGCCACACGCTGCTGTACACCGAAATGGTGACCACCGGGGCGATCATCCACGGTAAAGGGGACTATCTGGCCTATAGCGAAGAAGAACATCCGATTGCGCTGCAGCTTGGCGGCAGCGACCCACAGGCGCTGGCACATTGTGCGAAGCTTGCCGAAGCGCGCGGTTACGATGAAATCAATCTTAACGTTGGCTGCCCTTCCGATCGTGTGCAGAACGGGCGCTTTGGTGCCTGCCTGATGGGCGAAGCTCAGCTGGTTGCCGACTGCATTAAGGCGATGCGCGACGTGGTTTCTATCCCGGTGACGGTGAAAACCCGCATCGGCATTGATGACCAGGACAGCTACGAATTTCTCTGTGATTTCATCGGCACGGTGGCAGGTAAGGGCGAATGCGAGATGTTCATCATCCACGCGCGTAAAGCCTGGCTTTCTGGCCTAAGCCCGAAAGAAAACCGTGAAATCCCGCCGCTGGATTACCCGCGTGTCTATCAGCTCAAGCGTGATTTCCCGCATCTGACGATGGCCATTAACGGCGGTATTAAGACGCTGGAAGAAGCGAAAACGCACCTCCAGCACCTGGATGGCGTGATGGTCGGGCGTGAGGCTTACCAAAATCCTGGCCTGCTGACGACGGTTGATCGTGAAATTTTCGGTGCAGATGCTGCAGACAGCGATCCTGTTGCCGTAGTGAGAGCGATGTATCCGTACATTGAACGCGAGCTGGCGAACGGCACTTACCTGGGCCATGTGACTCGTCATATGCTTGGGTTATTCCAGGGCATACCGGGCGCGCGACAATGGCGCCGCTACTTAAGTGAGAACGCCCATAAAGCCGGGGCAGGCATTGACGTGGTTGAACACGCGCTGTCTTTGGTTGCCGATAAACGCCAGCTCTAGCCGTAAAGCAGCCGGGATAATTTAGGTATTGAGGAGCAGATCACAAGCCTGAACTTAAACCCGGCGGCGTCATTTCATTTATTTATTAAATCTGCGACTATCTTTTGGCAGTAACAAGAATTCATCGCGCTGTACCCTACATACAGCACGAACAAAAAAGAAAGGGCTTCCTCCGGGAAGCCCTAATTCTTTGTGGATTTTAAAATAACTACGGAATCAACAAACTCGACCCTTGTGTTGCGCGGCTCTCCAGCGTCTGATGAGCAAGTACCGCGTCCTTAAGCGCAAATTTCTGATTTCCCGCTACATCCACCTTAATCGCGCCGCTGGCGATCAGCGAAAACAGCTCGTGGCAGGCCTCATCGAACTCTGCGCGGGTGGTGAGATAGCCGTTCAGAGAAGGGCGCGTCACATAGAGCGATCCCTTCTGATTCAGAATGCCCAGGTTCACGCCGGTCACCGGCCCGGAAGAGTTACCAAAGCTGACCATCAGCCCACGGCGCTGCAGGCAATCGAGGGAAGCCTCCCACGTTTCTTTCCCAACCGAGTCATAAACCACCGCCACTTTCTTACCGCCGGTCAGCTCTTTGACGCGTTCAGCGATATTTTCGTGCTGATAGTTGATGGTCTGCCAGGCCCCAGCCTGCTGGGCGCGATCGGCTTTTTGCGCCGAGCCGACGGTACCAATCAGTTTTGCGCCTAGCGCCTTCGCCCACTGGCAGGCGATTAAGCCCACGCCACCGGCCGCCGCGTGGAACAGGAAGATTTCATTGGCTTTGACTTCGTAGGTTTTACGCAGCAGGTAAAACACGGTCAGGCCTTTCAGGAACGAGGCTGCGGCCTGTTCGAAAGAGATAACATCCGGGATTTTAGCGACCTTATCGGCCGGCGCATTGTGTACGCTGCTGTAGGCGCCGAGACCGGATTGCGCGTAAACAACGCGATCGCCAACTTTCAGATGAGTGACGCTGCTGCCGACCTTGCTGATAACGCCGGCGGCTTCGGTGCCCAGCCCGCTCGGCAGCGCCGGAGGCGGATAGAGCCCGCTGCGGATATAGGTATCAATGTAGTTAATACCAATAGCCTTATTCTCAACCTGAACTTCGTTTTCCGCCGGATCTTTCGGCGTAAACTCAACGGCTTTCAGTACTTCAGGCCCGCCGTGTTGGCTAAATTCGATGCGCGTTGCCATGGAAACTCCTTGTGTCGAAGAGGGACAAGAATGGTTATACTTCCCGGTCTCTCACTATGAATTTGGTAGCTCCCTCACTATGGCAGGAAATAAACCCTTCAACAAACCGAAAGAACCCCGCGACCGTCAGGTAGAAGGGCTGAAGATGCCGCCGCACTCGCTTGAGGCGGAGCAGTCGGTGTTGGGCGGTTTAATGCTGGATAATGAACGCTGGGACAACGTCGCCGAGCGCGTGGTCGCCAACGACTTCTTCAGCCGTCCGCACCGCATGATCTTCACTGAAATGCAGCGCCTGCTCGAAATGAGCAAACCCATCGACCTGATTACGCTTTCCGAATCCCTGGAACTTCAGGGCCAGCTCGAGAGCGTCGGCGGGTTTGCTTATCTCGCTGAGCTTTCTAAAAACACGCCAAGTGCGGCGAACATCAGCGCTTATGCAGATATCGTGCGCGAACGTGCAGTTGTACGTGAGATGATCGCGGTCGCCAATGAAATCGCGGATGCTGGCTACGATCCGCAAGGGCGTACCAGTGAAGATTTGCTGGATCTTGCCGAGTCCCGCGTCTTCCAGATTGCCGAAAACCGCGCCAACAAAGACGAAGGCCCGAAAAGCATCGACCAGATTCTGGAAGCTACGGTGTCGCGTATCGAGTCCCTGTACCAGACACCGCACGACGGCGTCACGGGCGTGGATACCGGCTATCAGGATCTGAATAAGAAGACCGCGGGCCTCCAACGCTCCGACCTGATTATCGTGGCGGCTCGTCCGTCGATGGGTAAAACCACCTTCGCGATGAACCTGTGCGAAAACGCCGCCATGCTGCAGGACAAACCGGTGCTGATCTTCAGCCTCGAGATGCCCGGCGAGCAGATCATGATGCGTATGCTGGCGTCGCTCTCGCGCGTGGATCAGACCCGAATCCGTACCGGCCAGCTGGACGATGAGGACTGGGCGCGCATCTCCAGCACCATGGGCATCCTGCTGGAGAAGCGCAACATGTACATCGATGACTCCTCCGGCCTGACGCCTACCGAAGTGCGTTCCCGCGCCCGCCGTATTTATCGCGAGCATGAAGGCCTGAGCATGATCATGATTGACTACCTGCAGCTGATGCGCGTGCCGTCTTTGTCCGATAACCGTACGCTGGAAATCGCCGAGATTTCACGCTCGCTCAAGGCGCTGGCAAAAGAACTTCAGGTACCGGTGGTGGCGCTGTCGCAGCTTAACCGCTCCCTGGAACAGCGTGCCGACAAACGCCCGGTTAACTCCGACCTGCGTGAATCCGGCTCCATCGAGCAGGATGCCGACTTGATCATGTTCATCTACCGCGACGAGGTTTACCACGAAAATAGCGACCTGAAAGGTATCGCGGAAATCATCATCGGTAAGCAGCGTAATGGCCCCATCGGTACCGTGCGCCTGACCTTTAACGGCCAGTGGTCGCGTTTCGATAACTACGCCGGGCCGCAGTACGACGAAGAATAAAAAATCCTCGTCATCTTTCAAGCCGCCTTACTGTGACCTGAATGATTAAGAGGATTTGCACAATTTAATCCAAACATTGAGCAAGGAACGAACATGCAAGCGGCAACCGTCGTCATTAACCGCCGCGCTCTGCGACACAACCTGCAACGCCTGCGCGAACTGGCTCCGAACAGTCGCATGGTGGCAGTCGTGAAAGCAAACGCTTATGGGCATGGTCTGCTGGAGACCGCCCGCACCTTAGAAGACGCCGATGCTTTCGGCGTTGCCCGTCTCGAAGAAGCCGTGCGCCTGCGGGAGGGCGGCATCACCAAGCCGATCCTGCTGCTGGAAGGGTTCTTCAATGCTGAAGACCTGCCTGTTATCGCCGCCCAAAATTTTCAAACGGCAATCCACAGCATTCAACAACTGGAAGCGCTTGAGCAGGCCGAACTGAGCCAGCCTGTTACCGTCTGGATGAAGCTGGACACTGGGATGCACCGCCTCGGCGTACGGCCGGAAGATGCGGAAGCTTTCTATCAGCGCCTGGCCGCCAGCAAAAACGTTAGCCAGCCGGTGAACGTGGTAAGCCATTTTGCCCGTGCCGATGAGCCGGAATCCGACGCCACGCCGCGTCAGCTCGACATCTTCAATTCCTTTACCGCAGGCAAGCTGGGGCAGCGTTCTATCGCCGCCTCGGGCGGCATTCTGCTGTGGCCTGATTCGCACATGGACTGGGTTCGCCCCGGCATTATTCTGTACGGCGTTTCTCCGCTGGAGCAAAAACCGTGGGGCGAGGATTTTGGTTTCCAGCCCGTCATGTCCCTGACCTCAAGCCTGATAGCCGTTCGCGGCCATAAAGCCGGTGAGCCGGTCGGCTACGGCGGTACCTGGATTGCCGAGCGTGACACCTGCCTTGGCGTGGTGGCGATGGGCTACGGCGACGGTTACCCGCGCAGCGCGCCGTCCGGCACGCCGGTGCTGGTCAATGGCCGCGAAGTGCCTATCGTGGGGCGCGTCGCTATGGACATGATTTGCGTTGATTTGGGGCCGGATGCCGCTGAAAAACCGGGCGATAGCGCGGTGCTTTGGGGCGATGGCTTGCCGGTCGAACGCATCGCTGAATACTCAAATGTAAGTGCTTACGAACTTATCACTCGCCTGACGTCAAGGGTGACCATGAAGTATCTGGACTGAGTGTCCTCGCCTGGTTTACAGTGGAAATCCGCGAACTGTAAACCAGGAGAACCTCACCGTGTTTCAAAAAGTTGACGCCTATGCTGGCGACCCGATCCTTTCCCTCATGGAACGCTTTAAAGTCGATCCGCGCAGCGACAAGGTCAATCTCAGCATCGGCCTCTATTACAATGAAGACGGGGTGATCCCGCAGTTACAGGCCGTGGCAGAAGCTGAAGCTCGCCTGAACGCGCAGCCTCACGGCGCCTCTCTCTATTTGCCGATGGAAGGCCTGAATGGCTACCGCAGCGCGATTGCGCCGCTGCTGTTTGGTGCCAATCATCCGGCGCTGGTGGAAGGCCGTATTGCGACCGTACAGACCCTTGGCGGTTCCGGTGCTTTAAAAATAGGCGCTGACTTCCTGAAAACGTATTTTCCTGATTCTCAGGTGTGGGTCAGCGATCCTACCTGGGAAAACCACGTCGCCATCTTCGAAGGCGCGGGTTTCACCGTGAATACTTACCCGTGGTTCGACAGCGAAACCAACGGCGTGCGCTTTGAGGCGCTGCTGGAAAAACTGAATACTCTGCCTGAGCTTAGCATCGTGTTGCTGCATCCTTGCTGCCATAACCCAACTGGCTCCGACCTCACCGACAGCCAGTGGGATGCCGTCACGGAAATTCTTAAAGCACGCAATCTCATCCCGTTCCTCGACATCGCCTATCAGGGCTTTGGCGCGGGGATGGAGCAGGATGCTTATGCCATTCGCGCGATAGCCTCCTCCGGGCAGCCGATGCTGGTCAGTAACTCTTTCTCTAAAATCTTCTCCCTGTACGGTGAGCGCGTGGGCGGGCTTTCGGTGGTGTGCGAAGACAGCGATGCCGCAGGGCGTGTGCTGGGCCAACTGAAAGCCACCGTGCGCCGCAACTACTCCAGCCCGCCGAACTTTGGGGCGCAGGTAGTGGCGACGGTTCTGAACGACGAGAAGCTGAAAGCCAGCTGGATTGCCGAAGTGGAAACCATGCGCGTGCGTATTCTGGAAATGCGTCAGGTGCTGGTGGAAGTTCTGACCAAAGCCGTGCCGGGGCGTAACTTTGACTACCTGGTGAAACAGCGCGGCATGTTTAGCTACACCGGGTTAAGTGCGGCTCAGGCCGACCGCCTGCGCGAAGAGTTTGGCATTTACCTGCTCACCAGCGGCCGCATTTGCGTTGCCGGGCTTAACCACAGCAACGTCCAGCGCGTGGCGCAAGCGTTCGCTGCGGTAATGTAAGTGCTTGCTAACTTAATTTAATTGTTGCATGTCCCTTTTTCCTCTCCCGTTTGGGAGAGGAAGTCCCTTCTCTTATTCTGTGACCCTGCCTGTTTTCTCTGACACAAAACTGAAAAAAATCTTTGTCGATCGGTCCCCGGCAGGTATGGTCGGAAGGCTTTATGGCAAGGCTGCTCATTTTAACAACGATTAAAAACAGAAAATTAAAGGGAAAACAATGCGTAAGATCGCTCTGGCACTCAGTGCCGTCTGCCTGCTGGTGGGCTTCAATCACGCCGCTTTGGCAACCGAATCTGCCCCCGCTCCGCTAAATCCTGGCGTCACCGTGGCACAGCTGGCGCAGCAGGTGCCAATTCACTGGGTTTCCGTGGCACAAATCGAAAACAGCCTGCTTGGCCGTGCGCCTATCGCCGTCGGGTTTGATATTGACGATACCGTGCTGTTTTCAAGCCCGGGTTTTTACCGCGGGCAAAAAGAGTTTTCTCCGGGTAAACAGGACTACCTGAAAAACCCGGCATTCTGGGAAAAGATGAACAACGGCTGGGATGACTTCAGCATGCCCAAAGAAGTGGCAAAAAGCCTGATCACCATGCACCTCAAGCGCGGCGACAGCGTGTACTTTGTCACCGGGCGCAGCCAGACCAAAACCGAAACCGTCACCAAAACCCTGCAAAGCGACTTCCTGATCCCCGAGCCGAACGTTAATCCGGTGATCTTTGCCGGGGATAAAGAAGGCCAGAACACCAAAACGCAGTGGCTGAAAGAGAAGAAAATCAAAATCTTCTACGGCGACTCAGACAATGACATCACCGCCGCGCAGGACGTCGGTGCCCGCGGGATTCGCATCCTGCGAGCCTCGAACTCCAGCTACCAGCCGCTGCCGAAAGCAGGCTCGTTTGGCGAAGAAGTTATCGTTAACTCCGAGTACTGATCGCGACAGGAAAAACGGCAGCTCACGTTAATGGGTTGCCGTTTTTTTAATCAATTCTCTCGTCTGTTATGCGCTTTTGGCGCACACTTAATCCTGCCGCGAATGCTTCCGGCCAGACTATCAGGACGAGGAAATCGAGATGACGAATTCGGAACTTCTAGAGTACTGCATGAAGAAACCAGGCGCAGAGCAGAGCGTGCATAGCGACTGGAAGGCCACACAAATCAAAGTCGGCGATGTACTGTTTGCGATGGTGCATGCGGAGAATCATCGCCCGGCGGTCTCCCTCAAGGCGACGCCAGACCTGGCAGAGCTTCTGCGTCAACAGCATCAGGATGTGTTCCCCAGCGCCCATTTGAATAAGGCACACTGGAGCACGCTGTACCTGGACGGTTCGCTGCCCGGCTCGCAAATTTACTATCTGGTGGATGCTTCGTATCAGCAGGCGGTGACATTGCTGCCTGAGCAGG
This sequence comes from Cedecea neteri NBRC 105707 = ATCC 33855, assembly GCF_001571265.1. Taxonomy (GTDB): domain Bacteria; phylum Pseudomonadota; class Gammaproteobacteria; order Enterobacterales; family Enterobacteriaceae; genus Cedecea; species Cedecea neteri. The sequence goes on along the minus strand of NZ_BCTL01000024.1, from coordinate 62,079 downwards.
TCAGGCAGCAATTGTCGGTTTGACTATTTCATCTTCAGCAACGGTTTGAGGAACCGCGCGGTATGGGATGCTTCGCAAGTGGCGACGGTTTCCGGCGTGCCGGAGACCAGAATCTCGCCGCCGCCGCTGCCGCCTTCCGGCCCCAGATCCACAATCCAGTCTGCGGTTTTAATCACGTCGAGGTTGTGTTCAATCACCACAATGGTATTGCCCTGATCCCTGAGCTGATGCAGTACTTCCAGCAGTTGCTGGATATCCGCAAAGTGCAGGCCAGTGGTCGGCTCATCGAGGATATACAGCGTCTGGCCGGTACCACGCTTGGACAGCTCACGCGCCAGCTTCACGCGCTGCGCTTCACCACCTGACAGCGTGGTTGCTGACTGGCCGAGACGAATGTAGGACAGGCCCACGTCGATCAACGTTTGCAGCTTGCGCGCCAGGGCCGGCACGGCATCGAAGAACTCACGTGCATCTTCAATGGTCATATCCAGCACTTCGTGAATGCTTTTGCCTTTGTACTTAATCTCCAGCGTTTCACGGTTATAGCGTTTGCCTTTGCACTGGTCGCACGGCACGTAGATATCCGGCAGGAAGTGCATTTCCACTTTGATCACGCCGTCGCCCTGGCAGGCTTCACAGCGCCCGCCGCGAACGTTGAAGCTGAAGCGCCCCGGCGTATAGCCGCGTGAGCGCGCTTCCGGTACGCCAGCAAACAGCTCGCGAACGGGAGTGAACACGCCGGTGTAGGTCGCCGGGTTGGAACGTGGCGTACGGCCAATCGGGCTTTGGTCTATGTCGATAACCTTGTCGAAATGCTCCAGGCCCTGAACGTCACGGTACGGTGCCGGTTCTGCGATGGTCGCCCCGTTCAGCTGGCGCTGGGCAATCGGGAACAACGTGTCGTTGATCAGCGTCGATTTTCCGGAGCCGGAAACCCCGGTAACACAGGTAAACAGCCCCACCGGCAGCGTCAACGTGACGTCCTTCAGGTTGTTACCCTTCGCACCGGAGAGCTTGAGCACTTTTGACGGATCGGCGGCAACTCGCTGTTTCGGTACCGCAATTTCGCGTTTGCCGCTCAGGAACTGCCCGGTCAGGGACTCAGGCACCGCAATAATATCCTTCATGGTGCCTTCCGCAACCACCTGACCGCCGTGAACGCCCGCGCCAGGACCAATATCGATAATATGGTCGGCGGCGCGAATGGCATCTTCGTCGTGCTCAACCACAATCACCGTGTTGCCGAGGTTACGCAGGTGAATCAGGGTTTCCAGCAGGCGTTCGTTATCGCGCTGGTGCAGGCCGATAGAGGGCTCATCCAGCACGTACATCACGCCGACCAGCCCGGCACCAATCTGGCTTGCCAGACGAATACGCTGGGCTTCACCGCCGGACAATGTTTCTGCCGAGCGGGAGAGAGAAAGATAGTTAAGGCCGACGTTCACCAGGAACTTCAGGCGATCGCCGATCTCTTTCAGCACTTTTTCCGCGATTTGCGCGCGCTGGCCGCTGAGCTTCATGTTCTGGAAGAATTCCATCGCATGGCCGATGCTCATATCAGAGATGGTCGGCAGCGCGGTGTTTTCGACAAACACATGGCGCGCTTCACGGCGCAGACGGGTGCCTTCGCAGCTGGTGCAAGGGCGGTTGCTGATGAACTTCGCCAGCTCTTCGCGCACGGCGGAAGATTCGGTTTCTTTGTAGCGGCGCTCCATGTTGTGCAGCACGCCTTCGAACGGATGGCGGCGCACGGAAGTGTCCCCGCGATCGTTCATGTACTTGAATTCGATAGTTTCTTTGCCGGAACCGTGCAGTACCACTTTCTTCACCGTGTCGCTCAGCTCGTTCCACGGAGATTCCACGTCGAACTTATAGTGCTCGGCCAGCGAGCGCAGCATGGTGAAGTAATAGAAGTTACGGCGATCCCAGCCACGGATGGCGCCGCCGGCCAGCGACAGCTCGCCGTTTTGTACCACGCGATCGGGATCGAAATATTGCTGGACGCCCAGGCCGTCGCAGGTCGGGCAGGCCCCGGCCGGGTTGTTAAAGGAGAACAGGCGCGGTTCCAGTTCGCGCATGCTGTAGCCGCAAACTGGGCAGGCAAAGTTGGCGGAGAACAGCAGCTCTTCCGCTTTTTCATCGTCCATGTCGGCGACAACGGCAGAGCCACCTGACAGCTCCAGCGCGGTTTCAAACGACTCGGCCAGGCGCTGGGCGATATCTTCGCGCACCTTAAAGCGGTCGACGACCACTTCAATCGTGTGCTTCTTCTGCAGCTCTAATTTTGGCGGATCGGACAAGTCACAGACTTCACCGTCAATGCGTGCGCGGATGTAACCCTGGCTGGCCAGGTTTTCCAGCGTTTTGGCGTGCTCGCCTTTGCGATCTTTAATGATCGGCGCGAGCAGCATCAGACGTTTGCCTTCCGGCTGCGCCAGCACGTTATCCACCATCTGGCTGACGGTTTGTGCCGCGAGCGGAATGTCGTGATCCGGGCAGCGCGGTTCGCCTACGCGGGCGTAAAGCAGACGCAGATAGTCATGGATTTCCGTGATGGTGCCGACGGTGGAACGCGGGTTATGGGACGTGGATTTCTGTTCAATAGAAATCGCGGGCGACAACCCTTCGATATGGTCGACGTCCGGCTTCTCCATCAGCGACAGGAACTGGCGCGCATAGGCGGAGAGGGACTCAACGTAGCGGCGCTGCCCTTCTGCGTACAAGGTATCGAATGCCAGTGAGGATTTGCCTGAACCCGAAAGCCCGGTGACAACAATCAGTTTGTCGCGCGGAATGACGAGATTGATATTTTTGAGATTGTGGGTGCGGGCGCCCCGAACTTCGATCTTATCCATTCACCTTTCCCGGAATAATGACTGCATGCGCCTGGTATGTATATGAGGTACAACCGACGGCCAGAAACGGCTAATTATGACACAATAAAACCTGAATGAATATCCAGTGCTTTAATGAAACGAGCTATACTTAGCCGACATTCTGGAATGTCCCTCGCAGCTATAAACATTGTGGGTGGCATAGTGTAGAATCCCCGGTTTAGACTATTTAAAACCGTTTCAGGAGACACGAACATGGCCAGCAGAGGCGTAAACAAGGTGATTCTCGTTGGGAATCTGGGTCAGGACCCGGAAGTACGCTATATGCCAAATGGTGGCGCAGTTGCCAACATTACACTGGCCACGTCAGAGTCCTGGCGTGATAAGCAAACCGGCGAAACCAAAGAAAAAACCGAGTGGCACCGCGTAGTGCTGTTCGGCAAACTGGCAGAAGTGGCCGGTGAATACCTGCGTAAAGGTTCTCAGGTTTACATCGAAGGCGCACTGCAAACCCGCAAATGGACTGACCAGGCTGGCGTGGAAAAATACACCACCGAAGTCGTGGTTAACGTTGGCGGCACCATGCAGATGCTCGGCGGCCGTCAGGGCGGCGGTGCACCGGCAGGCGGCAACGGCGGCCAGCAGCAGGGCAGTTGGGGTCAGCCTCAGCAGCCACAGGGCGGCAACCAGTTCAGCGGCGGCGCGCAGTCTCGTCCGCAGCAGCAGAGCGCGCCAGCGCCATCTAACGAACCACCAATGGACTTCGACGACGACATCCCGTTCTGATCCATTGCAGGTGTAAACCTGCACAAGATGAACAAATAAAACCCTGCCTGGCAGGGTTTTTTCTATTATTGTGGTATGAAATCTGCCGGACAGGTGACCCTCGGATAAGGAAGATGCCGTGGCATTTTTAGGGTTTGTCAGTGAGAGTGAATGTCAGCGGCAGGCAGAAGCTACGCCCCACCTGCCTTCGTTTAGCTTTTATGAAAAGCATCTATCGCCACCCATTAATGGCTCGCCTGAGGTCATTATTCAGGCCGTTCTGGGGCTGAATATGGAAGACGATCCGGTTATCCGTCGGCTACTTCGTTTGCGCCAGCTGCCTCGCCGCCTGAGTCGGGCTTTTTTTAAGTCAGGCAGCGCTGAGCCAGCCGACTCATTCGGGTTTGGATCTTTCACTCTGCTTCACCAAAGCAGCCACGAAGCCTCTTTCGGTTTAGTCGGGCGTTTCTGGAGGCCATTGCTCGACGTAGCGTCTCTGAAAGATGCCGAAGCCTTCCAGCGTTTTGCCGACCCACGTGCGGCTAAACTGGTTTTGCGCTTTGATGTCACGCCGGGGCAAAATGGCGCGGCGGTATTACGTACTGAAACCTTCGTGTATTGCCCAACGCCACGTGTGAAAACCCTGTTTGCTCTCTATTGGATGCTCATTCGCCCGGCCAGCGGCTGGATCAGGCGGCGCACGCTACTCGGCATCCAGCGAAAGCTGGCGGCCGTGTTGCCAGGCAGCCAGCAGTAAGAACAAAATCGCGGCCAAAACTCCTCGTGGTGGAAAGTATCCCGCCAATATTAGCTGGTGGGGGAATGAGAAATCGTGCCGAGCACTTCCTTGCTCCAGTCATAAAACGCCCGTACCGTCGGGGAAACATGGCGGCTTTGCGGGTAAACCAGAAACAGCGGCATATCGACGGCGTACTCGTCCAGGCAGGCAATTAACGTGCCGGTGGATAAGTAGGAACTCACCAGGTAGCTGGCTACGCGAATTAACCCCATACCCTGAAGCCCGGCCTGGATATAGGCGTCGGTATCATCAACCACCAGCGTCTCTTTCATCCTTACGGGGACGTCACGGCCTTGCCGGTCAAAATGCCACTCGATTGTGCGCCCGGTGGCGTGTGAGAGGTAGCCTACGGCGTGATGATGTTGCAAATCCTCTAAGGTCTTAGGCGTTCCGAATTGAGAGATGTATTGCCCGGAAGCCAGTACTGACCACCTGAAGCGCGCGATCTGGCGGGCAACCAGCGTGGTGGAATCCTCTACCGCACCCGCCCTAATAACGCAGTCAAATCCCTCCTGCACTAAATCCGTAACCCGATCGCTTGAGCAAAGCACCAGTTCCAGTTCAGGATAGCGCGCCATAAAGCTCGGTATTTCCGGCAAAATGCAATGCCGGGCCAGCGACTGCGGCAGGCCAATCTTAAAGCGACCTCGCGGCTGCCCGGCTTTTCCGGGGAAGGAGGATTCCAGGGCGGCTATATCACCGAGGATTTTTTTACATTCTGCGTAATAGTTCTGGCCGTCGGTCGTGACGCTTAGCTTTCTCGTCGTGCGCTGAAGAAGCTGCACCGCCAGAGAGTTTTCAAGGTCTTTAATCATGCGGGAGACGGTTGATCTCGGTAGCCCAAGTAGCTCCGAGGCTCGGGCGAAACTTTGCGTTTCAACCACGTGGCGGTAGACCCGCATGGCTTCCAGTTTATCCATTGAATCCTCCGTCAGTTCGGCGAAATTATCCCATTTTTGCGAACAGTCTAACCCGGTCAGGGCGGCTTATCGCTCTCTAATCACGCCGGTAGACTCTGCAATGATGTAGCAATTCTGCTGCAAGTAAAGAGTCTGGAGAGTGATATGACTATCAATGCTGAGAAGACAGATGAAAAGATATTGGTGCTGGGCGTGGGACAACTGGGCGCGGCCATTCTGGACGCGCTGCAGCCAGCTGTCTCGGGTTCAGGCCGGACGATAACCGCCAGCGTGTCGCCGGGATCGCTCAATGAGCACGGTCGGCCGGTTTCGCCGCGTCACAAAAAGTACGCCGAAGCCGGGATCGATTTTATCGCGCTGGATATCGCGGCCAGCGAGAGCGACGCTTTGGTGCCGCTGTTTCGGCAATTCGACACCGTCATCAATTGCATGGGATTTGTCGCAGGCGAAGGTACACAGCTTAAAATTAGCCGCGCGGTGATTCAGGCAGGCGTCAGCCGCTATTTCCCGTGGCAGTTTGGCGTCGATTACGATGTGGTGGGCAAAGGCAGCGGGCAGCCGGTATGGGACGAACAGCACGATGTCAGAACGCTGCTGCGAAGCCAGAGCGTGACCGAATGGGTGATTGTCTCCACCGGGATGTTCACCAGCTTCCTGTTTGAGCCAGCGTTTGATGTGGTCAATCTGGATAAGCAAACCGTCAACGCGCTGGGGGGCTGGGATACTCAGGTTACGGTCACTTCACCGGAAGATATCGGCCGGCTCACTACGGCCATTTATCTTGAGCAGCCTCGCGTGGCTAACCAGGTGGTGTTTATCGCCAGCGAAACGCTGACCTATGGCAGACTGGCAGAGATTGTCGAGCGCACCAGCGGCAAATCATTTAGCAAAGCGGTTCTGAGCCTGCCGGACTTACAGGCCGGGCTTAGCCGTCATCCGGATGACGTCATGCTGCGCTATCGTACCGCTTTTGCGCGCGGCGAAGGTGTCTGGTGGCCGATGGAAAAAACTTATAACTTCAGTAAAAAAATCCCGGTTCAGGATGTGGCGCACTGGCTGCAGTTGCACCTGAAAGCATAAACAAGCACAGGTCAGGTAATGACAGACAAAATTGATGGCGTTCTGCGCCCAGAACACATTATCCCGTTCCCTGATTCCATTAGCGATGAGGCACAGGCGGTGCTGCGTCGCCAGGTGGATGAGAACGGTATGCCCCACAACGCACGCTTTGCAATGCCGTCGCACACCGACGGCGACGCCTGGAAGCAGATTCAGGCCACTTCGGCGGCCTGGTATGCCGAAGCCATGAAATCCCGGTCTGCGAGCGGCGAGGCGGAAGCACAAACGCTGGAAATTGCGCAGGCCACGGTGCATGTTGCCACGCCTGGCGTGTTGGATTCGGAACATCACGTGCTGGTGGATCTCCACGGCGGGGCATTTACCTTTGGCGGTGGAGAGGCCTGCAAGGCCAGCGCCAGCACCCAGGCTTTGCACTACGGGCTCCGCTGTTACAGCGTCGATTATCGCATGCCGCCTGAACATCCCTATCCCGCCGCGCTGGATGATTGCCTGGCCACATACCGTTATCTGCTCGACCGTTATGCGGCAGAAAATATCGTGATTGCCGGGCGATCTGCAGGGGGTAATCTCGCCGCCGCGATGGTGCTGCGGGCGCGTGATGAAGGCTTGCCACTGCCAGGGGCGTTAGTGCTGCTCTCGCCGGAGGCTGACCTTACCGAGTCCGGCGACAGCTTCCAGGTGAACCAGCTCGTGGATGTGGTGCTGCCGGGATCGCTGAGGGAAAACAACCTGCTTTATGCCGCAGGCGTTGAGTTAACGCATCCTTATCTTTCGCCGCTGTTTGGCGATTTTACCCGTGATTTCCCGGCAACTTTTATTCAAAGCGGCACGCGGGATTTATTCCTGTCGAATGCGGTGAGGCTACACCGGGCGTTGAGAAAAGCGAATGTCGAAGCCGAACTGCACGTTTTTGAGGCGATGCCGCACGGTGGGTTTATGGGGGCGCCCGAAGACAAAGAGCTGGTTGAAGAGGTGGCGAAATTTATTCGCCGCCAGTTCAGGCAGGAGAGCTAAAGGCAATAAAAAAGCCGGTGGCGAAGGTTCGCGACCGGCTTTTCTTTATACGTAAAAAATTACGCGTTCAGCAGAGGCTCTGCGGTTTTCTCCACCAGCGCCAGCAGGACTTTGACATCCTCCAGGGTCACAGTTGGGTTCAGCAGGGTCAGCTTCAGGCAAGTGACGCCGTTATGCTCGGTCACGCCAACGTTCGCACGGCCGGACTCCAGCAGCGCATCGCCAATTTTCTGGTTCAGCAGTGCGATTTCCGCATCGCTGCGGCCAGCCAGGCTTGCCGGACGGAAGCGGAACAGCACGCTCGCCAGCTGAGGCTGCATCACCAGCTCCAGAGAAGCGTGGTCAGCCACATAGGCGGCCACGTTCTTCGCCATAGTCACACCGTGATCGATGATTTCGGCGTACTGTTTCTGGCCCAGCGCTTCCAGGCCCATCCACAGCTTCAGGGCGTCAAAGCGGCGGGTGGTCTGCAGCGACTTGGACACCAGGTTTGGCACGCCTTGCTCTTCGTCGAACTCGGAGTTCAGGTAGGCCGCCTGGTAGCGCATCAGCTCGTAGTGGCGAGCATCTTTCAGCAGGAACGCGCCGCAGCTGATGGTCTGGAAGAACTGCTTGTGGAAGTCCAGGGTTACGGAATCCACCAGCTCCAGGCCGTTCAGGTAATCGCGATACTTCTCGGATAGCAGCAGCGCGCCGCCCCAGGCTGCATCAACGTGTACCCAAATCTGGTGCTCAGCGGCCAGCTTCGCGATGTCGCTCAGCGGGTCGATAGCGCCTGCATCTGTCGTACCGGCAGTGGCGACGATAGCCATGATCTGCTCGCCGTTCGCCTTCGCCTGGGCGATTTTAGCCGCCAGGTCGTTAACGTCCATACGGGCAAACTCATCGGTTTTCACCAGCGTGACTGACTGGTAGCCCATGCCCATCAGCGCCATGTTTTTCTGCACGGAGAAGTGGGCATTTTCAGAGCACAGCACCCGGATTTTGCGGATGTCGCCGGTCAGGCCGTCCTGCTGGACGGAGTGGCCCTGACGCGCAAAGTAAGCGTCACGCGCCAGCATCAGACCCATCAGGTTGCTCTGGGTACCGCCGCTGGTGAACACGCCCGCATCGCCAGGCTGGTAACCTACCTGAGCGCGCAGCCATTCGATCAGCTTCATCTCGATGATGGTCGCCGATGGGCTTTGATCCCAGGAGTCCATGCTCTGGTTGGTGGCGTTGATCAGCACTTCTGCGGCCTGGCTAACCACCAGGCTTGGGCAGTGAAGGTGCGCCACGCACTGCGGGTGGTGCACCAGCAGGCTGTCTTTTAAGAAATACTCAATCGCACGTTCAATCGCGACCTGGTTGCCCAGGCCCTGTGGATTGAAGTCGAGCTGAATACGTTCTTTCAGCTCGGCGACGGTTTTGCCCTTGTACATCTGGGGCTGCTGCAGCCATTCCACTACAGCCTGGCTGGTCTGGGCGATCGCCTGCTGGTACTCCTCAATGCTCTGCGCAGAGGAGGCCAGAATCGGGTTAGATCGGGACATATTTATTACTCCAGTCAGACAGCTTTTGCGCCAGCGGCTAACAAGGCTTTTTCAAATTTACTCAGGAAGATTTCCAGCTCGTCGTCGCTGATAAGCAGGGACGGCAGCAGGCGCAGCACGCAGCCGTTACGGCCACCGCGCTCCAGAATCAGGCCCGCTTCGAAGCATTTTTTCTGGATCAGAGCAGACAGCGCGCCGTCGGCAGGGTAGCAACCCATGTGATCCTGTGCTTCTTCTGGCTTCACGATCTCAATGCCGAGCATCAGGCCCAGGCCGCGAACGTGGCCGATAGCCGGGTAGCGTTTCTGCAGATCGTACAGTTTGCCTTTCAGCCATTCGCCCTGAGCGGCAACTTTGTCAGCGACTTTGTTGTCTTTCAGGTACTTCAGGGTGGTCAGGCCGGTCGCCATCGCCAGCTGGTTGCCGCGGAAGGTGCCGGTGTGGTGACCTGGTTCCCAGGCATCGATCTCTTTTCTCAGGCCCAGTACGGCCAGCGGCAGACCGCCGCCAACGGCTTTGGACATCACGATGATGTCTGGCTCAATGCCAGCGTGTTCGTAGGCGAACAGCTTGCCGGTACGGGCAAAGCCAGCCTGAACTTCATCGATGATCAGCACGATGCCGTGCTCTTTGGTCACTTTGCGGATGCGCTGCAGCCACTCGGCAGGGGCCGGGTTCACGCCGCCTTCGCCCTGAACGGCTTCGAGGATCACGGCCGCAGGTTTGCGCACGCCGCTTTCAACGTCGTTGATCAGGTTGTCGAAGTAATAGGTCAGCGCTTTCACGCCCGCGTCACCGCCAATTCCCAGCGGGCAGCGGTACTCGTGCGGATACGGCAGGAACTGCACTTCCGGCATCAGGCCGTTGATGGCCGCTTTCGGAGACAGGTTGCCGGTCACGGACAGCGCGCCGTGGGTCATCCCATGGTAGCCGCCGGAGAAACTGATCACGCCGCTGCGGCCGGTGTGTTTCTTCGCCAGCTTGATCGCGGCTTCTACTGCGTCCGCGCCGGATGGGCCGCAGAACTGCAGGCAATATTCTTTACCCTGGCTCGGCAGTAAAGAGAGCAGGTATTCTGAGAACTCGTCTTTTAACGGTGTAGTCAGATCCAAAGTATGTAACGGCAAGCCGCTGGTAATGACGTTTTGGATGCTTTGCAGGATGTCAGGGTGGTTGTGTCCAAGCGCCAACGTGCCAGCACCGGCCAGACAGTCAAGGTAACGATTACCTTCAACGTCGATGATCCAGGCGCCCTGGGCTTTGGCTATAGCGAACGGTAATTTGCGCGGGTAACTTCTGACATTCGATTCGAATTCAGCCTGTCGTGCCAAATAGGTTTCGTTGGTAGCGTTTGCAGATTTTGCATCTAAAGTATCAATACGGACTTTATCCGTCATCATATCTCTCCTACAACCGTCGGCATGAGCGCAGCGGCTGAATTAAGTAAACAATACTCGTCATGCTTCAAGTTGAAACTCGAATTATCCAGAGTATAAATGTCGTTTAGGGTGCATAAAACGCCGCCAATATATGGCTTTTTACCCCCCCGCTCAATGATTAATTTTTTCCGATTTTTTTAATTTAAAATCAATGTATTGCAGATGCTTTTGACCGGTATCCAGACATCCGATCTCTTAACTATTGGCAAGTGCATGAAAAAAAGCCCCTTTAAGGGACTTATTTACCAGAACAAAATTCGCTGGCCAGACCAGATTCGGCAGGATTTGGAAACAATTAAGCACAAAAGGTTACCTGTTGGGCCTCAGACTGCGAGCTAATCGGTACCATTTTTTGGGGGGGAGGCTGGGTAAAGTTATGGGTAAGATTGTCGATAGAAACTGATGTTACATCGGGAGCGTTAAACGATAAAAAGCGCCTCGGATAAAGCTGTATAAAAGGGAAGAATTATGTCTTTTGCAAGAACACTGCTTATTACATCACTGATTATTACTCCGGCAAGCCACGCTGCAACGGTTGCGCTTTCAGAAGCGCTGATGCAATGCTCCCCGCAGTTTTTTAAAACGCTCTATCAGCAGCGCTCAGCCTTCAAAAAAGTCTCTCCAGTGGAAACAGATAACAAAGGTAACGCTTGGGTACCAGTAGCGGATAAAGAATCTCATGTGATCTGGTTCAGTCAGCCAGTTCGCGACGGGGCGCTGACGCTGACGGGCTATTATGAGCAACAGTTTGACTTGGGGAAAATGGGGAAATATTACTTCTGGGGGGTGATGATGGAAGAACCTCTGGAAAAGATCAAAGGCACATTTCCTACTGCAAGCTGGCAGAAGAGCGACAATGGCTATATCACCAACCCACAAATCAAAGTGGACGCTTCTTCGGCCTGGAAACCGAATGTCGCGGCCGCTTTGGGAATTGCGCCTGTGGAAGGAAGCGCGGAAAAATTAGTTATGCTGGAAACTAGCAATGGTAAATCACGCTTGTCCTGTTCGCTGCAAGGCAGCATTGATGAGGCTCTGCTTCATCAGGAACGTCCGGATATTGCTGCGGGAAATAAATAATGAAAAGAGCCTTAATATTGTCGGTCCTTCTGCTGCTTAGCGGCTGCGCAAAGCCGGTTAAACAGCCTGAACCTCGACCGACTGGCATGATTAAAATCATGGAGGATAAAGATGTCACAACTTACATCTCCATGCTCAGTGTCGCGTTGTACCAGGGAAATCCGCATCTGCGTCAGTTCTACCTTATTAATAATTACGTTAAACCTTCTTTAATGTCCGAAAAGGAAAACCTCTTTGTACGTAGCTCGAGGGCGATTAATGTCGTCAACTGCGAGCGTCCGGAACGGAGCGTTTTTGACCGAGTCTACTTGTCTGAGCTATACGGTGAAGGAAAGGTTGTTGCGAAGAAAGATCCAATAGGGCAGTGGCAAACTTTTCCTCAAGACTCCGTTGCAGGGCTGATTCAGAAAATGGTTTGTGCCATCGACCCTGCGCTACTGAAGGACGCGTCATTGAAAGAAACGCGTAAAGCCTGGATGGATTGAGTCGTTGGCAGAAGAGGGGGCTTTTCTACCCCTTAAAATCGCTGGGCGCGGGGGAGTCATCGCTGTATATTTTTATACACAACGATCATAAGGACTCCCACCGTGAACCGATTTACTCGCCGCCTGACGCTGGGCGCGCTATTAGTACTTTCCCCGCTCGCCGCGCTGGCGAACCGCACTCTCACCGACCAGCTTGGCCGCCAGGTCACGATCCCCGACGAGGTTGACCGCGTAGTGGTGCTTCAGCACCAAACGCTCAATCTGCTGGTGCAAATGAATGCCACCGACAAAGTGGTCGGTATTCTGGCTAACTGGAAGCAGCAGCTTGGCAGCGGTTATGCTCGCCTGGCGCCGGAGCTTGAGCACAAAGCTCAGCTGGGGGATTTAACCAGCGTGGATACTGAAAAGCTGGTGGCGCTGCACCCTCAGGTGGTGTTTGTCACCAACTACGCGCCAAAAGAGATGATCGACGGCATCAGCAAGCTTGGTATCCCGGTTATCGCTATTTCGCTGCGTCATGATGCGACGGGCGAGCAGGACAAGCTGAACCCTTCTATGGGCGATGAAGAGCAGGCTTACAATCTTGGCCTGAAAGAAGGCATCGAGCTGATTGGTGAAGTGGTTAATAAGGAGAAACAGGCCAAAGCGCTGATCGATGCCACCTTTGCCGAGCGCAAGTTGGTCAGCGACCGCCTGAAAGACATCCCGGCAGAGCAGCGCGTGCGTGCCTACATGGCCAACCCTGACCTGACCACCTACGGCTCCGGGAAGTATACCGGCCTGATGATGGCCCACGCGGGGGCGTTGAACGTGGCGGCGTCCACCGTAAAAGGCTTTAAGCAGGTGTCGATGGAGCAAGTGATCGCCTGGGATCCGCAGGTGATCTTCGTGCAGGATCGTTACCCTAAAGTAGTGGATGAGATCGTCAGCAAACCCGAATGGCAGCCGATCGACGCGGTGAAAAACCATCAGGTCTGGCTGATGCCGGAATACGCCAAAGCTTGGGGCTACCCGATGCCGGAAGCGATGGCGATCGGCGAGCTGTGGATGGCGAAAAAATTGTATCCCGCAAGATTCAAAGACATCGACATGAAGAAAGTGGCTGACAGCTGGTATCAGCGTTTTTACCGCACCCATTATGAAGGCGTAGAGTAATGAGCTTACAGATCCTGGCGGCCGGAAGCCTGCGGCGGGTCTGGCAGCCGCTTATGGCCCAGTTTGAGCAGGAAACGGGTTTGCTGACAGAGACGCAGTTTGGGCCAGCGGGCCTGCTGAGGGCGCGGATCGAAGCCGACGAATGCTGTTCGCTGTTTGCGTCGGCCAACATGGCGCATCCGCAAACGCTGCTGGAGCAGGGCAAAGCGAGGGCGGTTCAGCGGTTTGCCGGGAATACCCTTTGCCTGACGGCGGCGGCGCACTGTGTTGATGAGCAAAGCACCTGGCAAACGCTATTGAGCGACCCGGCCTTACGCATTGGTACATCCACGCCGGGCAGCGATCCGTCCGGGGATTATACCTGGCAGTTCTTTGCCAGATTTGAAGCTGAATTTGGCATCGACCTGCAGCCGCGGGCGTTAGCTCTGGTTGGCGGGCCGGACACGCAAGCCGTGCCCGACGGCATGCTTGCGGCGCAGTGGCTTATTGCCAGCGGGCAGGCCGATCTGATGATTGGTTACCGAAGCTATGCTTCAGCGCTGCAGGCCCATCGTGAATTGCGGGTGTTTGAGATCCCGGCTCTCTACAATATTCAGGCCGATTATGGGCTGGCGGTGTGCGACGAACGGGCGGAGCCGCTGCGGGCGTTCCTGGTCTCGGACGCTGCGCGGCAAATACTACGCGATTACGGCTTTGTCGCCTGAAAAGAAAAAACCGCCGATAAGGGCGGTTTTTTTCATGCATCTGCCCGTTAAGGCATCATCGTCGGCCATTCGGGCGGCATTCTGGCGATGATCTCGACCAGCCCCGTTTTAAAAGAAGCCCAAATAACCGGGAAGTCGCCGAGCGTGAGGCCCAGTAATCCCATGGCAAACCAGCAGGATGCGGCAATCCCCAGCCCGCTACTTATCACGGCTAAGGCACGGTAATCCGAGCGGCGAAACTGAATATTCAGGCTGCTTGCCAAAAACATCAAAACCGCACTGAACAGCGGCCAGCGCATGAGCATGACGCCGGTGGTGATTGTTGCCATGAACCTTGTTCCTCAAAAGCTGCAATTTATTATTTTGTTGCACTAATAATGTGAAGTATATCACTTTTGAGTGTTTAATCACCAGTGTTGTGATGGTTTTTTACGCGATTTTGAGGTGCGGAAGCGCGAGGTATTGAAGGAAACCAGGGGGTGGATGGCGCGAACATTTTGTTTATCTGACGTTTACCGCAATTTCGTTTAAATAATCATTCCCTGCTGCTTTAACCCAAGAAAAACTCATATTAGCGCGGTGGGTTAAATCTTAAGCTAAACAGAATCCCGGTTCCTCTTATCTCATTGTTGCGCAAATTAATTTCCGCAGAGTTAACGGCTGAAGGCTATTGCTAAAGCGGGCTTTATGATGCAACGTAATCGGCGGTCATCAGGTTGTTCTAATAAAGCATAAAAACAGGCGCATAAAAACAGAGACGTGTGGGCATCATGGTGAAACGAATTTATCTTAAGGCGTTGCGTATGTCAGGTTTTGTCCTGATAGTTTGCCTGCCGATAATGTTAGCGATCTATTTTGCCCACGTTCGCGCCACCAGTGACACCCAGCAGCACCTGCACTCTTTTGGCAAACTGGTGATGGAAAAAACGGAAATCGTCATCAGCCATGTCAATGAAGCGCGCAGCGAGGCGGAGCGTTTTTCTGGAGAAATATGTAGCCCCCGGCATATGGAAAGTATGCTCGATATTGTGCGTGGTAAACTTTTTATCGCGGATTTAATTTACGTTAGCGGCGATAAACTACTGTGTTCGACCAGCTACAAGCCGTTAAAACCTCTGCCGACGCCGCTCCCTTCATATACCCGTAAACCGGATATCGCGATTTATTATTATCTGGATACACCGTTTTATGCCGGGCATAAAATGACCTATATGCAGCGTGGGCATTATATGGCGGTCATTAACCCACTCACCTGGTCAGAGGTTTTGTCCGAAGATGACTCGCTGATTTATGGCGTATACGACACCGTTACCCGCAGCTTTTTCTCTTTAAGTCCGGGGGCCGACAGCGATTTGCTGCACCGGTTTATTCTGCGTAAAGAAAAAGCGTTTACCGAGGACAATCGTTTTTACACCGTTGATCAGTCGGCTAAAAGACCGATTGCGGTGATTGTTTCTACTTCAGAAACCTTGTTTAACCGCCAGTGGTATCACCAATTGACGCTGACGCTTCCGTTAGGCGTTATTTGCAGCCTGTTGATATTAATTATGTGGTCCCGAACCCGTCAGCAGTTAAATTCACCACGCCGGATGTTATTAAGGGCACTGGCCAGAAAGCAGCTTAAACTTCACTATCAGCCGATCATTGATATCCAGAATGGCTATTGCGTCGGGGCTGAAGCGCTGCTGCGGTGGGTGAATTTTAACGGACAAACCATCAGCCCCGGAACGTTTATTCCGCTGGCAGAGTCAGAAGGTTTGATTCACAAAATATCGGACTATGTGGTTGATGCGGTATTTAAAGATTTTGGTGAATTTCTTGCCGACCACCCTGGGCTTTATATTTCGATTAATCTTTCAGCATCTGATTTTCACTCTTCACGCCTCATCACCGTACTTTCAGAGCGCATTAAAACTTACAACATTCGTCCGGGGCAGATAAAAATCGAAGTGACCGAACGAGGATTTATTGACGTTGAAAAAACCAGACCGTTTATCCAGGAGTTCCGCAATGCGGGCTTTAAAGTCGCTATTGATGACTTTGGTACGGGGTACTCAAATCTGCATAACCTGCAGTACCTGAACGTCGATATTTTAAAAATCGATAAAAGCTTTATTGATTCTCTCGCCAGCGAGCGGGCCAGCCATTTGCTGGTGGAACACATCATTGAAATTGCCCACAGCCTGAATTTAACGACGATTGCCGAAGGGGTTGAAACCGAGGCGCAGGTGGCATGGCTGGTGGATCACGGCGTGGAGTATTGCCAGGGCTGGTATTTTGCGAAGGCACTGCCTCCGCAAGAGTTTATCGCCTGGCTCTATACGCCAGGCGGGATACCTGTTCGCAAGGCTTCAGTTGCTCGCGATCCACTGCTTTAACGGAACGACCCATTCTGGGTTAGGGCGGAAAAATGCCCCGTGCTGCTGGCCGGTCGCGATTTTTATCTCTTTAAAGTGAGCGATCCCCGGACTGTGGTTAACAATTGTCTGGCAGGAACCCACTTCATCCGAGGCTTCATAAATGGAGAGCACGTTACCGTACAGGCGGTTGTGGGCGTCATCCTGAATGGAATGAGTGCATCCCGCCAGAATGGCAACGTTAAGCGCCTTATTCTGCAGTTTGCTTGTCGCCAGAATGGTAATTTCGCCGCCGCGTGAGAAGCCGACCAGCGTAATATTCTTAGCCGGGACGCCTTTTGCAATCAGCGTGTTCACATCATTCTTTAGCTTTTCGGCATATTGATCTGGCTGAGTATCTTTGGCCCTGTGGTAAGCAATCAGGTTGTAGCCATCATCGCTAAGCTTCTCTTTCACCGCCGGAAAATCGTAAACGCCCCACTGCGGTTTATTTGGATTGCTCGGCCGGTCCGTGTTCCCCTCTAACACCTTGCCATGCGTATAAAAAACGTATTTCTGCTTCGGGTTAACGTTGTCCGGGAACGCGGTATAAACAGTTGCCGCCTGAGCCGTCATTGTGGCAAGCCCGATGGCCAAAATGGCGAAACTTAACTTTTTCACTCCCACTCCTGTTGGTTTTCTTATGCCTGATGGCGGTAATCCGTTGGGGTGCGGTCAAACTCACGGCGGAACACGCGGGAGAAGGTCTGCTGGGAGACATACCCGTAGTCCATCGCGATATCAAAAATAGGGCGCTGGGTGGTGCGCAGCGCCGTGGCGGCCATCAGCAGGCGGCGTTGGCGGATGTAGTCACCCAGCGTCTGGTGCATAACGGTACGGAACATGCGCTGCAAGTACCACTTTGAATAACCTGATTTTTTCGCCACCACGTCGATATTAAGCGGCTGGTCAATATGTTCATCAATCCATTCAGTCAACGTATAAATGATGTCCTGGTGAGCCATGAGTCGTCCTCATTTCCGGGTTAGCTAGTTTCATTGCCAGGGAGTATAATTCCTCAAGTTAACTTGAGGTAAAGAGCATTATGGAAAAGAAATTGCCCCGAATAAAAACGCTGTTAACGCCCGGTGAAGTGGCGAAGCGCAGCGGCGTGGCCGTCTCCGCGCTTCACTTTTACGAAAGCAAAGGCTTGATAAAAAGTACTAGAAACGCAGGCAATCAGCGGCGTTATCAGCGTGATGTGCTGCGAACGGTGGCGATAATCAAAATTGCTCAGCGCATTGGTATTCCGCTAAGCACCGTCGGCGATGCTTTTGGCGTACTGCCCGACGGCCATTCGATCAACAAAAACGACTGGAAGAAGCTGTCATCGCAATGGCGAGAGGAATTAAATCACCGCATTGATACGCTGACCGCATTGCGTGACCAACTGAATGGCTGTATTGGCTGCGGCTGTTTATCGGGGGCGGAATGTCCGCTGCGTAACCCCGGGGACACGCTGGGCGAGCAGGGCACCGGCGCAAGACTGCTGGAAGATTAAAATGCGTGCTGTACAAAAAACTAAAGCGCCACAAGGGCGCTTTAGTTGTTTTCCGGTCTTTGTCTTTCGCTCTATCCCGTTCTGACAGGAGGGTTTCCCCCGACATCGGCACCCCTCGATAACGCTTACACATACATACGTACACACTTCACTGACTTTGGAGGTTCCGGTTTGTACCGACAATTTAAGTGTAGGTCTGCCCCTTCACTTTGCAAGGTCAATTGTTCTTTTTTTGTTCATTTTTTTGACATGTGATTCGAGGGGGGCTTTCCTATAGTTATTCCATCTGGCTAAACATAGGGTTACCTCATGCTAACGGTTCATCACCTCAATAACTCTCGCTCCCAGCGCGTACTTTGGATGCTGGAAGAGCTGGAGCTGCCCTACCAGATCGTGCGTTACCAGCGGGAACCCACCATGCTCGCTCCGGAAGCGTTAAAAAAGATTCATCCGCTGGGTAAATCCCCGGTGGTGGAAGATAACGGCCATATCCTCGCCGAGTCGGGCGCGATTATTGAGTATCTGCAGGAAACCTACGACAGCGAAAACCGCCTGAAGCCGCAGGAGATTGACGACAAGATCCAGTACCGCTTTTGGCTGCATTACGCGGAAGGGTCGTTGATGCCGATGCTATTAATGAAGCTGGTGTTTAGCAGCCTTGGCAAAGCGCCGGTGCCCTGGCCGCTGCGCCCGGTGGGCAAAGCGCTGGGGCAGGGCGTGCAGAAAGCCTGGCTGAATAAGCAAATCGCCACCCATGCCCGATTTATCGAGGCTCATCTGAGCCAGCACCTGTGGTTCGCCGGGCAGCAGTTTAGCGCGGCAGATATTCAGATGAGTTTCCCGGTGGCCGCGCTGCTGGCGAGAGGCGAAGTCAACGACATGCCGCACACCCAGGCATGGATGAAAAACGTTCAGACGCGGCCGGCCTGGCAGCGAGCGTTAAATCAAGGTGGTCCTTTTGAGATCCCCGGCACCTGATCGCCGCTGGGGCAAAACGAAAGAAAGCCAGCCCGATAATTTACGATTTTGTTGCGAAATTGCGCATTGACGATAACGTTTGCGCACCGCGAGGCGATTAATTCATCAGCTGAGCATATTTTCCGCGAAAATCGCAAAAGTTAAGTTGAAAATCCCGTCAGGAAGGCTGGATAATCGTTTGCCTTAATTCTGTAACACCGATTTGTCCGTGTAGAGTTAAACGATTGCTTTTTTGTGACACCCCTTTGTCACAATCGTAGCGCAGGGAGACAACGTTTAACTGGCAGCGGGTTGTCCACCACCCGGGCAAACGTCATTCTAAAAATCTCAGGGGATTTTTCACTATGTCTACACCTTCTCCGCGCGCCGGCGGTTCGCTCGACGCCTGGTTCAAAATCTCTGCACGCGGCAGCACCGTGCGTCAGGAAGTTGTCGCCGGTCTGACAACCTTCCTTGCTATGGTTTACTCCGTGATCGTTGTGCCGGGGATGCTCGGCAAAGCCGGGTTCCCACCGGCGGCGGTCTTTGTAGCCACCTGCCTGGTGGCGGGCGTGGGCTCCATCGTGATGGGCCTGTGGGCGAACCTGCCTCTGGCCATCGGCTGTGCTATCTCGCTGACCGCCTTCACCGCTTTTAGCCTGGTACTCGGTCAGCACATCAGCGTGCCGGTCGCCCTTGGCGCGGTGTTCCTGATGGGCGTTCTGTTCACCATTATCTCTGCCACCGGCATTCGTAGCTGGATTTTGCGCAATCTGCCGATGGGCGTGGCGCACGGCACCGGGATTGGTATCGGCCTGTTCCTGCTGCTGATTGCCGCGAACGGCGTCGGCCTGGTGATTAAAAACCCGCTGGACGGGCTGCCGGTTGCGCTGGGCCACTTTGCCAGCTTCCCGGTGATCATGTCGCTGATTGGCCTGGCGGTGATCATTGGTCTGGAAAAACTGAAGGTGCCGGGCGGCATTCTGCTGACCATTATCGGCGTGTCCATCGTCGGCCTGATCTTCGACCCGAACGTGCATTTCTCCGGCGTTTTCGCCATGCCGTCGCTGAGCGATGACAAAGGCAACTCGCTGATTGGCAGCCTGGACATCATGGGCGCGCTGAATCCGATCATTCTGCCAAGCGTACTCGCGCTGGTGATGACCGCCGTGTTTGACGCCACCGGCACTATCCGCGCGGTAGCCGGCCAGGCAAACCTGCTGGATAAAGACGGCCAGATCATCGACGGCGGTAAAGCGCTGACCACCGACTCCCTTAGCAGCGTGTTCTCCGGCCTGGTGGGCGCAGCTCCGGCAGCGGTCTACATCGAATCTGCAGCGGGCACCGCAGCAGGCGGCAAAACCGGCCTGACAGCAATCACCGTTGGCGTGCTGTTCCTGCTGATCCTGTTCCTGTCGCCGCTCTCCTACCTCGTACCGGCATACGCTACGGCGCCTGCGCTGATGTATGTTGGTCTGCTGATGTTGAGCAACGTCGCCAAAATCGACTTTGCGGACTTCGTGGATGCGATGGCCGGGCTGATCACTGCGGTATTCATCGTGCTGACTTGTAACATCGTGACCGGTATCATGATCGGCTTTGCCTCTCTGGTTATTGGCCGCGTAGTGTCCGGTGAATGGCGCAAGCTGAACGTTGGCACCGTGGTTATTGCCGTTGCGCTGGTGGCGTTCTACGCCGGCGGCTGGGCTATCTGATTTTCAATTCGTGCGGGTTGCGCTCCGTAACCCGCCGCTTTTGCCCACTTCGGGCATTTCCGGTTTCAATGTGATGCAAAAAGTTGTTTTATTATTAAAACAACCTCCAAAGGTGACGCTTCAAATCACACATCACGTTCAGGGAAAACATGGAAATTTTCTTCACAATCTTGATTATGACCCTCGTGGTCTCCCTCTCTGGGGTGGTAACACGTATGTTGCCGTTTCAGATCCCACTGCCGTTAATGCAAATCGCCATCGGGGCATTGCTCGCCTGGCCGCACTTTGGCTTACACGTTGAATTCGACCCTGAGCTTTTCCTGGTGCTGTTCATTCCGCCGCTGCTGTTTGCCGACGGCTGGAAAACGCCCACCCACGAGTTTCTCCATCATGGCCGGGAAATCATTGGCCTGGCGCTGGTGCTGGTGCTGGTCACCGTGGTCGGCATCGGGTTCCTGATTTACTTCCTCGTGCCGGGCATTCCGCTGGTTCCGGCCTTTGCGCTGGCCGCCGTGCTGTCACCGACGGACGCCGTGGCGCTGTCCGGGATAGTCGGCGAAGGGCGGATTCCGAAGAAGATCATGGGGATATTGCAGGGTGAAGCGTTGATGAACGACGCCTCTGGCCTGGTCTCCCTGAAGCTTGCCGTGGCGGTCGCCGTTGGGGCGATGGCCTTTAGCGTTGGCGGGGCTTCGCTTGAGTTCTTCAAAGTGGCCGTGGGTGGCCTGCTGGCGGGTATCGCGGTCAGCTGGCTGTACGGTAAATCGCTGCGCCTGATGAGCCGCTGGAGCGGCGACGAACCCGCGACCCAAATACTGCTGCTGCTGCTGCTGCCGTTCGCTTCTTATCTGATTGCTGAACACATCGGGGTTTCCGGCATTCTGGCGGCAGTTGCTGCAGGGATGACAATTACCCGTTCCGGCGTGCTGCGTAGCGCCCCGCTGACCATGCGCCTGCGTGCGAACAGCGTCTGGGCGATGCTGGAGTTTGTGTTCAACGGCATGGTCTTCCTGCTGTTGGGCCTGCAGCTACCGGGCATTCTCGAGACCTCCGTTGCGGCAGCCAATGCCGATCCGAACGTTGAGCTGTGGATGCTGTTCCTCGACGTGGCGATGATCTATTTCGCCCTGATTGCGGTGCGCTTCCTGTGGCTGTGGTCGATGAAGCGCCTCAGCCTGCGCTTTTTGAAAAAGCGCCCGCTGGAGTTTGGCTCCTTCACGACCCGCGAGCTGGGCATTGCCTCTTTCGCCGGCGTGCGTGGGGCGATTACCCTGGCCGGTGTGCTTTCCATTCCGCTGTTCCTGAACGACGGCACGCCGTTCCCGGCGCGCTATGAGCTGATTTTCCTCTCCGCAGGCGTGATCCTGTTCTCGCTTTTTGCCGGGGTTATCATGCTGCCGATTCTGCTGCGAAACGTTGAGGTAGGGGACAAATCTCTGGCGCGTAAAGAAGAGCGGCTGGCCCGTTCCGCGACGGCCGAAGTGGCCATTGTCGCTATCCAAAAAATGGAAGAACGGCTGGCCACGGACAGCAAAGAGAACATCGACGACCAGTTACTGAAAGAGGTGAGTTCGCGGGTTATCGGGAATTTACGTCGCCGGGCAGACGGCCGGAATGACGTTGAGAGCAGCGAGCTGGAAGAAAACCTGGAACGCCGCTTCCGCCTGACGGCGCTGCGTTCGGAGCGCGCCGAGCTTTACCATCTGCGTGCCACGCAGCAAATCAGCAATGAGACCCTGCAAAAACTCCTGCACGATCTCGACCTGCTGGAAGCGCTGCTGATCGAGAAAGAGTAATCCCGCTAGTTCTGGTCGGTTTCCACTTCCGGCCAGAACTCTCTGCAGCAATCAATCCACGCCTGCGCGCTCTGCGAAATATAAACCCCTTCACGCCAAATCATCCCTAACTGCCAGCTTAGATTACTGTTCAGCGGTAGCCACATCAGCGTGGTGTGATCGAGCTTGCGGCAAATCGGCTCCGGCAGCACGGCAATCCCCACGCCGCCCTGAACCATCGCAGCCAGGAAATCCCACTGCCCGCTGCGCACCGCAATACGCGGGGTAAAGCCGTTGTCGGCAAACAGCTGCATCAGCTGGCGGCTAAGAGAAAAATCTTCGTTGTAGATAAGCAGCGGGTGTTCGGCCAGCTCGGCCGGGTCAACGCTGGTGCGGCCAATCCACGGGCCGGAGCGGGGCACCAGCACGCAGAGCGGATGGCGGAACAGCGGCATTACCGTCAGCGCGTCTTCGTCTGCTATTGGCATCGCCGTCACCGCGAGATCGAGGTCGCCGTTAAGCACCGCCTGCTGCACCGTCAGGCCGCCGAACTCGGAAATCTTAAACTCCACGCCGGGGTAGCGGTGCTGATAAACGCCTATCGGGCCGGTCATCAGGGTGCCGACCATCGGCGGAATACCGAGGCGCAGCACGCCGTTGGTGAGCTGTTTGATGTCGCTTAGTTCGGCCTCAAGCTGACGAAACTCGGCCAGAATGGCGAGCCCGCGCTGGAACACCACCTGGCCGGTATCGGTCAGCAGCAGGCGGCGGCCGTCGCGGATCAGCAGCGTGCAGTTCAGCTCATCCTCGAGGTTACGCAGCATTTTGCTGATGGTAGGCTGCGTGACGAACATCTTCTCCGCCGCCCGGGTGAAGCTCTGCTGGCGTACAACCTCAACGAAATAACGCAGCGTTCTGATGTCCATAACTATTCCTGTTGACTATACCTGCAATGATTTTAATTCATTTCAGTAGCGATGAACCGCTCTCTATAATCGGGGCTGGTATTTTTTCTGGAGTTCCGATCATGGCTTTGGCGTTAGGTCGTTTTACGCCTGCTGTAATGCATAGCCTGCGCGTCCCCGTGCAGGTTGCCCTGTACGCCGGTCTTTTTGTTTTTGCCGAACAGTTGGTCACGTGGGGGCATCTGCCGCTGCCCGCGAATCTGGTGGGAATGCTGCTGCTCCTGGCGCTGATTATTTGCCGCATTGTGCCGCTGAAATGGGTCAGGGAAGGGTCAAAATGGCTACTGGCCGAGATGCTGCTGTTTTTTGTCCCGGCGGTCGTGGCCGTGGTGAACTACTCGCAGCTGCTGATGGTGGAAGGCTGGCGCATTTTTGCGGTGATCGCGGTCAGCACCGTGTTGGTGCTCGGCAGCACGGCCTTTGTGGTGGAAAAAGTCTACCGCTTTGAGCTCGCTCGCGAAGCCCGCAGGCAGTCTCGTCATGACTAACTTCCAGCTCAGCGTGCTGTGCCTTGTGGTCACGCTGATTTTCTATTTCGCCAATAAACGCCTGTATCGCCGTTTTCGCAAACTGCCGCTGATGCCGCTGGTCTTTACGCCGGTGCTGCTGGTGGCGATGCTTGTCTTCGGGCATATCTCATACAGTAACTACATGGGCGAGGCGCACTGGCTGTTGTGGTTGCTCGGGCCTGCCACCATCGCCTTTGCGGTGCCGGTTTATGACAACCTCAGGGTAATTAAACGCCACTGGATGTCGCTTTCCGCAGGCGTGCTGACGGCGATGATTGTGGCGGTAACCAGCTCGATTTGGCTGGCCCGCTTATTTACCCTGCCGGACGGCATTCAGCGCAGCCTTGCCGTGCGCTCAATTACCACGCCTTTTGCCCTGGCGGCCGCTAAGCCCATCGGCGGCGAGCCGGAACTGGTGGCGCTGTTTGTGGTGATCACCGGCGTGTTTGGCATGGCGGTAGGGGACGTACTGTTTCTTCGTCTGTCGATCAGGGAAGGAATCGCTAAAGGTGCCGGATTCGGTGCGGCTTCTCACGGCGCGGGCACCGCTCGCTCTTATGAGCTGGGGCCGCAGGAAGGGGTGATTGCCAGCCTGGTGATGATGCTGTCCGGCGTGGTGACGGTTTTGGTCGCGCCGCTGGTCAGCTGGCTGATGTTTTAACCTACATTTACCGGGGCAGACATAGCCCCGGTAAGTGCTTACTAACTAGTGAGCCCGCCCTTGATCGATACCGATGCCGGTTTGAGAACGAATAAACTGCGCGCGGAACTTCTCACGCTCCAGCTTACCTTCCGGCGTGTTATCGGTAATCGAGAACAGCCAGATGCCAACAAACGCGATCAGAATAGAGAACAGCGCCGGATATTCATACGGGAAGACCGCTTTTTCGTGGCCGAGAATTTGCACCCAGATTGTTGGACCAAGAATCATCAGCACGACTGCGGTCAGCAGGCCAAGCCAGCCGCCGATCATTGCGCCACGCGTGGTCAGCTTCGACCAGTACATCGACAGCAGGATAATCGGGAAGTTACAGCTTGCGGCAATGGAGAATGCCAGCCCCACCATAAAAGCAATGTTCTGTTTTTCAAACAGAATACCCAGCAGGATAGCCACTACGCCCAGCACCAGAACGGTGATTTTCGATACTTTCAGCTCATCGCGTTCGGACGCGCCTTTGCGGAAGACGTTGGCGTAAAGGTCGTGAGACACCGCCGAAGCGCCCGCCAGCGTTAACCCGGCCACAACCGCGAGGATGGTGGCGAAGGCAACCGCAGAGATAAAGCCGAGGAATAGGTTGCCGCCCACCGCGTCGGCAAGGTGCACCGCCGCCATGTTGTTGCCGCCAATCAGCGCGCCCGCCGCGTCTTTAAACGCTGGGTTAGCACCCACTAACATAATGGCGCCAAAGCCGATGATAAAGGTCAGAATGTAGAAGTAACCCATGAAGCCGGTGGCGTAAAACACGCTCTTACGCGCTTCGCGGGCGTCGCTCACGGTGAAGAAACGCATCAGGATGTGCGGCAAGCCAGCGGTGCCAAACATCAGGCCGAGGCCCAGAGACAGCGCAGAAATGGGGTCTTTGACTAATCCGCCAGGGCTCATGATTGCCGCGCCTTTAGGGTGAACCGCCATCGCTTCATTGAACAGGTTGTTGAAGCTGAAGCCAACGTGCTTCATCACCATAAACGCCATGAAGCTTGCGCCGAACAGCAGCAGCACGGCTTTGATGATTTGCACCCAGGTTGTCGCCAGCATGCCGCCAAACAGCACGTACATCACCATCAGCACGCCCACCAGCACCACCGCGACGTGGTAGTTCAGGCCGAACAGCAGCTCGATGAGCTTCCCGGCGCCAACCATCTGGGCAATCAGATAAAGCGCAACCACCACCAGCGAACCGCAGGCGGACAGCGTGCGGATTGGCCCTTGCTTGAGGCGATACGACGCCACATCGGCAAAGGTATAGCGGCCCAGGTTACGCAGGCGCTCGGCGATCAGGAACAGAATAATCGGCCAGCCGACCAGGAAACCCAGCGAGTAAATCAGGCCGTCGTAGCCGGAGGTGTACACCAGCGCGGAAATCCCGAGGAACGAGGCGGCCGACATAAAGTCACCGGCAATCGCCAGGCCATTCTGAAAACCGGTAATGTTGCCGCCCGCGGTGTAATAATCGCTGCGGGAGCGAACGCGCTTGGACGCCCAGTAAGTGATATACAGCGTCAGAGCGACGAAAATCAGGAACATGATGATCGCCTGCCAGTTGGTTGGCTGACGCTGCACGTCGCCGGTTATGGCATCGGCAGCGAAGGCACCGGCCGGCAGCAGAGCGGCAAAAACCGCAAGAAAACGTTTCATTTAACCCCCACTTCACGCAGCACTTCGTTGTTCAGGCGGTCAAATTCGCCGTTAGCACGCCAGACATAAATCCCGGTGAGCAGGAAGGAAATAACGATAACGCCGATGCCGATAGGGATGCCCCGCGTGACGCTGGTACCGTCATGAAGCGGAGTGCCAAGCCACGCGGGCGCGAAGGCAATCAGCAAAATAAAACCAACGTAAATCACTAACATAATCAGTGACAGAATGGCGGCAAACCGTTGCCTTTTGGAAACCAACTCCCTGAAATGCGCACTGCTTTCTATCCGCTGATAAATGGTGTCATTCATCACAGAATCTCCAGAGGTTTTTTGTAGGGTAGGTATTTGTAGTTATTCCCTCTCCCGGAAGGGAGAGGGGGGAGAACAAGGTTACGAAGGTATGGTTAAGGCCTGTTTTTCTTCCAGCAGTTTTTCTACCACGCCAGGATCGGCGAGGGTGGAGGTATCACCCAGGTTGCTGGTGTCGCCGGAGGCAATCTTGCGCAGGATTCGGCGCATAATTTTGCCGGAGCGGGTCTTCGGCAGCGAGTCTGTCCAGTGCAGTACATCCGGCGTGGCAAGCGGGCCTATCTCTTTCCGCACCCAGTTGCGCACCTCGGCGTACAGCTCCGGCGTCGGCTCTTCGCCGTGGTTCAGCGTGACGTAGGCGTAAATCGCCTGGCCTTTAATGTTGTGTGGGATGCCGACCACGGCGGCTTCGGCAATCTTCGGATGGGACACCAGCGCCGATTCGATCTCTGCGGTACCGAGGCGGTGGCCGGACACGTTCAGCACGTCGTCCACGCGGCCCGTTATCCAGTAATAGCCGTCTTCATCCCGGCGCGCGCCGTCGCCGCTGAAATACATGTTTTTGAAGGTGGAGAAGTAAGTCTGCTCGAAGCGCTCATGGTCGCCAAATAGCGTGCGTGCCTGGCCTGGCCAGGAATCGGTAATCGTCAGGTTACCTTCGGTGGCGCCCAACTGCGGATGACCTTCGTTATCGACCAGCGCAGGCTGAACGCCAAAGAACGGCTGGGTCGCGGAACCGGCTTTCAGCTCGGTTGCGCCCGGCAGCGGGGTAATCATGAAACCGCCGGTTTCGGTCTGCCACCAGGTGTCCATCACCGGGCATTTCTCATTGCCGATGTGCTTCCAGTACCACTCCCAGGCTTCCGGGTTGATGGGCTCGCCCACGGAACCAAGAATGCGCAGCGAAGAGCGGTCGGTGCCTTCGGTGGCCTTATCCCCTTCGGCCATCAGCGCGCGGATGGCGGTCGGCGCGGTGTAGAGGATATTCACTTTATGTTTGTCGACCACCTGCGCCATGCGGTTTGGCTTCGGCCAGTTAGGCACGCCCTCAAACATCAGCGTGATTGCGCCGCAGGCCAGCGGGCCGTAAAGCAGGTAGCTGTGCCCGGTAACCCAGCCCACGTCCGCGGTACACCAGTAGACATCGCCTGGATGGTAGTCGAAGACATATTTAAAGGTGGTCGCGGCATAAACCAGATAGCCGCCGGTAGTGTGCAGCACGCCTTTTGGCTTGCCGGTAGAGCCGGAGGTATAGAGGATGAACAGCGGATCTTCGGCGTTCATTTCGACCGGCTGGTGCTGATCGCTGGCTTTTTCTACCAGCTCGTTCCACCACAGGTCACGGTTCTGGTGCCAGTCGATTTTGCCGCCGGTGCGTTTCAGCACGATAACGTGCTCGACGGTTTTCACATTTGGATTTTTAAGCGCGTCATCCACGTTCTTTTTCAGCGGGATGGAACGCCCGGCGCGCACGCCTTCGTCGGCGGTGATCACCAGCCGGGAGCTGGAGTCGATGATGCGTCCGGCCACGGCTTCCGGCGAGAAGCCGCCAAAGATAACGGAATGCACGGCGCCAATGCGCGCGCAGGCGAGCATAGCAACGGCAGCTTCCGGCACCATTGGCATATAAATCGCAACAACATCGCCTTTCTTAATGCCCAGTTCGACCAGGGTGTTGGCAAAACGGCAGACATCGCGATGCAGCTCGCGATAAGTGATGTTTTTGCTCTGGGTCGCGTCATCGCCCTCCCAGATAATGGCGGTTTGATCGCCCCGTTCTTTCAGGTGCCGGTCGAGGCAGTTCGCGGCTAAATTGAGCGTACCGTCCTCATACCACTTGATAGAGATGTTTCCCGGCGCAAAAGAGGTATTTTTTACCTTTTGATACGGCTTGATCCAGTCGAGAATTTTCCCTTGTTCGCCCCAAAACGCGTCTGGATCCTGTATCGACTGTTGATACAGGGCCTGGTACTGCTCCGGGTTTATCAGGCAACGGTCCGCAATGTTTGCGGGAATAGCATGTTTGTGTACTTGGCTCATGGCTTTTTTTCTCCTTTTGGATGTTAATAATATGTCACACAAACGTTAATAGTAGGGGCATTGGAAGCTTTGTTTACTTTTTGGGCGGCAGATCACGCATTAAAATAATCGCGCAAAAATTGTTCAAACAGATGAATCATAAGAAATAATTACCGGTGGTATTTATTTCCAAAAACAAATAATGAAATTTTTTCCATAACAATAAGTTATATTCATAATCCATCGAAAAATTCTGTTTATCTATGCAATGTGAGTGCATAACCCTAAAAATGAAGGCTTGCGCAGCAGGCTATCGGGATGGTACTGATACGGCGCTTTAAAAAACCCCGCTTAACACCTGATGTTTGTCATACCCCCTTTCAGTTTGTGACCTTCTCCTGAGTCAACAGCATGGGAATGGCGTTTTTTTGAGGAACTGTCGTCGTTATGAAAAACTTAAAAATGAGCCTGGCCTGGCAAATATTGCTGGCGCTGGTGCTGGGCATTATCCTGGGAAGTTTTCTGCATTATCAAAGTGATAGCCGTGAGTGGCTGGTCGCTAACCTGCTGTCACCGGCGGGCGATATCTTTATCCACCTGATCAAAATGATCGTCGTGCCGATTGTGATTTCTACCCTGGTGGTCGGGATTGCGGGCGTTGGCGACGCAAAGCAGCTTGGCCGCATTGGGGCTAAAACCATCATTTATTTCGAAGTGATCACGACGGTTGCCATCATTCTGGGCATTACGCTCGCGAATGTGTTCCAGCCGGGCCACGGCATAGATATGTCGCAGCTTGCTACCGTGGATATTTCGAAATACCAGCACACGGCCCAGGATGTACAAAGCCATTCTCACGGCCTGATGGGCACCATTCTGTCGCTTGTACCTACCAACATCGTCGCGTCGATGGCGAAGGGCGAGATGCTGCCGATTATCTTCTTCTCGGTGCTGTTTGGCTTGGGGTTGTCCTCGCTGCCCGCTACGCACCGCGAGCCGCTGGTGACCGTCTTCCGCTCCATCTCTGAAACCATGTTCAAAGTGACGCACATGGTGATGCGCTATGCGCCGGTTGGCGTCTTTGCGCTTATCTCGGTGACCGTGGCGAACTTTGGCTTTGCCTCGCTTTGGCCGCTGCTCAAGCTGGTGGTGCTGGTGTACGTGGCGATTGCCTTCTTCGCGTTGGTGGTGCTGGGCGCCGTGGCGCGGCTGTGCGGGCTGAAAATCACTATCCTGATGCGTATTCTGAAAGACGAACTGATCCTGGCGTTCTCTACCGCCAGCTCTGAAAGCGTGCTGCCACGCATCATCGAGAAGATGGAAGCCTATGGCGCTCCGGCGTCGATCACCAGCTTCGTGGTGCCGACTGGCTACTCGTTTAACCTCGATGGCTCCACGCTATATCAAAGCATCGCGGCGATCTTTATCGCCCAGCTGTACGGCATCGAGCTGTCGCTGTGGCAGGAAATCATCCTGGTGCTGACGCTGATGGTGACCTCAAAGGGGATTGCCGGCGTGCCGGGCGTTTCCTTCGTGGTGCTGCTGGCGACGCTTGGCAGCGTCGGTATTCCGCTGGAAGGACTGGCGTTTATTGCCGGGGTTGACCGTATTCTGGATATGGCACGTACCGCGCTGAACGTGGTCGGCAACGCGCTGGCGGTGCTGGTTATCGCCAAGTGGGAACACAAATTCGACCATAAAAAAGCCCAGGCCTATGAGCGTGAGCTTTTTGGGAAGTTTGACAGTAAAGCGAGCAGCTAAGTAAAGCCCCTCACCCCGGCCCTCTCCCCTTTGGGGAGAGGGTTAGGGTGAGGGGATGTCTTACCCCATCGCGCTCTCGCGCAGGCGGGCCTTCAGCTTGCTGTACTCATCAATCACATACTGCTCGGCGGCCTGCTGATCGGCAATCGGCTCCACGCGCACGGCGCAGTACTTGTACTCCGGCGTTTTGGTTATCGGGCTCAGGTTCTCCGTCACCAGCTCATTACAGGCGCCAATCCACCACTGATAGGTCATGTACACCGCGCCTTTATTCGGACGTTCGCTGACCGCAGCCCGGGTGATAACCCGGCCTTTCCGCGAATTCACCCAAATCAACGCTTCATCTTCAATGCCCAGACGCGCGGCATCTTCGACGTGGATTTGTGCATAACCCGGCTCATCGGCCAGCGCGGCCAGGGCGGCACAGTTGCCGGTCATTGAACGGCAGGAGTAGTGGCCGACTTCACGCACCGTGGAAAGCACCATCGGGTACTCGTCGGTGATGCGATCGATAGGCGGCGCCCAGTCGCAGGTGAAGAACTGCCCCAGACCGTTAGGACGCTCGAACTTGCTCTCGTACAGATAAGAGGTGCCCTGGTCTGCATCCGAGGTATCGCGGCAAGGCCACTGAATATAGCCCAGCTCGCCCATCTTCTCGTAGGTCGCGCCGTAGAAGTCCGGGCACAGATGACGCAGCTCGTCCCAAATTTCCTGGGTGTTGCTGTAGCGCATCGGGTAGCCCATGCGGGTGGCGATTTCACTGATAATCTGCCAGTCCGTTTTGAGATCCCACTTCGGCTCAACGGCCTTAAAGAAGCGCTGGAAGCCACGGTCGGCGGCGGTGAAGACGCCTTCATGCTCGCCCCAGGAGGTGGACGGTAAAATAACGTCGGCCTCGGCGGCGGTTTTGGTCATGAAGATGTCCTGCACAATCACCAGCTCGAGTCCGGCAAACGCTTTGCGCACCGCAGAAAGCTCGGCGTCGGTTTGCAGCGGATCTTCACCCATAATATAGGCGGCACGGACTTCACCATGTTCTACGCGGTGCGGCAGTTCGCTGATGCGGTAGCCGTTGGCTTCCGGTAGCGCGTCAACGCCCCAGGCAGCGGCAAATTTGCTGCGAGTTTCCGCGTCACGGACGTACTGGTTGCCGGGGAACATATCCGGCAGTGCGCCCATGTCGCAGGCGCCCTGCACGTTGTTCTGGCCGCGAACCGGGTTCACGCCCACGTTAGGCTTGCCAAGGTTGCCGGTCATCAGCGCCAGGCTGGTGAGCGAGCGCACGGTTTCCACGCCCTGGTAGAACTGGGTCACGCCCATGCCCCACAGAATGGTGGCTGTTTTGGCTTTGGCGTACATGCGCGCCGCCGCACGGATTTCGCCGGCGCTGACGCCAGTGATTTCCTCTACGGACTCCGGCGTGTAGCCTTCAACGATTTTGCGGTACTCCTCGAAGCCTTCGGTACGGGCAGCAACGAAAGCGTGATCGTAAAGGTTCTCTTCAATAATGACGTGGCCAATCGCGTTCAGCAGCGCGATGTTCGAGCCGTTGCGTAACCTTAAATGCATGTCGGCAATGCGCGCGGTTTCAATTTTGCGCGGATCGACGACGATAATCTGAGCCCCTTTCTGCTTCGCCTTAATCACGCGATTAGCCACGATAGGGTGTGAATCTGCCGGGTTATACCCGAACACAAAGACTAAATCAGTATCCTCAATCTCGACGATAGAGTTACTCATCGCGCCATTACCGACCGACTGGTGCAGACCTGCAACCGATGGGCCGTGTCAGACACGTGCGCAGCAATCGACGTTATTGGTACCAATAACGGCGCGCGCAAATTTTTGCATTACATAGTTGGTTTCGTTGCCGGTCCCGCGTGAGGAGCCGGTGGTTTGAATGGCGTTCGGGCCATACTTGGCTTTGATCTCGCTCAGACGAGAGCTGACGTAGCCCAGCGCTTCATCCCAGGAAACCGCTTCCAGCTTGCCGCCGCGCTCGCGGCGAATCATCGGGGATTTCAAACGCGGGGTAAGGATTTTGGTATCGGTGATAAAATCCCAACCGTAATAACCCTTCAGGCAAAGGTCGCCCTGGTTGGTTTTACCCTGTGCGCCTTCCGCCTTGACGATTTTGCCGTTATCCACCACCAGGTTTATCTTGCAACCCGAGGCGCAATAGGGGCAAACCGTGACGACTTTTTTCATCATGTTGCTCCAGTCAATGCTGTCATTTAAGTGCGGCGATAAATGCAAACCGCCTTGCTGCGCCACTCAATGCATTATCTATGCCACATAGAGTGAGTGGTTATTGGTGCGGGTTTGGCGGGTATCTGGCGAACGGGCTGACGAAAGGCAGGGGATTTCGTCATAAATGACGTGTCGAACTGACGGCCATTTGTGACAGTGATAGAAAATTCCGCACGGATCTGTGTTCTTTCTGCGGCGCGCAATCAACAATCGCTCACACTAAAAGAACCTCCTCCCCTCCGGAGACAATAATGAAACCTGCAATCCTGGTGGTGGATGACGACAAGGCCATTTGCGACGTGCTGCGCGATGTGCTCAGTGAACACGTTTTTGACGTGCTGGTGTGCCATAGCGGCAATGAAGCGCTGCAGATTGTGGCGGCAGAACCCTCCATCGCGCTTATCCTGCTGGATATGATGCTGCCGGATACCAATGGCTTGCTGGTGCTTCAGCAGGTGCAGAAACTGCGTCCGGCGCTGCCGGTGGTGATGCTCACGGGTATGGGCAGCGAGTCCGACGTGGTGGTGGGGCTGGAAATGGGCGCCGATGACTATATCGCCAAACCGTTTAACGGCCGCGTGGTTGTCGCGCGGGTGAAAGCGGTGCTGAGGCGTAGCGGGGCGCTGGCCGTAGAAATCAGCCCGACCAAAACCAGCGGGCTGCAGTTTAACGGCTGGCGGCTGGACACTGACCGCTGCCAGCTAATGAACGCTCAGCAGCAGCAGGTTGATCTCACCCAGGGTGAATATGGCCTGCTGCTTTCCCTGGTGCAGAACGCCAGGAAAGTGCTGTCGCGGGAAAAGCTGCTGGAGCTAACCCACAGCGAAAGCCTCGAAGTGTTTGACCGCACCATCGACGTATTAATTATGCGGCTGCGGCGCAAAATCGAGGTCAATCCGCACCAGCCCACGCTTATCCGCACCATTCGCGGCGTGGGCTACGTCTTTGCCGCAGATATCACCCACGGCGAAAATAATGCGGTTTAGATAAACCGGCGGTACTCATGGCACAAAAGCAGCTCCGGCGCGGCATCTTCGCTGAGGCTGCTGAAGCGCTCGAGAGGCTTTAAAAAGCGGTTGTCGTGATCGTCATCGTTGACCATCGACACTTCGCCGACCAGCACGTCGCCGTAGCCCGGTTCCCCCCAGAAGCTGTGATACATCTCCGGCACCAGGCTGATGCTTTCTCCCGGCGATAAACGCAATTGGCTGCCTGCGGCGTGCGTCTGGCGGCAGCCGTCAATCACCACCGTGATGTCCGATTCGTCAGGCTGTTCAAACGGATCTGAATGCCACAGTTCGACAATCAAATTCCCGCCGCCGCGGTTGATGATGTCTTCCTGTTTGCTCCAGTGAAAATGCATCGGCGTCATCTGGTTATCACGCACATGCATGACTTTTTCGGCGTAAGTTTTGGCGTAGGGCGCACCTTCAGGAGAGCCGTTGCGCAGGGTAAACAGCGTCAGGCCCATGGTCAGGAAGTCGCTGCCGCCGAAGTCGGTGATATCCCACCCGAGCTTTAGATCAAAGACCTCTTGCCAGCTACGGGGGTTAACCTGCAGCCATTTTTGCGGCGAGAACCCGGCGAACGGCGGCAGTTGCACACCGTGACGGGCAAAAAACTGGCGGGTTTCATTCAGGTATTGATTAACCTCGGAGCGTTTCATCTGGCCTCCCTTTGACGTGGACCCTCTCCCTGGAAGGAGAGGGGACTGACGGCGTTTTGACTCGATCTGAGAGATAACTAACGGTTTTTCTCCCTCTCCCCTTTGGGAAGAGGGTTGGGGTGAGGGGCAAATTACTTCACCGTCCACCCTTTGTAGCTGC
This sequence comes from Cedecea neteri NBRC 105707 = ATCC 33855, assembly GCF_001571265.1. Taxonomy (GTDB): domain Bacteria; phylum Pseudomonadota; class Gammaproteobacteria; order Enterobacterales; family Enterobacteriaceae; genus Cedecea; species Cedecea neteri. The sequence continues at coordinate 27,931 of NZ_BCTL01000024.1, read as the reverse complement.
CGATATTGCTCTTATCGATCATCGTCACCGGGATCAGCACCGGGCCTTTCGGCGCGGGTTTACCCTGCAAGATGTCGTAGCCAATCTCGACCGCTTTCGCCGCCATTACCTGCGGATCCTGCGCTGGCGTCGCCACAAACAGCGAACTGCCGCCACGCTTCAGGGCCTCCTCACCGTCCGGGCTACCGTCCACGCCGACAATAAAGAACTCATTACGCTGGGCCTGTTTTGCCGCCAGATCGGCCCCGATCGCCGTCGGATCGTTGATCGCAAACACGCCGTCGATCTTCGGATTCGCCGCTAATAGCGAGGTCATCACTTCCAGGCCGCCTTCACGGCTGCCCTTAGCATTCTGATTAGAGGAAAGGATCTTAATGTCCGGGTGTTTTTTGAATTCGGTTTCGCAGCCCTCAACGCGGTTCTGCACGGCGGAAACCGGCGGCCCGTTGATGATAACCACGTTGCCTTTGTCTTTCAGGCGGTCGGAAATGTACTTACAGGCCATTTGCCCGGCCTGGGTGTTATCGGAAGTGATCGTGGCATCGGCGCCGTCAGCCGCGACGTCCACCGCCACAACAACGATCCCGGCGTCTTTCGCACGTTTTACCGCCGGGCCGATCCCTTTGGAATCTGCGGCGTTAAGGATGATCATGTCCACCTTCGCGGCGATAAAGTTATCGATCTGCGCCACCTGCTGGCCGAGATCGTAGCCGCTGGAGACCAGCGTCACCTTCACGTTGTCGCCAGCGAGCTTGCGGGCTTCCAGCTCGGCGCCCTTGGTTATTTGCACGAAGAACGGGTTGGCGAGGTCGCCCACCGTCACGCCGATAGACTTTAACTCTTTCGCCTGGGCAAACGGCGCGCCTGCGATCATTGCACCAGCCAGTAACGCAGTAACTATAGGTTTCAAACGCATGCTGTTTTCCTCACTCTTAGGGTAGGGTTTTGTTGTTATGCACTTTGATGGTGACGGGTACGGTATTTGTCGATCAGCACCGCTATGATGATCACCGCCCCTTTGATCACCAATTGCCAGAAATAGGAGACGCCCATCAGCGTCATGCCGTTGTTGAGCGTGGCGATAATCAGCGCCCCCACCAGCGTGCCGGTGATGGTGCCTATCCCGCCCACGAAGCTGGTTCCGCCGAGGATAACGGCGGCAATCGCGTCCAGCTCATAGCCCACGCCGAGGTTGCCGTTGGCGCTGTAAAGACGTGACGCGCTCATGATGCCGCCGAGCCCGGAAAGCAGGCCGCTCATGCCGTACACGAACAGCAGCACCATCCACACTTTGATGCCGGTCAGGCGTGCCGCCTGCATGTTGCCGCCCACCGCGTAGATATGAACCCCCAGCGTGGTACGGCGCAGAATGAACCAGCACACCGCAATCACCAGCAGGGCGATAACCACCAGCCACGGCACCGGGCCGAGATAGGCGTTACCAATCCACTCGAAGTTGATGTTGGAGTTAATCACCGTTGTGCCGTCGGCCAGCAGATACGCCGCACCGCGCAGCGCGGTATAGGTACCGAGCGTGACGATAAACGGCGGCAGCCCAGCCCAGGCGACCAGCATGCCGTTAAACAGCCCGAGCCCGGTGCCCATCAGCAGCGCTGCCGGAATCGACAGCCCCTCCCAGCCGGGCATCAGCGACACGACCATTGCCGTCACGGCGGTGGTGCCGAGAATTGAGCCCACGGACAGGTCGATACCGCCGGTCAGAATAATGAAGGTCATCCCCGCCGCCAGCACGATGTTGATAGACGACTGCCGGGCGATATTGAGCAGGTTAGACTCGGTGAAGAAGTTCGGTGCCACAAAGCCAAATACGGCGACGATCAGTATCAAAATCGGCAAAATACCGACGGTTTGCATCAAATCGCCGAACAGGGCTTTTTTAAGCGAGGCGGATTTTGCCACCGGTTGCGTGCCTGAGTTAGTCATGGTGAACCTCTTTCTTATGGGCCTCGGTCACGCCGGTAGCCAGGGTCATAATATTTTCTTGCGTAATGTCGTGGCGCAGCAGCTCGCCGGCAATGCTGCCTTCGCGCATGACGTACACCCGGTCGCTCATGCCCACCACTTCGGGCAGCTCGCTGGAAATCATTAAAATGGCCACGCCCTGGCGGGCCAGCTGGTTCATGATGCGGTAAATCTCGCTTTTGGCGCCGACGTCCACGCCGCGCGTAGGCTCATCGAGGATCAGAATGCGTGGCCCAATGGCAACCCAGCGGGAAATCAGCAGCTTTTGTTGGTTTCCGCCGGACAGGCCCCCGGCGCGAACCTGGGCGTGCGGCACGCGGATATTCAGCAGGCTGATGGCGTCGTCGGAAATGGTCTGGGCTTTTTTGCGGTCGAGCATGCCGAAATGAGCGTCACGCTCAAGCGTGGCCATGGTGATGTTGTCCTGCGCGGCCAGCTCGAGGAACAGCCCCTGCTCTTTGCGGTTTTCCGTCAGGAAGCCGATGCCGTGTTGAATCGCCTCGCGAGGGGAGTGAAGCGTCACCGGCTCGCCGTCTATCTCAACCGTACCGCCCGTGGCCTTACGCACGCCGAAGATCAGCTGCGCCAGCTCTGAACGCCCGGCACCAACCAGCCCGGCCAGGCCGACAATTTCCCCGGAGCGAACGTGCAGGCTGACGGGCAGCACTTTTCCGCTGTCCGTCAGGTGATGAACGTTGAGGCGAGGGCTGCCGAGCGGGATATCACGCTCTTTGTTAAACAGGTCGCTGAGCGGTCGCCCAACCATCATTTTCACCAGCTCGCTGGCGTTAAGATTTTCGCGCGTCAGGCTGCCGACGTACTGGCCGTCGCGCAGCACGCTGACCCGGTCTGACAGCTCATAAATTTCCGCCATGCGGTGACTGATGTAGATAATCGCCATGCCTTCATCACGCAGGCGGAAAATCAGCTCAAACAGGCGATGCGTTTCGCGGGAGGAGAGGGCGGCGGTGGGTTCATCCATCACCAGAATGCGGCTTTTGCGCTGGAGCGCGCGGGCGATCTCAACCTGCTGCTGCTCGGCAATGGTCAGCTTCATGACGAGGTCGGTTGCTTTAAACTGCGCCCCGAGGCGGTCAATCACCGCCTGCGCCTGCTGCACCATCTCTTTACGCTGCACCAGGCCGCCGCGCGCCAGTTCGCTGCCGAGGAAAATGTTCTCCGCCACGGTAAGGTTTGGGGCGAGCTGCATCTCCTGATAAATCAGCGTGATGCCCGCGTTCAGGGCATCTTTCGGGCCTTTGATGGCATAGGGTTCGCCGTCAATCAGCACTTCGCCGCTGGTGGCGATGTAAGCCCCGGCGAGGATCTTCATCAGGGTGCTTTTACCCGCCCCGTTTTCGCCCATCAGGGCATGGATCTCACCGGAAAATACCGTTAAATCGACGCCTTTTAGCGCATAAAACTTGCCAAATGACTTGGCAATATTGCGCATTTCCAGAATGGGAACTCTGCTCATGGTGCGGCGCCTGTGGTGGTTATCAATAAGCGCCAGTCAACCACATGCCGGTAAATGCAAAATGTCAGCGGCCGTTCATATTTGTCATAGAGTTGAATAGTTAACCTGGATCACATTCCCGGTGCGGAAACATTTATCAAAATCCGTGCAATGCTTAACTGGAGTGAATGTGTGACCCTCACCCCGACCCTCTCCCTAAAAGGGAGAGGGGGAAAAGCGGCGTGCTAATTTTTCTCCACTTCGCCAGGGGAGAGGTTACCCCTTTTTTCCCCTCTCCCCTGGGGGAGAGGGTGAGAGGGCACAATCAACCACGGAGCCTCTATGACCCAGCCTCGCCCCTCCTTCTTCGCCAGCGCCCGTGGCCGCCTGCTGTTCTTTAACCTGCTGGTGGTGGCGGTCACGCTGATGGTCTGCGGTGTGGCGGTGCTCGGCTTTGAGCACGCCAGCCGCCTTCAGGAGCAGGTGCAGGGGCAAACGCTGCTCGACATGTCCGGCAGCATGGAGCTGGCGCGCGACACCTCCAACGTGGCGACGGCGGCGGTCAGGCTTTCTCAGGTTGTCGGCGCGCTGGAATACCAGAGCGAGGCGGCAAGCCTGAAGCAAACCCAGCTTTCGCTGCAAAACTCGCTTTCTCACCTGGCCACCGCGCCGCTGGCGAGCCGCGAGCCGCAGCTGGTTAGCCGGATCATCGACCGCAGCAACGAGCTGGAAAGCAGCGTCACTAACATGCTGGTGATGGGGCACCGCCGCCACCTGCAACGCAATCTGCTGCTAAGCGCGTTGTACCAAAACCAGAGCTACCTTGAGCACCTGCAGGAGGTCAACGCGCGCGAAGGGCTGAACGTGCCGGATGCCGGGCTGCTCAAAGAGATGGATCGCCTGATTCTGGTGGCGATTCAGTCCTCCTCGCCGAGGCCTGCGGTGCGCCAGCTTAGCGAAGTGATGCAGCTTCTCCCCGAACGAGCGCCGTCGCCGTTGTCGGACAGCATTTTGCAGCAGTTCAGAAACGGCCTGCGCCAGCTGCCGCCGCTTTCTGCGCAGCTTGAGGAAAGCGACCTGGGCATCGCCTGGCACATGTACCACATCAAAGCGCTGGTGGCTTTTCTGAACCAGGACATCAACCTGTATGTGCAAAAAGTCGGGGAAGAATCCCGGCAGCGCAGCCAGCAAAGCCATCGGGATTTGCAGTCCATCATCGCTTTTATCGGCCTGTTTGCCCTGCTGGCGCTGGTGATCACCGGGTTTGCCGGGCTGTATATTTACCGCAACCTGGGCTCAAACTTAACGGCGATTTCCCAGGCGATGACGCGGCTGGCGAAAGGCGAAAAAGAGGTCAGCGTGCCCGCGCAGCAGCGGCGCGATGAGCTGGGCGAGCTGGCCAGGGCGTTCAACGTCTTTGCCCGTAATACCGCTTCGCTGGAGCACACCTCACGCCTGCTGAAAGAAAAAAGTACCCTGCTGGAAACCACCTTCCACGCCATGCGCGATGGCTTTGCGCTGTTCGACAGCGACGGTTTCCTGGTGGTATGGAATCAGCAATATCCGCTGCTGCTGGGGCTTGAGCCGCAGCGCCTGCAGCGTGGCCAGCACTATCTCGGGCTGCTGAAGCAGGTCACGCCGCTGCAGGAACACATGCTGGGCAATCTATCCCGGCCCTTGCCGAAGCCGCAGGAGCTGAGGCTGGCAGACGGCCGCACCATCGAGCTGCGTTTTAGCCCGGTGCCGGGGCGGGGCATGGTGAACGTGGTGCTGGAGCGTAGCGAGCGCAAAGCGCTGGAAGAAGCGCTGGTACACAGCCAAAAAATGAAGGCGGTGGGGCAGCTTACCGGTGGCCTGGCGCACGACTTTAACAACCTGCTGGCGGTAATCATCGGCAGTCTGGAGCTGACCGCGACAGACTCGTCGGATGCCATGCGCATTCAGCGTGCGCTTAAGGCCGCCGAGCGTGGCGCGCAGCTAACCCAGCGGCTGCTCGCCTTTTCCCGTAAGCAATCGCTGCACCCGAGGGCGGTGGCGATGAAAAGCCTACTGGAAAACCTCGACCCGCTGATGCGCCACTCTTTGCCCGCCCATCTCACGCTTACCGTTGAAGCCCAGCAGCCCGCCTGGCCCGCGTGGATCGACGTCAATCAGCTGGAGAACGCGATCATTAACCTGGTGATGAACGCCAGGGACGCGATGGAAGGGCGCAGCGGTGAAATTAAGATTCGTACCTGGAACCAGCGCGTGGTTCGCGGCGAAGGGCGCAAGCAGGATATGGTAGTGGTTGAGGTCGCCGACACCGGGCACGGCATGACGGATGAGGTGAAAGCGCAGGTGTTTGAACCGTTCTTCACCACCAAACAGACCGGCAGCGGCAGCGGGCTTGGGCTGTCGATGGTTTATGGCTTTGTGCGCCAGTCAGGCGGGCGAGTGCAAATAGAAAGCGAGCCTGGCAAAGGGACTCGGGTCAGACTGCAACTGCCTCGGGCGTCTGCGGAGGTTCAACCTGAGGCGCTGCCTGTAGCCGATGAACAGGCCGATATTTCCGACCAGCTTGTGCTGGTGCTTGAAGATGAGCCGGACGTGCGCCAGACGCTGTGCGAACAGCTGCATCAGTTGGGTTACCTGACGCTGGAAGCCAGCGACAGCCAGCAGGCGCTGCAGCTGATGAGCGAGGTGCCGGACATTAGCATTGTGATCAGCGACCTGATGCTGCCCGGCGAGCTAAGCGGCGCGGACGTGCTCCAGCAGGCTCGCCGCCATCATCCTCAGCTGGATTTGCTGCTGGTAAGCGGGCAGGACCTACGCCGCAGCGAGCAGCACCAGCCGGAGGTGGAGCTGCTGCGTAAGCCTTTCACCCGAGCGCAGCTTGCTGAGGCGCTACGTAAAGCGCGGGCAGGAAGCAGGCGCGGGCCAGCGTAGCCGCTCCCTGAGCGCCGTTGAAGGCCGAGGAAGACGCGTCGATAAAGCGCACGGCATCGTGAGGCAGCGGGCGACGAAGATAACGTTTAGTCTGCGCAATCAGCGCCTCGCGTGGAAAATCGACCATGTCCATTACGCCGCCGCCGAGGATCACCGCATCCGGGTCGAACAGATTCACGCTGGTGGCAATGGCGCGCGCCGCATGGTCGAGCAGGGCAACGACAAACGGCTCCTGCGCGGCAACGCTGAACAGCTCGCCAATTTCATACGCACGCGGGCTGGCGTCGTACCAGCGTTTCAGGGCAATCCCCGAGCACACCGTTTCCAGGCAACCCGCATTTCCGCAGCCGCAGGTCAGGTGCATATCGCCCTGCGGAATATGGCCCAGCTCCCCGGCAACGCCGTGGGCGCCGGTCCAGGGGGCGCCGTTCAGCCAGACGGCAAAGCCCATGCCGGTGCCGAGATAAGCCCCGAGCACCTGCTGTTGCTGCAGCCCGTTTTGCGCGACGTCGAACGAGAGCTGCAGATTGACGTCACGTGAAAATTCGACCGGGCAGCCGAGCGCATCCTCCAGCTTGCCCGCCAGTTCGTTAAACTCGGCGGCGGCAAGCGGCAAATTGGGCGTGGAGATGATCGTGCGCTTGTCTTTGCCGACCAGCGCCGGAAACCCCATCACCATGCCGCGGCAGCGGGCGTGAAAGCGATCCAACCGATCGTTTACCAGATGGGCGATCCCGCAGACTACGCCCCCCGAGATAATCTCTGCTGTGCGCTGTTTTTCACAGTGCAGCACCGCGCCGGACTCATCCTGCAAACACAGGCGGATATGGGTGGCGCCCATATCCACTCCGGCCACCACGTTAAGCGGTTTTGGCATGGGGTATAACCTCGTTTTTGGCCGCCAGGATCTGCTCGCTCATCACCTGCCAGGCCTCGTCGATGTCACGGGCGTGATTAAACAGCCCGGAAGTGCCGACGATAAACACATCTGCCCCGGCGGCCATGAGTCGTTCATAGGTTGCCGCGTTGCAGGAGCCGTCAATTTCAATTTCGTAGCTCAGCCCTTCGCGTTCGCGCCAGGCTTTCAGCTCGGCCACTTTTTCCAGCATTTCTGGAATAAACGGCTGGCCGGCAAACCCCGGGTCAACGGTCATCACCGTCACCTTGTCTGCCTTATGAATGTAGTACTTCATCGCCTCCACCGGGGTCTCCGGGTTCAAAATCAGGCCGACCTTCATGCCGTGGCGGCGGATCTCTTCGATGAGTCGGAAGGCCTGACCGTTAATGGTTTCCGGATGCAGGGTAATGATGTCCGCCCCGGCCTGCGCCAGCGGGACGATGTAATCCTGCGGGCGGGTGACCATCAAATGGCAGTCCAGCGGCTTGCTCGCAAGCTTCCTGATCTGGCCGACGAAGAACGGGGACAGCGTCAGGTTCGGCACAAAGTGGCCGTCCATAATGTCGATATGGAAGTAGTCGGCGTGCTGGTCGATAAATTCAATTTGTTCCTGGAATTTCGCCAGATCCATGCACATCAAAGAGGGGGAAATTTTCACTATAAGCTCCTGTAATTCTATGGATTTCGGACGACAGAAAGGCGGCCAGGCTGCGAGTCCCCAGGAGCATAGCTAACTATGTGACTGGGGTGAGCTGATGCAGCCAACGCATCTGCCGTTAGAAAGACGACGAATTTACTTGCTGATTAACCGATCCAGGGCCACCGCGGCGATGATCAGCCCGCCCATCACCACCAGCTGGTAATAGGTTTGTACCTGGAGGATGTTGAGCCCGTTGTTGATGGTGCCGATGATCAGGCCGCCAATCACCACCGAGAAAATTCGGCCTTTGCCGCCGAAGAAGCTGGTGCCGCCGATGATCGCGCTGGCGATGGCGTAGGTTTCAAATCCCATCCCCGCAAGGGGTTCTGCCGCCCCAAGACGCGCGGTAGAGACCACGCCCGCCAGCCCGGCGCAGATGCCGGAGATGATGAACACCACCAGCATGTGGAACTTCACGTCGATGCCGGAGTAGAAGGCCGAATTCTTATTGCCGCCGAGGGCGTAAATATTGCGCCCCAGCCGCGTGCGGGTGGTCAGGAACCACAGTATCCCGGCGACAATCAGCGAGAAGATCACCGGCACCGGAATGCCGAGCGGCGTGGCGGCGAAGAAATTCACGAAGTCGAACGAGAAGCCGTACACCGAGTTGGCGTCGGAAATAACCAGCGTGATGCCCCGGAAGATGGCGTTGGTGCCGAGCGTGATGATGAACGGATGCAGCCCCGTCCAGTTCACCAGGCAGCCGTTAATCGCCCCGAGCAGCCCGCCGACAATCACGCCGCCAATCAGCGCCGCGAGGAACGGATCGACGCCTGCCAGCATCAGCTTGGCGGTCACCATGCCGGAAAGTGCCAGAATCGCGCCGACCGACAGGTCAATCCCCGCCACAAGAATAGCGAAGAACTCCCCCATGCCGATAAGCACGGTCACCGAGCTTTGCACGAAGATGGCGCTGATGTTGCTGGCCGTCAGGAAGTACTCGGCGGAGAGCGTGCCGAAGATGCCGACGATAATCGCGAGGATGAAGAAGGTGCCGTATTTGTCCCAGAACTGGGCGAAATTGAACGGCTTTTTCTCACTTTCTTCGCGTTTCATTCTTGTGGTAATGCCCATGCCATAATCTCCTCTTCGCTGATATCGTCGCGATTGGTCAGGATTTGCGTCAGTCGCCCTTCGCAGAACACGGCAATGCGGTCGCAGACGGCGATAATTTCGGGAAGCTCAGACGACACCATCAGAATGACTTTTCCGTCATCCGCCAGCTGGCGCATCACTTTGTAAATTTCGGCCTTAGCGCCGACGTCGATCCCGCGCGTAGGCTCATCGAAAATGATCACCTCCGGGTTGCAGCACAGCCACTTAGAAATCAGCACCTTCTGCTGATTGCCGCCGGAAAGCTCGGTAATGTTCTGATCGACGCTGTGGCACTTCAGCGCCAGCAGCTGGCGCTGGGCTTCGGCAATTTTTCGTTCTTCGACTTCGTTAAACAGGCCCATTGCGCCTTTGTAGCCGCCGCGCTTGAGGCTCTGGCTGACGGCCATGTTCTGCGCGATGGAGAAGTTGGCAAAGAAGCCGTTATCGCGGCGGCTTTCGGTGATGTAGCCCATGCCCTTTTTCAGCGCATCCATCGGTGAGCTGGGCGAGATATTTTTGCCGTTAAGCAGAATTTCTCCGGAGGAGCGTTTATCCACGCCAAACAGGCAGTCCATCAGCTCGGTACGCCCGGATCCTACGAGGCCGGAAAAGCCCAGAATCTCGCCACGGTTGACGCTAAACGAAATATCTTTCACCTTTTTGCGGTCGCGGCTGCTGACGTGCTTCACCTCAAACACCACGTCATGCTCCACGTTCCCGGCGCTCTCTTTCATCGCGCTAAAGCGGTTTTGCAGCTCGCGGCCAACCATCAGGCGCACAATGTCGTCGTTGGAGACGTCGCTGACCAGGCCGCTGCAGACGCTGCTGCCGTCCTTCATCACCGTATAGCGGTCGCAGATGCGGCGGATTTCGGCAAGCTTATGGGAGATGTACACCATCGCCGTGCCTTCTTTACGCAGCTGGTTCATGATGAGAAAAAGATAATCCACTTCTTTATTGGTTAAAGAAGACGTGGGCTCATCCATAATAATCACTTTGGCGTCCAGCATTAATGTTTTGGCAATTTCTAACATTTGCTTGTGACTGATGGATAAATTACCCACCTTTTCATCGAGATCCACTTTTAAGCCAACACGTAAAAGCATCATCGCGGCGCGAATACGCATCTCTTTCCAGTCAACAATATTAATCCCGAAAACTTTTTTGGTTGTGTGACGGCCAATATAAAGATTTTCTAAAACCGTTAATTCATCAATAACGCTGAGTTCTTGATAAATAATCCCTATGCCGAGCTGTGCCGCTAATTTATGATCAAGTTTTTCATAATTAACATCATTAATCGTAATGGTGCCTTTGGTCGGTTCATGAATACCCGACAAGACTTTCATCAGGGTTGATTTACCTGCACCGTTTTCCCCGAGAAGGGCGTGAATTTCGCCGGGGAATATTGTTAAATCAACCGATTTTAATGCGTGAACCGGACCAAAGGATTTGCCGATCCCCGCCATTGCAATGTATGGCGTGACCATGACGAGCCTCAATCATTTTTAGCGAAGGTTTCCCCTCACCCTAACCCTCTCCCCACAGGGGAGAGGGGACGGTACTGAGCTGATATTGATTTTCTGCCTCATCCTTAAAGGGAGAGGGAATAACTGCTGCCACTGCTTTTCTTTTAGTACTCTTTTCGCACCTTTGCCCGGGGGAGCAGGCTCCCTTTTTTCACCCTCTCCCTTTGGGAGAGGGCCGGGGTGAGGGGATAAAGCCACTCAGACCAGAAACTATTTCGTCACCAGCACCGAATCCACCAGGCTGAACTGCGGGGCTTTATCCTGCGCAATCACCTTGCCGGTTTTCGCCGCATCCACCAACAGCTTCAGGCCTGTCGCACCGATATCCGCCGGGTTCTGGGCCACGGTAGCGGTCATTTGCCCGTCATCCACCATCTTACGGGCTTCCGGGATACCGTCGGTGCCGACAACCAAAATTTTCCCGGTCTTCCCGGCGTTGGCCACCGCCTGAGCGGCGCCCATCGCCATCGTGTCGTTCGCGCAGTAGAAGGCTTTCAGATTCGGGTTACGCTGCAGCACGTTGGTCGCCACATCGAGCGCCTTGATGCGGTCCCAGTCGGCAGGCTGGCTGGCGACGAGCTTAATCTGGCTGGCTTTCTTAAATGCGTCACTGGCACCTACGCGGCGGGCTTCGCCGGAGGCGTTCCCCGCTTTGCCTTCGATGATAGCTACGTCGCCGCCTGCGGCACCTAGCTTATCGATGATGAATCCTGCGCCCTTCGCGCCGACAGCGACGTTATCGGTGGTCACAAAGGCTTCGACGTTACCGCCGGCTTTTTTCAGGTTATCCATATCGATTTTTTCATCGAGGTTGACCAGGTAAATGCCCTTTTTCCAGGCGTTAGCGACCGGCACCACGAGGTTTACCGAGGAAAGCGGTGCAAAAGCGATACCTTTGTATTTTTTATTCGTTAAATCTTCAAAAAGCTGCAATTGCGACTGGAAATCACCCTCCGAAGGCGAAGCAAAAATATCAACGCTAACGCCCAGCGTTTTAGCTTCATCTTCAATACCTTTTTTCATATCCACCCAATAAGGGTTGGATAATGTTTTTAATACCACCGCGTAATCGGCAGCGGCAAAAGCGCTGGTGGATAACATCAGGCCCATAGCAGCGCCGCTGAATATTTTCAGATATTTATTCATAATCATATTCTCAGTGTAGGGTGCAGTCAGATCCCGCTCACACGGGATCTCTTTTTTACTTCAGCGCGCCAGGTGAAAAGAAATCCACAATAGCGCCGGTCTTTTGCATATTTAATGTTGCCTGTTCAATGTTTTGCTGTGCGACTGAAACAAATAAAGCATCGAGTAACGTTAATTGTAATATTCGTGCCGAGGCGTTGCGGCCTAATAAAGGCGTCTCTGGCGCTGGTGAACAAATAATAAAATCAGCCAGGCGTGCTATGGGCGAATGGTAGCTATGGGTAATACAAATTATTTTTGCGCCGTTCTTTTTCGCCAGCTCCACCGCCGCTTTTAAATCGCCGGTGCGCCCTGAGTGGGAAACCACCAGCACCACGTCGCCTTCTTTTAGCAGCGAGGCCGACATCATCATGATGTGGGCATCCTGGTAAGCCTGGCAGCGCACGCCGATGCGTAAAAACTTGTGCTGGATATCGTTACAAATAGAGTTCGAGCCGCCAACGCCGTACAAATCACGCTGTTTCGCCTTCGCGAAGTAGCGTGCCGCGCGGTGGATTTCGTCCACGTTGACGATCGACTGGCCTTCCATAATGGTGCGTAAGGTAATGTTAAACACCTTATTGACCACGTCCTGCGGCGCTTCGTCGAACGCCAGCTCGGTCGGCAGCACCTGCTCTGACTCGGAAAAGTAGGCGACCAGCGCGCTGCGCAGGTTACGGAAGCCGCTAAACCCCAGCAGCTTCGAGACTTTAACGATCATCGCTTCCGACACCGCAAGGGCTTCGGCAACGTCTTTAATGGCCGGGGCATCGCTCAGATTACCAGGCTTCAACAACCAGTCGACGATGCGGCTTTCATTGTCCGTCATCCCCTCCTGCTTCATACGCAGCCAGGGGGCAAGGCCGATGCCGAACGGCGGCTGTGAATCAATATCTGACTGACTCATCCTGTTCTCTCATGTCCGTAGAGTGAAGACGCCACTATAACACCACAGCGTGAACAGAAAATATGCTGATCACTTCACAAAAATAGTTAATTCATAAAGTTTTACTTTTTGTGAAGTTTGGGTGAGTGCTTAATTGTATTTATTTGTATGAAATATAATGAAATAACTTAGTTTTTCTCGTTAGTGGAGATCGTTTTATGACACGAACTTGACAAGTTTCTGCATTGTGTTGTGAAGAGAATCGGTGTAGAAATGGCCACGAACCCGGCAATTCTGCCGATTAATTGGGCAGTGAACCGGTCTTAAATCACAAGAGTTGTCGGGTTCGTAAAGTAACGGCAACGGCGAGGACAAAATGAAAAAAATTGCATTTGGCTGTGACCACGTAGGCTTCCTGCTGAAGACGGAGATTGTGGCGCATCTTCAGGAGAAAGGGATTGAGGTGCTGGACAAGGGCACCTGGTCCGGCGAGCGCACCGATTACCCGCTTTACGCCAGCGCCGTGGCGCAGGCCGTGGTTAACGGCGAAGCTGAGGGCGGCATTTTAATTTGCGGCACCGGCGTGGGGATCTCCATCACCGCCAATAAGTTTCCCGGCATCCGGGCAGTGGTCTGCAGTGAGCCATATTCTGCGCTGCTTTCCCGCCAGCACAATAACACCAACGTGCTGGCCTTCGGCTCACGAGTCGTCGGGCTGGATTTGGCCAAAATGATCGTCGACGCGTGGTTAAACGGGCAGTTTGAAGGCGGGCGGCATCAGGCGCGGGTAGAGGCTATTGGCGCGCTGGAATCGCCGAGAATTTGAGATTCCTCCGCTACTGCGCGTGAGGCCGGCTGACTACGCTGAGGCCAGTCCATCCCGGAGACTGACCGATGAAATCTTATGCCGCCGCGCTGCTGCTCGGCACGCTTTACCTGGCCTCGCCGTTCGCGCAGGCCGACGTGATTGATGACGCCATTGGCAATATCCAGCAGGCATTTAGCGATGCTTATAAGCCCGATGGCGACCGCGTTTATCATGACGATAGCGATGACGAAGCGGCTCAGCGCAGGCTCAGCCGCCAGGACGAAGCCCGGTACCGCCAGCTGGAAGACAGGCGTCGAAGTCTTGATGAACGTCAGAACCAGCTCGACCGTGAACGCCAGCAGCTGGATGACGATGAGCGGCGCCTGCAGGACGACGACCGTTAATCCAGCACGATTTCCATGCCGTCAAAACCGGCTTCAAAGCCTTCAGGCAGGGTGTTGTGCATCAGCCATTCATCAAACTGGTGGCTGATGTGCGTTAGCACGACTCGGGGGCTACCAATCTGTTCGTTCAGCGCGATAACGGTCGTTAAGTCACAGTGATTTTTTGGCGTTTCTGGTCGGGGTTCGCGGCTGCAATCTATCACCACCACTTCCGGGCGGTTGGCGGCCAGAAACTTCAGGGTTTTGTCCGGCATCCCCGCCGTATCGCTCAGCCACGCCAGCCGACTGTAGGCCGTTTCAAACAGATAGCCAAACGTTAGCTTTGAATGCAGGAGCGGCAGCGGCGTGACGCGCAGTGCCTGTAGGGTGAAGGCGACAAACGGTTCGACGGTATGGCTAAAGTCCAGTAGACCGGGGTGTTTAAACAGATCGTCACAGCCCTGTTCATCCGGCGGGCCGTAAACCGGGATTTTCTCGCCCACGCCCCAGCGCAGAGGGAACAGCCCCTGGACGTGATCCATATGGTAGTGGGTGAGCAAAAACTGCTGAAAATCTCCGGGCTGCCAGCTCTCCATCAGGTCAGGCAGTCCCGCGTCTACCAGCGTCACCGCATCGTTATATTTGACCACCGCGCTGCACGGGCGGCGGCGATGAGAAGGGTTACTGCGTGCCCGCGAACAGGCTGCGCAGCCACAGCCCCAGGCGGGAACAAGCTGCGCCCCGCCGGTGCCGCTAAGCGTTAACGTGAGCGTCATCAGGTGTCTCCACCGGTTTGGTAAAGCGGATATGGGTGGCGCGGTAGCCTTCACGTTCGTAAAAACGATGAGCGTCTTTGCGGCCGGTGCTGGTCGACAGCTCCGTCAGTTCCGCATCGGCTTTACGCGCTTTATCTTCAGCCCAGGCAAGCAGCTGTTTGCCGACGCCGTGGCCGCGGGCTTCTTCCAGCACGACCAGTTCCTGGATCTCGCCAATGCGGCGGCCATGATGCAGGTGATATTGCAGGTGCAGGCTAATCATCCCCACGGCTTTATTACCCAGCCATGCCAGCTGATAAAAGATATTTGGATCGCGCAGGTTTTCGGCAAAGCAGGCATTAAAGCCGGGGCGGTCGGCCTGGGCCTGCTTTAGCTCGCAAATCATGCGGTAAACGGTGTCGCTGTCTTCGATAGCGGCGGCTTTTAATTTAACAACATCAGACATGGCGGGGCTCCTTGCGGTGAAGAGGGATAACGTTCGAGCGGTGCTGGGCTAACAGCCGCATAAATAATGCGGCAGACTGTAGCAGACTCCCGTCGTTGTTGAGTATCAGGCAATCGCCTCCCTCTGGCGAGTAAAGCGCGGCCCGCTGCAGCCGCTGCTCGATTTGCTCTGCGTTTTCCCGCCCACGCTGTTCCAGCCGCTGGCGCAATACGTCCCCGGAAACCTGCAGGCAGATGGGCACCAGCCCATCGCCATAACGTTCCCGCGCCTGTTTCAGGTGCTGGCGCGAGCCGTTTACTACCACGTCAAATCCGGCCTCGAGCCATATATCCATTTCCACGCCGACGCCGTAGGAGTGCTCGTGCGCCTGCCAGCTCAGGGCAAACAGCCCCAGTTGCTGGCGCTGCTCAAACTCGTTTGCGCTCAGCGCAATGTGGTTCTCGCAGCCCGCGTCGGCGGCGCGGGTAATGTACCGGTGCGCCACCAGCAGCCTGGCGTGTTCCTGCTGGCGCAGGGCGCTCAGCAGGCTGTCTTTGCCGGAGCCGGACGGGCCCATCAGCCAGATTAGTTTACTCATCAGAACACCCGAATTCCCTGGCGCCAGACGTGATCGACATGGATATGGTCACCGTGCATGTGCGCCAGCACCAGATCCGCTCGTTTACCTTCCGCCAGCGTCCCGCGGTCGGTCAGGTTCAGCGCCCGCGCCGGGTTGCGTGTCACAAGGTGAATCGCCTGCGCCAGCGTGAAGCTGTTGCTGTCGTCGTGCGCCACGCGGAAGGCCGCATCCAGCAGGCTTGCCGGATAGTAATCCGAGGAAAGGATATCCAGCAGCCCGGCCTGAGCCAGATGGCTGGCCGCCACGTTGCCGGAGTGAGAGCCGCCGCGCACGATATTCGGCGCGCCCATCAGCACGCTCATGCCGTGGCGACGAGAGGCTTCAGCGGCTTCTTCCGTGGTCGGGAACTCGGCGATCACGCTGCCGATTTCGTGGGACTCCACCACATGGGCGGTCGTCGCATCGTCATGGCTGGCGAGGGCGATATTGCGGTCGCGGCAGCGGGCGGCAATGGCCTGGCGGTTTGGCTGTGACCAGCGCGCCGCCAGCGTCAGCTGCTCTTCCTCAAAGCGATCCATTTGCTCGTTAGTGAGATGGTATTTGCCCTGATAATAGTCGCGGTATTTCGAGAGTTCCGCGTACTGGCGCTGGCCCGGCGAGTGGTCCATCAGCGAAACGAGGGACACCAGCTCGCGGTCAACCAGCTTGTCGAACAGCGGCAGCGTGGTGTGGTGCGGCAGCTCGCAGCGCAGGTGCAGGCGGTGCTCGGCGCGGTTGAGGCCACGCTTTTGCGTATCCTCAACCGCGTTGATCATTTTTTCGAGGTTTTCCAGGCGGTCGCCGCCGTCGCGTACGTCGCCGATGGCAACGGCATCCAGCACGGTGGTGATGCCGCTCGCCACCATCAGCGCATCGTGGCTGCTCATGGCGGAGTGCGCCGGCCAGTCAACCTTTGGCCGAGGGGTGAAGAATTTATCCAGGTTGTCGGTGTGCAGCTCAATCAGCCCCGGCAGCAGCCAGCCGCCGCCGCCGTCGTGTGCGCCCGGCAGCTGGCTTTGGGTCTCGGCAAAGTTGCGAATCACACCGTCGGCCACTTCCAGCGAGCCACTGATCACTTCTTCTTCCAGGACCAGGCGAACATTATTGATAATCATGTTGGGGCTCCATCGCGGACATCGTATGCAGGCGGTCGGCCACCTGTTCACGTACAGCTTCATCGTGGAAGATGCCGACAATGGCCGCTCCACGCGCTTTTGCTTCCTGAATCAAAGCCACCACGGCGGCGCTGTTTTTGGCGTCCAGCGAGGCGGTGGGCTCATCCAGCAGTAAAATGGGGTAATCAACAATAAAGCCGCGGGCGATGTTTACGCGCTGCTGCTCGCCGCCGGAGAAGGTCGACGGGGCCAGGTGCCACAGGCGCTCCGGGACGTTGAGCCGGGTCAGCAGGCTGGCGGCTTTTGCCTCGCACTCTTCGCGCGGCACGCCCAAATCCAGCAGTGGCTGCATGACGACTTCGAGCGCGGAAATCCGTGGGATAACACGCAGGAACTGGCTCACCCAGCCGATGGTCTGGCGACGCACCGCCAGCACTTCACGCGCCGGAGCCTGCACGATGTCGAGCCATTCGTCGTTGTGCTTAACCCAGATGTGTCCTTCATCCGGCAAATAGTTGGCGTACAGCGAACGCAGCAGGGTGGATTTCCCGCTGCCGGAGTGGCCGTGCAGCACCACGCATTCACCGCCTTTGACTTCCAGCGAGGCGTTTGCCAGCACCGGCAGGCGAATGCCGTGCTGGTGGTGCAGGACAAAGGTTTTGCTCAGGTTTTCAACCCGTATTCTGGTCATAGCGAGTACCTAATTCTGAAGGACGGAGGACACCAAAAGCTGGGTATACGGGTGATGCGGGTCGTCCAGTACGCGGTCGGTCAGCCCACTTTCCACCACTTTGCCCTGTTTCATCACCAGCAGGCGGTCGGCCAGCAGGCGAGCCACGCCCAGGTCGTGGGTGACAATCACCACGGCCAGGTTCAGCTCCACCACCAGGCCGCGCAGCAGGTCGAGCAGGCGCGCCTGCACCGAAACATCCAGCCCGCCGGTAGGCTCGTCCATAAACACCAGCTTCGGATGAGTCACCAGGTTGCGGGCGATCTGCAGGCGCTGCTGCATCCCGCCGGAAAACGTGGTCGGCAGGTCGTCAATACGGGCCGACGGGATTTCGACTTCTTCCAGCCAGCGCTGGGCGGTGGCACGAATGTCGCCGTAGTGGCGCGCCCCGGTTGCCATCAGGCGCTCGCCGATGTTGCCCCCGGCAGAAACGTGGCGGCGCAGGCCGTCCATCGGATGCTGGTGCACCACGCCCCATTCGGTGCGCAGCAGGCGGCGGCGTTCACCTTCCGACATGTCGTACAGCGAACGGTCGAGGTAAATCACTTCCCCTTCCTGCGGCGCAAGGCGGGCGGAAATCGCCTTCAGCAGCGTCGTTTTACCGGAGCCGGACTCGCCCACGATGCCCAGCACTTCCCCGGGCCAGAGGTCGAACGACACGTCCATAAAGCCTTTACCGGGCGCATAGAGGTGGGTGAGGTTATTCACCGAAAGTAACGGGCTGGTCATGACTGAGAGGCCTCACTGTTCTGGCGGCAGTAGTCGGTATCGGAGCAGACGAACATGCGGTTACCCGCGTCGTCGAGCACCACTTCATCAAGGTAGCTGTGGCGTGACCCACAGATAGCGCACGGCTCTTCCCATTCCTGGACCTGGAAAGGATGGTCGTCGAAGTCGAGGCTCTCTACGCGGGTAAACGGCGGCACGGCGTAAATGCGTTTTTCGCGTCCGGCACCGAACAGCTGCAGCGCGGGGGACATGTGCATTTTCGGGTTATCAAATTTCGGGATCGGCGACGGGTCCATCACGTAGCGATCGTTCACCTTCACCGGGTAGGCGTAGGTGGTGGAGATATGGCCGAAGCGGGCGATATCTTCGTACAGCTTCACCTGCATTACGCCGTACTCTTCCAGCGCGTGCATGGTGCGGGTTTCCGTTTCGCGCGGTTCGATAAAGCGCAGCGGCTCAGGGATCGGCACCTGGTAAATCAGGATCTGGTCTTCAACCAGCGGCGTTTCCGGGATGCGATGGCGGGTCTGCACCAGCGTTGCGTCTTCGGTGCGCTCGGTGGTGTTCACGCCGGTCACGCGCTTGAAGAAGTTACGAATCGAGACGGCGTTGGTGGTGTCGTCCGCGCCCTGGTCAATCACCTTCAGGACGTCAGACTCGCCAATCAGGCTGGCGGTAAGCTGAATGCCGCCGGTGCCCCAGCCGTAAGGCATTGGCATTTCGCGGCCGCCAAACGGCACCTGATAACCTGGAATAGCCACGGCTTTCAGCATCGCGCGGCGGATCATGCGTTTGGTTTGCTCGTCCAGATAGGCAAAGTTATAGCCGCTCAGGTTAGCCATTGGCTCGCTCCTTTATCAGGCGGTTAAGCAGCTCCAGTTCGGCCTGGAAATCCACGTAATGCGGCAGCTTGAGGTGGGACACAAAGCCCGCCGCTTCCACGTTATCCGCGTGGGATAACACGAACTCTTCGTCCTGCGCCGGGCTGGCGACGTTTTCGTCGTAGTCCGGAGCCTGCAGCGCGCGGTCAACCAGCGCCATCGCCATGGTTTTGCGCTCGCTCATGCCAAACGCCAGGCCATAGCCGCGCGTGAAGTGCGGTGGTTCATCTGCGGGGGCAACAAAGCCGTTCACCATTTCGCATTCGGTCATCAGCAGTTCGCCGATGTTCACCGCAAAACCCAGTTCTTCCGGCACAATTTCGATGTCCACGTAGCCGCTGCGGATCTCGGCGGCAAACGGGTGGTTGCGCCCGTAACCGCGCTGGGTGGAGTAAGCCAGCGCCAGCAGGTAGCCTTCGTCGCCGCGTACCAGCTGCTGCAGGCGCGAAGAGCGCGAGCACGGGTAAACCGGCGGATTGCGGGTGATGTCGTCCGGCTGAGCACCGTCGTCTTCTTCGACTTTGGCCAGGCCCTGTTTCGCCAGCATGCTGAACACGTGCGGAGAAGGGGCGCTTTGCTCGTCGGCAGGTTCTGCGTCTGGCACTTCGCCGTTAGCCAGCAGCGTGAAGTCCAGCAGGCGATGCGTGTAGTCGTAGGTTGGGCCAAGCAGCTGGCCGCCAGGGACGTCTTTATAAACGGCGGAGATACGGCGTTCGAGGCGCATCTCAGCGGTGTTCAGCGGCTCGCTCACGGCGAGGCGAGGCAGCGTAGTGCGGTAGGCGCGCAGCAGGAAAATGGCCTCAATCATGTCGCCGCTGGCCTGTTTGATGGCCAGCGCGGCAAGCTCCCGGTCGGCGATGCCGCCTTCCGTCATCACGCGGTCGACCGCCAGGCCTAGCTGCTGTTCGATCTGCGCGACGCTCAGCTCTTTCAGCGTTTCATCGCCGCGTCGGTTGCGCTCCTGCAGGGCGTGGGCGGCGGAGATTGCCTTCTCGCCCCCTTTGACGGCAACGTACATCAGCACACCTCCACGTGGGTGGTCCGTGGGATAGCCAGCAGGCGATCGCCACAGGTCAAAATCAGGTCAATGCCCAGCGGGAACGGGTGCGGGCGTTCGGTCAGTTCGTGCAGCACACATTCCGGCAGCTGCGGGGCGATCATGCGCTCTTCGTTGATGCCAGCGCCGGTCAGGCGAAGCATGCGCCCTCCGCTCAGGCTGGACACCTGCAGAATCAGCGTCGCGCTGGTATCGGGTGCGATGTCGCAGCCCTGAGCCAGCAGGTTCAGCTCTTCGGAAGAGATAGCGTCGCTGGCGACGGCAAACTGCGCGTGCTCAGGCTGCTCGCACAGCGGCGCATTGGTATGAAAACGGATATTTTGTGCGGCAATATCGTTGCCCAACGTGCTGTCGATCCACACCGGCGTGTCGTTATCGGCCAGCGTCAGCAGCACGCTGGTGGTGGCCACGTTCAGCGGCAGCCAGCCCTGCTGCAGCGAGGTCAGCGCGACAATCACGCCCGGCTCGCTCATCGCTTTGAGCAGGCGACGAAAACTCTGCTGGGCATCCTGCACCGGAAGGGTAAAAGCGGTCATTAAAGTCATGCGTTGTCTCCGCGTACCAGCGTGAAGAAGTCCACGCGGCTGCTGTTAACTTCCGCACGGCGAGCGGCAAGACGTTGTTCACGGTTGGCCGCCAGCGGTGCAATGAGGGTTTCTTGTAGCGTGTGAAAATGCGCGGTTTCCTGCATCAGGGCGTCGATCACCGCGCAGCATTCAGCGTGTTGTTTGTCGCGGCCAAGCAGGTAGCTGTAGCCATAGGTGCCGCTCGCCAGCTTGACCACCGAGCGGGTCAGCGTGGCGTCGCCGGTGAAAAAGCGCTGGCCGGTGCCGCCCATGCGGGCCTGCACCTGCACCAGGCCGATTTCCGGCGCGCGAATGAGCGTGTAATCCGCGTGAATGTTCAGGCTGTTCCAGCGCTCAAGAAGCTCCTGCGGCTGGCTGTGTGACAGCACCGCCATCCACTCGCGGCGCTGTTCGGTGTTGAAATGGCTGGTGTCCATTTAGTGCTCCATGGTGAATTCAATCATGTCGGCACGGGTCAGGCTTACGGAGTATTCCGCCGCTTTGGCCTCGCCTTCACGATGGTTAAGGGTGCGAACACAAAGCAGCGGCGCCAAGTTGGGGATTTCCAGCAGACGGCTCTCTTTGGCCTGGGAACGACGAGCGCTGATGCGGGTTTGGGCGCGGGTCAGGGCAATCCCTAACTCGGCCTGGAGAAAATCGTGCAGCGATCCGTTGCCGAAGGTTTGCAGCGTCGGCCACCAGCTCTGTTCGGAAAAATAGTGGTCGATGATGCACACCGCGATACCGTTCACCCGGCGCAGGGTGCGCAGGTGAATAACGTTATCTCCCTCGGCCAGCCCCAGTGCATCTGCTACGTCCTGCGAGGCCGGGCGAATCACCGCCAGCAGGCGTTCGCTGGTCGGGTGGCTGCCCTGATCCAGCAGGTTTTGGCTAAAGCGCGCCTGAGCGTTCAGCGGGTAGTCAAACGGGCGCATCAGCACCAGCACGCCAACGCCCTGGCGGCGCTGCACCCAGCCTTTGTTGACCAGTTCGTCAATGGCGCGGCGGAGCGTGTGGCGGTTAACTTCGTAATAGGCGGCCAGCTGGGTTTCTGCGGGCAGGTAGTCGCCGCAGCGGTAGTTATTGCGCAGCTCCTGTTCGAGCCGGGCGGCTATCTCCTGATAGCGGGTCGGGTAACTGGTCGGATGTCTGGACAAGTGCATAACAGTCAAAGCCTCTCAAATCAGATAAAGCGAATGCGCACGCGCGGCTGCTGGGCTGTGCATGGGTTTTGCTTGATGAGGTGAAGAGTCGTTTGCATCACGGGCCTCCTTCAAAAGTTGCCTCATGGTGCCGGGGGAAAGTGACGGTTTTGTTAATGATTGGTTTCTGTACGATGAAGAGTTGAAGTTTGCGGTCGGCGCACTGAGCTGTTTTCAGAGGAATCAGGGAGTTGCCTTGTTTTGCCTAAAAATCGGTGGGTGGCGGGGGAAAGGTTAAAGCCAGGCAATCATCAGCAGCCAATTTTTAGCCGCGGCGCTTGCGATTGATTTTTGAATATATTCTATATTCCTTAGCTTCTTTTTAAATAGAGTGTCTTATTGCTGAAATAATATTTTTAGATTTGGAATAATTAATTTAGTGCCCGTGCCGATCGCTTCCTGCCAGTTGACTCTTTTTGTCAGGAATAAACTCGCTGAAATGGAATAATAAAATAGCATCAAAAAAATGAATATATAAGTTGCGTTGATTTTCTTGAACTTTTAATCAGGAGTGAAAATAAAGGGCCCGGCGTGACGGGCCCAAAAAGAATAATAGAATATACCGCTTTATCTCTCGACGTTGACCATCCACGGAATGCCGAACTTATCCGTTAGTGAGCCATAGCCTTTTGCCCAAAAAGTTTCGCTCCACGGCATGGTGACGGTGCCGCCTGCAGAGAGGGCGTCAAACCAGCGTTTACCCTCTGCCGTATCGTGGCTTGCCAGACAGAGTGAAAAGCCGCTGTGCTGCGGTTTTTCTCCGCTCATGCTGGCGTCGGTCATCATCAAATCGTTGCCGGCCACCCGCAGACTGGCGTGCATGATGCTGTCGTCTGAATAGGCAACGGCCCCGCTACAGCCTTCGGTATTTTTTGCTTCTTTGGGCATTTCACCAAAGGTGATTTTGAACGTCAGTTCGGCGCCCAAAGCCTGCTGGTAAAAGGCGATAGCCTCGGCGCAGTGGCCGTTTAATGAGATGTAGGGTCCTAAAGGCATAACCGAATCCTCTGTAAGAAGAGTGCAGAAGAAGTGTAGGTTGTGCGGGACAGGTAGGCCAGGCGGGGCAGGCAGCAGAGCCACCTGCCGGGGGGAAATTAGTTCTTTTTCACAAACTCGGACTTCAGCTTCATCGGGCCAAAACCGTCGATTTTACAGTCGATGTTGTGATCGCCTTCCACCAGGCGGATATTCTTCACTTTCGTGCCGATCTTCAGCATCGAAGAGCTGCCTTTGACCTTCAGATCTTTCACCACGGTGACGCTGTCGCCGTCGACCAGCAGGTTACCGTTGGCATCTTTTACCACCAGCGCAGCGTCTTCTTCGCTCGCCGCGGCAGGGTTCCATTCATGAGCGCACTCCGGGCAAATCAGCATGCCGTTGTCTTCGTAGGTGTATTCGGAATTGCACTTCGGGCAATGAGGGAGTTGCATTATCTGATCCTCAAGGTGAGATAAAGTAATGAAAAATAGCGATTTGGCCGTAAAAACATGCTGAATCGCGAAAAAGTGCTGAGATTATACATCAAATCCCTACATTTGCAGGGATTATTGCCGTAAACCTATGCCCAATGGGCTTTCTGGCTGCCATAAAGTGCAAAAAACCTTTCATTCAAAGAAATAAGCACCAAATTTAACTTAAAGTTCAGGCTTTAATTGCCGTTAAATAAGGCTAATTTAACTTAGTTTCACTTCGCTTCGAGCAAGTCTGCCAGCATGGGCTGCTGCGCTATACCTGTTTGAAAAAATAAAAAAAAGCGTATTGCGCTGACACCTCCTGTCACTTGACAGGGGTATGGTTGGGCCTATGGATGTACCGATACAGAGGCAGGAACCGATGAGAATGAAAGGCGCGAAAGTAAAAGTTGCAGATCGACTGGCCGAAATCGTCTTAAGTCTTTATCAGGGGGAAACCCTTTCCGCTGATATTATCCGCCAGCGTTTTGATGTAGATATGCGAACTGCGTATCGTGATTTGAACCGGCTTGGTGCTATTCTGGAGGACGTCGGCGAAGGGAAAAAGCGTCTCTCTTCGCATTTAAAAGGACAGTTTAACGTAAACGACCTGTTACGCATTACTAAACGCGTAGGGCTTGCTGCGTTTTATCCGTGGTACGACATAAAGAGCCATAATCAATATATTACTCTACGTGCTATTCCAGATTTATTGGTTGTAGGGTATGAATATGAAAATAGCCCACAGCGTAAAGCTATTTTTTATCCATTATTTGACGATCGGGATGATCCTGGTGGGGAAAGGGTAAAAACGGAAGTGCTGTTACAGGTTTCCGCGCAGGCGGCTGAACATTTTAAACAGCGCAAGCTATTACCTTTTCAGAAAACCATCAGAGAGCTTGATAACGGAGAGTTACTCCTGGCGAGTCATATTGCTTCGCCTGAGCAATTGTTTCCGCTGGTGCAGTATTGGATACCGCATCTCACCATTATTTCCCCGCAGGTCTGGCAGAGCGACTTAAAAGCCAGGATCGCGGCATGGTGTAATGTTAATTAATAAATTATTTCCCTCACGTAATTATAAAAACCGGTATTGCCATGATTACAACTAAACGGTGGCGGTCATAAAACCGGATAATTTGAGTTAAGGAAAGATTTTTTATGCACACACAAACTATTTTTGAACTGAGTCAGGAAGCCGAGCGGCTTTTGCAATTAGCGTTGCAAAACCTTAGCGCTTTAAAAGTCGCTCCACTGGCTTTGCAAAATGAACAAAATAGCGCTTTAGCGAACCCTGTGGCTACGGTACATCCATTGAAATTTAGCCCACGCGGTATCGAATTGCAGAAAGATATGCTGCAAAACGAAAGGCGTAAAATAACCCAACATGAAATGGTTCTGGCTATTGTCGGCACCATGAAAGCGGGGAAGTCGACCACCATTAATGCCATTGTGGGTACGGAGGTTCTGCCTAATCGTAACCGGCCAATGACGGCGTTGCCGACGCTGATCCGCCACACGCCGGGCCAGCGCGAACCGGTGCTGCACTTCCCGTATGTGCAGCCGATAGAAAGTCTGATGGGGACGCTGCAGGAAAAGCTGCTGATCACCAGCCGGGAAGCGCTGGCGCGCAAGCTGGAAGTGGACCGGGATATGGAGGCGCTTATTGCCCGAATTGCTGACGGCAAAGGCTTTGAGCGCCATTATCTCGGCGCGCAGCCTATTTTCCACTGCCTGAAGAGCCTGAACGATCTGGTACGCCTGTGCCGGGTGCTGGATGTTGCTTTCCCCTTTAAAGCCTACGCGGCTATTGAACATGTGCCGGTCATTGAGGTGGAATTTGTGCATCTGGCCGGCCTCAAAAACGGCCACGGCCAGCTGACGCTGCTGGACACGCCTGGCCCGAATGAAGCGGGGCAGCCGCACCTGCAAAAGATGCTTAAAGAGCAGCTGGCACAGGCTTCAGCCGTGCTGGCGGTGATGGACTATACGCAGCTCAAGTCCATATCCGACGAAGAAGTTCGTGAGGCGGTGCTAGGCGTCAGCAAATCGGTGCCACTGTATGCGCTGGTGAATAAGTTCGATCAGAAGGATCGCAACGGCGACGATGCCGCTCAGGTGAAGGCGATGATCGCCGGGACGCTGATGAAGGACAGCATCGCGCCGGAAAACGTTTTCCCGGTGTCGAGCATGTGGGGCTACCTTGCCAACCGCGCCCGCTATGAACTGGCCACGCATGGCCGTTTACCCGACCCTGAAGAGCAGCGCTGGGTGCAGGACTTTGCGGAAGCGGCACTAGGCCGGCGCTGGCGCAGTGCGGATTTGGCCGACATCGAGCATCTGCGCCATGCGGCGGATTTGCTGTGGGAAGACTCCATGTTTGAGTCACCGATTGAGACTATCCTGCATACCGCGCACGCCAATGCTTCTCTGTACACGCTGCGTGCGGCGTGCCACAAACTGCTGGATTATGCCGAGGGCGCTGAACGCTATCTGAGCTTCCGCTGCCAGGGATTGCAGGTGGCCAACGACAGCCTGCAGGAGAATATTCGGCAACTGGAGCTGGATATTCAACTGCTGCTGCAGACTCAGCAGTCGGTGAGCACGGTGATTCAGCAGCAGGTCAGCGATGCTCTCGCTGGCATAGCCGATTTTGTGCGGCGCTTTGAAACTCAGATTCATAGCGACCTGAAAACCTACTTCCGCGAAGGGAGGTTGGGCGCAGAGAAGTTGCATCCGTTATACCCACACACATTGACGCGGAACGTGGATTTTTCACCGGGCAGCGACAAGCTAATGGGTGAAGATGAAGCGACGGCTCGCACCTTGCTGCACAAAGTCCGCGCTTCCAGCGAAAGCATTTTATTTGCCGCGCAGCAGACGCTAAGCGGGGAGCTTGGCGCGCTGCTCAGTAATCTTGAGGCGAGCCTGAGTTATACGCTGCAGTCGGCGTTGAAACCTATTGAACAGCGGGTAAGCGACGGCCTCAAAGTGGCCGGATTCCGTGCCCAAATCAGCCTGCCTGCGTTCCAGACCAGCCAGCTTAACTTTAATACGCAATCGGCTTTCACCAATGTTATCGAAAGCCAGGAAGTGGCGATGTCAGAAATGCAGCCACAGAACGGGATGCGGGGCGTGCTGGCGCGCTGGTTAAACAGCGTGGACTGGGGCTGGGAAGATTACGCGGCCACCCACAGCCGCTACGTGATTGACCTGGAGAAGTTACAGCAAAAGCTGCATGACCATGTGTCGACTTTCCTGAGCCAGATAAATCAGGCCATTACCGCGCAGGTGGATATTTCCGTCACGGCCGGGATGGCGACGTTTTTCGCTGATTTTACCGGCGTACTGGACGCTATTCACAGTAATTTACGGCAGAGTCTCTCCGCTAAGCAGCAGAACGACACCGTGCTGTTTTCTCTCCAGAATAAGCTGGAACAGAGTGTCAGAACGGCACGTTACATTCACGAGGATACACGCCTGTTGCGCGATGATATCCAGACGCTTTTCTCAGCGGAGCAATGATGAGCAGTGTATTAATGGAAGGGCCAATAAGAACCCTCAGCTGTCTTAGCGAAAAATTTGTCGTCGATTTTGCCATGGGGATTGATGTCGCCCGCCAGCCGTGGAGCAGCCCACAAAGTCAGGCATTTTATGAGCAGCTTTTGGCGCTGTTCGTCGTCATGGCCCGGCGGCAGGCCGGGATGGCAGCAATACCGCCGCAGGACGAGCTTGATGCATCGCTGATAAGCCTCGGTCAGCTGTCGGCAGATCTGGCAAAAAGTTATTTAGCCAACAGCCAGATAAGCGAGCGAATTGCCCAGCTAGAGCCGGTTTCTGCCCGCACTGCGCACCATTCGGCGGCAGTTCGCGAGCGGCTTCAGGCCCTGCGCGAGCAGTTTTCTCAGCGATTGGCCCGGCTAGAAGAAGAGTTTCAGCACAGCGATCTTGTTCGCCAGGGCATGGTCCACAGTGAGCAGATTTTTTCCCGCTGGCGCAGCGGGCACTATTTTTCATTCTCTCCCGCGGCACGTTGCTACGTCGCACTGGAAGAGTTGCGCTGGGGGACCTTTGGCGATGCCGTACGTCTGGGAACGCCGGAACAGGCGGCGGAGCTGATTGAGCATGTGCGCGCTCTCGCCATTAGCCGCCTGGCGGAAGAAGTAAATGCTTCCCCCCGTACCCGCCACTATTTCCATGACTGGCTGGCGACGCCAACGTCTCCGGGCCTGTTGGAGCATAAAGACGCTTTAACCTGGCTCGGCGATGGCTGCAATATCGAGCGTCAGCCGGTCAGCTACTCGGTCACCCAGGGCTGGCAGGGCGTAGCGTTGGGGATGCCGCGTATTTGTTCTGCCATGCGCCTCGGCAGTGCGCTGGTCGATGAAGTTTTTGGCTAAGTGATTGAACGTTCTCAGGGAAGAGATTGTTCCATCTCACCGGCATTCTCTTC
Organism: Cedecea neteri NBRC 105707 = ATCC 33855; assembly: GCF_001571265.1. Lineage (GTDB taxonomy): Bacteria > Pseudomonadota > Gammaproteobacteria > Enterobacterales > Enterobacteriaceae > Cedecea > Cedecea neteri. Next base: position 80 of record NZ_BCTL01000024.1, on the reverse strand, counting down.
CGAAGGCTGCCTCTTAGCGACAAATATCTTCCATGAAGGATCGACTAAGGTTCCGTTCACTTCCAGCGCTGTTTCACATG
>NZ_BCTL01000023.1 GCF_001571265.1 Cedecea neteri NBRC 105707 = ATCC 33855 | reverse complement strand
GTGCCTCGCTTTTAGCCCGCAGCCAAGCTGAACATCACAGGTGCTTCAAGACTTACAGCCACGCCCTTGTTCCCGGCTCTCATCGCCCCCGGTGATAACCGGTGGGTTTACCGCTTCAGCGGCGATGAGCTCGCCGGGCGCTAGGGTTGCCAGGGAGATGGCGCTTTCTCCCTGGCACGTTCACCGTGCTCTGAACGTGCAGGGAAAACAGATCTTCTGGTGAACGGAAAAATGACGGACTGACAAAGTTCTCTCAAAAAATTCAACGAAAACGCTGTATAGCAAATTGTCATGGAGCTTTTTTGTCCATACTGTCGAACAGTTTTTACAGGGAATGCTGGTAATGGCCACCAAATCGATAAATGCAAAATCTCAGACTCTTGCGGCTCGGGTGCCTCACGAAGTGGTTGAGAGCATGGAAGAGTGGAAACAAGAAGGTGAAAGCACCGGGCAGTTTATTACCGCAACCATCAAAACGGAGATACAGCGCCGCCAGCAAGAGAAAAAGACTGAAGATAAGTAATAGCGACTACGCCGTATCGACACATCAAGGTGACGTGTACACTTTTTGCTTTTTTTTAAACATATCATCGAAACATGTCGATAGCATCGACACGTTTCTGCAATGTGTACACATTTCCCCTTTTTTTAAACATATCGAAAGTCCCCCATTCAAATAAGCTTCTGGCTGTGACCGCTGCACCATTCCTGTCAATAAAACAACACGCGAAGGCGAACGACGTCAGAAAAGTAACACTCTTATTTATCTGTTTATTAATGAGTTTCATAGGGTTTTTCATTTCTCCAGCCAAAAGTACCAGCCGCTAAAAGCAAATCTGTGCCGCCCCTCACTTGTGGCTTTTTTCACCGCTACCCAGAATATATTTGGCCGCATACCGCGGACACTGCATTGATTCTCTGAGGGAAAAGCGATGAAAAAAATCTTCTTATGCTGCGCTGCGGGAATGTCGACCAGCATGTTAGTGGAAAGAATGAAGCAGTCCGCGCACAGCCGTGATGTGGCGGTGGAAATTACCGCCGTGCCGGTGTCCGATTTCGACCAGATAATCGATGAGGCCGACGTCATCCTGCTCGGGCCGCAGGTGAAGTTCCAGCTGCAAAACCTGAGCGCGGCGGCGGCACCTCACGGCGTTCCGGTGGCGGCCATCGACATGATGCATTACGGCTCAATGCAGGGTGATAAGGTGCTGGATCATGCGCTTTCGCTGCTGAAAACCGCTGACCAGGGGTCCGTATGAAATACCGTTTTCCCAAAAATTTCTGGTGGGGCACGGCGACCAGCGCCACGCAGTCTGAGGGACGAGTTGAGGGGGATGGCAAAGGCGAGAATATCTGGGATTACGCCTCGCACGAGTTTAATAGCCGTTTTTACAACGGCGTCACCGCTGATGATACTTCTACGTTTTACCAGCGCTGGCGGGAAGACATTCAGCTGGCGAAAAAAATTGGCCTGAATTCATTCCGTACGTCGATTTCCTGGTCCCGGCTGATCCCTGACGGCGACGGGGAAGTTAATCCTCAGGCCGTGCAGTTTTACAGCGACATTATTGATGAGCTGATTCGCCAGGGGATCGAGCCTTTTATCAATCTCTACCACTTTGATATGCCGATGGCGCTGCAGGCAAAGGGCGGATTTGAGAACCGTGAGGTGGTGGATGCTTTCGCTCGCTATGCGAGGATTTGCTACCGGCTGTTTGGCGACCGCGTGCGCTACTGGTTTACCTTCAACGAGCCGCTTATCCCCGCCGAGGCGGGTTATTTACATCCACGCCATTATCCTTACGTGACGGATTTTCGCCGTGCGGCACAGGTGCTGCACCACATTGTTATTGCCCACTGTAAAGCGGTGGCCGCCTGGCGAGAGATGAATCTTGAGGGGCAGATTGGCATCATCATGGACGTCATCCCAGTTTATCCGCGCAGCGACAGCCCGGAAGATCTGCGGGCTGCGGAAATGGCCGACCTGTTCTACACGCGCAGCATTAACGAGCCGATGCTGCTTGGGCGCTATCCCGACGAGCTGGTGGCGCTGCTGAAAGAATACGATGTGCTGCCGAAGGTACTGCCGGGTGACTGCGAGCTGATTGCCGCGACCCGCGTTGATTTGCTGGGCATCAATTACTATCGCCCGCGCCGGGTTAAGGCGCGTGAAACGCTGCTTGAAGAGCCACACGGGTTTGTACCGGAGCGTTTTTTTGAAGAGTACGTGATGCCGGGACGGCGCATGAATACCTCACGCGGCATTGAGATTTACCCGCCTGCGCTGTACGACATCGCCATGCTGGTGAAAGAGCGCTACGGCAACCTGCCGTGGTTTGTCTCCGAGAACGGGATCGGCATCATGGACGAAGAGCAGTTCATGGTGGACGGCGAGGTGCAGGACGATTACCGCATCGAGTTTCTTCAGGAGCATTTAACCTGGCTGCATAAAGCGATAGCGGAAGGCAGCCAGTGCCTGGGCTACCAGATGTGGACCTTTATCGACTGCTGGTCGTGGCAGAACGCCTATAAAAACCGCTACGGCTTCTACCGGCTCGATTTAGCGACGCAGCAGCGTTCGCTGAAAAAGTCCGGGCGCTGGTTCTGTGGCGTGATCGAGAGCAATGGGTTTGAGGAGGCTGACCATGTCGACCTTTGATAAGTTAGCCGACAAGCTGATGCCGGTGGCGAACGCTATCGGCAACCAGCGCCATATGCAGGCGATACGCAACGGGCTTATCTCTATTTTGCCGCTGACCATCGTCGGCTCTTTCTTCGTGATCCTGCTGAACATCCCGATTAAGGGCTACATGGACTTTATTGCGCCGTGGCGCGATATGCTGGACGTGCCGTTCCGCTTTACCGTCGGGCTGATGTCGCTGTACGCCGCGTTTACCATCGGTTCGTTCCTCGGCAAAAGCTACAAGCTCAACGACATTACCAGCGGCCTGCTGGCGATGCTGGCGACGTTGCTGATGATTGTGCCGGTAAATATCAAGCAGGGCGTGACCGTGGCGGGTGAAGTGGTGGCGGGGCGCTACATTCCTATCACCTCGCTGAGTTCTCAGGGGCTGTTTGGGGCGATTATCTCCTCGCTGATTGCCATTGAGATTTACCGTTTCATCAAAGTCCGCAACATTGAAATCAAAATGCCTGCGGGCGTGCCGCCGGTGGTCGCCAGCTCGTTTTCGGCGCTGTTCCCGACGCTTGCCGTGGTGCTGGTGTTCTGGATCCCTCGCCACTTCCTGAACATCGATATTAACGCCATCATCAGCTACATCATTATGCCGCTGAAGGGCTTTATGACCGGCACCAACCTGTTTGGCGGGATTGTGACCCAGTTCTTTATCGACGTGTTCTGGGTGTTGGGGATCCACGGTCATGCGGTGATGGGGCCGCTGATTCGCCCGCTGTGGGATCAGGCGATCGTGCAGAATATGGAGCTGTTCCAGTCCGGCGTGAGCGCCTATGAGCTGCCGAATATTTTCACCGAGCAGTTCTTCCAGTGGTATGCCCAGATGGGCGGCACCGGCTCAACGCTTGCGCTGGTGGTGCTGTTTATCCGCTCTCGCGTTATCTACCTGAAGCAACTGGGCAAGCTGTCGTTTATTCCGGGGCTGTTTAACATCAATGAGCCAATGATTTTCGGCGCGCCGATTGTGATGAATCCGATCCTCGCGATCCCGTTTATTCTGGCGCCGATGGTGAATACCGTGGTGGTGTATCTGTTCACAATCAGCGGGCTGATCCCGCGCATGATGGTGAAGCCGCCGTTTACCGTTCCGGCGCCGCTGGGGGCGCTGATCACCACCAACTGGAACCTGATTGCCTGCGGGCTGGTGTTTATCTGCTTCTTTATCTCGCTGGCTATCTATTATCCGTTCTTCAAGGCGTACGAGAAGAAGATGCTGGAAACCGAGCTTCAGCAGAAGGAAGAAGAGGAGCAGGCTAAGGCGCTGGCTGAGGCTAAGTAAATTTTCTGTTGCCCCTCACCCCGGCCCTCTCCCCGGAGGAGCGAGGGGGAAAACAGGCGACTGAGAACATTTTTTATCCCCTCTCCCTTTCAGGGAGAGGGTTAGGGTGAGGGTAAAAACTAGAACGCCGTCTCTAACTCATCCAACACGTTATACTCGTCATCCACCAGCAGCAGCGCCTTCCACTTATCAAACGTCAGGCACGGATGCGAAGTACTGAACACCAGAATATCCCCAACCTGCACATCCACGCCCGGCTTGAGTTTCAGCATCGCGTGCTGATCCATAATTCCGGTAGTTTCGAGGATTTCTGACGGTGATGCCAGCGGCTTGCCCTGGCGGTAGTGCGCTATCGGCTGCGGCAGGCCTGCATCAAACGCACTGTCTCGCTTGCCAAAATTCACGATTGCCCGGTCGCTTTCCGGGACCGATTGCACCATCGCCACCAGCTCCAGCGCGGAGACAAGATCGCCGCCAAGATCGCAGGCGATCCGATCGCGCGCGATCAGCTGCTCCTGAGCTTCCTGATAGATGCCGCCGTCGTGGGTGATGTAGCAGCCAGGGCGGATCGCAATGCGGCAGTTGGCCGGTTTCTCTGCGGCGAGCCAGATATTGCAGACTACGTCGTACCAGACCGAGCCTGCGCCGGTTAACAGAAATTCGCCGTCAACATAGCGCTCCATCCGGCAGGCTAATGCCGCCGCGTCTTGCAGCAACGCTTCTATTTTTGGCTGTGGATTTTCGCCGTGAAGCACGCCTTCGTACAGCTCCAGGCCGCGTAAACGCAGGCCGGGTAACTCAGCCACATGTTTTGCCAGCGCCAGTGCCTGTTCCGTGCTGCGACAGCCACAGCGACCGCCGGGCACGCCCAGCTCAATCAGCACGTCGAGGGTTTGGCCCTGCTGGCTAAAGAAGTCTGACAGGGCGCGGGCATTCGCCTCGCTGTCTACGCAGCAGATGTAGTCGACCGAAGCGTGTTTATGCTTCAGCTTCGACACCAGCGCCATGTTCGCTTTTCCCACCAACTGATTCACCATCAGCACGCGCTCGATGCCAGCGGACATCGCGATGCTGGCCTGCCATGCGCTGCCTACGCCGATAGCCCACGCGCCCGCTTTTTGCTGCTGCTGGAAGATCCACGGCGTCATGGTCGTTTTCCCGTGCGGTGCCAGCGAAACGCCGCGCGCGTTGGCATAGTCCTGCATCCATCGGATGTTGTTTTTCAGGGCTGATTTTTTGATCAGGGCGGCGGGCAGACAGACCTCTTCATTGAGGACATTGGCAGAGGAAAGCATGGGGGCGGATTTATGAGGGACGAGGTTAATCTCCTGGTATTTCATAACGTATTATCTCCGGGGTTATTCTATCTTTCAGATTAAGTATCATTTTTAACTTTATGTTATTTATATTATTTATTTGTAATTATGCTAACTAATGAATAAAAGTATCATTGATTTGCGGGTATTTTGTTTAGTTTTTCACTGTTTTTATGGCTTGTAAATGGTTAACTTGCACGCAGATTATGACTGGCGTGAGGCGCAGATGAAGTTCGATTATCTCTTCAGGAATGTCACCGTGATTGACGGATCTGGCGGCGCAGAATACCTGGCCGATGTGGCGGTGCAGGGTGACAGAATCGCCGATATTGCGCCGGGGATTTCCGGCGAGGCCGTGCATGAGATAGACGGCAGCGGGCGGGTATTAGCGCCGGGGTTTATTGATGTTCACACGCATGACGACATTAACGTGATCCGTTTTCCCGAATATCTGCCGAAAATTAGCCAGGGCATTACCACGGCGATCGTCGGCAACTGCGGCATTAGCGCGGCCGGGGCAATGATTAACTCGCAGGTGCCCGACCCGATGAATCTGTTGGGCGAGGCACATCAGTTTGTCTATCCCACCGTTGAGGCGTATGCGCATGCCGTGGAGCAGGCTCGGCCGGCTATCAACGTCGGCACGCTTGTCGGCCATACCGCACTGCGTAATAACCAGATGGATGACCTGTTCCGCCCGGCGACGCACGAAGAGATCCTCGCCATGCGCGAGCAGCTTAAGCTGGCCCTGCAGCAGGGCGCGCTGGGATTGAGCACCGGGCTTGCCTATGCCAGCGCGTTCCAGTCCACGACCGAAGAGGTGATGGCGCTGGCCGAGGAGCTGGCGGCGGAGAAGGGTATTTACACCACCCATTTACGTTCCGAGTTTGAGCCGATTCTTGAGGCACTGGATGAAGCGTTTCGCATTGGCCGCCACGGCAATGTGCCAGTGGTTGTCTCGCATCACAAATGCGCCGGAGCGAAAAACTGGGGGCGCACGGTTGAAACGCTGAAGCTGTTCGACAAAGTACGCGAGCGGCAGGATGTCTCCTGCGACTGTTACCCTTATTCCGCCAGCTCTTCGACGCTGGATATGAAGCAGATTACCGACGAGTTCGACATCGTGATTACCTGGTCCGAGCCGCACCCGGAGGTCGCCGGGCAATCGCTGAAGCAAATTGCTGAGGGCTGGGCGATGTCACTTCACGAAGCGGGGAAATTACTGATGCCCGCGGGCGCGATTTATTACAACATGGACGAGCAGGATGTGCGGCGCGTGCTGCGCTACCCGGCGACGATGGTGGGATCAGACGGTCTGCCGAACGACCCGATGCCACATCCTCGCCTGTGGGGCGCGTTCCCGCGCGTGCTGGGGCACTACAGCCGCGACGAGAAGCTTTTCCCGCTGACGCAGGCGGTGCATAAGATGACGGGGATGTCGGCGGCGCGGTTCCAGTTGCCCGAACGGGGCCTGGTGAAACGTGGCTATTATGCCGATCTGGTGCTGTTTGACCCGCTGACCGTGCGCGACGTCGCGAGCTTTAGTAACCCGAAACAGCCCGCCGCCGGCATTGAAGCGGTGATGGTGAATGGGGTGATGAGTTACGGGCTCGAGCAGAAAGTGATTGGCCGGGGGGGGCGGTTCCTGCGTCGGCAGAAGTGAATATAACGTTCCCCTCACCCCGGCCCTCTCCCCAGAGAGGAGAGGGGGAAAAACGAGATAAAATCTGGTGAGGGGGAATATGTACCTTCGTCCCCTCTCCCTTCCAGGGAGAGGGTTAGGGTGAGGGTAAACCAATCTAACAAGGAGTAATGATGAGCATTAAACGTTATGGCGTTGGCGGCAGTACAGGCACCGGCGGGCAGCCGCTGCCTTTTGCTAAAGCTGTCGAAGCGGCCGGATGGCTGTATGTGTCCGGCCAGACGCCGATGAAGGACGGAGAAGTGGTCGAGGGCGGAATTATCGACCAGTCACGGCTGGCGATTCAAAACTGCGTGAATATCATGACGGAAGCGGGTTACACCCTGGCCGATGTGGTGCACGTGAAGGTGTACCTGACCGATGCCCGCTATTTCCAGTCCTTCAATAAAGTGTTCCGCGACTTCTTCGGCGACCACCCGCCGGCCCGCGTGTGCTGCGTGGCTGACCTGGTGGTGGACTGTAAAGTGGAAGTGGACGTGACCTGCTACCGCGCTGACCGGGGTTAATCGCCCAGCGGCTGCCTGTCTGCCCCGCCGCGATGGCTGTCCAGCGCCAGCTTGATGCGGCGTAGCCGGTCCTTCGCCTGACTTTTGTTGGCCATCGCCAGTTCGGTGGCCAGCACGTCAATCATCGCCAGCATCGCGTAGCGCGAGGTGCTCGGCTTAAAAATGTAGTCGTTCTCACGAATAATCAGCGGCAGCACGATGTCTGCCTGCTCAGCCAGCGGCGTATCCTGTGGGGTAATGGCGACGATCTTTGCGCCGTACTGGCGCGCAATCGCCGCGCTCTCGACCACTTCTGGGGTATAGCCTCCCAATGATAGCGCCACGACCACATCGTTGGAGGCCACCGAAGCCGCCATCATTCTTGCCAGCAGGCCGTCGCTCTGGCTCACGACCGGCAGCCCCAGCCGAAACAGACGGAACTGCAGCTCCTGTGCACAAATCGTCGACCCGCCGCCCATGCCCAGCGCCAGGATTTGCCGCGCATTGCTCAACCAGCTCACGGCTTTGTTGAGTGACTCAGGGTTTAGCGCGCGGCGGTTGATATCCAGCACGTTGATGATGGTTTCGTAGATGCCCTGCACGCCTTCCAGGTCCGGCACATCAAGAATAAATCTTTGGCCCACCGCCAGCGACTGGGCGAGTTTGACCTTCAGTTCACGCACATCTTTGCAGCCGATGGCGCGGGCAAAGCGGGTAATGGAGGCCTGGCTGGTTTGCGTCTGACGCGCCATTTCCGAAATCGGCAGCGCGACGGCGGCCTGCACATCGTCCAGAATAAACTGCGCGATGCGCTTTTCGGTGGCGGTCAGCTCAACGAAGCGGTCGGTGATGCAGGAGATAATATCGATGGTGTAGCTCATGGCGCGACCCTGGTACTTGTGCAAAAAGAGAAGGTACTTTGTACCATAAACCGTTACCTGGGTCGCTCCACGTGGATTCAGAAAGACTCGCTTATCGCTTCCATTCGCCGCTGCCTGACCGTGGCTCGAATAAAGGCGGCGATAAATACCAGCGCAGAGAGCACGACGATGGTCGGTGCGGGAGCGCTGTCGATAAAGAATGACAGGTAAACGCCAAGAAACGACGTCACGATAGCCTGCCCAAGCGCGACCAGCATCATGCCTTTAAAGGTGCGCGTCAGCAGCGAAGCGATAGCGCCTGGCGCGATAAGCAGGGAAATCGCGAGGATAATCCCCACCGCCTTTAGCGCCGCGACGATGGTCAGCGAGACCAGGCAGAGCAGGCCATAGTTCAGCAGCTTAACGTTCAGGCCGGAAACCTGTGCCTGAATAGGATCGAAGGCATGCAGCAGCAAATCCCGCCATTTTAGCCCCACAACAACCACCGTTAGCAGCACGATAGCGCCCGTTTGCAGAATATCGCTGTAGCTTACGCCCAGCATGTCGCCAAACAGAATGTGGTCGAGGTGGATATCCGGCTTCAGGTAGACGTAAAGCACCAGCCCGGCGCCAAACATGCCGGAGAAGACGATACCCATCACCGTGTCGCGCTTGATACGGCTGTTGTCCTGCAGGTAGCCGGTGGCAAAGGCGCAAAACAGCCCGGCCACGAAGGCGCCGAGGCCCAGCGGCAGGCCGACCATCCAGGCGATCACCACGCCGGGGAAGACCGCGTGGCTCATGGCATCGCCCATCAGCGCCCAGCCTTTTAGCACCAGGAAGCAGGAGAGCAGCGCGCACGGAATGGCGACCAGCGTGGTCATGGTCAGGGCATTGATCATAAAGCCAAACTGGAAGGGGGAAAGCAGGGTATCTAACAGGCTCATGGCGTTTGCTCCAGGCTCAGGCGGGCGCGCCGACGGTTAGCCAGCAGGCCGTGTTTGGGCGCAAACACGAAGGTCAGCAGGAAGATAAGCGTTTGCAGCACCACGATGATGCCGCCGGTGGCGCCGTCGAGGAAGTAGCTTATCCAGGTGCCGAATGCGCTGGTAAAAGTACCTAACGTGACGGAAATAATCAGTAGCCTCGGGAAGCGGTCGGTCAGCAGATAAGCCGTGGCACCCGGTGTGACCACCATGCAAATCACCAGAAAAGCGCCGACGGTTTGCAGCGCCGCCACGGTGGTGGCCGACAGCAGGGTGAAGAACAATCCTTTGAGCCACAGCGGGTTAAGACCAATAGAACGCGCGTGATTTTCGTCGAAGAAGGTCACCATCAGGTCTTTCCACTTCAGCAGCAGAATCGCCAGCGAGACAAAACCGATAATTGCCAGCTGCACGATATCAGATGGGGCGATGGCCAGAATATTGCCGAGCACAATGGTCTGGATGTTCACCGACGTCGGGTTGAGCGACACCATAAACAGCCCGAGGCCAAAGAACGACGAAAAGATAAGGCCAATGATGGTGTCTTCGCGCAGGCGTGTGCGCTGATTTAAAAACAGCATAGTGCCTGCGGCGAGGCCGCCGGAGAAAAATGCGCCGATGGAAAACGGCAGGCCGAGCATATAAGCGCCGGCAACGCCTGGCACGATGGAGTGGGAAAGGGCGTCGCCGATGAGCGACCAGCCTTTTAGCATCAGGTAGCAGGAAAGAAAGGCGCAGACCCCGCCGACCAGCGCTGAAACCCAGATGGCGTTAAACATATATCCATAGCTAAACGGCTCGAGCAGGACGGACATTACGGCTCCCCTTTTAACGCTGCGCCGTGGATAAACGGCCTTTCGTCGTCGGTGAGCACGCTGGTTTCTTTCCCGGTTAAGGTGACGTGGCGCAGCACGCCGCTGAAGGCCAGCTCCAGGTTTGCCTGGGTAAAGGTGACGTCGGTCGGGCCGCAGGCCAGCACGGTGCCTTTCACCAGCACGGTGTAGTCGCAATAGTCTGTCACGGCACCGAGGTTGTGGGTCGAGACCAGCATCGTCCGGCCTTCGTCCCGCAGCTCGCGCAGCAGGCTGATTATCTGCTCTTCAGTTTTCACGTCCACGCCGGTAAACGGTTCGTCCAGCAGGATCACCTGGCCGTCCTGGGCAATCGCGCGGGCAAGAAATACACGTTTTTTCTGCCCGCCGGACAGTTCGCCGATTTGGCGCTTGCGGAAGTCGCTCATCCCTACGCGAGCGAGGGCGTTGTCTACCGCCAGCTTGTCTGCCTTACCGGGGATCCGCAGCATCCCCATGTGGCCGAAGCGGCCCATCATTACCACATCTTCAACCAGCACCGGGAACGTCCAGTCCACGTCCTCTGACTGCGGGACATAGGCCACCAGGTTGTTGCGTAGCGCCTTGCGCGTGGGCATATCCAGAATCGAGATGCTGCCGCTGGCCAGGCGCACAAAGCCCATGATCGCTTTAAACAGCGTGGATTTCCCTGAGCCGTTGACCCCGACCAGCGCCGCAATGGTGCCGGTCGGAATTTCAAAGCTGGCCGTCCGCAGTGCGGTATGGCCATTGCGATAGGTGACGCTGGCGTCCTGAACGACGATGCCGGGGCGACGACTCATTTTTTCAGCCCTTCATTGATGCCGTTAACGATGGTGCTGGTGGTGACGCGCAGCAGATCAAGATAGGTCGGGACCGGGCCGTTTGCCGCGCTCAGCGAGTCGACATACAGCACACCGCCGTAATGCGCGCCGGACTCACGGGCCGCCTGGCGAGCGGGCTTATCGGAAATGGTACTTTCGCTGAAGATCGTCGGGATCTGGTATTTCCGAATGCTGTCGATCACTTTGCGTACCTGTTGCGGCGTGCCCTGCTGATCGGCGTTGATCGGCCACAGATAGAGTTCTTTCAGGCCAAAGTCGTTGGCAAGATAGGAGAATGCGCCCTCGCTGGTGACCAGCCAGCGCTTATCCGCCGGAATTTTTGCCAGCTCGTTGCGCAGGGGTTCGATGGTTTGCTGGATTTTCTGCTTGTAGGCTTCGGCGTTGCGGGTATAGGTCGCGGCATTGTCCGGATCGTATTTAACAAACGCATCCCGGATATTATCGACGTAGATCAGCGCATTTTGCGGCGACATCCACGCGTGAGGGTTAGGTTTGCCGTTGTAAGGGCCTTCGGTGATGCCCGTGGGCTGAATGCCGGTGGTGACGATGACTTCAGGCACGCCTTTCAGATGTTGATAAAACTTCGCGAACCAGAGTTCAAGGTTTAGCCCGTTGGTCAAAATTAGCTGAGCGCCCTGTGCCCGACGAATGTCCCCTGGCGTGGGTTGGTATTCATGGATTTCAGCCCCCGGCTTGGTGATGGACTCCACGTCGGCGGCGTCCCCGGCCACGTTCTGCGCCATATCGGCGATGATAGTAAAGGTGGTGATCGCCTTAAATTTTGCCTGCGCCTGAGCGGCACCCAACAGCATCGCCAGCGCGGCGGCGGCAGCGACAATACTTTGCGTTAACTTCAGTTTCCCGGGCATCGTCTTCCCTCACGAGTGATTATAGATTCAGCGTTTATAGCAAGTGCTATAAAACATAGCTGCTGCTATAATTAAATGCAAATAATTATCATTTGTGTGATTTAAAGGTGGGGATAGAGCAGGTTGTTCTTTAGGCACAAATAATCTGTATGCCGAGACGGTTAATATTCCGTTCACCTCTTGTCCTGTTTTATATGCAGCCATTGCACTAGTGAACGACTCGGGGAAGTCACCGTCACTT